>NZ_CP096019.1:631796-1263592 GCF_023115355.1 Halocatena salina
TCATCAGATAACTGTATATCGTCATCACCCATGATCGTTTTGATGTTTCAAACTTTCATTTGATACATTCAGACCGATCAAAATCGACGGTGCCGTTCGGACGTGGATGGAGGAAGAGAATTGAGCCACTGGTGGAAAAAGAGAGCAAAGAACGCCACACCACCGATCTGCGCCGCGAGGAGCATGTACGTAGCTACCGTTGTTGGCGATAGGAGACCACAGACGATACTCACGAACCCGCTTGCACACACGATCGAAAGCGCTACCGCCCGACGATCGCGTGTTCGCAGCGATTGAAACGTGAAACCGACACATAAAGTGAACAATCCCGCTCCCAAAAACAGCGAATCGAGAGTGAGTGTTACAAACAGGAGACCGAACATATGTGCTGGATCTTACCGAGCCCTAATACCTGTTCCGGATTACGATGCTTTCCGACCACTCCAGTTCGACACGCTTACCCCCTGCATGTCGCCAATATTATACAGTAATTCGTAATTTTATTACTTATCTTATATTTGTCAGACGATCGAGTGTGTATAGGAAGATTTTTACAGGTGTTTGCCTATAAACTTGATGTCGCGCGGGAATGCACCATGCGCTATACGATGGCCCTACAGCAGTACCATGATCCTGCTAAGGTACTCCCCCGCCGACCCCCATCTGGTCTCTCTCTCGAAGGGAACGACCATTGTTCCCCCTGGCAATCTTAGTTCTGGACATTAGTTGTCAGAACATCGATGTACGCACCGGGGATCCTCCACTGCTGTGGGTCCGTCATTAATTCTTTACTGTCCCTTACGCCTTCAGCAGTAATCATTGATGAGTAGACGATGGCAGCGATCAAACGATAGTAAATGAGACGTATATTTGCATACAGCAGGGTAATCGGAGCGGTCACCCTGTTCGTTCATTATGTTTACCGATAACCGCGCAATAGAGATAAAGTAAAGTAGTGGGCAACGTACGTCTACACGATGGTAGATGCTCCGGCGGTGCTCGTGATCGGAGGGGGCTCAACCGGCTGTGGGATCGCCCGTGATCTCGCGATGCGGGGATTTGACGTCACGCTCGTGGAGAAAGGCAACCTCACGAACGGGACGACCGGACGGATGCACGGGTTGCTCCACAGCGGTGGGCGGTACGCCGTCTCCGACCAAGCCAGCGCCAAAGAGTGTATCAAGGAGAACCGCGTCCTGCGCGACATCGCCAGTCACTGTGTGGAAATGACGGAGGGGTTGTTCATCCAGCGGCCCGAAGACTCCGACGCGTACTTTCAAGAGAAGTTACAGGGGTGTCGTGAGTGTGACATCCCGGCGACCGTGCTCTCAGCGGAGGAAACCAAAGCGAAAGAGCCGGCGGTGGCTGGGGACATCGAACGGTCGATCGCCGTTCCCGACGGGGCGATCGACCCGTTTCGGCTCTGTGTCGCCAACGCTCTCAGTGCCCAACGACACGGGGCGCGCATCGAGACGCACGCAGAGGTCACCGACGTGTTGGTCGAAGACGACACCGTTGTCGGATGTGTGGTGCGCCACGACACTGGCCCGGGAAAGCGCACCCACCGAACACCGGGAACGACCGAGGAGATCCGGGCGGACTACGTCGTGAACGCCACCGGAGCGTGGGCCGGTCAGATCGGCGATCTGGCAGGTGTCGATATCGAGGTTCGTCCCTCGAAAGGGGCGATGGTAATCATGAACGTTCGGCAGGTCGATACGGTGATCAACCGCTGTCGTCCAAAAGGCGATGCGGATATCATCGTGCCTCACGAGACGACGGCGATCCTCGGAACGACCGACGAGGAGGTGGACGATCCGGAAGAGTATCCCGAAGAACAGTGGGAGGTTGATCTGATGATCGAAGAGCTGTCGGAACTGGTTCCCATCCTTCGGGAGTCTCGGACTATCCGCTCGTTTTGGGGAGTTCGGCCGTTGTACGAACCGCCGGGAACGGGGACGACAGATCCGACGGACATCACGCGGGATTTCTTCCTGTTGGACCACAAAGAACGCGACGGGCTGGCGGGGATGACCAGTATCGTCGGTGGGAAGTTTACCACCTATCGGATGATGGCCGAACGGATCACCGATCACGTGTGTGAACAGTTCGGGATCAGGGCCGACTGCCGGACCGCTGACGAACCCTTGCCCGGCAGTGAGGATTTCGAGGTACTCCGAGACCACATGGAGGCGTTCGGACTCCGCTCTCCGATCGGCCGCCGGAGCACTCAGAGACTCGGCAGTCGCGCCGAGAAAGTGCTGACGACCGACGGTCCCAATCCCGTGTTGTGTGAGTGTGAGGCGGTAACGCGCGCGGAGATACAGGATGCGATCGATCAATCCGGGACGGATCTCAACGCCGTCCGAATCCGGACCCGTGCCTCGATGGGCAACTGTCAAGGTGGGCTGTGTTGTCATCGAATGGCGAACGAACTCCACCCCGAACACGAGGAGCCGACGGTTCGGACGGCACTCGACGAACTGTATCAAGAGCGTTGGAAGGGACAACGACACGCCCTGTGGGGCGAACAACTCTCCCAAGCGATGTTAAACCACGTCCTCCACGGCACGACGATGAACCGTGATCACGACCCTGCTCGACAGGAGACACTGGATTTCGACGCCTTCGACACGGGCACCGATCGAACGAGGGATTCGAATGGCGATTAGCGAAGACGTAGTCATCGTCGGCGGGGGGCTTGCCGGAGCCATCAGTGCCCTGTCGGCTGCTAAGGCTGGTGTGTCCGTCCGGCTGATCTCCCACAAAGAGAGCACGCTTCGCCACGCGAGCGGTCTCATCGACGTACTCGGCTACCCCACCGAGGACGACCCACCGGTCGTGAATCCGTTCGACGCGCTGGATGCCCTCCCCGACAGTCATCCGTACAGTGTCGTCGGAGAGGCGGAGATCCGGGAGGGTCTAGCGCTGTTCGACGAAATCACGGGCGATCTGTACGCCGGTGATCACACCGACCGAAACGCGCTAGTGCCGACACAGCAAGGAACAGTCAAACCGACGGCGCGGTATCCCCGGTCGATGGCTACCGGGATCGGGAACGATCGAGCAATGTTGCTCGTGGGATTCGAATCGCTGCCCGACTTCGACGCACCGTTGGCCGCCGACCATCTCGAAGCTGTGGGCGTTCCGTTCGCGTCCCGTGGGGTGACGGTTCGGTTCCCTGCGGATCTCAGGGCTGACGCGAAGCTTACCCGGTTTGCAACTGCCCTCGAACGAGAGGAAACGACGACGGCACTCGCCGAGACGATCGAACACCACATCGACGATGCCGAGCGCGTGGGGTTCCCGGCGCTGCTGGGCAGAGATGACTGTGGCTCGGTCCGATCCACCCTCGAATCCCATCTCGGGATCCCCGTCTTCGAACTGCCGGGAGGCCCTCCGAGCCTCCCCGGGCTTCGACTGGCGGATCGGCTGTTTGAGGCGTTAGACTCGGCTGGCGTGCACCTTTCTACCGGCGTTCCGGTCGTCGGCCACGAAACTGAGGGAGATCGCATCAGTTCGGTGCTCGTCGATCGAGGGAGCCACACCCCCCAACCCTACCACGCGTCGGAGTTCGTGCTCGCCACTGGGGGACTCGTCGGGAAAGGGATCGACTCCGACAGAAACGGTGTTCACGAACCGATCTTCGATTGCCACGTCCCCCATCCCGAGGATCGATACGAGTGGTTCCTGGGGGAGGCTTTCGGGGATCACCCGTTTGCCCGCTTCGGTGTCGTTCCGGACGGCAAACTCCGGCCAGTCGACACACAGGGCAACCTCGAATACGAAAATCTCAGAGCCGCGGGAAGCGTCCTCGGTGGCGCGAACATCGCGGCCGAAAAATCCGGCAGCGGAATTTCACTCGCAACCGGGGCACTCGCAGGACGACTCGCAGCCGAGGCGATCTGACTATGAGCAACGACCAAAACACTGACCGCGATCGACTATCGAACGAACGAACGTCAGAGGTGGCCACCGCCGAAGCGACCGTGCCACCGAGCGACGAACGGACCACGGATCTCCGCCCAGGTGCGGACAACTGTTATAAATGCACGGCGTGCGACACGTCGTGTCCAGTCGCCGCGGTAGACGACGAGTTTCCCGGTCCGAAGTTTCAGGGCCCGGAGCAGTGGCGACTGAAACGGTCGGAGGACACGGATATCGACGAGTCGATCATGTCCTGTTCGAACTGTATGCGGTGTGATAGTGCTTGTCCGTCAGGCGTCCCGTTGAGTCAGATGCACAACACGGCCCGAGGTGAATACGTCGAGGGAATGAGCAAACTGTCACGAGAGTACGTGCGCAATCGGATCCTCGCCAACTACGGGCGACTCGCGCGCATCGGGAGTCGGGTGCCGCGCTTGACGAACTTCGTGATGGGAAACCGCGTGACGAAGTGGCTCAACGAGCGACTGCTCGGTATCACGAGCGAACGAGAGTTTCCCGCGTTCGCCACGCAAACGTTTCGGGAGTGGTACGATGACCGCGGCGGTTCGAAGATCGAAAGCGAGGACCGACGGGTCGCGTATTTCCACGGTGATTACTCGAACTTCAACACGCCGGAAGTCGCAAAGGCGTTAGTACGCGTGTTCGAGTCGTTCGGGTACGAGGTCGCCGTTCCCGAACAGCGGTGTTCTGGGACGCCGATGTTCGCAAACGGGATGCTTGAGGACGCTCGCCGGGCTGCGAAGTTCAACGTCGAGACCTTCTCGGAACTGGTCGATGAGGGCTACGACATCATCTGCTCGTGTACCTCCTGTTCGATGGCGCTCCGACAGGAGTATCCGGAGCTGTTCGATTTCGAGGACACTGAACAGGTCGCCACCCACACCTACGAAGCGATCGAGTATCTCCGCCTCCACGAGGATCTCGACGAGGCGATCGGCGAGACCGAACTCGAAGACGAATCCGCGCTGGCCTATCACGCGCCGTGTCACGCCCGCAATCAAGGGCTTCATCGACAGGCCCTTGAGCTGTTCCGAGAACTCGACGGCGTCACGATCGAAGATGTCGGTGATTCGTGTTCGGGTATTTCCGGAACGTACGGTTGGAAAGAAGAGAAATACGACTATTCGATGGAGATCGGCGAAGAGATGTTCGATCACATGCGAGACGCCGACGGAACCACTGGACTGACGGAGTGTCCCACGTGTGCGATGCAGATGGAACACGGAACCGGCTACGAGATCGATCATCCGCTCGAACTGATCGAGAAAGCGGTGGTGTGAAACGTCTCATCCTCGGAACGTACCGGCAAACTACCTCGGTGCCTGTCACCGAGGCACTCGCCTTGCTTATCTGTAGATCCGTCCGAAAGGCGTTACTCGTCCGACAATCGGACCACAACTGAACGTTTAACCCGCAATCGAAAGAAAGACTGGACATGCAGACACACATCGTTCCGGTCGGGTTCGATTACGATCGGCTCATCGCGCCGCTCGTCCGGGATCAACTCGACGTGAGCCGAGTCATCCTCCTCGAAGGCGCTGTAGGAAGCGAGGCCAATGTAGAATACTCTAAACACCTCGCCGAAAAGCTCGAAACGGATTTCAGAAACCTCCTCGGAGCACAGACGGAGCGGTTCGTCATCGAGGACGTGTACGATTACGACACTGCCTTCGAACAGGCGTACGATCTCATCAATGAGGAACTCGACAGCGATGTGGATGGAGCTCCCGATGTCGGAGCGGAACGATCACCGGAACAACGAACGTCCACCCAACGGGAGGTGTGGGTAAACGTCTCCTCGATGCCTCGAACGGTCAGTTTCGCGTTTGCAACAGCTGCCCATTCCATCATGGTCGAACGCCAGAGCGACCGCGAGCGCATCCACACCTACTACACCGTACCGGAGAAGTATCTTGAAACCGAACTCGCCGAAGAACTCCGCAACGGTATCGATCTGCTTTCAGAGATCAAGACATCAGAAGTGGCTGACGAGCGAATCGATGAGTGGATGTCCGACGCTCGCACGATGCTTGATGAGTTCGACGAACGGGGGACGACGATCGGCGCGAAACGCGTCGGTAACAGCCACATCCTCGAACTCCCCGTGGCGTCGTTTTCGAACGTCAAACCGTTCGAAGAACTCATTCTCTTCACGCTCGGGGAACACGGCGAGTTCGAAAGCGTCTCTGAACTGGCCCAGACGCTCGCGCGCGATCTGAACGAGGAGTACACCAACAGCTTCCGGTCGAAAGTGATCTACAACGTCGACCGACTCGGTCCCGGTGGGAAAGGCTACATCGAGCAGGAAGAACAGGGCAAATCCTACCGCACGCGCTTGTCCCGCATCGGCGCGCTGTGGGTCAGATCGCACGCCGACGAAAACGATCCGAGTGATTCTGCGATGTGAGGGTCGATCGCCTGCGTCGTTCTCTCAGTCCTCTGCGAGCCGGTCGGTGCTCTCCTACTGACGCTCGGTGTTGCATCCGCAACCTTATTACTGATTATCCATTATCTGTAAACAGGCACACCATCCATGGCACAGACAGCGTCACGAAACGACGGAGAGATCGTTCACGATTTCCTCTCGGTCGCCGGGCTCCTCGAACAGCCCCAGCTTGCTCGTATCTACGCTTACCTCTACCGCGAAGGTGACGCCCCGGTTCAGGAACTGATGGATGCGCTTGATCTCCCCCAGGGATCTGCGTACACCTACGTCAATCGGCTCACTGATGCAGGGGTACTCACCATCACCACCGACGCCCAACCCCACCAGTACGGAGCCGTCGAGATTGAACTGACACTCACTGTCGACAGTGAGCGCGAATACACGATATCGCCGATCCTCATTGACGCCGTCGCCCGCCGAACGGAGGACGAAACGATCGATTCTTACATCGATCGGCGCGGCATCCATGGGCTTGCGATTGCCCTGACCCACACCGTCGCCCGCGAACGGGGCGAGACGACCCACCGGCTCGTGGCCGACGACCTCGATCTCTCGGCGCTGGAAGCCGAGGTGATCATGCAGGCACTCCGCCCGGTGGTTCGTGAGTACTGCTCGTTCGAAGATCGGGAGGCATCGCTCGCAGAGGTTGTTGACGCCGAGGATCTCGACGCGTGAGTTCGAAGCACGTGGGAGATACAGGCTTTTTCGTTGCACTCGGAGCGCCGTCGAACGAGCGGTATCAGCAAGTTCGGGCATTTGCCAAGCACAACGAACTCACGTTCGTCATCCCAGAACGCGTGTACGACGAGTTGACTGAGGCTAGTTCCAGTAAGCAGTTCGAAACGGAGCCGATCCCGATCGATATCGTCATTGATGAGGGATGGGGATGCGTTGCTGAGCCACTGGAGTATACGGATCCGCTGATTTCGAAGGCGATGGAATGGGGTTCAGCGCTACATTGCGAATGCTGACGATCGGCCAGAGGATACGATCGAACGGGCTGATTCTGCTCTTGGAGGACTCACCGCGCAACTGCTCGCCAGCGGAACTGCAACGCACGTTTATCTGTATACGACGGACACCGCTGCTGGTGAGGGCGTCAACGCGGTTCTTGAGAGCGCAGGATATGGGGATTCTGTGACAGTTGTCGATGGATTTCGATTCATCGAAGATCTGTTGGATATAGATTGAACCGCCCGTTTTCAGTCCTCTGTGAGCCGGTCGGTGCTCTCCTACTGACGCTCGGTGTTGAACACCGCAAGCTCACGGACCGTGACGCTGCTCGTTCGATGTACGGTCTTGATGATATCGACCGTCATGTGGGCTTTTTTGTGCGAGTCGATAGCGCGAGAAACGTCGGAAGGATCGTCAACACCACTGCTCCGGCAGCAGCCACCTGTAACGCGGTGACGCCGAGCCACGGCGTCGCGTCCGGAACGGGCAACACAGTATGGTGTGGGTCGCCGACGATCGGATAGAAATAATCCACGGTGAGATCCACCGTGTACCACGCCACTGCGACCGCGACCGCGCGGACGGGGAAGTCTGCATACCGGTGGAGGACGAACGCTTCGACGACCATCAACAGGTGACTCCAAAAAAGGAAGTTGTACATCGCCGGATGGAGATACCCCCACGCGGGGAAGAACGCCAACAGCACGTACGGCGTCCACAGACCGAGTTTGATGCAGCCGAAAAACGCGAGCGCGTTGACGATCTCGCTCTCCCGTCCGAGTTTCCAGAGTGCGATGCTACAGGCGATGAACAGCGTCCCAGCGGGGCTATCGGGAACGAACGGCCACATCACGACCGGCGTCGTGGTAAACTGGGGCCAGTAGTACCAGAATCCGAAGGCCGTACCAAGAAGATTGATTCCGACCACGAGCCACGCGAGCCGTAACCCGAGATCCTCGATCGTCTTGGGAACGGGGGCAACGTACCACGGAAGATCCTCTCGTGGCGGGAGTCCCTCGGAAGACCGCAAACGGTCGTACCAGCCCACCACCGCGTCGATGATTGCCATATTAGTAGACACCTTTCCGTGCCCACACCTGTGTCTTCCGTCGTGTGATCGCTATCAGTACCCCACACGCGTTGCCTATCGGCTACACTCCTGTGGCACGGGGACCGCCATCAGACATAGACAGACCGGTTAAGTGGGTCCGGAACTGTGCTCAACATATGAGCGGCACAACAGATATCGAGGAACTAAAGCGCGGCACTGATCTGGTCAAACGCGGATTTGCGAAAATGCAGAAAGGCGGCGTTATCATGGATGTTGTCACCCGGGAACAGGCGCGCATCGCGGAAGACACCGGTGCGGTCGCGGTCATGTCGCTCGAAGCCGTTCCCGCAGACATCAGAAAGCGTGGCGGTGTCGCACGAATGGCCGATCCCGGTACGCTCGATGAGATCATTGACGAAGTCTCGATCCCCGTAATGGGGAAATGCCGGATTGGTCACACCAAAGAGGCCCAGATCCTCCAAGCGACCGGAGCGGATATGATCGACGAAAGTGAGGTTCTCACCCCGGCCGACAACGACTACCACATCGAAAAAGAGTCGTTCACCGCTCCGTTCGTCTGTGGCGCGCGCAACCTCCCTGAAGCACTTCGGCGGATCGACGAGGGTGCTGCGATGATCCGCACCAAAGGGGAAGCAGGCACCGGCGATGTCAACCAAGCGGTGACGCACCAACGCGCCATCAAAAGCTCGATCCGGGAGATCGAAGGCAAAACAGCTGAAGAACGTGAAATGTGGGCCAGAGAACACGAAGCTCCTGCCGACCTCGTTCACGAAACCGCAAAACGGGGCCGTCTCCCCGTCGTGAACTTCGCTGCTGGTGGAATAGCGACGCCAGCCGACGCAGCGCTCATGATGCACCACGGCTGTGACGGCATCTTCGTCGGTTCGGGCATCTTCGGCGCGGAAGACCCCGAAGCGATGGGACGCTCGATCGTCGAGGCCGTCAACAATTGGGACGATCCCGAGCGACTCGCAGAGATCGCGACCGGCATCGGTCGGGGGATGAAAGGTCAGTCGAACGTCCAAATGAGCGACGAAGAAAAACTACAGGCCCGCGGTAACTGATCCACTGATCACCAGTGTACCGTCTCGCGTAATGCTGTCAATAATATATTCATACATATTGTGTTATGATATAACATACCAACGAAAGTTAACGTATCTTTCTCTGTAATCAGCGAACGTGCAAACGAACGTTATCGGTTCGGACCGAGACGAACGATACTGGTTCCATGCGCGGGTCGTTGCGCGTCAGGAATCATACCGTCAGTTGTACGGTGTACCGCCAAAACTGAATCCATGGGCGATGCGTGCCCGCTCCCGGGTGACGCGATACACCCCACATTGGGACGATTGGACCCCACGCGCAGCAGGGTTCCTCGTGGATCTGTTTCAACGCGAAACATCGGTACGAGAGCACGACGGACGGTACGAATACGTCATCAAATACGTCGGGTGTGTCGTCGCTGAGACGCACTCGCAGGCACGGTCCCGGCTCGAAACTCATCTCGAACACGGCTCGTTCCACAGCGTCGATATCACGGCAGTCGACGACGAGACCACGGCCCGCCTCGAATCCATCCCCTCGACGAGTCAGGCGATCGAGCATCAGATGACGGTTCATCCCCTGATCGGGGGCGAATACACTCCCCATGTTCCGGAGATACATCTCAGTGTCGACACGGGGAAGACAGTGGTCGGCGTTATCCGGCTGTTGCTGGCAAACGAACAGTTCAAAGCACAACTCGCGCGCGCTCGAGAATACCACCAGCAGGCGTACGACTTAGGACGGTTCAAGATGATGTTTGAATTGAATAAATCGAGAAACGAGCAGTTGCTTACGCTCTTGGATGCGATCGCTGACAACGAACGGGGTGCACTGGTCGGATCGGTGTCGCTCACCGAAACCCCGGATGTCGCGCTTGCCCTCGTATTGGACCACGATTTGGTCGACCGGATGTTACAGCTTGCGACGCGTCGGACGGTTCAAACTGGAGAGACGGCACAGTGGAAAGTTCCTCTAGTGGAAGCCTCACTCGATCGATTCCTTATCCACGCCGAGGAGGTGCTCGAAACCGAGGAGTCGACCGTCGTCGGCCCCAGTCGATTCCTCAACGCCGATGAACGCGAACCGATCACAGTAATGTGATCAGTGAGAACATAGCTGTGCCCCCCCACCGATCTCGGTCTGGTACGCCCGCGATTCGACGCCGTGATCGGCGAACGAATCGATCATGACGTTTGCGACTGCTCGTTGGTTCTGTTCGTGACAGACCGCGATGATCGCTGGTCCAGCCCCGCTGATCGTGACGCCGGTTGCACCGTGTTCGAGCGCGGTCTCACGAACGGACTCGTAACCTGGGATGAGATCGGATCGTACGGGCGTGATGATAGTGTCGTGCATTCCTTGGCCAACGAGTTCTGGGTCGCCACGACCCATCCCAGCTGTGAGGGTCGCTGCCTTCCCAACGGTGTCGACGACCTTATCGATCGTCGTTCGTTCTGGGAGTACTCCTCGGGCTTCCCGCGTTGAAACGACGACTTCGGGGAGACACACCACTACCGAGATGTCTGTTTCGATCTGTGTGATCTCTTGGTCCGTTGCGATGGTGAATCCTCCGAGAATGGCGGGAGCGACGTTGTCGGTGTGGGCGGTTCCGGAGACGACTGCCTCTCCCTTTGCGGCGATCGGTACCAACCCTTCGTTGGAACGTTCCCGATCGTACAGCTCGTTGAGCGCAACCGCGGCTGCGGCCGCACTCGCTGCCGACGAACCGAGCCCCGACGCCGGACGGACTCCCTTGTCGATCTCGATGTGAGCCGGTGCATCCAGCGCGCGGGCGACGGCTCCGACCGTGTTCTTCTCTGGATCCTCCGGGATGTACTGATTACCGACGCCTCGCACATCGATCGTCGTCTCATCGGCTTTCTCGACGTGTACGACATCCGCCGGGCGGTTGAGGGCAACACCGAACACGTCAAAACCGCTCCCAAGGTTCGCACTCGTCGCAGGGGCCCGGACGGTAACCATGTCATCGAGTTAACCGAGCGGGCGGATAAATGTACCCGAATGTGTCCGTCGGTTCACGACGGTATCCTCGCCCTTACACGACACATACCGAGACGACAATCGACAGCATATCGTATAAATCAAGAAATATGTTTTAATAGAGTGTAATCTCACTATAGAGATAGTGATGACGAATGCTAACGGGGATGTACGAGTGTTACGCTTGTGGGGAGGTGTTTGAAACGGCTCACGATCTCCGGTATCACGAACGGGACGAACACGTTCCGGATCGATGAGTGGGGACGAGATGACTGTGGATGGGAATCGACTTACGGAATGGACACGGACCGTTCCGTATGATTGGCATCGTCGGTGGCGGCATCGCCGGGCTGGCGGCGGCATACCGACTACAGCGTGCGGGATACGACGTACAACTGTTCGAGGCAGGTAGCGACATCGGCGGATTGGCAGCGACCTACGAGACGTCCGGAGACCGAGTCGAGGCGTTCTATCACCACCTCTCGAAGTCCGAGCAGACGATCGTGGACCTCGCCGAGGAGTTGGGTATCGGAGACCGCGTCGAGTGGCACGTCGGCAAGAACGCCTACTACGTCGATGGTAGTGTCTATCCGATGGATACGCCGTGGGAGATCCTCTCATTTCCTCACTGGAGCGTGTACGATAAGTTCCGGCTGGGGATGTTGACGCTCGACGTCGACGTGCGCGGCGGTGTGCCGTCGTTCGACACCTACGAGCGGCTGGAGGATTTCGAGCACACGCCGGTAAAGGAATTCGCCGTCGAACACACCACTCAGAACGTGTACGAGACGTTTTTCGAGTCGTTGCTCGACGCGAAGTTCGGTAGCCGGAAAGACGACGTGAGCGCAGCATGGCTGCTCGGACGGATCAAGTTCCGCGGCGAACGCGATCTCCTCCGCGGGGAGGTGCTGGGCTACATCGAGGGCGGGTTTGGCGTGTTACTCGACGCGCTCATCGAGGCTGTTGGCAAGGAAAACATCACAACCGACGCTCGGGTGACCGACCTTGCGATTGAGAAGGAGGTACAGTCGCTGACCGTCGAGACGGAGGAGGAAACGACGACACACGAGGTCGAGGACGTGATCGTCGCCACGATGCCGAACGTGTTGGAATCGCTCACCGGCTATCCGTGTGAGATCGATTTTCAGGGATCGGTGTGTGCAGTCGTCGAGATGGACGAATCGTTGCTTGACACTTACTGGCTCAACGTCGCCGACGACGCGCCTTTCGGCGCGCTGATCGAACACACGAACTTCATTCCCTCCGACCGATACGGCGGCGAGCATCTGCTGTACATCGCCAGCTACATCCAAGATCGAGAGGAAGACCTCTGGCAGATGAGCGACGAACAGGTCACGGAGCACTGGCTGTCGGGGATCGAGGAGCTGTTTCCGCAGTTCGATCGGGACGTCGTCACCAACGTCCGCGTTGCGCGCAATCCCAGAACGGCCCCGGTCTACGAGCGGGGCTATCTGGACATGGTGGTGCCCTACGATCTCGGTTCGGAGGTGGGCAATGGCGTCTACTACGCAGGAATGGCGAGTCAGGCACAGTACCCCGAGCGCAGCCTGAATGGGGGGATTTTGGCCGGCTACGCGTGTGCTGACCGCATCATCGAGGCTGAGGAAACCGATGACGAACACGTCGATCCGATCGAAGCCTGATCGAACCGAGCTGTGGATGATCGATCACTGACTGCTAGAAGAAAGCAGCCACCGCTCCCGGCTTGATGTCGATCAAACGAACTCCGGAAGTCGGTTAGTGTATCCCTTGGCGCGTGCCTGTTCCACTAACGATCGTACAACGTCCGTCTTCGCTCGTGTGTACGCCTCGAGATCATCGGGATGCCGTTCGACGGCCTTCCGTTTGATGCGCTCGTATTCCCGGCGTGCCGTGGGATCCGCACGTAGATACTCCCGGAACAGCAACTGATTACGAACCCGTTTGTCGTCCCGGGTGTGCAGTTTCAGGAACGTCGCACGATCGTCATCGCAACGAACGACGACGATACAGTCAGAGCTGTCGCTTTCGAGTTCGTACCGGCCCTCAGTAAGTGCGTTCGCAGCGTTACACATGGCGTCCCGATCGGCGAACACCACGATGATGTCCAGCACGGGTTTCCCCGGTACGTCCGGGATGGCAGTGCTCCCAACGTGGAACGTCCCCAGCAGTCGTTCGTCCGACGCTTTCACTATCCGTTCGCGCTCTACTTCGTAGCAATCGCCATAGAGTGGATCGGACTCGAACGTAATCTCGTTTCGTGGATCCATGAATACGGCGGCAGAGAAAAACAGCTACGCGGATAAAACAATTACCAATTTGTTTTAATTAACTTCTTACTTACTATTTCGTAGACCAGAGAGTTATGCGTTTCGATCGGACGAGTCATTCCTTGGACGCATCCGAGGACGAACCATCCGACATCCCAACCGCGTTGCCGAGTTCGACGTCGTCGGGTTCATCAGAGCCACCGGCAGTTACCTCGCCGTCCTCGGTTTCGACGTACACGTCGTCGGCGTATCCCCCGACGGCGTTGGGCTGATCGAGGTTGCCATCGAGTTCCGCGAGCCGTTCGGGGGTTGTCGGTGCGTCCGGGAGATCGTCGGGACGGAACTCTCCGAGCGGTTCCTCGACGGTGATGTCGTGAGACTCGAAAAACGCCTCGTACCGGCGGTAATGCTCGTCGATCTCCGTGACGGGGATCTCCATCATCTCTACCCAGCCGTGGTTGTAGAAATCGAAGTTGCCTTGGATATGAGTGATCTCCCGCGCCTCCGCCTCCGAATAGCCGGCTTTGAGCGCTGCCGTGTACGCGTCGATCGTCCCGTCAAACAGTCCGTTCAAATGCGCTTTCCGCTCGGTGCGGTGCTCCTCGTCGGCCTTCTTGAGGAAGATGTTGGTGTGGAGACGAACCAACCCAGCGTGGACGAGCGATCGAACCCCCGGAAGCGTCAGTGCCTGTTTCGTGGCCCAATGACGGGCGTTTTGCCTGATTTTCATTAATCGGTGGTAGGAGATACGCACACATCAATGTGACCGAGACCGCTTTCAGGACCTACACGAAAAATAAAAATAAACTTATCCATACGGAATGTAGATTTATACCGCTCAAAAGTCAAGAGCGGACCGCATACCGGACGATCATCGGTTCGGGCTGATAATACATGGTGGATAAGCGAGATAGCAATTCACATTAAGCGCGGCTCCGTATCGGCTTCTCATGGGCACGTCGCACGTAATTATTGGCGACGGCATCGCGGGAAGTTCAGCCGCGGAAACGATCCGAGAGGCTGATCCCGCTGCCGACATCACCGTACTCACCGAGGAAGGTGAGGCGCTTTACAACAGGATTCTCATCAAAGAGTTCGCAAAGGGAAAGATGCCCGAGGGACCCATCTCGATCCACCAGCCAGACTGGTACCGAGAGCGGGACATCGAACTTCGATTGAATACGATGGTGACGCGGGTCGACACCGACGAGCAGGTGATTCACACCCACGAAGAGGAGGCGATCGAATACGACACCCTGTTGGTGGCGACAGGAGGGACGCCCGCACAGCTCCCCGTCGAGAACAGCGACGCCGACGGCATCCACCACTTCTGGACGTTCGAGGACGCACGGGCGATCGAGGAACACGCCGACAATGCCGACACAGGTGTGATCGTGGGGGCAGGGCTGCTCGGTATCGATCTCGCAGCCATCTGTGGCGCACAGGACGTTTCCGCCCACTACCTGATGCGGGGCAACACGTGGTGGCGCTACGCGCTGAGCGAGGACGGTGCCGAAATCATGCACAATGCGATGCGCGAACAGGACGTCACGCCGGTGTTCGAGAGCGGCGTCGATCGTTTCGAGGTCGATGCGGACGGGCACGTGACAGGCGTCGTCGATCCCAACGGCGAGCGCTACGATGCCGATTTCGTCGGCGTCGCGATCGGACTCGACTTCAACACGGAGTTCCTTCGAGGAAGCGGCATCGAGCTCACCGACAACGGTGCGATCGTCACCGACGAACAGATGCGGACGAACGTCGAGAACGTGTACGCGGCGGGCGATGTGACGTACTTTTACGATACCATCCTCGGCGAACAAGCCCAAAACGGAGCGTGGGGCAGCGCGAAAGAGCAGGGATCGATCGCCGCCACGAACATGGTACGTGATACGGGAGAAGACGTCGAGGAAGCCACGTTCCACTGGGTTTCGTCGTACTCGATCACTCACTTTGACTTCCCGTTTCTCTCCTTTGGCCACCCGACTATCGGGGATGACTTCGTAGAGCGTAAATATTCGGAGACGGAGTGGCGACGCGTCGTGCTCAAAGACGGGCAAGTCATCGGAGGCGTACTCATTGGTGATCTCGCGCCACAAACCTCCCTCAAACGTCTCGCCCGCGAGGGGGTCGACGTGAGCGACCGGACGGACGCCCTCCTCGAACAGACGATCGATGTCGAGAAATTCACCCCGCCGGAAGCCGAGCAGTAATCCTGAACAGTTCGCCCGATCGTAGTGGAAGTTCCGAAGGTGTTTTGATCCAGACGGCGTACCCAGCAGTATGCAAAGCGGTGGGAGTAACGACATGACGCTGGCGTTCGAACTCGAAGCGCTCAAACGGCTATCGGAGCCGGATGTGGTGTTTACGGACGCCCGTCAGTGGACGTCGTACATCGGTGTCGTCTCCGAGAAACCGACGTACGTGGTGACGAACTTCACACGAAAAAAACGCATTCGACAGGACTTTTTCTCCGGGCCTCGGGGTGAGCGGGAAAGCCTCGAAAACGTCAAAGAGCAGTTCGACACGGACCGCCACGTGTTCATCGGAGCGAGCGGCGAGGACGAAACTCTGGCCCAAGAGACGGACTGGGAGTATATCGACATCGAGGACGCGGCGGCGGCTGCCGACTGGACGCTCGGCTCCTCGGACACCCAATCGACCCGAAACGAACCTGAACGCGATGATTGGCCCTAACCCACCGATACTGTAACAGTCCCCCTGATCGAATAGCCCAAGAGATGTCACTACGCATTAGAGATTCGTTGCGTAACGGCTTCGATCGAGCTACAAACCGCAACGCTGGACACCTGTTCGTGGTGTTTTTCTTCGTCACACTGATGTCGACGATCGTCACGAACTCGGCGGTGACCATGGTGTCCAACCGACTGCGTGAGCTGTTTCGGGAGATGTCCGCAGAGCCGCTTCCGTCCGAGGCGATGGTTGCCCCCTCACCACCGATCGCGATCCCAATGTCACTCGAACTCACGCTCGTTCTCGTGGGGATACTGTGGATCGCTGGCGAGACAGCCCGAGTGATCTCCGATCGAACGTTTATCAGCGAAGAGACGGAACAACTCTACGAACCGACCCGGTGGATCGGATGGGCGACGCTGTCGAGCTTCGCATACGTCGTTATCTTCAATTTTCTGCTATTATTGTATGTATTTTCGATCAGCTTTCTCGGAGTGCTCGCTCCAGTGCTCGGTCTGTTCTGGACGCTGGTCGGTGGCATCGTGATGATCGTCGTTAGCCTCCTTCTGTTCTTCACCCGTCAGGAGATCGCAACGAGAGACGTCGGACCCATCGAGGCGATGACCGGAAGTTGGTCCCTGGTGCGCACCAACGAGATCGAACTGTTCGGACTGGGTGTGATACTGACTCTCATCGACATCGCTCATCAGATCGTATCGTTCTCGATCGGTTCGGTCAGCCAACGCCTCATGATCGTTGTTTCGCCTCTCCTCAGTGCCGCAGTGTTGGTATTTTTCAGTGCCGTCGTCGCACAAGCGTACCGCCAACTCCGTTCGGAAGCGAGACGCGACAAATCTGAGACAACAGAGTGGCCTTTGGATCCGAACGACGAGTGGAACGATCCACCGCTGTAGTGCATGACAACCGTTTTCACCTCACCTTTCGTATGGAATCGATATGGCACACCAGCCCGACGGTGACCTGAACGTCGAGGTAGAGGTAGAGGTCGAAGTCGAAGAGAACGAGCTCGAAATCGAAGTGGGCGATACACACACCGCAGAAGCTGAGCTAGAGGTCGACGGTCTCGAAATCGAGGTTGAGGTCGAGATCGAACGGGACGAAGCGGTGGATGAGAAAGAGGACGACGAGTCCGAGGACTGAGGCGCGGTTCTTAACCGTTCGCCGACGGTACCGTTCGTATGGCAGAGCCCCGCGTCCCTGGGGGAGAAGCGTCCGAACTCTCGTTACCGTGTGGTGAGTCGATCGATTACCACGATCTCGATATGGGTCTCCGAGAGATCGCTTGTGGGTGTGGTGAGACCCACGCGGTCGTGTTGGATATCCATCCCCTGAGTCGGTTCGTTCCCGAAGATCTCGTCGCGGTTCTGGATGATGCCATCGAAACGACCGACGGAACTCCGTTTGGAACGATGCACGTTATGGGGATGGTCATGGAGGAGTTCCCCGATCGGGTGACCAGCGCAGACGCGAGCGACGACGGCACCGTCGGGTTCACACGGGTGTGGCTGACCGACGACGACGCCCGGCGGCTCCATGAGGTCGTCGTCGAACTCGTCGTCGAACTCATGGAGCACGCCATCAGTCACACTGACGACGACGCCGCGACCGCCGAGTTCGAATCCCAGATGCTCGAATTCGACGTTACCGCTTTCGTTGATGAGTACCGAACCCACCGGGAGTTCGAGGACGAACACGACACTCCCGCTTGATACCCGGGAGCGTATTCGACGATACGACACGTCAAACGAGGGGGTACTGTCTTTATAGTACTCGCAACAGTGTGTATCCGTATGTCCGTCCACCGGGGTGAGTTCGAACGGATTCGAGATGTGATTGGGTCGGTCGAGCCTGACGAGCCGCTAACTGCGCGGGAAATCCTCGATCTGCTCGAAGAACACGGTGAGGCGTTTGACAGCACCCACCAGATCGCCACGATCCTCGGACGATACGCCGATTCGGAGGTCGAAGTCATCCACGAGCATCCCTACCGATATCGGATTCATTCCACCTGAGCACACTACAGTGCGTTCTACGGGGTCATCACCGCCGCTGTTTCTCACCTTGCTTCTCGGATTCGATGTCTCTGGGATGATGCTGCGGTGCCGTTTCCGAAATTCGTAACCGATTTCCGTCATTCGTAGAATTTCGCCGAACTTATTACGATGTGCGAATGGTATCAGGTAATGAGTGACCAGCGGACGATTCTGCTTATCGGAAGCGGTCCGATTCAGATCGGACAGGCAGCTGAATTCGATTACTCCGGTGCACAGGCGTGTCGCGCGCTCCAAGAGGAAGGGGCGCGGGTCGTGCTCGTCAACTCCAATCCCGCGACGATCATGACCGATCCGGAGATGGCTGACAAGGTGTACATCGAACCGATCACGACCGAAGCGATCGCCGAGGTCATCCGCAAGGAGACCCCCGACGGCGTCATCGCCGGGCTAGGTGGACAGACGGGGTTGAACGTCACGGCCGAACTCGCAGAGCAGGGTGTTCTCGAAGAGTACGACGTGGAGATCATGGGAACGCCGCTAGACACCATTTACGCGACCGAGGACCGGGATCTGTTCCGCGAGCGGATGAAATCGATCGACCAGCCGGTGTGTCGGTCGGAGACGGTCACGGCGATGGATGAAGTCGAAGACGCCGTCGAGGCCGTCGGTGGGCTGCCGGTAATCATGCGGACGGCGTACACGCTCGGTGGCAGCGGGAGCGGCGTCGTCGAGGAGATGGACGAACTGAAAGAGCGCGTCCGAAAGGGGTTCCAGCTGTCGCGCAACCACGAGGTACAGATCACCGAATCGATCGCTGGCTGGGTCGAGTTGGAGTATGAGGTGATGCGCGACGAGTCGGATTCGTGCATCATCATCTGTAACATGGAGAACATCGATCCAATGGGGATCCACACCGGCGAGTCGACCGTCGTCACGCCGAGTCAGGTGATTCCTGACGACGGTCACCAAGTGATGCGGACGGCAGCGCTCGACGTGATCCGCGATCTCGGGATTCAAGGCGGCTGTAACATTCAGTTCGCGTGGCGCGACGACGGCACCCCGGGCGGGGAGTACCGCGTGGTGGAAGTCAATCCGCGCGTCTCACGGTCTTCGGCGCTGGCCTCTAAGGCGACCGGCTACCCGATCGCCCGGGTCACCGCGAAAGTCGCGCTCGGAAAGCGCTTGCACGAGATCGAAAACGAGATCACGGGCGAGACGACTGCGGCGTTCGAGCCAGCGATCGATTATGTGGTGACGAAAGTTCCCCGGTGGCCCAAAGACAAGTTCGAGGACGTCGATTTCACGCTCACGACAGCGATGAAATCGACGGGCGAAGCGATGGCGATCGGACGGACCTTCGAGGAGAGCCTACTCAAGGCGCTTCGATCGAGCGAATACGAACCAAGCGTCGACTGGGCGACGGTCGACGACGACACACTCGAATCGGCGTATCTCGAAACGCCTACCCCTGACCGTCCGTACGCGATGTTCGAGGCGTTCGATCGGGGGTACAGCGTCGAGGAAATAGTGGCACTGACAGGGATCGAACGCTGGTACGTCGAGCGCTTCGGTCGGATCGCAGAGGCCGCCAGCGCGGCACAGAACGGTGAGTTCGAGCCGGCTGCCGAAGCCGGCTTTACGAACCGACAGGTCGCAGCACTCACCGAGACGTCGGCAACCACGGCCGACGTATCCGAATACGGATCCGGCACGGCGGCAACGCCGGAGCGGGTCGACGCAGTCGAACAGGCAACTGTCGACCGGCAGTTCAAGCAGGTCGACACCTGTGCAGGCGAGTTCGCCGCCTCCACACCATACTACTACTCCGCACGCGACCCCGTGAATTACGTCGAGAGCGACCACACCGAAGTGCAGGTCGACCGGGACGTCGACAGCGTCGTGGTCGTCGGCGGCGGGCCGATCCGCATCGGGCAAGGCGTGGAGTTCGACTACTGTTCGGTGCACGCAGTTCAAGCGTTGGAGGAACTCGGAATCGACGTCCACGTGGTGAACAACAATCCCGAGACGGTGAGTACGGATTACGATACGTCTGACGGGCTATTTTTCGAGCCGATCACCGCCGAGGAGGTCGCTGATGTCGTCGAAGAGACCGGTGCTGACGGGGTGATGGTGCAGTTCGGTGGCCAGACGTCGGTCAATATCGGCAATCCACTCGAAGACGAACTCGACCGCCGGGAACTGGACTGTACGATCCTCGGTACGTCCGTCGATGCGATGGATCTCGCCGAAGACCGGGATCGGTTCAACGCGCTGATGGAGTCACTCGACATCTCCCAGCCCGAAGGCGGCGCGGCGCGAAGCGAAGACGAGGCGCTCACGCTTGCCCACGACATCGGCTACCCGGTGCTCGTGCGTCCGTCGTACGTGCTCGGTGGTCGGGCGATGCGGGTCGTGTACGACGACGAAGAGTTGCAAACGTACATCGAGGAGGCCGTTCGTGTCAGTCCGGAAAAGCCGATCCTCATCGATCGCTTCCTCGAAGACGCCGTAGAGCTGGACGTCGATGCGGTGTCCGACGGTGAGAACGTGCTCATCGGGGGCATCATGGAGCACGTCGAAAGCGCAGGCGTTCACTCCGGTGATTCGGCGTGTATGATCCCGCCACGATCGCTCGGGCGGGACGTCAACCGTCGCGTACGTGAGGTCGTTGAGGACATCGCTCGTGAACTCTCGACAGTCGGACTGTTGAACGTCCAGCTTGCCGTCCAAGACGGCGAGGTGTACGTCCTCGAAGCCAATCCCCGTGCTTCGCGGACGGTGCCCTTCGTCTCGAAAGCGACCGGCGTACCGATCGCAAAGCTTGCCGCGAAAGTGATGGCCGACCGATCGTTGTCCGATCTCGACGTGACCGAACAGGTGCCAGTACACACCAGCGTCAAGGAAGTCGTGCTTCCGTTCGACCGGCTCCCGGGCAGCGATCCACGTCTCGGTCCGGAGATGAAATCCACTGGCGAGATTATGGGTACCGCCCAGTCGTTCGGAAAAGCCTACGACAAGGCCCAAGACGCCACTGACAAACCGATCCCGACGGAGGGAACGGCCGTCGTGGACCTCCCTGTCGAGGGGTTCGAGGAGTACTTCGACATCGTGGCGTTCGAGGACACCGAGACGTTCGAGGAGGCCATCCGAGACGGAGAGATCGATCTCATCGTTTCGCGCAACCGCGATCCTCTCGAAGTCGCCGTCGAGGAGTCGGTGACGTACTTCTCGACCGTCCCGAGCGCGGAGGCCGCCCTTGAAGCCATCCACGCTACGGAGGATGACCTTGACGTGATGGCTGTCGAGGAACGCCCCACTAGAGCGGAGTACTGGGGCCAACCCAAAGACGACGAGTAAGGAACCCGAGCAGCGAGGCTCGTCGAAACGGTCGTCACAACGATAGAGACATTACTCGCTAATCTCATGGAAAGATATGGCTGCTGTGACCCTCTCGGAAGCCAACGCATACGGTTTCAGACTGATCCGTTCGCTGTTGTTCACCGTTCTTGGCGGGGGGAGCATGATCGCCCTCGGATCGCTATGGATCTCCCTCGGAACGATGGGATCGACGAGCGTCCTCCTGATCGGAGTGATCGCTTTACTTCTGGGAACGATAGTGATACTCACGGGAGTGGCAGGTCTCTGTTATAAGATCATCGCCGACGGCGTCAAACGGGGCATCGAACGCGCGAACGGAGCGGATGAATGACTTTCACGATCCCCATCCAACGAGTTCACCGATAGTCTACTCGTAGGTGTCGAGATACTGCTGTCCGCGATCCGTCAGGTGATAACGGGTGTCGCGTTTGCGTAAGAACCCGTGTTCACACAGCGTTTCGCACCGCTGTTCGGCAAACGAGACGTGAAGTCCGAGCATCCCGGCCGCCTCGGGACACAGCCCCGGACCGTGCTTGCCGAAGTAGGCGAGCAACCGATCGTCGACCGATAGCATCCAATCGAGCGATTCCACACTGTTCGATTCCGATCGTTTCGAGTTCGCACTCACATGTGTCACCGTACTACGTGGCTGATAGTCGTTTGGTACTAACTACCATATCATTAGACACCATTCGTGATAAATATTGCGACCCGAGAACTAGAATTCCCACGATTATCCATTACCATCGTTAAATCCTCATCAATAAAACGCAAATAATGTTTAATCGAGGTCCATGATAGAAGATCGTTTAGTTTTTCGAGTCGTGTTCCGACTCTCTTAGCTCGGCCGGGACTGACGACTGGACGAACGCAGGTCACCGTTTGTTCCGGTCCAGAAGATGACACGTAACTCGGGGTGGCTGAGATGGAGCGAGCTACACGGTGGGAGTCTCGTCCATCGCGCTTTCGAACCGCGAGGTGGCCCCACTAGGAACGGTTGAGCGACTCTTCGAGTGCTGAGAGGAGATACTGAACGTTTGCAGGGCGAGCAGAATGGCCCATACAGCCGATGCGGAGCACTTCACCGGCAAGGTCGCCGAGTCCTGCGGCGATCTCGATGCCGTATTTGCTCAATAGATGGTCGATGAGCGCCGTCTCGTCGACCTCGTCGGGAATACGTACGGTGTTCAAGCTGGGAAGCCAGTACTCTTCGGCGGCGTACCTGTCCAACCCGAGATCCTCCATCCCCGAAACGAGCGTTCGCGCGACCCGTCGGTGGCGCTCCCAACGGCGTTCAATACCTTCCTCGGCCACCAATCGGAGTGCCTCCCGCAGCGCGTACACGTTCGTGATCGGGGCCGTGTGATGGTACGAGCGATCTTCCCCCCAGTATCCTTCTAGCAACGACAGATCGAGATACCACGACCGAACGGGCGTCTCCCGGGTGAGGATCCGATCTATCGCCCGATCCGACAGCGTGATCGGGCTCGCACCCGGGGGACAGGAGAGACATTTTTGCGCGCTCGAATACGCGATGTCGATGTCCCACGCGTCGACGCGCAGCTCGACACCACCGAGCGACGTGACGGTGTCTGCGATCACGAACGCGTCGTGAGCGTGAGCGATCTCGGTCAGTTCGGACACCGCAGGCTGGCGGACGCCGGTGCTCGTTTCGGCGTGAACGAACCCGAACACCTCGGGCTGGTGAGTCTCGAACGCATCGCGTACGTCATTCGGATCGAGCGGCTCTCCCCACGGTGCGTCGACCGAAACCACCTCGCCCCCGGCCCGGTTCGCCATGCTCGCCATCCGGTGGCCGAAATAACCGTTCGATGGCACGAGCACCGTATCCCCGGGCTCGACCAAGTTGCCAAACGCCGCTTCCATCGCCGCCGATCCTGTCCCGCTGATCGGGAGCGTCCACTGATTGTCCGTCCGAAACGTGTACCGGAGCAGCTCTTGGACCTCGTTCATCACGTCGAGAAAAACGGGATCGAGGTGGCCCACCAGCGGCGTCCCCATCGCGCGTAACACCCGGGGATGAACATCACTTGGACCGGGACCCATGAGCGTTCGTACCGGCGGTGTCAGTTCATCAACAACTGGTGCGTCGGTCATACGCCGTAGCTACTGCCAACGGCGGGAAAAACACACCGGTATATCTATCTATGGTTTGAAAAATAGAAAATATTTATATAATATGCTGAATTATATTATTGCATGGTGGAAAGGAGTATTTTGAGCGCGGCTACCAGTGAACTTAGAGAACTAGGTGAATACATGGCACACCGTCGTGATCTTCAGAAATTATACACAGTTGAACTATTCATTCTGCTGGGTGCGATGGCCGCAGTTATCTACACCATCGACGCTGGTGTACTGTCGATCGTCGAGGGAATGGTGATTCTGGCCGTGATTTCGGTGGCTGAACTGCTGGTCGAAGCGCACATCACCGGCTGAGGATCGTCGGTGACGATGGAATCTCCAACGTGGTACCACCGATCGTCGTTTCTCGACTGGCTCGTTTTATCTGTCACCGGATGGTACCACACACCGTGACATCATAATACGATATTATTATTTAAACACAGAGTATATATCGTACTGAGAAATAGCAAAATTTGATGGGAGAACGACCGGACACCATCGATGATTCGCTCCGAGTAGATGCGGGTAGCTCTCTTCCCGTTCCCGATCTCGATGAGTATGCATCCTACGAGGATGGGGATAGATACGTCATTTGTGACCGATCGAACGCTAACGCGTGGATCAGATCGGACGTCACAACGACGCTGTCACGCTGATCGGATGATGAGCTTCCGGTGGCGGGAAGCAATGTATAGAGATCACCGACCGTTTTGGCGTCCGTGCCGTCGGTAGCGGAAGGTCGCTACCGACACTCTGGACAGACGTACCGAGTAGGATCGAGCATTGGTTCATCCATTGGGGGAATGGCGTGTGAACCACACGTCACACACCATGTCCAGTATCCGATCCCGGTACCAGTCTTGGCTCTTGCGCGAGTAGATCGCACGCGATCATCCGTCTCGATCTCGATACACCGTTCGGAAACGTCCGTCACCGTCCCGTCGATGGACGCGTGTTGTGGGATACTGATACCCATTGAGTTGGGTGTGGCGATCATCTGCCCCGTCTCGACGTGATCACCCGGTTCAACGATGGGGTGGCTCGGTTCGACGATACCCTGAAACGCGGTGTTCGTGATCAGCGGGATCCGCACGTAATCCGGATCGATCGTCGCCGTCGGTTCGGTTTCCATCTCCTGCTTGCTGTGGTCGTATTCCGTGAGGATGTTGATCCGGTCCTCGCCAAGCGTCTGTTCCGTCGCAGTCTCCTCGTCAATCACGAGGAGACAGTTCGTTCGTTTGCGGATTCCGAACCGATCGGGCGGTTCATCGATCAAGAAACACCATCCTGGACCACCGTCGGCGAGCACCGCATCGGCCGGCAGCTCCGTAACTGGACGGCCAGCTGCCCGAAGAAGTTCGGTCGCGGGAGTGCCGATCGGTGCTCGCAGGAACCGGTGCCGGGGAACCTCCCCGTCCACGTGGAGGTACTTGTGGGTTACTGGTGTGCCTTCCGTGAAGGTTCGATACATGTTGTAGATGGATTCGGTGTTTTGGACGATCCATCCGTGATCCATCGGGAGATCGTCGCGGATGATGGTGCCATCGACGAGTCGGAGGAGAACGCTTTCCATTCCGTACTCATACCGGTCGTCCGTGTAGGCGAAGACGACCCCAGTCTCGGCGTCGTCGACTGGCAACTCCTCAGGAAGATACACAGTGGCGTCGGTCGCTGCTTCCAACTCACTCGTGTACTCGTTCCGATCGACCTCCTTTGCAGCCACGACGATCACGTCAAACAACCGGTCGAGTAATGCGTCGAACAGCGTCGCTAACGCCGCTGTATGCGTTTGCCCCAGCCATTTGTCGACGAAGAAGTTCGGTTCGCTCTCCTGATGATTTATGAGCAACGAATCGACCTCTTCTACACGCTCCCACTTCGCGTATGAGGGGAATCCAGCCCCACCAGCTCCCCCGATACCGGCGTTGCGTATGGTCGTTGTAATCTCCGGTACTGACGTTCGTTCGAGCCTCGACAGTGAAATATTCATGATTTATTGTTATATTGCCTTCCCACCTTCATAGAACTTTTGAAATTTACCATTCAACACAATAAACGAGCCATTCATGTACACGTTGGATCGGCGGTCCTCTCGGCGAGTAGGGTTGCTCTCTTCCGGAGGTTCCGACTGATGTGGTGACACCCATCTATCTCGTTCCTCGAGTCGTGTCAAACTGACCCAAACACATTTGGTATGGCATTGCAAACTAACATTAATGACGTATAGTACGATCGAAACGTCCGACCGAGAGCGGCTGCATGAACTACAATCCGAGCGATTGCGCGATATCGTGACGTACGCTCACGAGAACGTGCCGTTTTATCGGGAGGTGTTGAAGGAGGCAGGGCTTTCACCGGGGGACATTGATGGAATCGAGGACTGCGCCCGGCTCCCGTTCACCACGAAGGAGGATTTTCGAGTGGAGTTTCCCGACGGGTTGTTTGCGGTCGATTGGGATGCTGTCCAACGAGTTCATGCGTCGTCGGGGACGACTGGTACGCCAAAGATCGTTTCGTACACCGACGCGGATCTCGGTATCTGGCGGTCGGTGATGGCCCGGTCATTGGCTTCGGCGGGCGTTACGGAGAACGATGTCGTTCAGAACGCGTATGGGTATGGGTTGTTCACGGGCGGACTGGGGTTTCACGACGGCTGTGAGGAGCTCGGGGCGACGGTGGTCCCCGTCGGTGGAGGAAACACGGCGAGACAGATCGAGCTGTTGGTGGATCTCGGCTGTGACGTGCTCGCCTGTACGCCGTCGTACTGTCTGTACCTCGCCGAGGAGATGGAACGGCGATCGATCGATCCCCATGGGTTACCCCTGTCGACGGTGTTGATCGGTGCCGAACCGTTCACCGATCCGATGCGCGAGGAGATCGAGGCGGCGCTGGGCGTCACCGCTATCGACGTGTATGGGCTGTCGGAGATCATTGGTCCCGGCGTTTCGATCGAGTGCGCGGCGGCACAAGATGGACTCCACGTCTGGGAGGATCATTTCTATCCGGAGATCATCGATCCCGAGACGGGCGAGGTGCTTCCGGACGGTGAGCAGGGCGAACTCGTTCTCACGACGCTCACCAAAGAAGC
This sequence comes from Halocatena salina, assembly GCF_023115355.1. NCBI lineage: Archaea > Methanobacteriati > Methanobacteriota > Halobacteria > Halobacteriales > Natronomonadaceae > Halocatena > Halocatena salina. The sequence continues at coordinate 658,858 of NZ_CP096019.1, forward strand.
TCTTCCCCTCTTGCGCTATCGGACGGGTGACATCACGTCACTCACCCGCGAACCGTGTGCGTGTGGACGCACGCACGCCCGGATGGACAACGTCACGGGACGAACCGACGATCTGCTCATCGTTCGCGGCGTGAACGTGTACGCCAGCCAAATCGAGGCGACGATGCTCGACATCCCCGAGGTCGCTCCCCACTACCGAATCGATCTCAGTCGAGAGGGTGCACTCGATCGGATAGAAATTACGGCTGAACATCACGAGCGCTACGAAGATGATCTCACGGCGCTCGAAACGCGGATCCTCGAACGGTTGAACGCAATCCTCGATCTGACGCCCGATGCGATCACCGTCGTCGAACCCGACACGATCGAACGCACAGAAACCGGAAAGGTACAACGGGTGTTCGACCACCGGAGCTGATCCCTTCGGTGACGGCCGAACGCCGGCGCGGGTACTAGCCTTGGTTTTCAACATTACCCCGACTGTTATGTGCGATCCGGCCGTTCGATCAGGTATGACGGAGACGTTATCCGATGAGGAGATCGAGGTATCGTTGCCCGACAACTGGGAGCGCGACGGCGAGGAAATCGTTCGCACCTACGAGTTCGATGGCTACCTCGATGGGGTGGGCTTTGCCGCAGGGATCGGTGGGATCGCTCAGTCGGCGTTTCACCACCCCGAGATCACGATCGGGTGGCGGGAGGTTGAGGTGCGCCTGACGACCCACGACGCGGGCGGCATCACCGAGCAGGACATCGATCTCGCCGAGCAGTTCGAAGCCCTTCGTGAATCGTGACTGATCCAGCAGCGGCGTACATCCTTCGGGTTCGCTTTCGGCTGCAACCCGACACGGACGTGCGAGTCGACCCAGAGACGTTCGAGACGTTGGTGTCGTGGCCCGCCGCTCGACCGGAAGCGGACGGATGGTTGTTTTTCCGGGATCATCTCTGGCGTGGTGCGGTAAACGACCAGCTACCGCTCCGGGAGTTGGCAGAGAACGTATTGGGACCGGTCGCCGTCGAACACGTCGCGTTCGTCGAGTTGCGAACGAATGAGACGTACCTCGATGCGCTGAAAGACGCCATCGAGGAAGCGCTCGAACGCCAGCCATCGCCGTTTGGAAACGCCACGAGCGCTGACGAAGTGGTGAAAAACCACCTCGGAAGCGCGATTCATGTCCGAGAGCCACGCTGAAGCCAGGACAAAAATTATGCGTTCTCGGACCGTATTCGGTGTTCCGATGGATTCGACGCTTGAGTCGTATGATTTTTGGGTGTTCGATCTCGACGGGACCCTCGTCGATGTCGAACCGAGCTACACGAGAGAGGTAATAATGGCCGTTGGAGACCGACTCGGCCACGAGTTTTCCGAGTGGGAGACGACGGCGCTCTGGTATGGGTTCGGAGATCACCGCAACACACTCCTTGCAGAGAAAGGGATCGACCCAGCCCGCTTCTGGTCGGTGTTCCACGACGTCGAGGACGCCGAGGCTCGCGCGGCGGCTACGTTTCTGTACGACGACGCCGAACGACTCCTCTCGACGCTCGACTGTCCGATCGGAGTGGTGACACACTGTCAGCGGTATCTCACCGATCCGGTGCTCGATCAGCTCCACATCCGGGACTGGTTCGACGCCGTGTTCTGTTGTACCGACGATACCGGTTGGAAACCGGACCCGACGCCGGTGTACGAGACGCTCGCAAGGATGGGCATCCGCAACGACGGTGACATCGCTCGGGGGGTACTCGCTGGTGACAGCCCACAAGACATCGGAGCAGCGTGGAACGTCGGTCTCGACGGTATTCACGTCGAACGACACGGTCACGACAGACGCGGTATCTGTGTCCTCGGTGACCAACGGGTGGCACAGCTAGACGAGATCATCACACCCTCCCGTAGTCCCGCGACGGATTGATGGTGTCGTCCGTTCCCGGTCGCGGGGATAGCAGGGACTACAATCGGTCGTAACCCGGACGACCGGTGAAGCTATCTACGTCAGTGACAGCCGATGCAGGCGTCGAATCCGCGTCGATACCCACACCGGCCGCCGACAGAGCGGTATCGAGCGCGATCACGCCGTCTTTGTCCGTTCGATCCGGGTTTGCCAGCACGAACACGCGTTCGGTACCCACCGGAACGAACTCGACATCGAGTCGGTTGGCGGTCGACCGAAGCCCGAGTCCGGCGTCGGCCGTCCCATCAAGCACCGACCGTATCGGACTTTCGTGGGCACGAACCGCGAACTCGAATCCATCGATCGAGTCGATGCACGCTTGGGGTGATTCCGACCGCTCGGCTGCCAGCCTGTCGATCGCGTCGGTAAGTGTCGCTCGCAGTCCCGAATCAGTGGTTCGGTTGACAAAACGGAGATCTAAATCGACGAGATCAGCTAGTCCGGTCACGTCTTCGGGATTGTCTGCTGGAACGATCAGTCCCCATTCGCGCGTCCAACCTCCCAGTACCGTCGTTTCGAACCCGAGCGCGGTGGTGAGGCTGTCTTCGAGTTCGGCTGCGGTGTCGGTCGTGAGGGTCGTCGAAACGGTTCCAGAAGTGACGAGTGCGACGTCGACGACCCCGTTTCGTAGCCGTCTGCAACCCGCTCGGCTTCCCATTCCGAGATAGCGTGGACGATCGACACGGTCGAGCAGTTCCGAAAACGCAGGATCGTCCTCACCGACACCGAACACCGACGGCGGACGAACGGCGGGAGAGAACAGCGACACTTCGACGCGCTCTCCCGTGGCGATCTCGTGGGTGTCTGGATGCATCTTCACGACACCATCGGCTTCTACGAGACTCGTCGTCGCCCCACTTCCTTTATCGACGGGATACACCAGTGTCTCGCCGTCGATATCGATCGAGCAAGTGGTGTCGCTGCTTGCAGTGGTATCGACAGCGAGCGTTTCATTCGAGCCGCTTTCGACCAGCCCGACGGGAAGCAAACGCAACCGACCCTCACGGTACCGTTCTCGCTGTGCCATTCGGCCGGTAACTGTCGTGGTTCGAGGAGTCGGCTGGGCGGCTGCACGCCGGATCGCTGGCGCGAGAAACGTGTTGAAGATCGTGAGCGCCGAGACGGGATAGCCGGGCAGCCCGACGTAGGCGGCGTCTTCGAGTTCACCGACCAGCATCGGCTTTCCGGGTTTGACCGCCACGCCGTGAACGAGAAGTTCGCCTTGCTGTTCGAGAACGCGGTAGACGACGTCGACAGCACCAGCGCTCGTTGATCCCGACGACACCACGAGATCACACTCGCTTGCAGCCTTCCGGAGCACCCGTTCCATCTCCCCGTAGTCGTCACCAACGTGGGGATACCGTTCGACGGTACCACCGGCGGCTTCGACGCCAGCCGCGATCGTGTAGCTGTTGACGTCGTAGATCTGTCCGGCGGTGCTGTTCAGTTGCTCGCCCGGTGGAACGAGTTCGTCGCCAGTGGAGATGATACCCACGCAAGGCGCACCGACGACCGCCACCTCACTGACACCCAACGCCGAAAGAAGACCGATCTCTCGGGGTGTCAGTCGCGTCCCCGGTCCGAGCGCCCGTTCGCCAGCCGCGATGTCTGCACCGGCAGCCATCACACGCTCGCCGGGAGCGACGCTCGTTCGGATTTCGATCCGACCGTCGCGTTCGTCAGTTCGCTCGACCATCACGACGGCGTCTGCACCCGCTGGAAGAACTGCTCCCGTCGAGATCGCCACGCACGCACCCGATTCGACCTCCGTGTCCGGCTCCGTTCCCGCGTGGACGGTTCCGATCCGGTCGAGTTCGACGGGATCAGTCTCGGTAGCACCGAACGTATCCCGTGCCCACACAGCATAGCCGTCGACGCTCGCCCGGTCGAACCCCGGAACGTCGATCGGTGCGTCGAGTCGTTCGGCCAGTACACGACCCCTGGCTGCCCGCAGCGGTACCCGCTCTGGATCGCCGGTGAGATCGAGCGATTCGATGGCCTCGTGAACTGATTCGGGCGATGCCAGATTTCGGAACTCCTTTCTCATCGGTGTGCCTCCCAGTTTTCGACCGTAACCAGTTCGTCTTCCGGTATCCCTTCGCGTGATTCGGGAACGACGACCCACCCATCGGTGAAAGCGACACTTGAAAGGACCCCTGCACCGCTCACGTAGGCCGTCGTGGCGATGGGTTGTTCTCCGGATCGATCGACCGTCACTCGGGCGTACGTCCGTACGCCCGGCTCGCTGTGGATCTTCCGCGAGAGCCGCGCCTCCGTGGCGGGGTGGGGGTCACACTGACAGTGGCCCACGTGCTTGATCAACGGTCGGAGAAACTGCACGGCAGTGACGATACAGGAAACCGGATAACCCGGTAACATGACGACCGGCGTATCGTCGACGATGCCGAGAGCAACCGGATGTCCCGGTGAAAGCGCCACCCCGTGAACGAGCACCCGTCCGAGTTCCGAGACCACTGAGGGAACGAGATCACGCTCGCCAACGCTCGTGCCACCGGTAGTGACGACGACGTCAGCGGTGAGATCACGTTCGATGGCGACACCCAACGCCTCGAACTCGTCGGGAACGACGTCCCGATAGATGGGTGTACCACCCCACCGATCGACGTACTGGGCGACGGTCTGGCCGTTGGTCTCGATGGTTTCTCCCGGCTCTGGTGTGGATTGGACCAGTTCTTCTCCGGTCGGAATCACGCTGACAGTCGGGCGTTCGTACACCGGGACGTCCGAGACGCCAGTTGATTTGAGCAGCCCGAGATCCGACGGCCGAAGCTGGTGGCTGGAATCGAACAGTTGCTGTCCCATCTCGACATCTTCACCGATCGGAGCGACGTTCTCACCGCCTGCGACAGCTTCGAAGATCTCCACCTCGTCATCGTGGGGTTCCGTTTGTTCGACCTGTACCACTGCGTCGGCACCCGATGGGAGTTTCTGACCGGTATCGACCGGAACGACGCTATCCGGACCCACCGTCTCGCTTGCTCCGAGCGTCACCGGCGAGCGATCGCTTGCCCCGAACGTGTCCCGAGCACGAACGGCCCACCCATCCATCGCCACCCGTTGGTAGGCGGGAACGTCACGGTTGGATCGAACAGGCGCAGAGAGCACCCGTCCGCCCGCCTCCAAGAGGGATACTCGCTCGGTGTCGGTGAGTGGCTTCGAGGCCTCGAGCAGTTTCGATCGTGCAGCGTCCACCCGAGCTACCGAACTGAACCCCCCGCACACGTCAGTCATATCTGACCGTCCGTGCGATGCAACAAAAACGTCCCGGGGGACGGTCCGAAACGCCAGAGCACCGAACGAGACGTTGCCCGATAGAACGTGTTCCGGGGGTTTTTTCGCCCATGCGAGCGTACATACAGGTATGTCTGCCCTACGTAATGCGGTTCGGGAGCTGGGGTTGCCCGATTCGGTGTTCGTCGATGTGGGGGAGTCCGACGACGAGTACGTACTCGTCGTCGATCTTCCGGGGGCAACCCCGGAGACAGTAGACGTGTGGGTGAACGACCACCAGCTCCGGATCGAAGCCCGCCGTGAAAAGGAGTCTCCGACCGAGTTCCGATATCTCAAAGAAGATCGGTCGATGTTTATCGACGTCACGTTACCCCTCCCACCGGACGTCGATACCGACGCGGACGTAGATGATGGGGCGACCATCCACCGGGGCGTTCTCAAGCTCCGGTTACCCAAGTCGACCGGGCGTCGGATCCCGATCACGGAGGGCTGAGGTGGCAGATCGGTGATGTTCCGCGCGTACCGGCGGTTTTTCGTCGTCGCGTGGCAGTTCCTTCCGCTTTTCTTCGCGTTCGCCCGTGATCGTCACCGGTTTCTCCTGTTCGGAGAGGGGCGGCGGGTGTCGAGCGAACAGCATCGCGAACGCGCGCGCACCCTTCGAAGCTCCTTTCTCACGCTCGGGCCGACGTTCATCAAACTGGGACAACTGCTTTCGACGCGGCCCGATATCCTTCCACCGGAGTACATCGACGAGCTGACTCAACTCCAAGACCGGGTTCCGCCCGCGCCGTGGCCCGAGGCGCGAGATGTGATCGAATCCGAACTCGGTCCCATCGAGGAAGCCTACGACAACTTCGACACCGAGAGTATCAGCGGTGCGAGCCTCGGACAGGTGTATGTTGCCGAATTCGACGATGAGACTGTGGCGGTGAAAGTCCGTCGTCCGGGAATCGGGCCGCTCGTCCGAACCGACTTGCGCGTCATCAAATTCTCGGTGCCCCTGTTGGTGCCGTTCGTCGATGAAGCACAAGCGTTCTCGCTTGAGACGCTTGCTGATGAGTTCGCCCGAGTTATCCGACAGGAGATGGACTACGAACGGGAGGCGGCTATGCTCCGTGAGATCCGAGGTGATCTCGACAACGAGAATGTCCAGGTACCAGTCGTCGTTGATGAACGCTCGACCGGCCGGGTGCTCACGATGGAGTACGTCAGTGGAACGAAGATAACCGAAATCGATGACGTCGACGCGCTCGACGTCGATCGTACCCAGCTCGCCGAAACGCTCGAACGAGCGTACTTCGAGATGATCATCGTCCACGGCGTGTTTCACGCCGATCCCCACCCTGGAAATCTGGCAGTCAAACCCGATGGAACTCTTGTACTGTACGATTTCGGGATGAGTGGTCGAGTCGATCCGTTCGTCCAAGATCGGATCGTCGATTTCTACATTGCCATCGCAAACCGGGATACGGACGCCATACTCGATGCGCTCATCGAGATGGGAACGCTCAGTCCCGAAGCTGATCGAGAGGTGATGGCGGACGTAATGGAACTCGCCATCGCCGATGCCCGGGGAGAGGAAATCGAACAGTACCGCGTCCAACAGATAATCAACCAGATCGAAGACACGGTTTACGAGTTCCCGCTCCGCCTGCCGCCGGATCTCGCGCTCGTGCTCCGGGTGGCAACCGTCGTCGAAGGCGTCTGTGTCACGCTCGATCCGGAGTTCGATTTCATCGCGGTCGCAACGGAGTTCCTACGCGAAGAGGGTTACCTCGAAGCCACTGCGCGCGAGTTCGTCCGCGAACAGCTCGACGAATTCGAACGAGCGACGCGATCGACGCTGCGCGTGCCACCGAAACTCGAAAGCGCGTTGGACCGCGTCGAACGCGATAACCTCGTCGTCCAATCCGAACTGAACGACCCTAACGGCGTGCTCGACACCCTTGCCAAACGGCTCGTGCTCGGGATGGGGCTATCGGTCAGCGTGCTTTCGACCGTAGCGTTGTACATCGCTGCGGAACTGCTCGGGGCGCTTTTCATGATAGTGCTCTCGCTCGGCATTGCCGCGGTGCTGTATCACTCGTTCCGGAAACGACGGGGAATCCGCGCGCGACCGCAGTTCACGCGCCAGAGCATGCGTCAACGAGAGGACGAGCGAATCGAGGACTGAGCACATGCCACTGCGCTGTCGGCGTCTGGATGACCCGATCCCAAGGCAATTGCTGAATTCGATGGAGGATCTGGTGTTGAATTTACGGCACCACATCGGCCCAAACCAGCCTGTGATCGGATGCCGTCTCCACGTCCCGTCTCAGCCCTCGCCGGTTCGCGTTCTCGCTGGGCCACACCACCGCGGAGTTACGGACCGAGAGATCCGGTGAGGGGAGCACGTAATCGACCTGCTGTCCGAACTCGGCCGTTAAATACGGTGAACTAGCCTGTGCGCCACCGGGACTCGTGGGGAACCGTCGGGTGTTGAATTCCCCACCGAGGAAATACGTATCCACAGCCCGGAGCGTCTCGTCGTCTCCGGGGCTGGCGTTCATATCGCCCAGCAGGACGTACGACGCGTCGTCGTAGAGACCGCCGCGTCGTCCGTCGTCATCGCACACGTAACTCACACCGGCGGCGTAGTCGGCCAACAGCCGGATCTCATCGTGACAACGCTTTCCGTTGAAGTTCTCCGGCCCATCGAACACGGGCGGCGTCGGGTGGGCCAACAGCGCGTGGACGGTGGTGCCAAGACAGGCAACGGGTACGTCAACGTGGGTTTTCGAGGAGAGCCGAAACCGATCCGTCTCCTCATCGGTAAGATACATGTCGGAGACGGGATCGCGCACGATTTCACTGTCGGGCATATCCTGCCATCGAAACCGTCGAAACGACCGGACTGCGTCGGTCTCGATCGGGTACCGACTTACGATCGCCAGCGCGTACTGGCCGGGGTACTGGCCGAAGCCGTAAGCATCGTCGGCGTATCCCTGATCGCCGGGGGTGTCGTCGATCGTCCCGTCGTTATCGAGATCCATCCCGCTGTGGACGCCCGTGTTGCTCGGTGGCGTGTGAACGAACGGATACTCGATGCCGGTGAGGTCCTCGCGCTGCGGAACGCGCAGGTAGTTCTCGACGAACGCCCGGGCGTTCGTTGGCGTGGCTGGCACGTCTTTGACCACACTCGCCTGTCGGTTGTTGACGAGTTCGTTGAGCGCGAGCACGTCCGGACGAACCTCCTGAATCACCCGCGCGGCAGCAGCTGCTTGGGGATCCCCCCGAGACTGTACCTGTTCAGTCGTGAGATCCTCGATGTTGTACGTCGCAAACGTGACCGACCGAGGAACCGATCTCCCCCCTACAATCCCACCGAGGGACACCGCTGCGACCGCTGTCCCACTCACTGCCAGAAATCCGCGTCGTGACGTGTGTTCCATGCACGAACAGATCATAGAACACGAATAGTTATCTTTTTGATTCGAATATCCATCGTGTTTGGTAGACGAACGGAGTGCACAGTAATGGTATTTTTTGCCTTCGGTGTGAACGGGTGGTATGGATATCGAGCCGTTCACGTTGGAGCGCTGGTTTGCAGCCCATGAGCACGAGGCCGACATCATGCTCGCCGAAAGCGGGATTCGGAGCCTTTCAGCGTCCCGATTCGATCTCGATGTCGGGAAACTCGGATACGTGATCCCAACCAACGGCGATCCATCGTTCCGGGCCGAGATCGCTGCCCGGTACGGTCGTGATCAGGACGAAGTGGTGTTCACCTGTGGCACACAGGAAGCGAACTTCCTCGCGTTTCTGTCGCTGTTGAACGAGGGCGACCACGCGGTCGTCGTCACGCCGACCTATCAGTCCCTGCACGCGGTACCCGATTCTCTTGGGACCGTCACGCGCGTGGAGTTGACTCCTCCCGAGTGGTCGCTCGATCCCGACGCGATCGCGGAGGCCATGCGCCCGGAGACGACGCTCGTCGTCGTGAACAATCCCAACAACCCGACTGGAAAATACCACTCCGAGGAGACGATGAACGCCGTGTACGAACTGGCCGCCGACCGCGGCGTGTATCTGCTGTGCGATGAGGTGTATCGGATGCTGGCCGACGATCCGATCCCGCCCGTGGCCAGCATGGGACCGTACGGAATTTCGACAACCAGTCTGACGAAGGCGTACGGATTGGCTGGGCTTCGATTCGGGTGGCTAGCGGGACCGCCAGAGGTCGTCTCGACGATCAATCACTGGAAGGATTACACCACGATCTCGCCGTCACCGTTCGGCCAACACGTCGCCAAACAAGCGATCGACGCGGAAAACGAGATCCTTGCTGAGAACCGTGGGCTGGCTCGGGAACACAAAGCGGAGACCCACAGCGTGTTAGAAACGCACGGTCTCGACTGGTACGATCCCGTCGGTGTCAACGGCTTCGTGACCGTTCCGGACGGCTTTGCGACCGGACGATCGTTCTGTGAACGGTTCCTTCGAGAGGAGAGCGTGGTTCTCGCGCCGGGAGATGCGTTCGGCGTGTCCGACCGCTTTCGGATCGGGTTCGGACTGGCGCGCGAGGAGTTGAACGAAGGACTTTCCCGGCTCGATTCGTTCCTCTCACGCCACGAGTAGCTCTCCACCGGTGCTAATGCTTCCAAACCGTTTATACCAGCACACCTGATACACGCGGTATGGCGAAACAACAGACGGAAGTTCGTGATCTCCAAGAGGGTAGCTACGTGATGATCGACGAGACACCCTGTGTGATCAACTCCTACAGCACGGCAAAACCCGGCAAACACGGGAGCGCGAAAGCTCGTGTCGAGGGGAAAGGCGTGTTCGACGAACGGAAGCGCAACTTCACCCAGCCCGTCGACGCGAAGGTGTGGGTGCCGATCATCGACCGCAAACAGGGCCAAGTCATCAGCCTCGACGGCGACGACATGCAGGTAATGGATCTGGAAAGCTACGAGACGTTTACGATGCGAGTCCCGGACGGACTGGACCCATCTCCTGACGACGAGATCGAGTATCTCGAACACGAGAGCCAACGGAAAGTCGTCTGATCACGCTCGTTCTGATCCACCACCTATGTTTCCCGGAGCAGTAACCGATCGAGAGGCAGCTGCGTACGTGATCGTCGGTGCGCCGCTCGACGTGTCGACGACGTTCCAGCCCGGCACTCGATTCGGGCCGGATCGAGTGCGGCTGTTCGCCCGGTCGTTCGAGGATTACGACCACCACACCGGAGGTCACTTTTCCGAGCTCGGTGTTCACGACGACGGTGACCTCCACGCGTGGGACGACGCCGAGGAGTATCTCACGTTCCTCGGCGGGAAGCTTTCAGACATCCGCAATGAAGGGGCGCTACCGATCCTCATCGGGGGAGAACACACCGTCAGCCGCGCCGGTGTCCGGGCGTGTGAGCCGGACGTGTTCGTCGCGCTCGATGCACATCTTGATCTCCGGGCGGAGTACGACGGGAATCCGTCGAGCCACGCCACCGTCACCCACCACGCGCTCGAAACGGCCGATGAGGCGATCATCCTCGGTGCGCGAACCGGCGACGAAACCGAGTGGGAGCGGGCAAGCGCCGAGGATGTAACCGTAGTCGAGCCCAACGAGCTATCGGACTGGCTGGCGTCCGTTCGGGACCAATCACTGGCGATCGACGGCTCGGTGTATCTGAGTGTCGACATCGACGCCGCTGATCCGAGCGTTGCGCCCGGTACCGGAACGATGGAGCCGTTCGGACTCGGTGCGCGGGAGATGCAGGCGGTGGTCCGTACGCTCGCACCAGCTTGTGTGGGGTTCGACGTGGTAGAGGTGAACGACCGCGACGACGGACAGGCAGCAACGCTCGCTGGGAAATTGCTCCGGTCGTTCGTCTATCAACACGCCGCTGACACATGACTTTCCTTTGACGTCTTCTTTTGTGCTCGTAGTGAGCTTTTGCAGCGTTTACACTCGTTAACAATGAGTTCAGAGACGTCAGATAAGCATATTCGGGTGCCTACTCGGATTCACGACCGAATCAAGGCGCTGAAAGGAGGGGAGAGGCGGTTGACCGTCTTATCGGCGGGTACACGCTTCTCGACTTCGCAACTGAAACGGAGTGGGTTGACGATGCCGCCGGGCGAGAGGAACTGGAGCAGACGATGGTCTCGAATGATACTTGATACGAATTATCTTATTGCTCTCCGGGACAACGACGACGGCGCGAAAGCCAAACCAGCCGAACTCGAAGCGACGGGACTGCCGCTCCGCCTCCCATCCATCGTCATTTGGGAGCTCTATTTCGGAGTTGGAGCAGGCACGGATACGATACCCAACCAGCGGGCTTATGAGAAACTCACTGCCAACAAACCGATCGCACCACTCGATGGGACCCTTGCCCGGCGATAGGGAATCTTGATGGGGACCCACCGGGCGAGCAATACGAAACCGAACCTTAATTCAGAGAACGCCATTGTCGCGGCAACGGGGCTGAAGTACGATGAACCAGTCGTGACAGACGAGAGCGACTTCGAGACCGTCGACGGGTTGCGCGTCGAGTCGTACTGAGCTTGACACCGTTGTCCCCATTGCCCCACGTTTTTGGCAGGCTCTCCTCAATCTGGGGTATGGAACTGCGAGAGTTGTGCGATCGACTCGACGAGCATCTTCGTATCGACGCGTTCGCCGATATCGACGCGAGTGCGAACGGACTGCAGGTCGGACCGCAACGAGCCGAGATCGACCACGTTGCGCTCGCGGTCGACGCCGCCGTAGCAACGGTCGAGGAAGCCGCTGCGCTGGACGCGGATCTCCTCCTCGTTCATCACGGGGTGTCGTGGGGTGGCTTCGAACGAGTGACCGACCGAAAGTACGAACGGATCGCCCCTCTCATCGAAAACGACATTGCGCTGTACGCCGCCCACCTTCCGCTCGACGGCCACCAACAGCTGGGGAACGCGGCTGGAGTGGCCGACCGGCTGGATCTTCGAGACCGAGCGCCGTTCGGATCGGTGGGTCCAGAACGGATCGGCCAGCGCGGTCGGCTTCCGGAACCGATGACCACCGAGGAGGTGACCGATCGGCTCACGACGCTCGAAAACGAGCGCGTACAGACGCTTCCCTTCGGCCCGGAGCCGATCGAACGCGTGGCGATCGTCACCGGCAGCGGCGTCGATTGGATCGACGAAGCCAGCGACGTCGGCGTGGATGCGCTCATCACTGGCGAAGGCAAACAACAGGCCTACCACGAGGCCAAAGAGAGTGCACTCACCGTCTTCCTCGCCGGGCATTACGCCACCGAGACGTTCGGCGTTCGCGCGCTCGGATCGCTGCTCGATCGCTGGAGGATCGAAACGTCGTTTATCGACCATCCGACCGGACTATAATCGGCTGACGATGGACGACGATCTCCGATGAGCAGCGCGGATCGGGTCGTTGAAACACGTGCCACACGCAGTGGTTACATGGACGACGCTGATTCCGATGCCAACGGTGAGCAACCCCGAACGGAGTTCCAACACGATCCGATCGGCCACACGGATGTCAGTGCAGGAATGACAGTCGGAGAACTCATCGAAGAGTACGGCAACGCAGGCGTCGGCGCGGCCAACATCCACGAGGCGACCGACACCGTCGCGGAGATGTTTGCGAGCGACACCACCGTGTTCTTCGGACTCGCGGGGGCGATGGTTCCGACCGGGATGCGCGCGATCGTCGCGGATCTCATTCGAAACGGATACATCGACGTGCTCGTCACGACCGGAGCGAACCTCACACACGACGCGATCGAAGCTATCGGCGGCAAACACCACCACGGCCGGGTCAACGGGGAGCACACCGAACGCGAACACGACGAACAGCTCCGTGATGAGGAGGTCGACCGCATTTACAACGTGTATCTCCCCCAAGAACACTTCGCGCTGTTCGAATCACACCTCCGCGAGGAAGTGTTTCCGACGTTCGAAGAGCCGGTAAGCATTCGAGCGTTCACGGAAGAACTCGGACGGGCAAACGCCGCCGTCAACGAACGCGAGAACGTCGATGAAGCTCCGGGGATTGCCGCTACCGCCTTCGAAAACGACGTCCCCGTCTACGTTCCCGCGATCCAAGACTCCGTACTCGGACTCCAAGCATGGCTGCGATCGCAGGTTAACCCGTTCTCGCTCGACGCGCTGTCGGATATGTCCGATCTAAACGACATCGCGTACGAGGCGGACAGCACTGGGGCCTTCGTCGTCGGAGGCGGTGTTCCGAAGAACTTCGTGTTACAGACCATGCTCGTTACTCCGAAAGCGTACGACTATGCGGTCCAACTGACGATGGATCCACCCCAAACCGGGGGACTATCCGGAGCATCGCTCGATGAGGCCCGTTCATGGGGGAAACTCGAAAAGAACGCTCGAAACGTTTCCGTCTATGCCGATGCTACCGTGACGCTACCTCTCGTCGTAGCCGGTGCACTTGATCGGATCGCATGACTACCGGGCCTCGACCTCTCTTTCTGTAGCGATCAGTAGGCGTCGTCCTCCACGAACCGCTGAGCGATGCGTTGGGCACCGCGTGCAGCAGCAGTCACCGGCTCCTCGGGCGCGGTTACCTCGACTTCGTGCTGGAGTTCTTTGCTGAGTCGATCCTCGAACTCTTCAACGAGACCGGGGATACAAGCCATGCCTCCGGTGAGAACGATCGGCTCCTCCAACGTCTGCTTGTAGATTTTGATGTATCTGTTCGCCAGCTGTGGGAGGAACTCGTTTGCGATCTCGTCGACGGCTTCGTCGACGTACCGATCGAGCGCGTCAACCACGCTGCGCTCGATGGTGAACTCGTGGGTTCCCCCGCCGGGCTGCTGGATGATGTCGGTAAACGGCTGGAAATCGTTGAAATCGCCGTATTCCTCTTTGTACTCCCTCGCCGTGGTCTGATCGATGTTCACCCGGCCTTGGGTTTCTTCCTCGACGTTGTTGGCGATCCACCGGTCGACCTCGTTGCCGGTGACCGAGCCCGTCGAAAACCCGGACAGCTGCTCACCCCGCCGGTACGCACACGCTTCGAGGTTCGTCGACCCCATGTTGATCGCGATGAAGATCCGGTTGATCGCGTCCAATCCCCCGCCAAGCGCTGGAACTGATCCACACAGCGACTCCGGATAGCTCCGGATGAGTTGGCTCCCGATACCGCTCTGTTCGATCACTTCCGCCAGGTTCGACAGACCCCGCTCGTTGTCGATCGTCGGAATGGCGTACACCACGACGCTGTCTTCAGGCACGTTGTTGGCTCGTGCAAACTTATTGAAAAACGTCGCCGCCGTTTCGGCCCGCTCGTCGTCCTCGGGCAGCCCCGACCGAAGCATGAACTGCACCCGCTCGGGATATTCGTTCGCCGCTTCCTCGCCGTAAACCGCACGGCGCTTGCCCGTCAGCACGTCCTGATACGTCGCCAAACACGTGAGCGTCTCGTGGGTACGAACGACGTTGCCTTGGGGCTGTACCACGACTGTTCGGGTACTTCCCAATTTCACTCCGACAGGGGCCGGATTCTCTTCGTCTAATTCTTCCTCGTCATCCATTTCCTCATCGAGCATGTTGCCACCCTGTTTTAGCTCCTGGTACTTAGCATCATCCGTATGGTCCTGAATTTTTCATTGGTATGTAAATATAACCTATAATATAGGAATATGGGATGGACACGTCTTGCGAGAGGTGTATTGGCGTCAATTTTCACTGTACTGAAACGCCGTCCTCCGGTGGGCGTTCTACAGAAGTCAAGACAGAGTGCCTCAGGCTCTCGCACATCGCTCCGCGATGTACTGGATACGGGAAATCTCTGCTTTCCCGTGACTTGCTCCCGAGGGTGAATGCCGACACATCTATTACACGAGCCACCGTCACTCGGTACCGTTGCGTGGGTTAAAGGCCTTAATCCGACAGCTGCCGGCAGTTGCGGAGGAATGCGGTGCCTCTCAACACCCACGCCTTCGGCGTGGTGAGACAGGTACTGTCGGGCGGTGGTGGAGTGGCCGAGATTCGCTCGGCTGATCAGCCAGAACTTCGTTCTGGCGAAGCCGCCGACTTCCACGGACATAACGCGGGTGTTCGAGTGTTAATTCCATGCAACCCATCACGGGAAGCACGGGAGGAATTACATTCGCCTGCGACCGCACGCTCCGTTTTAGACGTGCGGTCAAAACGGAAGCCGCGGGGCGTATCCCCGGGGTACTTTACGGAGCATCTCAGTAGAAAACCATTCCTTCGGTACTGAGCGAGGCAATTTTGGCGACGTAGGCGAAGTTGAGGAGATGATCGCCTCGATCAAGCGTTTCGAAACCGTTTCCGTCCCGGTGATCGATCCACCGAAGCCGTTCTTTGAGCTGTTCAGCTACTGGTTCAGTCATCCAGCCGATCTCTCGGTAGCGGTCGAGCGCGTCGATCGCTCCTTGCGTACCTGCTTCGCACGTGAGAAACTCCAGCCAGTCGGTGAGGAACGTTTCGGCGTCATCGGTTGATAGTGTCGTGAGATACGGTTTCTCTCCGATCTGTTCGGGATCGATGCCTGCGATCGTGAGCAACCGATCACGCTGTTCTGCGGTTGGATCCTCGACGTGGGTTCGGTGTTGTTCCGGTGGTTCGGACCACACGAACCCGTATATTTCCGACTCCGATCGTGATGAGACGACACTCGTATCCACACAGTCCGCGATCGTGCGAAGCTCGTCCACTGGATAATCGATCGGGTCGATAACGACGTTTTCGGGAGAGTCGGTGTCGTCACTGCGTCTAGATGATTCCGAAACGACGGTGGTACCGCCGTCGTTCTCCGGCTCTGATGTGGAATCTTCATCTCCTGTAAATCTAGCAACAGACTGGGCGTGGACAGTTTCCTTGGTAGCGTTGTCACCGATCATAGAGTTTTCCGA
This sequence comes from Halocatena salina, assembly GCF_023115355.1. Lineage (NCBI taxonomy): Archaea > Methanobacteriati > Methanobacteriota > Halobacteria > Halobacteriales > Natronomonadaceae > Halocatena > Halocatena salina. The sequence goes on from NZ_CP096019.1 coordinate 674,956, forward strand.
CTCCGAATTACGAGACGCGTCATGATCGTCGTAGAGCGATCCCTCCGTTCGTCGTTCGGTGGGGCTAGCCCATTCGAACTGGTCACCTGGGGTTGCCTCGGCGAGTGGATCAGCCGACGCCGCGTCGTCGGCTGGGGCCGTGTTCCGATCGGACGTTTCGGGATCATCAGTCGCCCAAACGAACCCGTATTCTCGGGATTCAGCGTCCAACGCGTCATCTACGCTCCCATCGTGGGTTTCAGACGCGTCGAAATCGCTCGAATCCACCACCATCGCCTTTCACTGATGTGCGTAACAACAGCACAACAATCTTTCCTCATCGGTTGAGATATAGAATCCGACAGGCGAACCAACGTCCAAACAACTTATCGGTGGCCAGTGGATATCTGAGCGTGGCACGAACGAGCGGTTGCCCGGACAAGATGCCCGATGACGATGACCACGAACTGAGCCGGACTCGGCACCCGGCGGTGATGAACCCTATGAGTTCCGAGGGTGTACTTGTTAGGAGAATGGATTATTGCATAACGGAGATCGCGTCCCGTACACGGTGGAGATCGTCGTCGATTCCCGCACCTGAACAGTCTTCAGTTGGACATTCGTAGTGCCATCCATCTTTCGTTGCCCGTCGTTCCGGAAAGCGTTCGCCACAGCACTCACAGAACAGTTGTGCGTCAGTACACGTATCCCGGTGGAGTTCAAGTTCGAGTTTCGTGGCGAACGTCCGTTTACAGTTTCTGCAACTGTGAACCATACTCCCGTTTCGGCCGCCAACGACTATAATGTTACCGACACGAACCCATAGTGTATTGAGATGACCGCCTCACCGAGAGATACGGACCACTCCTTTGCCTGCTTTTATGCCGTGGCTCCTACTACAGCGAGCAATGAGCCACACGCACCACGAACGTCCGGACAACCCTTACATCGGTGATCCGGAGACGGAGTTTGAGCCGGTCGATTCGCTCACGGAAGCGACAGCGACCACTCAAGCCGAACAGCTCCGGGAGGCGATCAGGTACCACGACCGACAGTACTACGTCGACGCAGACCCGGAGATCCCCGATCGGACCTATGATGCGTTGTTCTCGCGGCTACAGACCTTAGAAGAAGCGTTCGATCTGGATACGACGAACAGCCCCACTCAGCGCGTCGGTGGATCGCCGCTCGACGAACTGGGGACGGTCGACCACGTAGAGCCGATGCTATCCATCGATTCGAGCGGCGATATCGACGACGTTCGGGAGTTCGACCGTCGGGTTCACGCCGATCTTGGACTGTCATCCGAGACCGAGCAGGCATCTCTGGACGCGTACGCCGACGATCCCGTCGAGTACGTGTGTGAACCGAAGTTTGATGGACTGTCGATCGAGATCGTGTACGAAGACGGCCAGTACACGCGAGCAGCGACCCGTGGCGACGGCGAAACCGGTGAAGACGTGACCGAAAACGTCCGTACCATCGCTTCAGTACCGCTCGTCTTGCGAGGCGACGTTCCCGAGCAGTTGGCCGTCCGCGGCGAGGTATTCATGCCCCGAGACGCGTTTCAAGCACACAATCGCGAGCGCATCGAACGAGGCGATGAACCGTTTGCAAACCCTCGAAACGCCGCAGCAGGAACGCTTCGCCAACTCGATCCTAGTGTGACCGCAGAGCGCCCGCTCGATTGCTTTTTCTTCGACGTGCTCGATAGTTCACGCTCGTTCGATACCAACTGGGAGATCCACGAAACGCTGCCCGACTGGGGGCTGAAAGTGAACGATAGGACGGCGGTAGTCGATGACATCGAGACCGCTATCGACTACCGTGAGGAACTGGTGTCGGTTCGGGAAGCTCTCGACTACGAAGTCGACGGCGTCGTGATCTCGGTGAACGACCGACAGCGCTGTGATCGGCTCGGACGGACCGCACGCGCACCGCGGTGGGCTTTCGCCTACAAGCTTCCTGTCCGTACCGAGGAAACGACAGTTCGAGACATCGTCGTCCAAGTGGGCCGCACCGGTCGACTCACCCCTGTTACGCTTCTCGATCCTGTCGAAGTCGCAGGCGTGACGGTTTCCCGAGCGAGCCTTCACAACCCCGACCAGATCGAGGAACTCGGCGTCGACGTGGGTGATCGGGTTCGCATCGAGCGGGCGGGCGACGTCATTCCGTACGTGAGCGAAGTCACCGACCACGACACCGACACCTCGTTCACGTTTCCGACCTCCTGTCCCGTCTGTGACAGTCCCGTCGAGCAGGAGGGACCGCTCGCCTTTTGTACGGGCGGATTGACCTGTCCGATGCAGCGCAAACGGTCGGTGGAACATTACGCGAGTCGGGGCGGGTTGGACATCGAAGGTGTGGGTGAGCAGCGTCTCGATCAACTCATCGACACGGGGCTCGTCGAATCGATCCCGGATCTATACGATCTCAGACAGTCGGATCTCGCTCGACTCGACGGCTGGGGCGAAAAAAGCGCCCAGAACGTCATCGAGGAACTCGAAGCCTCCAAGGAACCCCCCCTAGACGAGTTTCTCACCGCACTCGGGATCCCCGAGGTCGGCGCGACGACGGCACGCGCGCTCGCACAGGAGTTCGATTCCTTAGACGAACTCGTAGACGCAACGGAGACCGAACTACAGTCAGTGCCAGACGTTGGCCCGACCGTCGCCGCCGAGATCCGGGGATTCTTTGACAACGATCGGAACGTAGCCGTCCTCGAAAAACTCCGCGATCGCGGGGTCGATCCACGACCGATCAAAGCGCCGACCGACACGGTGCTCGACGGACTGACGATCGTGTTCACCGGATCGCTGGATCAGTTCACGAGAAGTGAGGCTCAGGACCTCGTCGAACGCTATGGGGCCAACGCCACGACGAGCGTCTCCGGAACGACCGATTACCTCGTCGCCGGGGACAATCCCGGAACGAACAAACTCGAAAGCGCCGAGGAACATGACACCACCGTGCTCGACGAATCGGAGTTCGTCTCGTTTCTCTCAGACCACGATATTCCATACGAGTGAATGAAATTAGTATTATAACCATCTATCTCAATTTATTTGCTATACATTCCACAAATACATCCTGATTTTCAAAATATCCATGAATCATAGTTATATATTTTTAGCCGGTATCACCCATATATGAGGATGCACTACCAGCGTGCAAATCCCGATACAGGGGGTGAATCGTTTTTATTACGATTCGAAGGGGTTTGTTCAGATCGAATCGCGTGTTTGCTCGTAAACTCCGGACGTGGCGTCGATATCGACGATCTCCTCGACGAGTCGCGGGGAGAGCATCTCGCCGGTATCATCATCAACAACGCCCATCCGGAGTGTTACTGTACACTCGGTGAGAATGCGCGTGATGACGTGCCGATCTATGCGACTCATCAGACGGCCCAGATCATAGCGACAGCACTCACGGGACCACACGCACGTACTGTCGATCAACCCGAGACCATCCTCGAACAGATGGTCGTCGTCGATGGGTGGCACCAGTTCGTAAACGGGGTACAACTGCACCCGGTCCCGGTGGGTCACGCCCCCGGTGCTGCGGGATTCCTGTTCGAGATCGTCGATGGGAAGCGCTACCGGACGTTGTTCGTTGCTGATGAGTACACCGTTCGACAGGCCGGTGGCTATCCCGGTGTGTCACTCGATCTCGACGTGGAGATCGACGCGATGATCGTCACGGACGCCGTAGACCAGCCGGTACAACCCGCACTTACTGAGGCGTGTTCGATCATCTGTGAGCGCGCCAACACCGGTTCGACGGTGCTCGTCACCGCCGACGAGCCGACGGGGCTTCACGTCGCCGGGTTATTGGGCCGACTCGAACAGTCGCGTTCGGTCACCATCCTCGGTCGGATCGCGACTTTGTGGGAGGAGTTCGGCTATTCGGCACCGAACGTCACGATTCATCCCGAAGATCGGGTGGAGGCGCTCGGGTCTGGATCGATCGCGGTTGCGACGCCTACCACGCCCGTTCAGGGCTTATCCGGGCGGCTGTTCGAGGAACTGTCCGACGATCCCGATGCAGTAGTGGTTCGGCTCACACACGGGGAAGCCACGCCGATGTCGGCGTCACGGTGTATGGTACAGTCGCTTCCATGGCGTAACCTTCCCACGCACGACACACTGAGTACAGTCATCGACGCCTTCACCCCGGTACAGGTGGTGGTTGCGGATCGTAACGCGGCGGCCGACCGTGGGGGTCCTTCCTGTGACAGTTTCGTCTGGTGCATCGAGGATGATCTGGTGTACACGCTCTTCGACGGCGCTCGATGGGTCGCTCCTGCGGAGGTCGATCCCGACACCGAACACCGGATCCGAAACCGGGTGAGTGATCGGTACGAGGAACCCCTGTTGAGCGAGCACGGCCCGACGATACCGCTCCCCCAGTACAGTGAACCCGATCTCGCCGCGGAAGGTATCAACGCTGAGACGGTCCATGAACAGATTCAGGATCCGGTGCCACAGTCCGAACCGACGGAACAACCCGCTACGCCGATGCCACCACCCGCACCCTCCGACACGACAGCCGAATCGAGCGCGACTGACGGCGGAACCACTTCGATCGGTGCCTCTCTGGCTGCACTCAACGAACGGCTCACTACGGTCCAATCGATGATCGACGGCCGAACGCACCGCGCGAGTGTGGTAAATGCTGGCGACGACGTGTATCTGTTCCGTATCCGAAATCCTCCTGCGTCGTTCGAACACGGTCAAGAAGTATCCCTCCTCGTCACTGCCGATGACGACCACGGGCTGAACCCACCCCAAGAATCCCAACGGCAAGCCGGAACCGAACCCACCGACGATGGGAGTGACACTGAAACGGATTCCGAACCCTCCGATGCCCCGACTGAAGCGGCGTGAGTGACATCCCCCCTCGCCGTTTACGGCGAGATTCCCTTGACTTTCTACCACAAGGTAGGACATTTGCTTGTCTACAACGCAACTTGTTCTCTCGTTTTGAACGTCCCGCTCCCTCGGTCGAACAACTATGTCGGTAGAGAATCCGACGAGTTTCTTTCCTTATTACAATAGGATCTTCGGCGGTTTCGGAGCTTCCGATCGTGAAAACCCAGTTCGTAACAATATATTGCCATATAGAACACCCGCTGTATGAATTCGTAGAAAGCGTAAAAGTGCGGAGGAAAAACCTCCGCGACTTCCGTGATGACGTACCCAAGCTACCGCCGATTGTATTCGTATTATCTTTCCTCTGACACTTATGACAGCTACGCTAGTGGTATCCCGCTCCGGTGTGATGGCCGGAGCGTTCCGACAGGCGATTTGACCGACCCACGATTCGATGCCGTCGTCCTCATCCTGACCCACTCGCCGACACACGAATCGGATGGGTATGCGAGACCGACGTGCAACAGGAATCCGGAGGCCCGGCTCCGACAGTGACACGTGTCGCGTGTCGGTTGGTTCGACTCGTGTGTCCCGATGTTTCTCCGCACGACCGACGTCACAAGGCTACCACGGCCATCGTTCGTTCCGGTCTGTGGTGCCATGCCAACCACACTCTTCGTTCGTCCTGTGGATGTATAATACTCCCAGTAGCCTCAAACGGCGATTTTATCGTGTCGAAATAACAGATTTAACTGCAATAATTATAATATACATTATTTATACAGTGAATAATAATCACGTATTGGTTGCGTATTCGGCGTACACCGCCCACGACGGATCTGTCTCTGGGTGTTCGACTCGTGTTCCATCGACGTACACACCCCTGCCAGTGTGGGCTGTTCCGACGACAGCGGCGTCTGTACCCCGGTCATGGAGCGCGGTAACGACGCTGTCGGCGTGCTGTTTCGGTGCCGTGATGAGGAGTGTTCCGGAGCTGGTTGCGTGCCACGGTTCGATATCCAGATACGAACACACGTCATCGACGGCAGGTTTCGTCGGCACCGTCGCGCTGTCGATCTCCAATCGCAACCCGGCGCTGGCCGCAAGTTCGGTCAACGCTCCTTGAAGTCCACCTTCAGTCACGTCGTGTATCGCCGTCACCGGTAGCTCGCTAGCAGTGAGCGCATCCCGGACCGTATTCGTTTCGGAGAGCCGGCGTTTGGCAGTGGTGATGGTGTCCTCGGGAAGCGACATGCGATCTCCGAACAGCGTCGTGAGCAGTCCGACGGCTTCGACCGCTGGTCCGGTCGTGACGATCACCCGATCGCCCGGTTGTGTGCCGTCCGGTCTGATGAGGTCATCGTGATCCCCGACCGCGAAGGCGGTTGCACTGCCGATCCATGGATACCCACAGCCATCATACCGGGCGGTGTGACCTGTGACGATGCTTACACCGAGCTTCGTCGCGGTGTCGTCGATAGCATTCCAGAGCATCCCGAACTCCTCATCAGTCATCGAGGGCGGGAGCGTGAACGAGATCGAAAGGAATCGGGGGGCAAAGCCACTGACGGCCACGTCGGCCAGCACGATGTCAAGGGCGAACCGGGCCGCACGCTCGAAACCAAGAGCGGGGAGGATCGATATCGGATCAGTTGCCACGACGAGCGCGGTGTCGTTCACGTCGATGACGCCGAAATCCACGCCCGGGGTCGGACCGAGCCGGACATCTTCACGGTCGGCACCGAGATTCGGGTGGATGTACGTCTCGAAAAACCCCCTGTCGATCTTACCGTAATCGGGCATGTGGTCGGTAGGTTCGGCTTCGTCCTGTACGGTTCGATCTCAGACCGCTTCATCGGGTGCATGGGTTTCGGCCATCCGCGTTGCCTCCGTGGCATACCGCTGGCGACGCTGTTCGTCGTCGACTGATTCGAGGTTTTCACGCGGAAGTTCGACCGCCGCCGTCACGTCCGTGCGAGAAAGCATGGTCGCGGAGAGTTCCTTTCGGTGATAGCGGTCGCCGTCGGTGGTCGCGTACACGACAGTGATGAGGTTTCGCGTGTCGTACGATCGCTCGACCATCCACAGGCGAACGTCGTCAGCCATACACGCTGTTCCGGACGCTATGATTTGTAGCCACCGAACTGACGCGATTTACCACTCGTCACCTTCAAAGTTCCACGACCGGTATGGGATAGTGATGGATAGCACGGCCGTTCGTGATCGTGCTCGTGAACTACCCTGCGAGCCGGGCGTGTACCAGTTCCTCGATGAAGAGAGGGTAGTGTTGTACGTGGGGAAAGCGGTAGCGTTGCGCGACCGCGTTCGATCCTACGCCGATCCGCGATCCGCACGGATCCGTCGGATGATCGAGCGCGCCGACACCGTGTCTGTTGCAGTGACGGACACCGAAACCCAAGCGCTGTTGCTGGAGGCGAACCTCATCAAGCGCCACCAACCCGCGTACAACGTCCGGTTGAAAGACGACAAGTCGTATCCGCTGGTGCAGCTGACCGATCACTCCGTTCCCCGCGTCGAGATCACCCGAGATCCGGACGAGGCGGCGACTGTGTACGGACCGTACACCGACAAAGGCCGGGTCGAAACTGTGGTGAAGGCTGTTCGGGAGCTGTACGGTGTCCGTGGCTGTTCGGATCACAAGTACGCAAATCGAGATCGGCCCTGTCTCGACCACGACATCGGTCTCTGTACCGCCCCGTGTACGGGTGAGATCTCTCAAGCGGCGTATTTAGAAGATGTCGAGTCAGTCAAACGCTTTTTTGAGGGAGAAACGGGCGTGCTCGCCGATCCGCTCGAACGCGCCATGGACACCGCGAGTAACGCCCAGCAGTTCGAGCGCGCCGCGAATCTCCGGGACCGACTCCACGCTGTCGAGGCGTTTCACGGCGAGGGCGGCGAGGCCGTCACCACACGCGAGGATCGGACCATCGACGTACTCGGCGTCGCAATCCAGGGATCGATGGCGACCGTCGCTCGCCTCCACAGCGAGAACGGCAAGCTCGTCGACCGCGAGCGCCACAGTCTCTCCGGGGCTGGCGTCGATTCATCTGCTACCGAGCACACCAGCGAGAGTGCAGCCGTGTTGAGCGCGTTCATTCCCCAATACTACGCCGAGCGCCGTCTACCCGATACGCTGTTGCTGCCCGAGCGACCGACTGACGACGACGTTACCAGCTGGTTGGAGACCGAAGGTGTCACGGTGACGGTCCCCGGAGCCGGCCGGGAAGCGAGGCTGGTCGAGCTCGCACTGAAAAACGCCCGGCGAGGGGACGACCACACCGACGAGGGGGCGTTGCTCTCCCAGGCGCTCGATCTGGATTCGATCGATCGTATCGAGGGATTCGACGTGAGCCACGCCCACGGACGGGCCGTCGTCGGCAGCAACGTCACGTTCGTCGATGGCCAACCCGAAACGTCCGCTTACCGCCGGAAAAAACTCACCGACCGAAACGACGATTACGCGAACATGCGCGAACTGATCGACTGGCGGGCTGAGCGCGCCCGGACAAAACGAGATGACCGTCCCGATCCGGATCTGTTGCTCATCGACGGCGGCTCGGGACAGCTTGATGCCGCCCAGCACGCACTCTCGGAATGGGAGTTGGAGATCCCGTGTGTCGCGCTCGCAAAAGCGGAGGAAACGGTCATCACCCCCGACCGGACGTTCGACTGGGCCAGTGACGCGCCACAGCTCCACTTACTCCAGCGCGTTCGTGATGAGGCCCATCGCTTTGCCGTCCAGTACCACCAAACGCTGCGCGACGATATCCAAACCGTTCTGGACGACGTTCCCGGCGTCGGACCGAAAACCCGAACGAACCTGCTTCGCCGGTTCGGATCGATCGACAGCGTCCGGACCGCCTCGCTCACGGAACTCGAAAGCGTCCCCGGCGTCGGAAAACGAACGGCGGAAACGATCGATCAACGGCTGTAAGATACTGCTATCAGTCGATCCACGAAACGCTTAATCCTTTCTCGAGGTATGTTATCATATGGACAGCCCGTTGTACAGATTGGAGCAGCTGACGGCACGATGGACGCTTCGTCAGTTTACGGCGTATTTCATCGCGCTCTTCGTGCTCGCGGGCGTGTTCGCGCTGTCGGCCATCGATCCCGTGTTTACCGTTGGGCTGGTGGTGCTTGGGGTCGTCATCGCGGGGGTAGCGAGTGCCGTAGAGATCGTCAGGGCCTACGAGAAGCGAGCGCTTTCGGTGTTCGGCGAATATCGGGGGCTGCTCGGTCCCGGGCTGCATTTCGTCGCGCCGTTCGTTTCCCGAACGTATCGGTTCGATCTCCGGACACAGACGCTTGACGTTCCCCCACAGGAGGCGATCACGCGGGATAATTCGCCGGTCACGGCCGACGCCGTCGTGTACATTCGGGTGATGGACGCGAAGAAGGCGTTTCTCGAAGTAGACGATTACCGCCGGGCCACGTCGCTGCTGGCACAGACGACGCTTCGGGCGGTGCTCGGGGATATGGAGCTCGACGAGACGCTCTCACGGCGCGAGGATATCAACGAACGCATCGGGTCCGAACTCCACGAGCCGACCGACGAGTGGGGCGTGCGGATCGAGGCCGTCGAGGTACGGGTGGTGGAACCCACACCGGACGTCGTGAGCGCGATGGAACAACAATCATCTGCGGAACGACGCCGCCGGGCGATGATCCTCGAAGCACAGGGTGAGCGCGTGAGCGCCATCGAGCGCGCAGAGGGAGACAAACGAGCGAACGTCATCCACGCAGAGGGTGACAAACTGGCCCGGATACTCCAAGCCCAAGGCAACGCCGTGTCGACAGTGCTCGGTGCGAGAGCAGCCGAGTCGATGGGCGAACGCGCGATTATCGATACAGGATTGGAAACGCTTGGGGAGATCGGCCAGAACGGTTCGAACGCGTTCGTCCTCCCTCAGGAACTCACGTCGCTGCTCGGTCGCTACGGAACGCAGCTCTCGGGCAGCGACGTTCGAACTGACGTTCAAAGGTTGGAAAGCCAGCTGCTCGATCCGGAAACGCGCGAGCTGCTCGATCTCGATTCGATCGAAGCGATCGGTTCAGGTGAGGAAGACCCGGTGTAATGTCGCGTGGTGTTCATCATTTTGAACGGACGTCGTACTGACGCTCAAAGCCCACTCAGTACCGATCAAAGGGAACGAGCGTGAACCCCAGCGTCTCAAAGTCGTTGTCGAACCCGAAGACGTGTTCCACGTCGTATTTGCGGGCAAGAACGGCGGTTGAATGATCCACAAAGGAGATGTCCTGATCGTCGTACCGCTGAAACCATTCCCACGCAGTCATAAACTCTGTGTGACCCACTGGTAGCAGGTTGAACGTCTCGGATTCGAGAATCATCGTCAGTGCGTCGACCACTTTCCTGTGACCGACCGAATAGAGCATGGTAGTCGCAAATTCTGAGAGTATGTACCGACTCGTGAACACACGGTGGAAGGTTCTATCCGACCGGATTTCCTCAAAGAGAGCGTTCGCCTCCTCATGGTGGGAATCCGTCTCGACGAACGCAGCGTAAAAGCCACCCGTATCGACGATGACTGACTCCGCAGAAATATCATTCATTCGTGGGGATCTCCGTAGAGCACATCATCGATCCGTTCGGAGATGTCTGCCGGTGTGTCGCTTGAATACGTCTCGCGGCTGAAAAACGGATCGTTTGGATTGACAGTAGTGATTTCGAGATCGTTCGCAGACTCATCGACCCGCCACCAGAGTACCGTTCGTCCCGTCTTCCGACGGCGGATCATCCCGTTTTCGTGGAGACGTTTGAGTTTTCGGCGCGCGGCCTCCGTCGAGCAGCCCAGAATCGTAGCGACATCGCTCGACGTGATCGCTGGTCCATCGACCCGCTCGAAAACGCCGAGGACACGCTCTGACGTGACCGTTTCGGTGTAGCCATATTGGAATACCCTATTGGAAGTATAGGGATGGGGATGTGGATCCCCGATACCGTGAGCCACGAAGGGCGTTCCACCGAGGAGTGCTATACTGAAACTGTCTTATGGGCTCGATCCATACCGAATGCTGTCGTTTTCTTAGCGGAAGGTGGGAGCGATGCAACTACCACTAGTGCGTGTTGAACCGACTGATAACGACGCAGCGACAGAGGGCCGACCATGGAGCCGGTAGCGCTCGATGACCTTCCGCGACACTCTGCGTGGGCTATCTCCCTCCTGGATCCATCTCGTGATCCACCGAGCACACCCGGGGCGTACACAGAGATTGCGACGTATGACGACATCTACGCCTATCTGCTCGAACAATACCGCGAACAGCCAGTTTCACGAAAAACGTTTTCGAACGAAATCAAATCACGAGGGCGTGGGAATCCGGATGTCATCTCGGTCGAGGAACGTCTCTATCTCGCCACCACAACAGAACTGCTCGGACGAGAACGGGACGCCGTCCGAGACGCTCTCTATCCGATACTTACCGGTGGTGAAACCGTCGTTGATCTCGGTTGTGGCTGGGGGGCGACGTTCGGCGTGATTGCCGAGGAATTCCCCGGTGTGACCGTGGTCGGCGGTGAGGTGAGCCAGCACGGCGTTACCCTGGCACGTGAACTGTACAGCGACACGGACCGGATCTCGACAGAACCGTTCGATTTTTACGGCGAGTGGGACCTTCTTCCGGAAGAGGGTCCCACTGTCGTGTTTACGCGAGGCGCACTCACGACGATCGACGACGTTGAACCGGTGATCGATCGACTCGCAGCACGCGCAGCGGCCGACGACATCATCGGCGGCGTTCACCTCGAAGAAACCGGCCCCCACCCCGATACGCTCCTCGGACTGCTCCGTCAGCGGTACGCGACGGCCAACGACTATAACACGGATCTCGTGTCTGTGTTGTCCGAGCATCCAGACCTTTCGGTGACGGCTGTCGAATACGATGTGATCGGAGCGAACCCGCTTCACCCCTTGACGGCAGTGCGGTGGCGGCCGATATAGAGAACACCGATCGTCTCAGAACTCCTCGGTTTCTGGCGCGATTCCCTCTTCGTCCAGTTCGTAGGCGTCCTGGATCTCCCGAATTCGATCCCGAATGTCCGCGGCCAGTTCGAACTCAAGGTTACTCGCGGCTTCGTCCATCCGTCGTTCGAGATCCTCGATGTACTGTTCGGCTTCGGCGGGCGAGTCGGGTTCGACGCCCGCCACGCTGCTCGTGTCGGTTTCGCTGCCGGGCAGCGTCGTTTCCCCGACCTCCTTTTGGATCGTTTCGGGCGTGTAGCCGTGGTCTGCGTTGTACTGTTGTTGGATCTCGCGCCGACGCTTGGTCTCCTCGATTGCCGCTTCCATCGCGTCGGTCGTTTCGTCGGCATACAACACGACGGTGCCGTTGACGTTGCGGGCCGCCCGGCCCATCGTTTGGACGAGCGTGGTCGTCGACCGCAGAAAGCCCTCCTGATCGGCGTCGAGGATCGCCACGAGCGACACCTCCGGAATGTCGAGTCCCTCCCGCAACAGATTGATCCCGACGAGTACGTCGAACTCACCGAGGCGCAGCCCCCGGACGAGTTCGTGTCGTTCGAGCGTGTCGGTCTCGTCGTGCATGTACTCGACCGCAACGCCAGCCTCATCGAGATATTCGGTGAGATCCTCAGCCATCCGCTTTGTCAGCGTCGTCACCAACACCCGTTCGTCGTTCTCGATTCGGTCGTCGATGCGGTTGAGGAGATCGTCGATCTGGCCCTCTGTCGATGCGATTTCGATGCCGGGATCCACGAGATGGGTAGGACGGACGATCTGCTCGACGATCTGATCGGAGTGGTCGCGCTCGTACTCTCCGGGCGTTGCGCTGACGTACAGCGTGTCACTCGTGCGCGCTTCGAACTCCTCGAACGACAGCGGGCGGTTGTCGTAGGCCGTCGGAAGCCGAAACCCGTTGTTGACGAGCGACTCTTTCCGGGATTTATCGCCTGCCAACTGGCCACGGATCTGGGGTAGCGTCTGGTGGGATTCATCGACGACGGTGAGAAAGTCATCCGGGAAATAATCGAGCAGGGTGTACGGAGGATCGCCGGACCCGCGGTCACTCAGATGCACGGAGTAGTTCTCGATTCCCGAGCAGTACCCCGCTTCCCTGAGCATTTCGAGATCGAACGTGGTGCGTTCTTCGATGCGCTGGGCGGCGACCAGATCACCTTCCCGTTCGAAATACGAGATGCGTTCCTCGAGGAGCTCCTCGATCTCTCCGATCGCTCGCTCGACGCGTTGTTCGGGGATCGAGTAGTGTTCCGCCGGGTGAACGAGCACCGCCCGCTGTTCGCCTTTCGATTGGCCCTCGACCACGTCGATCTTCTGCATCCGGTCGATCTCCTCGCCCCAGAACTCGATCCTGACGGCGTACCGGCCGTACATCGGGAACACCTCCACGGTGTCGCCCCGCACGCGGAACGTCCCCTGTGTGAACTCAACGTCGTTGCGCTCGTAATTGAGATCTACGAGCGCACCCAGCAGTTCGTCGCGATCGATCCGTTGACCAGTTTCGAGCCGGAGCGACATTTCCTCGTAGTTCCCCGGATCACCCAGTCCGTAGATGGCCGACACCGACGCCACCACGATCACGTCGTCTCTGGTGAGCAACGAGCGCGTCGCAGAATGGCGTAGCCGATCGATCTCATCGTTGATCGAAGCGTCCTTGTCGATGTACGTATCGCTTTGCTCTACGTACGCTTCCGGTTGGTAGTAATCATAATACGACACGAAGTACTCGACGGCGTTGTCTGGAAACAGCGTTCGAAATTCGTCGTACAGCTGGGCCGCAAGCGTCTTGTTGTGTGCGATCACCAGCGTCGGCTTCTGGACCTCCTCGATTGCCCATGCAACTGTGTTGGTCTTACCAGATCCGGTTACACCCAGCAACGTCTGCTCTGTCGCACCGTTCTGATACCCCTCCACGAGCTGTTCGATAGCTGAGGGCTGATCGCCTGCCGGCTCGAACGGCGCATCGACCCGAAACCGCCGGTTTAGATCCGGTCGATCGGGAGAAAGCGGCGAGGAATCCGCGACGGAATCCGAACGGGAGTCGGAGCTAGGGCTGGGATCGCTCATCGAGAACGATTGTAGCCGAGAGCACTTCAGCCGCTCGATCCCGGCGGTTCCCGTTCGCTCCCACGGCCACAAAACTTATTATTATCGTATAGACATGTCTGTTGGCCACAAGACTTATCATAAATATGCGTACACTACTATATGGTTCGATAGCGCTAGTGTCGACCCTCTGTCGGCGGTAGCGCTCGATGAATCATGAAAGGATGATTAGGAAAAGAGTAACGACCGGTGTAGTAATCGCAGTGTTGATCATCTCCATCGTAGGAGCTGGTGCGATGGCGACAGGTGTGTTGGCTGCCGACGAGGGGGACAACGACGACAGCCGTGAGACCGCCACGGAGATGGCTCCCAACAGCACCGAAACCGGCGCACTCGAATCGAACGACACCGACTGGTATGCGTTCGACGTAGAAGCTGGTGAGCGGATTTGGGTACACCTCGATCTCGGCGAAAACGATACGACCCTCGACCAAAACACGTCTGCACGACTGGACATCTTCGGACCGTCCGGCGAGAATGTGAACGACTATCCGCACGACGGGATGGGTCCAGCGTATCGACCAACCGCTGGTGCCCCCATGCAGGCGGCAGGTGGGACGATTGCCGAACAGTCGGGCACGTACTACGTTCGGGCAAAGGGGACGAACATCACCGATTACGATCTCACGGTTGAGACCCAGCGACTCGACGAACACGATCCGAACGAACGGCCAGCAACGGCTACGTCGATCGAGTCCGGCGAGACAGTCTCGGCGGTGATGAGTGGTCCCGATCTGGACACGTACGCGATCGATCTCGAAAAAGGCGAGACGATCAACGTGACAGCCAACCACAGTGACTCCGTTCTGGTGAACGCCCAGCTTCTTCACCCGAACGCAAGCGATGAGTCTCCAGACCGTTTCGTCAATGATCACGTCGTGGAATGGGATTACTCGGATTCGTTCACTCACACGGCGAACACGAGTGGAACGTATTTCGTTTGGATCTCCCCTGAGGAGGAAGGCATTGGATCGTTCGATGAGGAGGCTCCATACGATCTGTCCGTTAGCGTCTCAGAAGACGACTCGACCGACGAAAACGATTCGGAGACCGACGACGGACCGACGGAGACCCCAGAGGACGACGACTCGACCGAATCGACCCCTGATGAGACTGAACAGTCCGATTCGGACGACTCAGCTGATGAAGGCGACTCCACGGACGACTCGACCGAATCGACCCCTGATGAGACCGACCAGTCCGATTCGGACGAATCGGTAGA
The DNA here is from genome assembly GCF_023115355.1 of Halocatena salina. Classification (NCBI taxonomy): domain Archaea; kingdom Methanobacteriati; phylum Methanobacteriota; class Halobacteria; order Halobacteriales; family Natronomonadaceae; genus Halocatena; species Halocatena salina. Next base: position 690,156 of record NZ_CP096019.1, read on the forward strand.
CGATAGTGATAGTACCGGTGACGATACCGCTACTGAATCACCCACGGATACGGACGACACCGACCAGTCCGATTCGGACGGATCAGTAGATAATGTCAGTGACGATGCCGAAGACGCCTCCGACCGGTCGGAGTGCTAAGCAGTAGACGACACGTCGACATCCCTTGCTGGCACTGTTCGGCCCTCCCACGAACTGATTTCGATCAGGATACGGATGCGGTCGGTCTCGGAAATCCTAAGTAGCCGACTCGATTCAGAACGAACATGGCTAGTTTCCCCGAGGCCGAGGATCGACTCCTCGACAAGCAGATCTGTATGCGTTGTAACGCGCGCAATCCAAAGCGTGCCACCAGCTGTCGGAAATGCGGCTATAAGAACCTCAGAACGAAGGCCAAAGAGAACCGCGCGGTCTGAGACCGTCGACAGCTATCGATTCGAGGATCACACCGATTCTTCGCCGAGGTACTCCGCTTGGACATCGACCACTGCCTCGGAGTCGGCACACGCGGCGTACCGTGACAGGGGTTCCTCGTTCAGTTCGAGGAACGTGTGCCCCCACCGGAACTTAGAGAGCAGTCGCTCCGCGTGTTCGCGTTCGCCGAGGATGCACAGCGCGCCGGCGAACGCCTCGACGGTGTTGAGTTGGAACGGTCGGCCGTAGTTCACGGGATTGGCGGCGACCAGAAACGGGAGCGCTCGGTGGGGGCCTTGTAGCTCGAACGCCTCCTTTTCGGCCGTCTCCCACGAACAGTCGAGCGCGACCAGCGCTGTATGGTCCGCGTCGGCTGGAGAGAGCGCTTGATTTGCGAAGGGATTCAGAACGATTCCTGGTGGTGTCGCACCCGCGGAACGGTGTAGTTCTGCGAGATCGAAGCGTGCGAGTTTGCGGGCGCTACATTTCTCAGGATCGTCGTCACCCTCGTATCGGACGTGAATCTCCACACTGATACTGGTCGATCCATCGCTAAAAACCGACCGACCACGGTTTTCTTACTGTCACCGTGCTTTGGGTGCGGTATGGACGCGCTCGCTCGTGCGTACTATCGCGCTATCGACGAAGAGGAGTACGAGACACTCTCCACGCTGCTCGCCCCCGAATTCACTCACGACCGTCCGGACCGAACGATCGACGGACGGGAGGCATTCGTCCGGTTCATGCGTGACCAACGGCCGGAAACCGATACCACCCACGAGATCACCGACGTGTTCCGAAACGAACACGCGATCGCCGTCCGTGGTGAACTCATCCACGCCGACGGGGAAGCGTGGTTCGAATTCGTCGACGTGTTCACCGTCGAAGACGAGTCGATCGTCTCGCTGAAAACGTATTCAGGATCAACGGACGAGTGAGACCCTCCGGGAGAGCCACCACGTTCCAGCCGACCAGTTGTATCTCGAAATCAGGTTCGAATCCGAACCTACATACGCGTCTGAACGATAGTGCGAGTAGATCGATGGAACGGGCCGATGCGCATCACGGATCAAAAGAGCAGCTCAGCGATGGCATGTGCTACGTTGCCAAATCGTTGAAACAGATCGGCTCGGAATGGCGGCTGATCGTACTACACGATCTCCAAGGGGATGAAAAGCGGTTCAACGAGTTGAAGCGATCGACCGAAGCGAACTCGCGCACTCTCTCTCGTGTTCTCGATGACCTCCAGGAGATGGGCTTCGTTACCCGTCGCCTCGAAGAGGACGCTCCCGTTGCGACGTACTACAGCCTGACCGAGAAAGGCGCGTCGTTGTGCCCGGTGTTCGATGCGATCGAACAGTGGGGGAAACAGTGGATCGAGGCGACGGAGACGAATCCCGGTCAATCCGATTGAGTGGGGCTATGGGTCCCGATGGACCTGTTCACCGGGGAGGGTAGTGGTACCAGGCGCGAGGACGACGCCCGGCGAGAGTGAGGTGTTAACACCAGTTTTAGCGCCATCACCCGCGACGATTCCGTACTTTCGACGACCGGTCGACACGCGTTCGCCTTTGACTGTTTGTTCGATGGCTGTCCCGTCGTGGCGGAGGTTTGCGACCTGTGTGCCGGCACCGAGATTCACGTGTGGTCCGAGGAGACTATCGCCCACATACGAGAGGTGTGGCACGTTTGTATCGTGCATGAGAACGCTGTTTTTGATCTCGACGCCGTTTCCAACGTGGCAATCGGTTCCGATCCGGGTCGCACCGCGAACGTAGGTGTTGGGTCCGACGCTCGCCCCCGATCGAATCAACGCTGGTCCTTCGATAACAGTTCCGGCGTCGATCGTTGCGCCCTCCTCCACGACCACGGCGCCCCGAAGCTCTGCGCGCTCGTGGACTTCGCCAGCGACGTTTCGCTCGAGTCCGTCGAGTTTCCACTCGTTCGCTTCGAGGAGTTCCCACGGCCGACCCACGCCGAGCCACCTGTCGAGCTCGACCGCTCGAACGTTCTGGTGGTCGATGACGCGAGCCAGGACGTCCGTGAGTTCGTGTTCACCACGCTCGCTTTTGGGAACGTCGAGCCACTCGCGTGCGTCGGCGGGGAAAACGTACGCGCCTGCGTTCACGAGATTGCTGGGTGGCTCCGTGGGTTTTTCGACGATTTCCGTGATGTACTCCTCTTCCATCGAGAGCACACCGTAGTCGCTCGGATTGTCGACCCGGACGGAGGCGACCGCTGGACCGCCCGAGAACAGTTCGGCCATGCTGTCCTGATCGTACAGGTCATCGCCGTTGAGCACCGCAAACGGCCCGGTGATGTGCTCTTTTGCGGCTCGAACGGCGTGGGCGGTGCCGAGCTGTTCGTCTTGGGTGGAATATTTGATTGGAACGCCACCGTAACGGTCGCCGAAATACGATTTGACGGTGTCTCCCTCATAGCCCACGACGAACACCAGTTCGTCGGCACCAGCGTCGATGGCTGCGTCTGCGGTGTGTGCCACGAGCGGCCGGTCGCCGACGGGTAACATCGGTTTGGGAGTCGAGTGGGTCAACGGACGCATCCGCGTCCCCTCTCCTGCTGCGAGGATGATTACCTGCATACCGGGATTCGGGACCCCCGCCGGGATATGCCTACTGTTCTGTGCTACTCGCTTCAAGCGATCAGTAGCTCCGCACTTTCGGTTCGTACTCCTTCGACTCTCCTTCGAGAATCACGTCCGTGTAGTACAGTTCCGGAGCGCCATCGTTCCACGCGACCATCGTGTGTTTGAGCCACTCTTCGTCTTTGCGTTCCTGGTGGCTTTGGCGCCAGTGTGCGCCACGGAACTCGGTTCGTGCGAGCGCGCCGAGCGTGAGAACTTCAGCTTGGTCGATGAGGTTGCGCGTCTCGATGGTGTGCATGAGATCGGTGTTGAACGTGCGAGACGGATCGCTCACACCCACCTCTTGGTACCGTTCCCGACACGCCCGGATATCCTTGAGGGCCTGTTTGAGACCCGCTTCGTTGCGGAAGACGTTCACGTTTTCCGTCATCGTCTCTTGGAGATCGGACCGAACGTCGGCGTGGTTGATCCCATCCGTCTCCATCAGGGTCTCGACGCGCTCTTGTTGTCGTTCGAGCGCGCGGTTGACGACCTCTTTGGGCGATCCACTGTGTAGCTCGCCGCCGTCAGCGACAGCGTCCTCGCTCCCCGTTTCGACGCGACCGAGTTCGGTTGGTACGTCGACGTCGGCGGTCTCGGTCCGTGCGGAAGAACCAGTCTCGATCTGTGCGTCGGCCCCGTCCTCGCTGGCGGCGTGACGGCCCGCACGCGCGCCGAACACGATGAGTTCGGGTAGCGCGTTGCCACCGAGCCGGTTCGCACCGTGAACGCTCACACAGGCACACTCCCCCGCGGCGTACAGTCCATCGATGCAGGTCTCACCGTTCTCGTCGGTCTCGATACCGCCCATCGCGTAGTGTTGCCCCGGTTTGACTGGCATCGGCTCTTCGAGCGGGTCGACGCCTTCGAAGTCGGTTGCGAGGTGGATGATGTTTTCCAACCGGTCGGTGATTCGCTCTTCGCCCAAATGGCGCATGTCGAGGTGGACTGCGTCGTTCTCGTATCCACGACCCTCGTTGACCTCGGTCACCTCTGCACGTGCGACGACGTCACGGCTGGCGAGTTCGCCGTCGTTGTTGGCGTACCCATACTCAAACATGAACCGTTCGCCGTTGCTGTTGTACAGGATCCCACCTTCGCCCCGAACGCCCTCACTGATCAACACGCCTGTCGAGGGAAGCGTCGTGGGATGGAACTGCACGAACTCCATGTCTTGGAGGGGTACTCCCGCCCGGTAGGCCATCGCCTGTCCGTCGCCCGTCTGTGCGACCGCGTTAGTCGTGTGGGCGTACATCTGCCCGGGACCACCGGTCGCGATGACGACGCCATTGTTAGCGATGAAGCCGTTCAGTTGCCCCGTCTTGATGTCGTAACCGATACAGCCCTGACACACCCGGTCCTCGGGGTCTTCATGGTCCGTCACCGCCAGATCCATCACGTACTGCTCGTCGTACACCTGGATCCCGCGTTTCACCACCTGCTCGTACATCGTATGCAGGAGATGGTGGCCGGTCTCTGCGCCCGCGTACGTCGTCCGCGGGAACGACAGCCCGCCGAACGGACGTTGGGATACCCGTCCGTCATCTTCACGCGAGAATGCCATCCCCCAGTGTTCGAGTTGGATCGTCTCCTCGGGACTGTCCTGACAGAGCGTTTCGACCGCCGGAGCGTCCCCGAGATAGTCCGACCCCTTCATCGTGTCATAGGCGTGGTCCTCCCACGAGTCACCGTCACGGAGCGCCGCATTGATGCCACCCTCCGCCGCGCCCGTGTGGCTCCGAACGGGATGTAACTTCGTCACCAATGCCACGTCCGCACCCTCTTCGTTGGCAGCGATCGCCGCCCGCAGTCCAGCACCACCCGCACCGACGACGATCACATCGTGTTCGTATAATGTCATAGTTGTGTTTGACTGTATCAGTCTGAATTACCAGAACTTGAGGTTGCTTTTCACGGCTTCGCGTTTGAGTTCCTGAATGTGCTCCGTGAGTGGGATGTCTTTCGGACAGACGTTCGTACAGGAGAACTGAGTTTGACACCGCCACACCCCTTGTTCTTCCTCGATCGTTTCGAGTCGTTGTTGTTTGAGATCCTCGCCTTCGCGTTCGTCCATCACGAAGCGGTAGGCTTTGTTGATCGCCGCCGGACCGAGATAGTTGCCTCCGGCCGCGATGTTACAGGACGACATACACGCACCACACCAGATACAGCGCGTGCTCATCTTGATCTTCTCCCTGTTTTCGCGGTCTTGGCGCTGTTCTTCGAGACCTGATGGAAGATCCTCTTCCTGGAAGTAGGGTTCGACCGTGTCCATCTGGTCGTAGAAATGTTCCATGTCGACGACGAGATCTTTTACCACCTCCTGATGGGGTAGCGGTTCGACGCGCACCGGCTGGTCGAGGTCGTCGATCTGTGTCTGACAGCCCAATCGCTGTGAGCCATTGATGAACAGAGCGTCCGAGCCACAGATCGCCTGCCGACAGGAATGGCGGAACGTGAGCGACGAATCGTAATGGTCGCGCGAGTAAATAAGCCCATCTAGCACAGTCATCCCCTTTTTAGAGGGAACGTGGAAGTCGTCGAACCGCGGCTCCTGTTTGTCCTTGACCTCGGGATCGTATCGGAACACCTTCAGATGGACCGTCTGTCCGTCCGTTTCGGTCGAATCGCTAGCCTGATCCCGCTGCTCGTTGCGCGCGCGCTTTTTCTCAAGGCGGCGTTGTTGGGCCGCCGGTCTGTCGGTCGTCTGTTGGTCAGTCCCAGCTTGTGCTTCGGATTCGGATTCTGAAACGTGTGTGCTCATGGTTCAAACGAGTTGTCCGCCAGTCATCACCCACGCAACACGGATTCCTTGGGCGATGAGTAGGAGGCTCACGATGATAAGTCCGTACTTGACGATCGTCCGGGGCGTTCCCTCGATGCCCTGATTGACGAGAGCGTTGTACACGCCGTTGACGCCGTGGAACGTCCCAGCGATCAGAAACGACACCATCGTCACGAAATACCCCGGCTGACTCATCCGCGCAGTGGTGCCCGCGAGGGTGATCTCGTACGCGTGGTGCACGAAGTGCAACAGCATGAAGTGAAACGCCAACACACCTACGAGAAACACCGCCGTCACTCGCTGGAGCAACCATCGCGTGTCGTCCCGCGAGAAAGACGTGTAATGTTCGGCCATCTCAGAACGCACCTCCGAGGAACGTCGGGATGCTTGCGACGGCGATCGCGCCCGTGAGGATCAACGACGCGTAGAAGCTCTTGTCCTGTGCGTCCAGCCCCAACCCGAGATCAACGAACAACAGCCGAACGCCGTTGAGTATGTGGAACACGGCTACCGCCAACAGTCCCACTTCCATAAACCGGACGATGAGCAGAGCTTCAAGCCCTTGGAGCGTTCCGTTGTACATCGATGCGCCCTCGATAGCGGTGCTGAGTACGGCGATATGCGTGAACAGGTAGCCGATGAGGACCCAACCGGTGAACTTGTGGAACACCCATGCCCACATCCCGGCAGAGAACTCCGTCCACCGCCCGAAGTTCTCGACGAGCCCCCGATCGTACGACTGACTCATGTGTACCTCGGGGTTTGAACCGGCCAGTATAGTAGTTTGTGAACTATCGACCGTATGCCACCCCCGTCTATCAGGGGTCATCGATTACAAAAACCTGTGTGTCACCGGCGTAAAATCGTAGAGCCTTCGCTCTCATCGGGAAGGAGGTGCCCATTGGGTCGGCCGATCCTACAGATTTAGCGAGTACTACACAGATTCGAGGAGAAAGCCCACGATGGGGCTCGCCGCGAAGAATAGCAAATGAACGTCCGTCGCCGTGGTAATCGAAACAATGCGATCACCAACTCAGAAGAATAACCCCCGTTTCGTCGTGTGGAGCGATGTCGGACGAACGGTCGCACGAGCACCGACCACCCCCGATGGACACGATCGATACTAGTTACGCCTCGACTTCGAGACTGATGTATTGTGCTTCCCAGTCGTTACGGGCGTCGATCTCGCGCTGGCCACGACGCGTGAGCGTGTAGTAGTTCGTCCGCCGGTCGCGCTGACCCTTTTCGACCAACCCTTTCTCCACTAACGTATCTAAATTCGGATATAATCGACCGTGGTGGATCTCCTTTTCGTAGTACTCTTCGAGTTCGTCTTTAATCGCTAGTCCGTGTGGATCGTCGCTGCCAGCAATGACGTACAGTAGATCCCGTTGGAAACCGGTCAAATCGTGCATGACTGTATACTTCCGGATATTACCGATTCAGCAGCATAAGCGTGTCGGTCGATCATTCACCCGCGTTGAGTGAGTGTGGTTCCCACTCCTTCGATATTACGATGACAACTAACTGCAAGGTTACTAAACAGACAGTACTAAATATATCGCTTGTTTTGTCTGTTCTAGGCTACCGACTAATTTATATGTTGACGTGACCATGGGAGAACATGGAAGAAACGTTGTTCAGCACCGAGCGCCGTCAGAGGAAAACAGAAATCGCGTCACATCTACGTTCGATCGCTGACAAACTAGAGTCAGGAGAGGCGATCACGTTGTCCAACGGAGGGGAGTCGGTGACGTTGGAGGTTCCAGAGCAAGCGACGTTCGAAATGGAGGTTGAGCGCGAAACGGGTGACGGTGATCCGGAACTGAGTCTCGAGTTCGAGATCGAGTGGCATGAATCGGGAGAGAGCAGCGGCTTCGTGATCGAGTAGTCGATCCGGTGTACCGATCCGATAGTATCGATAACGGACTATCCAAGCAGTCCCGGAACCACCTTGGTTTGGAGCGTCAGCCAGCGGGACCGATCTCCGTCACCGTGATGGTATCCACGTCGGCGGTTGGGGCGGTGTCTGCCGTGACATCGCCACCGGGTTCGGTGACCACATCGACGGCTGCGTGTGGTTCGGCAGAGATAGCAGCTGTCGCATGCGATTCTACGAAGAGGACACCCGACGCCCTCGAACGGGCCAGCACATTCAACTGCGTCTCAGCACGCACGCGAATCTCAGCCATTGCTGAGACACCGATCGTGGTCGTGACCACTTCGACGTTCCTGAGTGTGACCTCGAAAGTTCCACTGACCGCAGGATTGACGTCGATGTCCGCCGTCGGATGGAGTTTCACACCGATCTCGTTGTCAGCGTCAACAGTCATCGACGCGTCGGCATCGATTTCGGTGGTCCGTTCGATGTCGATGTCTGCCGTTCCCTTGACTGTGAGGACCACCGCCCGTTCGGTTTGGGCACTGACTGGTGTTGCGCTGGCTGATCCCACAGCGATAGTGCCGATTGATCCACCGATCGTTTTCAGAACCGTTCGCCGTGACAACGATATATCCGTTAATGTCATAATATCATCTATTACAAGGGACATATTGATTCAGTCGAGCTCGTATCGATACCGAATGCATCCGTCGATACATCCACACTATCCCAGGATGCTGTCCCTTGCCACGTCTAACTTACCGGACACATATAAACACTACTCCACATATTGTGAATTAATCAAGATCAGTTGAAGGAACAGATCGGTGTGTACCGTCCAGTAAGCGGTCCATGAACGGGGAAATCGCCCAGGTCACGCCACGAGCCACGGTGGACGAACAGGCGACCGGTGTGCGTTGCGATGAGGAGATCGCCGTCGACAGCAGTCATACCAGTGACAGTTTCGTCTGCCGGCGGGATCGGGATCGTGTCGAGTGAGCCGCTTTGTGAACAGGAGAACATCGCCGGATCGGTGTCTGGATCGTTCCACGTCGAGGAGTTCGACAGCGCACCAGCCGCATAGACGGCGTCCCCAAGGGCGAACACACATCTGAAATACGACTGGGGAACGGATTGATCGAGTCGCTTCCACGTTTGGCCGGCGTCACGCGTCCGGAAGAGTCCGTGGCCAGTCGCAGCGAGATACTCCGCCGGACCGACGACACGGAGTTCGTGGACATCGTTGTCGACTCCGTTCGATCGTTGTGTCCAGGTAGCTCCACCGTCGTCGCTGACGTGTACGCCGCCCACCTCGATGGCCGCGACGATTCGGTTCGGACTGGCGGGATCAGTGTGAAGATCTCGGACGTGAGCACGATCGTCGTGACGGGGAAGTCGCCACGCCTCACGCGAAGGTATATCCAGAAATCCGTTCAGCTCGGTCCAAGGGATTGTGGCCGTTCCGTCGAGCGCTTCGATCGGTGCCGTGTATATGTGGGCAGGACTCGTTCCGACGTACAACTGCGTGCCGTCGGCATCGACGCAGACGGCGTACGTCTCGGCATGAGGAACGTCGAGATCCGTCCACTCGGAGCCATCCATCGACCGGTACAGTCCGGTTTTCGTGGCCGCGAACAGCCCCACACCGTCTCCGAACTGTCGGAGGCGCATCACTCGACCGGACGAAAGGACCCGTGTCGGTTTTGACGGACCGTCGATCCGGGTGCGATACACTCCGTCGTCGCTGCCGATGAGGAGCATGTAGATACGATGGAGAGACGATGGAATAAGTGATTCTGAAGTCGTGTTTCATACGGATGGTTGTAACGGCGAACGTGCCGTCTCTCCGTCTCTTCTAAGATGAACTGATAGCTTGGTAACGAGGCCGGCGGTGCTTGACCGTGATCGTTTTATCTATGTTTTCCGATATGTGTGTGTTGGAGTTCGTACTTCCGGCTCGTTCCGACGACCGACGCCTCGGAATCACAGTGTCCGTTCTCGTGTTCGTCTACGCATTCATGTAGTGACTGTTTCTACTCGGCGTGTAGGCTGTGAGTGGTATATGACTGTTGTACATCATATGCTGGCTTCTGTTCGCTGTAGCGGATATCGCTGACGCACTCCAACGCATCGCTCACCAACGAGAAGGCGATGACCGATTGAAGTAGCGACTCCGAGATGATGAATGTGAGTAGAAAGGAAAGCAGCCCAGCCGGGATGAAAACGCCCGGCAAGGCATGCCGCCCTGAATTGGTCCCCGCTGACGCTTCGGCCCTCCAAGCGAAGCGTCAATCCAACCAAGTGGCTTCATTAGTATAAACTTACCGGGTCAGGAAGCCCGTTCACCATGATAGCGGCACCCGTGATCCCTTCTCGATGATTCTCGGAACCGATATCACATGTGTTCTTCTTCGAGAACCCATCCGATAGCGCGTCGATAGTACGTAAACATCTGACGGACACCCTCGTGACGCATCTCTTCGTCGTCAAGTTCCTCTTTGAGAAACTCGTACTGATCTCGGATCTCTTCTTCGTTTCGCATGGCTGTGAGAACTGTCGCGCACAGCAAAAGACTATGGACTCGATACCTGCGGTGCGGTCACAGGGGGTCACGACCACTCGGCAGCGGTCTCGTGATGTTAGGATTCTTTCCGTGCTGTGAGCGGCTGTCGACGAGCCAGCACGCAGTCGAACGCTGGATGCTCGGTGAAATGATGGACGAGCATGTGTCGACGACCGCCCGTCAATCCAGGCTGTTCGACGTCCTCAGCAGTGAACTTGGTGGGAAGCTTCCCGTACAGTTCATCAAGCGCTGCGAACGAATCGAACACTTTCCGATGGCCAGAGGAGTCCGCACGACGGCGAACGACGACGTACGAGCCGTCCGGGCGATGCTCACAGGCCGTGTGAGTGAACGTTTCGGTGTGATACAGTGCTTCGTCCAGGGCGGCGTGGAGATCGCGCGCCTCCGCTGGCGTCAGCACGTGAGTCGTCCCCGACAGTTCGAGATGAACCCCGTCTTTTTCACGTTCGACCGACCCTTTGGCCGCCTGTTGTGATGCGATCGTCCGCGTTAATTCAGTGCGGGAGAATTTCTCGACCAGCCACGTTGCTGTGGCTTCCTCTATCCTCTTTCGTAGACGCCGATGGGTTCGACGACATCGTATCTGACGATACGTGTGCGACGTGTAATAACTGTTGGTCGGCTCAGTCCGGCGGAGCCGCCCAGCTTTTTGCGCTCGGCCGATAAATGATACACATGAAAATCCGAGGCCAGCGCGAGTGTCGAGAGTGTGGAACGCGATGGTCGTACTACGAGACCGGCGACGTGTCCTGTCCGGACTGTGATAGCCTCCGGAGTCGCGGGCTGGATGAGCGGACCAAACACACCGATGCACCCACGGCACTCGATCTCTCACCAGCGCGGTCGTTGGTCGAGGAGGAAGGAATATCTGAAGCATTACAAGACGCGACCGAACGGTGTCGAACGTACATCACCCACATAGGCTTCATCCACGCGGGAGAACTCACACCGCTGTCGGAGACGTATCTCGCGGCAACCGAACTCGTCTACAGCGCCCGGGAGTTGCGGAGATCGATGCGGATCGACGACGATACGGAGTTGTATCTGCTCTCGCTGCTCAAGGGCGCGGACGAGGGGAACCGCCCCGATCCTGAAGTCGTTCCGAAATCGATGCAGACGGCCCGCGGACTGGCGTCTGCAGCGGCTGTAGACGACTACCGACAGGCGTTCAACTGGTATCTCGATGAGCATCCTGACCAGCAAGCGGCAGCCGTCTTGCAGACGGTTTCGGAACACGTTCGCCGGATCGAAGCCCTGGACGGTGACGTTGATCCTATGGTGGCCGAACGGCTAGTTGCGTCCGTTCGAGATCTTCGAAAGCACGTCTGTACGGGGGCCGACACGCTCACGACAGCCCAGTCTCGTCTCGAGGAACTGCAGTGACGCGTGCTCTTGTCGTCAGCTTGTGACTCACCAATCGACCACCCACCGATTAGGCAGATGGTGCGTCGAGATTCGGTATGACCGGCGTTGGCCCACCCGGTGGGTTGTGGGTGGATACTGTTGGTCGGCTTCATCCCCGTCGCCAGACTACGTCTGGCGGGCAACCAGAACACTTTGTGTTCTAGTGACGCCCTGAAGGTCGAGGTTTTCGCCTCGAATTCCCGTAATCGACTGCTCTGGAGTGATCAGCGGCGGTTTGCGACGATGCAACTCGCAGATTTCGGTGTGGATGCTGTGGTGGTCGAACACCCGACGTGCCACGATCCGATCCGGAACTGGGCACCGTTCGATGAGTGGCTGTCGCTCTGGTGGTAGTCGAGTATCTCGGTCCCCGTCTCGGGGAACACAACGACGAGATCCATCTCGAGGAGCTTGGACTCGATCCGAAACTGTATGAAACACTCCAGCGCGAGGGTATCGTATGAGATTCTGTGACGTGACACTCCGGGAGGCCACCCAGATACCGGGGCGGGAGTACACTGTTGAGCAAACGATCGCGGCGGGTCGAGCGCTCGATGAGCTGTCTCTGTCGCTCGTTCAGACGGGATTTCCGGCGACGGGCGAACACGACACGACGGTCACACAGCGGTTGGCCGACGTGCTCGAGAACGACGTGGTTGCGATCGCCCGGGCGAGAGACGACGACGTCGATGCCGCACTTGAGGCGGACGCTGACGTGGTGGAGGTGTTCGTTCCGGTGTCCGATCGGCAGCTGAACGCGATACTCGGACTGTCGAGGGATGAGGCGTTCGAGTCCGCACAGGATGCGATCGATCGGGTACGTGACGGCGGTGCACGTCCACATCTCACGCTGATGGACGCGTTTCGCACCGACGCTGATGACGTCGCGCCGGCGTTCGAGCGGTTCAACGTGTCGATCACGCTGACCGATACGGTCGGTGCGCGCACGCCCTCGTTCGTCGCTGGATATCTGCGGTCGCTGGCCGGACTGGGGGTTTCACTCGATCGAATCGGCGTCCATTTCCACGACGATCTGGGCGTCGCCACCGCTAACGCCCTCGTTGCCGCCCGGCTCGGCGTCGATCGGGTGGACGTGAGCGTCGCATCGCTGGGCGAGCGCGCGGGCAATCCCGCTCTTGAGGAAGTCGCCGTCGCGCTCGAAGCGGACGGCCACGACACCGGTCTCGCACGCGACCAGCTCATTCCGGCGTGCCGGGCGGTGCTCGACGCGCTCGACGAACCGGTCGATCCCCGCGCGCCGGTCATCGGGGAGGCAGTTACATCCCACGAGTCCGGGCTGCACACGGCGGCAATGCTCGAGGACCCGGCGACGTTCGAGCCGTACGATCCCGAAACGTTTGGCGGCGAGCGACGGCTCCTGTTCGGCGCACATACCGGACGAGAGGCGGCGACACGGCTGCTCGAACGAGCCGACAAGGAACCGACAGAGGAACTGATCGACGCGCTGCTCGACCGGCTCGCAGAGACGGAGGAGCCGATCGAGTTGGACGAGGCGGTAGCGATAGCAGAGCAGCTGTGACACCCGCCCAGCTACTGCTGAGATCTCCATTTGTAAAGAACAAGGAGAATATCTACGCTTTTAGGCGTGGGATGAATCCGACACTCTGACCGACAACTAACCGACGACATTCCAGCCGGATATTCCACCGCCAATAACCACTTTTCATTGCTCTCGATAGTACTCGACTACATCGAGCACTGATCGAACTTCGTCGTTCAGAAAATCGCTGTCGTTGGTTGCCAGCGTTGCTCCGTTCATTCGCGCGACCCCTGCGATCATCGCGGCCGTGGCTGTGAGTGGTGTCCTTCGATCGATGAGATCCCGCTGCAAGCGAGCGGTTTCGAGCGCCGACCGATGATCGTGTTGTAGCACATCTAGGCCGAGCCAGCCGATGGCTTCCCGAATATCATCGAGATCGCCATGGAACTGGCCGTGGTGTGCTCCTATATACAGCTCGACCATCGTCGTCGCGGTGACCACGAGATCCTCGTGTTGGTGGGCGTCGAGAAACTCCTGTGCCGGTTCGTGACCGGTGAGATAGTCGCTAACGAGATTCGAATCGAGACAGAGCATCGAATTATCGACCCAGTCTTCGATGTTCTCGTCCATTCCCTCCCGAAGCTCGCGCCGCGCCTGCTTAACACCTATAACTGTTATACCAGCCGATCTATCGCCCCCTCTTGATTCCTGGATGAATCAATGGCTCCCTCGTTGTCCGAGTAGTTCGACCACGAGATCACGGGTGTAGGTGTCTGCCGGTACCGACGTGTGCCACTCGACCGAACTGATCGATTCGTCGGGAAGCCCGGGATCGTCGGCCACATCCGTCGTCTCGGGCGTCGCCTCGAACATCGCAAAGCGGAACACGAACGATTCGGCCGTCGTCTGGTGGGAGAACGTCTGTTCGGCGATCCCCGCTAGTCCGGAGAGTGAAACGTCCACACCCGTCTCTTCGCGTACCTCCCGGACGGCACCCATCTCTGGCGACTCCTCGGCTTCGAGTCGCCCCCCGGGGACGTACCACTGGCCGTTTTCCCGGACGAGTAACACCCGATCGGCGGCGTCAACCACCAGCGCGCCGACGCCCCAGCCGCGTGGAGACGCTCGCATTGAAGCAAACGCCTCGGCGTCGAGTTCGTGGTTCGCCTCGTGGTGAACGACGTCCTCATACCGCGCGCGAAGCGTCTCGGCCGTCGAATCCGGATCGATTCGACTCACGGAAGTTCGACGTCGACGCCGGTCTGTGCGCTCGCGGCTTTCACCGTGTTGTACAACAGCATGGCACGCGTCATGGGACCGACACCACCCGGCACTGGCGTGATGACGCCCGCTTTCTCTTTTGCGCTCTCGAAATCGACGTCTCCAACGAGTTCGTATCCTTTCTCGGTCTCGGCATCCACGGAATTGACGCCCACATCGATCACCGTCGCGCCCTCGCGGAGCATCGTCCCGTCGATGAGTTCCGGCACACCCGCAGCTGCGACGACGATGTCCGCCGTGCGCGTTTTCGCCGCGAGATCCTCAGTGTGAGAGTGACACACCGTCACTGTGGCGTTGCCGCCCGGTGCTTTCTGAATGAGGAGATTCGCCAGCGGCTTGCCGACGATCTCCGATCGGCCGACGATCACTACCTCTTTCCCGTCGGGATCGACGCCTGCGGCGTCGAGAAGTTTCTGTACACCGTGGGGCGTGCACGGCTTGAACCGCGACTCACCACCCACCAGCCGACCGACGTTCTCGGGATGGAAGCCGTCGACGTCCTTTTCCGGGTCGATACTCCGTACGACGCGGCGCTCGTCCACGTGCTCGGGAACCGGCAACTGCACGAGAATACCGTGTACTGCCGGATCGTCGTTGAGATCCTCGATCGTCTCGTACAACTCCGTGGCGGGCGCGTCGGCGTCGATCTCGACGTGAATCCCGTTGATGCCGACCTCCTCACAGTCGCGCTGTTTCATCGAGACGTACGTCTCGCTCGATGGATCGGTGCTCATCAACACCGTCGCCAATCCGGGCGTCACACCAGCAGTCGTAAGCGTATCGATGTTGTCAGTGAGCGAATCGCGGATATCGCTGGCGACGGCGTCACCATCGAGAACGGTGGTCATTGTGTGAACGAGGGCACCCAATCGTCATAAAACGCACGAACCTGTGTGTATTCCCGTTACGAATCCGTCGAAATATACACGTTTGTGAGGGTGCCATAGAACACAGCACATACGAGGACGAATAGGGTAACCAGTTGGCCAGTCGCTCGATGTGAACGTGGCGTGCTCCCCGGACTGAAGTCGTGGGTCTCCCGAGGTTCCGATGTTACGCCCGTCGATTCGGATGGTTGGGAGTCTACGCTTCGTGGGCCGACGACGCACTGGCAGCGTCGTTCGAAAGACCTCTGGTCTTTCGTGATCTCGCAAGAGCTGCGCTCTTGTGGACCTCGCGGCGGTCCCCTCCGTTCAGTGATGAGACACCGAGGGTGTCTCGAACCACCGCACTACTGTTACTCGTTCCCCGCGAGAGGTAGCGAGGTACCTCCTTGTTTTGCGTCGGCTGGCGTGGTTGGCTTACTTCTTTGATTTCGGCTGTCGCCGTGACAAACACCGAATCACTGTCAATTTCCCACGCATACACCATACAAATGAAATCAGTATGCAACGTGTGTTACTGTTCTACGATATTCCGGACCGTACCTATTCGTACAGCGGATGCTCTGCACAGAGTGTTTGAACGTCTTCCGCGACTGCATCTTTCACGTCCGAGTCGTCGGGGCTGTCGACGACGCGGGCGATGCAGTCAGCGACCTGTTCGATCGCCGTCTCATCGAAGCCCCGAGTGGTGAGCGCGGGCGTTCCAGCGCGGATGCCGCTGGCCACGAACGGAGATCGTGTCTCGCCGGGGACGGTGTTGGCATTCAGCACGATCCCCACCTCTTCGAGCGCGCGCTCGACCTCCTTCCCGGTCGTGTCAGGGTGTGAATCCCGAAGGTCGACGAGCACGAGATGAGTATCGGTCCCACCCGAAACGAGGCTCAGTCCGTGCTCAGACAGCCGTTCTCCGAGGGCGCTCGCATTAGCAACGACTTGAGCAGCGTACTCCTCGAATTCGGGTTGGAGTGCCTCCTTGAAGCCAACGGCCTTGCCCGCGATGTTGTGCATCAACGGACCGCCCTGCATTCCGGGAATGATGGCACTGTCGATCGCATCGGCGTGTTCCTCGCTGGACATGATGATACCACCCCGTCCCGCGCGAATCGTCTTATGCGTCGAGCCAGTAACGAAGTCCGCGATGCCGACCGGAGAAGGGTGTTCGCCGGCGGCGACAAGCCCCGTGATGTGAGCAATATCGGCGAGGTGATAGGCATCGACGCTCGTTGCGATCTCCTGGATCCGTTCCCAGTCGACCTGTCGGGGGTACGCCGAATAGCCCGAGACGATTATGTCCGGTTCGAACTCGGTGGCGTGGGCTGCCAGCGCGTCGTAATCGATATACCCCGTTTCGGGATCGACCTCGTACTGTTCGACCTCGTACACCTGTCCCGCGAAGTTCTTCGGATGGCCGTGGCTGAGGTGGCCGCCGTGAGTGAGATCGAGCGAGAGGATTTTATCGCCGGGATCAAGCGCCGCGAGATACACGCCCATGTTGGCCTGAGATCCGCTGTGTGGTTGGACGTTAACGTACTCAGCGCCCCACAGTTCCGTTGCACGGTCGATGGCGAGCTGCTCGACCGTATCGGCACACTCACAGCCGCCGTAGTACCGAGCATCGGGGTAGCCCTCGGCGTATTTGTTCGTGAGAGTGCTGCCTTGGGCTTCGAGAACCGCACGGCTGACGTGGTTCTCGCTGGCGATCATGGCGAGCGTCTCGCGCTGGCGCTCGACCTCACCGACGAGCGCGTCAGCGACCTCCGGATCCGTCTCCCGGACGTGGTTGTACTCCATATCCGTCTTCCAGTCCGCTCACACTATAATCTACCCGTCTAGTGGTGGCCTTCCGGTGTCGATGGCTATTTTGTGCTGGGTGGATATCATCCAGTCGTTCGCAAACGTGATCGAGCACGCACGGTTCGGCGACCAGGGAGCTGCTGTCTGGCGAGCGGTGGCGGTGTGGTTAATGGGAATACACTCACCGCAAGCGCTAGCGAGCGGTTTTTTAGTCCTCTCAGATGGACGACGTCCATCTGGGAGCCTGCAAGAGCGAAGCCCTTGGAATGTAGGTTTTTTGCGTTCGGGTGAACGAAGCTCACCACTCACGCAAAAAAAGTGGGTCTAGACTTCCGGAGTCGGTACCTATTTGTTGCTCTAACAATACCAGTTACTGGTATGAGTCGGGGCGTTGCCGGAGGGAGCCAATCGGTCAATCAGCCACTAGGTCCTGCCACGTTTACGATCCCCAAATCCCCAGAGGGCGTGGCGACGGCGATCTCAGTCCTCTCTGCCGGTCTGTCGACGACGGGCCCAGAGCGTTCGCACCCGGGCTACCGGATGCATCCACCGCTCGTTGAGGTCGGGACCGAAACGTACGTGCCACCGCGCGTACGCCGGATGGTCCCACAAACGGAGATCGTCATCGACGTTCCTGCGAGCTATGACGAGCTGTTTGTAGTCGCGCCGCTCGCGTACTACCTCGGGGCTTCCGTCCGGATCGGCTCGGAAACACCCTGCATCCGCGCACCAGGCGTTCACCGTTCGTTCGGATCGTTACCTGATCTCAAATACGAAGTGGCTGAACTGCTTCGTCGAGTGTTTTTCCTCGACTGTCTCGTTCGGGACGTTGCGGACGAGGAACCACCCTACGAGCGGGCCGCGCTCGGCGACATTGGTCTCGACCCGGAGGCGTTGCGAACCGCAACGCCGGCCGAACGACTCTCGGCATATCTGGGGGTAAAGCAGGGAACGATCATGTCCAACCTCCCGATGTGGCATCTCTCTACGTACGTCGCTCCCAGCCCCGATATGATCTCGTGTCTTCCGTTCTTGCTCGACGATCTCAGCCTCATCTATCCGCCCGATTCCGAAGACATGGATCGGAACGGGCTGTTACAACGAGCACTCGATGATTTCTACCGAGGACCGGTCGCATCGGTTGATATCGTCGCCCCCAAACTCCAACCGGCAGATCTACACGCGTGGCTCGCCGACGACGTTCCGGCTGATGCGTACACGCCGTCGGTTCAGGCGTACCGCAACCGGCTGGCGACGTCCCTTCCCGAAACACCACTCGACGTTACGGTCGTCCTCAACGACAGCATGATGGACGGGGAATACGAGGAGGTCGCAGAGGTCTATGACGACACCGACCAGACGACGACCATGCACCGATCGGTGACCGTCGACGAGTTAGCACAGATCTTCGAAGCCGAATCGGATTTCGTCCACTTCATTGGACACTGTGAGGTCGGCGGGCTACAGTGTCACAACGGCGAACTCGACATCGAGAGTCTTTCCTCAGTCGGCGCCCGTACGTTCTTCCTCAACGCCTGTGGCTCCTACTATCAGGGGCAAGCGCTCGTCGAGCGCGGAAGCGTCGCCGGTGCCGTCACGCTTCGGAAGGTGCTCAATAAACCGGCGATCCGCGTCGGAACGACGTTCGCTCGGCTGTTCGTCACCGGATTCGGCATCGAACGCGCGATGCAACTCGCCCGCAGGCGGATCACGATGAGCACGGATTACGCCGTCGTCGGCGATGGGACGTACGCACTCACCGACGAGAAGGTCGCCGTAGCGCGTTTGAACAAAAACGGTAGAAATTACACGCTCAACTACACCGTCTCTCCGAACCGTCATCCCGGAGAGTGTTACTACGCGCCGTTCGAACTTTGGCCGCGGCTCACCGGCTCACAAGCGACGACCGATCTCGCCCCCAAGGACGTCCCGCGAGTTCTCGAATCGCTGTCCTGCCCGGTGATCCATGACGGCGAGCTCAGCTGGGCGGAGGACCTCGCTAATGATTTTTGTCAGTAGATGAATAATAGTTTCATCGTATTCATCGTCTTCGGTTTTTGAATAACGCAGATATTAAATAGTATGGGGGTATAAATATTCAACACCGATGCGTTCGAACATACTAGAATCGGGTGTCGAGGGTCTCCTGGAATCCGTTCTCGGGGACGCCACTGGCGAACTGTATCTGATCAATCCATCGCGTGAGATTCTGGAAGTGTCGATTCCAGCGATCGAGCAAGCGGAAGACGTTTCGGTGCGTCTCCTCGCTGGCGAGCGCGTTTTGAAGGACGTTCTCGACGATTTCATCGTCGGGAGCACTGCTGCAGATCTCATCGAAGCGGATCGACTCGCGCTCCGAACGTTCGACGAGCCGACGAACACGCTCATCGTCTCCGATGATGCCGTGACGGCCGTCGTTTCCGCCGGTGGGAAGGTCGCCGGACTCGTGACCGACGATACGGAGTTCGTATCGGCCACCCGTGAACAGTACGAAAGTGAGTGGGACTCTGCGGAGCAGTTCAAGCTCCGAACGCCTCCGATCTCTCGCGTTCGATCGACGCTTTCCGAAGAGATCGGTGCCGACGTGGCCGAGGACTTCGACGGCGTCCTCACCTCGCTCGAAACCGCACGCGGCAACGGCGAAGGACTAGACGAAGTCACCATCAGTCTACTCGTCGCGGCGAAAAACGAGGAGCTGCTGTACGACATCAGCAAATGGGGGGAAGATGTCGGCATTGCGAGCAAGGCGACGTTCTCGCGCACCAAAACCCGTCTCGAAGAGATGGGACTCGTCGACACCGAGAAAGTGCCGATCGACGTGGGTCGCCCACGCCTGCGTCTCATCCTCGGTGACGACCGGCTTCAGAGCACCAGCTCCGACGATCTCGCCAACGTCGCTCAGAGCTTGATGGCCTCCTAAGAGACCGAAGACACCGGTATCGACGCCGACAGCGTCGTCCCCGGCCCGATTCGGATCTTTCTATGGTCCGGGGGGTTCGATTCTATCACTGGAGCTGTAAGGCTACCCAGACGATCACAGACGATCACGAGTGAATCCGTGTTCCTTTTTCGTATCAGTTCGTTCAGTGAGTCATGTCTGTCACTGTCGTCGGCTCCGGGCCTGCGGTAGATGCCATTGAGGCGGCCGTTTCCGACATTGATCACGAGTTATCCGTTCGATCAAGGGTCGAGACGCTTGCGGACGATCTCGCTGTCGTCGTGGGAGTAGTCGGATCGGACGTGTTCTCGATCGCAAACGAGGAGGCACGATCGAACGGAACACCGTGGATTGCCGTCGAACTCGGCGGTATCGGGGGATGTTCCCATCCATCGGTCGACGTTGCCGTATCGGGCTATGGGGTTTCCACCGCGTGTTTCGATTGTCTTCGAACGCGCGTTCGATCCGGACTCGACGACTCAGAGGCTGATTCTTCCGATATTGACCCAGAAACGGCACGCTTTGGTGGTGCTCTAGCCGGACGGGAGACCGTCAAGACGGTGTCCGGATCGTCGTCGCTGTTCGGTCGCGTGATCGAGGTGCCACACGCACGGCGACGGATCTACTCCGTTCCGGGCTGTTCGTGTACGGGACACCGAGAGTGGACGCTGTCGAGAGCGCACGAGGAACGATCGTTACAGGCGACGCTCGAACGAGCCGAGCGAGCGGTCGACGATCGGATCGGACTGATCAACGAGGTGGGTGAGGCCGAGTCGTTCCCGGTGCCGTACTACCTCGCACAGCTCGCCGACACTACCGGGTTCAGCGACGCGCAAGCGAGCCAACAGGCTGCCGGTGTCGCACTAGGATGGGACGAGGCGTTCATGAAAGCGCTCGGTGAGGGACTCGAACGCTACTGTGCTGGCGTGTACGATTCCGATGCCCTCTACACCGCACGCGCGGGGAATCTCTCGGCACCGATTCAGCCATCGACGTTCGTTCGTCCCGATGATCCGGATGACACCGCTCCGATAGAGTGGGTGCCCGGTGAAGATCTACACACCGGTGAGACGGTGTCTCTTCCTGCCGCCCGGGTGTTGTTCCCCTATGAAGGACCGGGACCGACCATCACGACGGGACTTGGACTCGGAAGTTCGGGCGCGGCGGCGTTGATCGCTGGGGTAACGGAGATCATCGAACGGGACGGTGCGCTGTTGGCGTGGTACTCGACGTACGAACCCCTGGAGCTGTCGATTGACGATGAGGAGTACGAGACACTCGTCGCCCGAGCAAGAGCGGAAGGGCTGTCGGTGACCGCGTCGCTGTTGACCCAAGATGTCGATATCCCAGTGATCGGCGTGGCCGTCCACCGAGATGAGGAGTGGCCGGCGTTCGCTCTCGGTCTGGCAGCCGATCTCGATCCGATCGCTGCCGCTCGATCGGCGTGTACCGAAGCGCTTCAAAACTGGACGGAGCTTCGTCGGATGGGTAAAACCGGTTCCCGAAATGCTGGCGGCCGGATCGGTCATTTCGCATCACGCCCACCCGCGACAGAGGAGTTCACTAACCCCAAGCAGACGATTCCAGCAGCGAGCATCGCGGCGGACGGTCCCACGGGAGCAGATGCGCTAGATCTGCTCCTCGAACGGCTCAGTGATGTCGGACTCGACGCTTATGCCGCCCGACTGACGACGCCGGACGTGGAGGCGCTCGGTTTCGAGGCCGTCCGTGTGCTCGTGCCACGAGCACAACCACTGTTCATCGGTGAGTCGTACTTCAGCGAGCGGGCGCGGACGGTTCCCTCAGAGCTGGGCTTCGAACCACGACTCCAGCGCGAACACCATCCGTATCCGTAGCCACACGACCCCGGACGAGTCCGTCGTCCGAACCCATATTGTCCTGACAGCCACACCATCGATCGAATGTCTGATGTTAGCGAGTACGTGATCAGGGCCGAAATGGACGGCGAAACAGCACGGATACGGGATCGTTTGGCGGCCGTCGGAATGATGCACGAAGACATCGATCCGGATCGATCTCGGTTTTGGGTCGCGGAGAAGGCTGGTTCGGACACTGACTCGGAAATCGTCGGAACGGTCCGCCTCGAACTCGATCGGCCCAATGCGCTCGTCGGTTCGCTGTACGTCGCATCCGACCATCGGAACAACGGTCTCGGTGGGGCGCTCATCGACCACGTCGACCGAGCGGCCCAGTCGCGTGGCGTCACGACACTGTATCTGTTCAGTACCGACGCCGGTACGTACTTCGAGGCGCGGGGGTACGAGGAAACTCCAGTTGAGGAGACCGTCGTCGCCGTTTCGGACACCCCTCAAGCCGAGTACTACCGCAACCGACCGGAACTGCTCGCAAACGAAGTCACGTTCCGGAAATCGATCGACGGCTAGATCCCGAACGTCGCCCGGAGCATATCCCGCGTGCCGGGTCCGAGACCGACGGCGACGATGGCGACCAACAGTAACATCGCGTACTGGGGACTGTCCTCGAAGATCCGATCGTCGAAAAGGGAGATGACGAGTACCGCGGCCACGATCTTCACGAGGAGGAACGGCCATGCCGATCCGATGATATCGATGATCGACTGTGGGACGGCAGCTCTTGTAACCTCTATGATTATTCGGTTGGCGGGATGTTTGGGATCATAGCCCAGAAATCCCATTCCGAGCGCGCCCATCCAGTCGGCGGCGATCACGTTTGCGACGCCGTCGAGGGCGTGCGCGAAGAGGACGACTAGCCCCATCAGCCCGGTCCCCTCGTTCACCCACGGGGCGAACCGATCGAGGCCGGCGTACAGTCCTCCAGCGATGAGTCCCGACAGGACGAGCACGGCCACCGGGAGCTGTGGGTAAAAGCCGATCCTCGTTCCCGAGGTGTCGATCGTGGCGACGAGATAGCCGATGTAACCGACGGTGAGGGCGACGGCGGCCGTTCCGATCGCCGCGACGACCACGGGATACTGATCGAACTGGACGACGTCCCACTTAACCAGTCCGAGTCCAATCAGGATAGCCGCGAGCGTGAGAACGAAGACGACGCCGTAGATGACGGGGCTGATGATGAGCGTGTTGAGGGGATAGCCGATGACCGCTCCAACGTCGGTTCGGGCGACCACGGCGTCAGTGGCGTCCTCAACGACCCGCAGCGCGCCACCGAGGAACATGAACGGGACGAGTGCGAAAAAGATCCGGCGGTTCCGGCCGAGTTGGAGGCGGCGAACGAGAAAGTATACGCCGACCAGCATGAACAGGAGCAGTATCGCGTATCCGATCTCGGAAATGACCGTGTATCCCGGCCTAGCGACGATCTGCCCCGTCGCTTCGGCTTGGAAACAGCCATCTGTGAGCGGTTTCGCACCTTCCTCGGTCAGGACCGCACACCGAGCGTTGTACGCGTCCGCGTAAACGGGACCCCAGAAATACTGCCAGATAAACCGATCGTACACCTGTCGCGGGAAGGCAAGCGCGCCACCGGCTACCACGACGGTGGCGACCACGGCCGTGACGATCCACGCCCGTCCGGAACTCACCACCGATCCGAGCCGTTCGGTCGAGTCCATAAGCTACCGCACGTTCCGGTTCCGTCCGTGTTTACACTTCCGATCCCCCTCGTCGAAAACCCGCGACGGCTAGTCGACCGTATGCACGACATCGAGTGCTTCCTCGTGGAGCCGACCATTGGTGGCGACCAGACCAGGTGCGTCGTATCGCCACCGGTTGCCGTCGACATCGGTGACAGTGCCTCCAGCTCGTTCGACCATGAACGCCCCTGCGATCGTATCCCACGGGTGATGATCGACGGTCGAGATCGCTACGTCGAGTCCCCCACTGGCAACCCGCGAGAGCGAACCTTGTGTGCAGCCCGAACGACGGAGATCACCGAACATTTCGACAGCCTCCCCGACGGCCGTGATGAACTCGTCGTGGGGGCTGGCTCCCCCCCACAACGTCGGTGACACGACTCCCGCGTTCGGCTCCGTTTCCGTACTCACCGTGATCGGCGTGTCGTTCCGGGTGATACCGTCCGGACCAGCAATGTAAGTGTCATCGAGCGCAGGAAACACGTTTGCCGCGGCCACACACTCGCCGTCCACGACACACGCCACACTCGTCGCCCACGTCCGCACGCCACGGATGTAGTTGCTCGTTCCGTCGATCGGATCGATCACCCACGCCGCACCTCGATCGGGAACGGTGTCGTGTGTGCCCCTTTCCTCTCCAACGATCACCTCGCCCGGATACGCGTCCGTGAGCACCGATGCGACCCGATCCTGTGTGTCGCGGTCGGCTTGGGTGACGGGGTCCGTCTCGTGGGCTTTCGTCTCGACAGCGATGTCAGTGCGAAACGACTCCATCGCCACGTTCGCCCCCGCGTTTGCCGCCCGTCGTGCAACCGTGACCCGTCGCTCGGCATCGACCATGGGATCCCCTGTCGTCCCGATCGGACAAAGCTCCGTCGGTCAGAACATGTCTACGAGTTCCGGTTACATCCACCGACGGAGCAACCGCTCAGGAGTGTTGTGAATGGAGCGAGGGCAAGATCGAACCCCGTGGAGGCGATCTTGCACGCACTCGCAATGAGTAGGTGGGTGCGAGTGCGAGGGGCAGGATTTGAACCTGCGGACCTCTACAGGAGCGGATCTTGAGTCCGCCGCCGTTTCCTAACTTGGCTACCCTCGCACGGATACACATCGTTTCTCGGGGGGTTAAAGCGTTGCGAACCGATCCCCCCTAACGGAAATATTAACTTCTAATAACCGAACGGCTATAGGTTAACACATGACCGTTGTCAGCGTCTCCATGCCGGATGCACTCCTCGAACGGCTCGATACGTTCGCGGACGAACACGGCTACACAGGGCGAAGCGAGGTCGTCCGCGAAGCGTCTCGAAATCTACTCAGCGAGTTCGAGGACAAGCGCCTCGAAGACCGCGATCTACTAGGTGTTGTGACAGTACTTTTCAATTATGAAACATCAGATGTCGAACAACGGATGATGCAGCTGCGTCACGAACACGAACTCCTCGTTTCCTCGAACGTCCACAACCACGTCGGTGATCGGTACTGCATGGAACTGTTCGTCGTCGAAGGCTCGCTCGAAGAGATATCGACGTTTGTGGGGAAAATCCGCGCGACACAGGACACGCTATCGATCGATTACTCCGTCATTCCAGTGGACGGATTCGAGCACACACTGACCACTGAATGACGTCACTCCACCCATGACTGACCACACCCGGGCCGACGCACCACCGCCAGACGTCGGAAATCCAACCGGCTGGTGTCCCGACCGACACTGCTGGGAACATGGCACGCTCCGGCAAGCGGTGGTTCACGGCGTCCGTCTGTACAACGCCGGTGCGTTCCACGAATCACACGACTGTTTCGAAGCGGAATGGTACAACTACGGCCGAGGCACCACCGAAAGCGCCTTCGCTCACGGCATGGTCCAAGTCGCAGCAGGCGCGTACAAACACTTCGATTTCGAAAACGACGAAGGGATGCGGAGCCTCTTTCAAACTGCATTGCAGTACTTTCATGGCGTTCCTCGGGACTACTACGGCGTCGACGTACTCGACGTGAGAACGACGCTCACGAACGCCTGCAACGATCCTAGCGTGTTACACGACTGGCGGATCACGCTCGACGAAACACGTCCCGAGGCACGTCCGGTCGACTTCGAATATGCGTCATCGATAACGTAAAAACAACTACGACAAATCCTCTGACAGTTTACGGCGAAAAATGCCAGAGAGTGATACATTGATAAGGTATGCGTATGACGACAACAAACCGCATAATTGATTACGGGGTCCGTGGTATTCCAACACATGCGCGTTGAACAGTTGGGCGAAGGCGAACCGAACTTCGCGGTTGTTGGATCGATACATGGTGACGAGCCGTGTGGCGCGCATGCGATCGAAACGCTACTCGATGCTGATCTGTCCATTGACCGACCAGTAAAGCTCATCATTGCGAACGAGCGAGCGCTCGATCGTAACGTGCGTTATACAGAGACCGATCTGAACCGCGTCTTTCCGGGCGATCCCGATGCTGACGCCTACGAGACACGACTGGCACACGAACTGTTGAAGGAAATCCGTGGCTGTACGACGCTGTCGTTGCACTCGACGCAGTCGTACAGTCGTCCGTTTGCTATCGTCGATGAAACTGGGCCACTCGCGGAAACGATCTGTCCGCATTTATCGATCGACGTGCTCGTTGAAACGGGGGGATTCGTCAAGAACACGCTCGTCGGCTACGTCGACGTCGTCGAAGTTGAGTGTGGGATGCAAGGCTCCCAGCAAGCTGCGGAGAACGCCGTCGAACTCGTTCAGGAATTTCTCGGAGCGGCTGGTGTGCTTTCCGGACCAGTCGAGACTGAAACGAGTACGGTTCCCATCTACCAGTTACAGCGTCAGATCCCGAAGGATCCCGAATCATCGTACGCGGTTCACGTAGAAAATTTCGAACGAGTCGATGCTGGTGCACCCTATGCCACCAGCGACGAGACGGAGATACGCGCTGAGGAGCCGTTTTATCCAGTCCTTATGTCCTCACAAGGATATGAGAGACAGCTCGGATACGCGGCCGATCGGAGCGGCACCTTGTAGCTCATTCCGATTCGTTGGAATCGAGTTCTACGAGCGTGAGATCTCGATCGAGCATACAGAAGTCGTGCGGTGGGTCCCCGATCACCTCCCGGATAGTGTACGACGTGTCGAACTCCGCACCCATCGGTTCACAGTAGGGGTGACTCGGACAGTCGGTGTGGGGACACGGCCCTTCGAGTTGAGCCGTGGATCCGGCGTACGCGCTGGTCGACGGGACCGTCGCGCGTACGGATGTCGGCTCGACATCGACGGCGGTGACGCCCGTATCGTGGACGGCACACTCAAGCGTTCCGGAGTTCCGAACGTTCGTAACGCGGTATCGAACATCCTCCGTGAGGTTGAGACACTGCTCCCGGTATGGACAGCCCTCACAGGCAGGAGATGCGCCCTGATAGACGAACTCGGTTCCCTCCTCTGCGAGTCGTGTCCCGATGAGCGTAACGGAGGTCATAGGGGAAATAACGATCCTGTGGGGTTAAGCTTCCCGCACTATCATCTTTTTTCCGCTCGGGTGGTGACTCAGGAGTCCGTCCCCGTCAGCTCGTCGAGCGCCTCGAAATACGCCGGCCGGGGCACCTGATACAGCTCGCGGTAATCGATCTCTCCGGCTCCAAAGCGCTCACAGAGCGCCACCGCACCCTCGATCGCGGCCGCGCGGCTCTCGAATCGGCCGGGATCGTACTCTACCTCCGGTTCCAAAAACAGCGTGACGAACCACGTGTCTGTCTCCGTCCGTTGTCCTCCCGGTCTGCGATCGCGCTGGCCACGCGTCACGTACACCGTCGGCAGACACGGCGGGGGAAACGAACCTCCATCGAACACGTCAGGCCGGTAGGCGAGAATGACGCGCTCGTTTGCTTCGTTCCAGAGCCGCCATCCAGCAGGCGGGTCGATCTCCATATTCCCTATTGGCTGACCGCCACAATGAGCAGTACGATCGAAGACGACCGCCACACGTCTGCCGTGGGTTGACAGGGATATATAAATGCTGAGTGAGATTCGGTACATCTCTGTCCACCCAGCAACGACGGCCGTCGGTTTTATCTACCAATCCACACGTTTGATAGTGGTATCGTGGGAAGACTTATGTATGTGAAGGACTAACGTGATATATAGTATCGGGGATTGATCCGTTCGGGGAGTCTCTCACTGTGGTGTCGGGTCAGTGATCCGTGCTGGCCCGACCGAACACGGCGTATTCGGGCCAGTGACGTCCGGTCGGACGTTGGTCGTCGCATTCCGATCCACAAGAGGGGACACTCGCGCGGTATCCATTCCCGAGACTAGCGCAGTCGGGAGAACCAGACCGACTCCGTGATACCATGACAGGTGATATGGCAACCCTCGAAGACCTCAGCAAGGCGTACCAAGATTCGATCCCCGCTGACTTGCGACACACCCACTCCTTCGAGTGGTATCTGGAGACCGTCCACGAGGAGCCGACGATTGCCCGCAGCGCTCACCAGCGTGTCGCGGACATGTTCGATTACTACGGCACCGAATACGATGAGGACGCCGGTGTCGTCGAGTATCGTCTCGCCAGCAAAGATCCGTTGTTCGACGGTGAAAACACCTTCTACGGACGAAGCATTCACGAGGCCATCCACGAGTTCGTGAACAAAGTAAAATCGGGTGCTCGTGGTCTCGGACCCGAAAACCGGATCAAGCTTCTGCTCGGTCCCGTCGGATCAGGAAAATCCGACTTCGACCGGCAGGTGCGTCGGTACTTCGAGGATTACACCCTCAGGGACGACGGCCGGATGTACACGTTCCGGTGGACGAACCTCTGTGACGTGATCCACGATCAAGATCCGGCGGACGACGTGGTCCGTTCGCCGATGAACCAGGATCCACTCGTGTTGTTACCGCAGGCCCAGCGTGATGGGATCATCGAGACACTCAACGAACGGCTCGATGCACCCTACACCATCCGTAACGAGCAGTCGCTCGATCCGGCCAGCGAGTTCTACATGGACAAGCTGCTCGAACAGTACGACGACGATCTCAAACAGGTGCTCGAAAACCACATCGAGATCATTCGCGTCGTGGCCGACGAGAACAAGCGGCTGGCGATCGAGACGTTCGAACCGAAGGACAAGAAAAACCAAGATGAAACGGAACTTACCGGTGATGTAAACTATTCGAAAATCGCCGTCTACGGCGAATCCGATCCGCGGGCATTCGATTACTCGGGGGCGTTCTGTAACGCCAATCGAGGCATCTTCAGCGGTGAGGAGCTGCTCAAGCTCCAACGTGAGTTCCTATACGATTTCCTACACGCGAGTCAGGAGCAGACGATCAAACCAAAGAACAACCCGCGTATCGACATCGATCAGGTGATCGTCGGTCGTACGAACATGCCCGAGTACAAAGAGAAAAAGGGCGACGAGAAGATGGAGGCGTTCAACGACCGGACGAAGCGGATCGACTTCCCCTACGTGCTCCAGTACGAAGAGGAGGCGAAGGTGTATCAGAAGATGCTCAACAACGCCGATCTCCCCGACATTCACGTCGAACCCCACACCCTCGAGATGGCGGGACTGTTCGGTGTGCTCACCCGAATCGTTGAGCCTGACGGCGGACAGATCGGCATCGTCCAGAAGGCGAAAGCGTACAACGGGGAGGGCGACGAGATCGACGACGTGGATCTGAAAAAGCTTCACGACGAAGCCGAAGAGACAGCAGAGGTGGGCGAGGGGATGGAGGGCGTCTCGCCGCGCTTCGTGAGCGACGAGATCGCCGAAGCGATCATGGACAGCATGCACCGCAGTCGGGAGTTCCTCTCCCCGTTGACGACGTTCAACCACCTCGAGGCCAACCTCGAAAACCACGGTTCGATCGCAGAAGAGCATTTCGAGCAGTATTACCGGTATCTCGAACTGGTACGCGAGGAGTACAAAGAGCGTGCGATCGAGGACGTGCGCCATGCGCTGGCCTACGACGTCGATGAGATCCGACGGCAGGGCGAGAAGTACATGGACCACGTCATGGCGTACATCGATGACGACACGATCGAAGACGAGATCACCGGCCGGGAGTCCGAACCCGAC
This sequence comes from Halocatena salina, assembly GCF_023115355.1. Lineage (NCBI taxonomy): Archaea > Methanobacteriati > Methanobacteriota > Halobacteria > Halobacteriales > Natronomonadaceae > Halocatena > Halocatena salina. Next base: position 719,942 of record NZ_CP096019.1, read on the forward strand.
GAGACGTTCCTCCGGTCGGTCGAGGAGAAGCTCAACATCCCCGAAGACCGAAAAGACGACTTCCGTCAGGAAGTATCGAACTGGGTGTCACGCCGTGCGAGGGAGGGGACGAGCTTCAACCCCCAAGACAACGACCGACTGCGCCGAGCACTCGAACGGAAGTTGTGGGAAGACAAAAAACACAACATCAACTTCTCTGCACTCGTTTCCAGCGGCGAGACCGATGACGACGAGCGCAACGCGTGGATCGAGGCACTCATCGATCAGGGGTATTCCCACGAAGGGGCAAAGGAGGTGCTCGAATTCGCTGGTGCGGAGGTGGCCAAAACCGAACTCGAAGAATGACGCGGGAGTTCATCCATCAGGCGGACCGAGAACTGACCGCAGCCTACGAGGAGCCGATGTCACTCGAACAGTACATCGACCGCATTCTCGAACGGCCACAGTTGGCTGCTCACGCCAGCAAATATCTCCTCGAAGCGATCGAATCCGCCGGGACGCGGTCAGTAGTCGAGGAAGGCGAAGAAAAGGAACGGTATCGGTTTTTCGACGATCCCCACAACGACGGTGAACACGCCATTCTCGGCAACACGGAGGTGCTCAACGAGTTCGTTGACGACCTCCGATCGATCGCCGCAAAGCGGGGCAAAGAGGAGAAGATCGTCTGGCTCGAAGGCCCGACGGCGACGGGAAAATCGGAGCTGAAGCGCTGTCTCATCAATGGGCTTCGAGAATACTCAAAGACCGACGCAGGACGACGATACACCATCGAGTGGAACATCTCCGGTGCACGAGAATCCGGTGGACTGACCTACGGTGATCAGCAGGTCAGCGACGAAGACGAATGGTACGCGAGTCCGGTCCAATCTCACCCGTTGTCGGTCTTTCCACCGGCGGTTCGTGAACGACTACTCAACCAGTTGAACGAGCGTCTGGAAGACCATATTCCAGTGCAAGTCGACAGCCGATTGGACCCGTTCTGTCGTGAGGCGTACGACTATCTCGAAGAGCAGTATCGCCGAGAGGGACGTGAAGAGCTGTTTTCGGCGGTAACGGGTTCCGAACATCTTCGAGTGAAGAACTTCGTCGTCGATGTCGGCGACGGGATCGGCGTGCTCCACTCCGAAGACGAGGGCACGCCCAAAGAGCGGCTGGTCGGCTCGTGGATGCGGGGCATGTTACAGAAGCTAGATTCCCGGGGGAGAAAGAATCCACAGGCGTTTAGCTACGATGGGGTGCTGTCACAGGGTAATGGGCTGTTGACGCTGGTCGAAGACGCCGCCCAACACGCCGACCTGCTCCAGAAGCTACTGAACGTGCCCGATGAGCGGCACGTGAAACTGGACAAAGGCATCGGGATGGACATCGACACGCAGCTCATCATCATCTCCAATCCGGATCTCGAAGCCAAACTGAACCAGCACGCCGATCGACAGGGCCAAGATCCACTGAAGGCACTCAAACGCCGACTCGACAAACACGAGTTCAGGTATCTCACGAACCTCTCGCTCGAAGCCGAGCTGCTCCGGCGGGAGCTGACCAACGAGACGGAGGTGTGGGTCGCCGATTCCTACGACCAGCTCGAAGAGATGATCCGTGAACCGTTGGTGCTCACGGTCAGGGACAGCGAGCATCAGGTGATCGACCGGGAGCTTGCGCCTCACACCATCGAGGCAGCCGCGCTGTATGCGGTCGTCACGCGTCTCGACACTGACGATCTACCGCCGGGACTCGATCTCGGAGACAAGGCGCGGCTGTTCGACGCCGGCTACATCCACGACGGCGACGATCGGTTAGAGAAAGACGAGTTCGACTTCGCTGACGACACCACCGACGGGGAGCACGGCATTCCCGTGACGTACACGCGGGACATCATCGCTGATCTCCTGTATGAAACGCAGGATCGTCACCACCCCGATCTCTCCGTCGAGGACGTGCTCATGCCCCGGGACGTGCTCGATGCGATGGCGGACGGGCTGATAGACGCGCCGGTGTTTTCGGACACCGAACGCACGGAGTTCGAAAACCGTGTGGTACAGGTGAAAAACGGAATCTTCAGCGCCCAAGAGGAGGATGTGCTCGCAGCCATCATGCGGGACAAACGCGTCGACGTGGAGACCGTCGAGGAGTACGTCGAACACGTGTATGCGTGGGCCGAAAACGAGCCGATCGTGAACGACCGTGGCGAGCACGAGGAGCCGGATCCGCTCAAGATGAAGATATTCGAAATCAAGCATCTCGGTCGCTTCGACGAAAAACACTACGCGGGAACCGATCCTTCCGAAGCCGTCAGATCGTTCCGCACCGAGAAGATCATCACCGCCTTGAACCGACATGCGTGGGCCAACCGTGACGAACAGTTCCGGGCTCAGGACGTGAATCCCAAAGAGATCCCGGTGATCCGAACGGTGCTCGGCAGTCACGACTGGGACGAAGTCCGTCGGACGTTCGAGGACTTCGACCCTCGCCAATGGGATGACCCCCCCACTGGAACGGAGACGGCGGATGTAAAGGAGACTACTATCGAGAACATGATCGACATGTTCGAGTACAGCGAGGCGTCCGCCGAGTTGACGAGTCGGCACGTCATGGGACAGGTGAGCTACAAATGGGACTGAGAGACGACTTAGAACGGTATCGCGAGGTCGGTGAGGAGCGCCGCCAAGACCTCGCGGAGTTCATTCAGTACGGCGATCTCGGCCAGAGCCTCCCCGATGAGATCCACATTCCGATCAAGATCGTCGATCTACCAGCCTTCGAGTACGACCAGCGCGATCAGGGCGGCGTCGGCCAAGGCCAAGACGGTGCTCCCGACGTGGGCGATCCCGTCGGTCAACCCCAACCCGGCGACGGTGACGAAGACGGTGAGCCGGGTGAGGAGGGTGGTGAACACGAGTATTACGAGATGGATCCCGAGGAGTTCGCCCAAGAACTCGACGACGAACTCGGGTTGGATCTCGAACCGAAGGGCAAGCGGGTCGTCGAAGAAAAGGAGGGTGAGTACACCGATATCACCCGGACGGGACCGGCCAGTACACTCGATTTCGACCGGCTGTTCAAATCCGGTCTCAAGCGCAAGCTGGCGATGGATTTCGACGAGGAGTACGTTCGTGCGGTACTGAAAGTCGATGGGATGGGACCACAAGCGGTGTTCGAGTGGGCACGCGGAGAGAACATCCCGGTCTCGCGGGCGTGGATCGAAGACGCGTACGCGGGATTGACACAGACAGAGCGCTCCGAATACGAGAGCATCGAGGCGATGGAGGCAGCGGTCGATCGGACTCCGACTGCCACTCGGATCCGAGAGGAAGGGATCGAAGACATCCCGTTCCGGCGCGAGGACGAACGGTACCGGTACCCAGAAACCATCGAGGAAAAGGAGCGCAACGTCGTCGTGGTGAACATCCGTGACGTATCCGGATCGATGCGGGAGAAAAAGCGGGAGTTGGTCGAGCGGACGTTCACGCCACTCGATTGGTATCTGACGGGAAAATACGACAACGCCGAATTCATCTACATCGCTCACGACGCCGACGCATGGGAGGTTTCCCGCGAGGAGTTCTTCGGCATTCGCTCGGGTGGTGGGACGCGCATTTCGAGCGCGTACGAGTTGGCGGCACAGCTCCTCGAAGAGTATCCCTGGAGCGATTGGAATCGGTACGTGTTCGCGGCGGGCGATTCGGAGAACTCCTCGAACGATACCTCCGAGCGGGTTATCCCGATGATGCAAGCGATCGACGCGAATCTTCACGCCTATGTCGAAACACAGCCCAGTGGGAACGCGATCAACGCGACACACGCCGAAGAGGTCGAGCGACATTTCGGAGAGAGCGAATCCGTGGCGGTCGCGTACGTGACCAGTCCGGGGGACATCGTAAATGCCATCTACACCATCTTGAGCACCGAGAGCAATGAGTAAGCCATCGACAGACAGAGCGGACAAACAGCGCATTGCAGAGGAACTCAAGCCAGTCGTGCGCGAAGCCCACGCGCTCGCAGGAAAGCTCGGTCTCGATCCGTATCCGGTGAACTACTGGATCGTCGATTACGACGAGATGAACTCACTCGTGGCGTACAACGGGTTCCAAGAACGGTATCCCCACTGGCGGTGGGGGATGACCTACGACCAACAGCGCAAACAGCGCCAGTTTCTGGGTGGGAAGGCCTACGAGCTGGTCAACAACGACAGCCCGGCGCACGCCTTCTTGCAGGAATCGAACGCCATGGCTGATCAGAAGGCGGTAATCACCCACGTTGCAGCTCACGCAGATTTCTTCGCCAACAACCAGTGGTACGGGCTGTTCACCGACGACCCGAACGCAGCCCGAATGCTCGCCAGCCACGCCGACACCATCGAGTCCTACATGGATGATCCGGAGATCGACCGCGAGGCAGTCGAAAAATGGATCGATAACGTGCTCTGCTTGGAAGATTGTATCGATCAACACCAGCCGTTCTCGACGGTCGATGATTGGTTGGATGAGACGCCGTCCGAGGCCGACATCAACGAGAAGCTAGAAGAACTCGACCTGAGTGAGGAGGTGCTCGGACAGGTGTTTGACGAGGAGTGGCTAGACCAACAGCGCGAAACCGAGGGCGTCACCTCCTTCCCCATCGAGCCGGAACACGATCTCATCTCGTTTCTACGCACCCACGGGATGGGGTACGACGAGGACGCAGAGAAGGCAGTCGAGTTCGAAGATTGGCAGCGCGAGATCATGGAACTGCTCCGCCGAGAGGCGTACTACTTCGCCCCCCAAAAGATGACCAAGGTGCTCAACGAGGGATGGGCTGCATACTGGGAGTCGATCATGATGGGCGAAGAGGGATTTGCGGCCGAAAACGAGTTCATTCATTACGCCGACCACCAGGCGAAGGTGCTCGGATCGCCCGGCTTCAATCCGTACAAACTGGGCAAAGAGCTGTGGGAGTACGTCGAGAATGTGACTAACCGTCGTGAGGTGGTCGAGCACCTGCTCCGGATCGAGGGCGTGACGTGGCGGAACTTCCACGATACGGTCGATCTCGATGACGTGTTGGAATCGCTCGATCCCGATCCGATCGTGGATCGAGTAGCAAGCGAGACGCTCGACCAACTCGATCCAGCGGATCCTCGCGTCGATGTCGACGGACTCGAACGGGCCAAAGCGGGCGAGATCGACGTCGATCGGTTCCCGTGGAAGGTACTCACCTACGATGGGATCGCAGAACGCCACTACTCGCTCGCAAAGCCCCAAAATCGGGGCTTTTTGGCGCAGATCACTCAGAACGACGTCGAACGGATCGCTCGGTACATGTTCGACGACGCGCGATACGCTTCCATCGAGGAAGCACTTGAGAACGTGGATTACCGCGCCGGTTGGAACCGAATGTACGAGATCCGCGAGAGCCACAACGACGTGACGTTTCTCGATGAGTTCCTCACACAGGAGTTCGTCGAGGAACACGGCTACTTCACCTATGAGTACATGGAAACCACGGAAGATTACCGCGTGACCAGCACCGACGTCGAGGACGTGAAGAAAAAGCTCATGCTCCAGTTCTCGAACTTCGGCAAACCCACCGTCGTCGTCGAAGACGGTAACTACAACAACCGAAACGAACTGTTGCTCTCCCACCAGTACAACGGAGTTATGCTCGACGTCGAACAGGCCCATCAGGTCCTCAAACGCGTGTTCAAACTGTGGGGACACCCCGTGAACCTGAAAACCATCGTCAAGGAACTCTCCGAAAACGACATCGAGGTGGCCCGGCGGCGCGACAGCGAACCCACTCCAGAGGAAACCGGAAAACTCCTCCGGTACGACGGGGAGAACCTTTCGATCACGGATCTACCGTGGAAGGAGGTCGAACACCTCGCCGCCACCGACGTGGATTACGACACCAAACCCGACGAGTGGCTGGCGTGACGGTCTGCGTGAGTGAGAGCCGTCTCACAGAGTCAGTCTCACCGAGTACGTCACCACGGATCACGGGACAGGTTCCGTAGCGTCGTTCGGAAACAGACACACCACTCCCGGCGTGATGCAGTACACAAAGCGATCGCTGGTGAGAATTGTGACCGGAGCCGTCCCTATTCGTACAGCCACCCCTCATCGATCCGTTCGTAGTCGATGAGTTCGTCCGGATCGAAAAAGAGGTCAATTTCGCGCTCGTTCGAACCCGGGTCCTCGTGATCCGAGCCGTGGATGACGTTCCGTCCGAGATCCAGCGCGTAATCGCCACGGATCGTACCGGGCGCAGCCTCGGCGGGGTCGGTTGCACCCATCATCTGACGGACCTGCCGGATCGCGTCCTCGCCTTCCCACACCATCGCAAACACGGGTCCAGACGTGATAAACGACGTCAGACCGTCGAAAAACGGCTTGTCGACGTGCTCGGCGTAGTGTTCACGAGCGAGCTCGTCATCGATCTGCATGAACTTCCCGCCGACGAGCTTCAGCCCCCGGTCCTCGAGACGGGAAACGATCTCACCGATCAATCCCCGTTGCACCGCGTCGGGCTTTGCCATCACGAACGTGCGTTCCTCGGTCATTCGGTCTCCTCCGGCATCTCCTCGTCGGAATCTGACGTTTCGGTTTCCGTATTGGGCTGATCGGCGGCTCCCGGTTCGCCCTCGACACCCGTATCCGTCGCTTCGTCTCGGTCGATATCGGCAATCACGTCGTCATCCTCGGTGTCTCGCTCTGGACGACCCGCTTCCGTCCATTCGAGATCACGGGATTCGCGGCCCATGAAGTAGTTTTTCTCGCATTTCGAATCCTTGAAATGCAGAACGGTACCGTCGTTGCGGACGTACATGATGCCCGTTCCGGGTTCGATTTCCTCGCCGCTGAAATCGCAGGTTCGTGTCGTTGGCATCGTTTATTGGCCTCCGATGGCGTCTGCTTCCCGGGCGGTTTCACGGAGCTGTAGGACATCGCCCTCGCGTACCGGCCCGAGAACGTTCCGTGTGATAATTCGACCTTGGTTGCCGCCGGAGAGAATGCGACATTTGACCTGCATGGCTTCGCCGTGCATACCGGTCTTGCCAACGATTTCGACGACTTCCGCGGCCGTCGCACCCTCCTGATCTTCCGCGCTCATTTACCTGAGATCCTCGAGTTTGTTCGTGATATCCTCAACGCTGCTTTCGGCCTCTCCGGCGTCAACGAGCGCCGCAGCTGCGCTTCCGACTTCGAGACCGGCGGCGTGACCGATGTCATCCTGTGTTTCGACGAAGACGTAAGGGATGTCCTTTTCGTCACACAGCTCCGGAAGGTGCATGACGACCTCCTCGGGCTGTACGTCTTCGGCGATGTACACCAACTCCGCGCTGGTGCGCTCGATCGCCTTCGTCGTCTCGTTCGTCCCTTTTTTCACCGAGCCTGTGTCCCGGGCGACCTGCAGCGCCTCGATGGCGTCTTCAGCAAGATCGGCCGGAACGTCGAAATCTACATAAACTGACATTGTTGTATTGCCTCCCATGTGGTGGCTCGCACTCCCCCGCCTCGTGGATGTGAGAACACTCCAGTCGATATGTCTTCCTCACGATCCACTGCCGATTCAGTTACCGGGTACGTCCGGTTGCTTGTCGAGCAACGCTCGACACAGTCGGCGAGTTGTCCCTGGCTGGGAGTATCATCAACCCCACACGGGTTGTACACCGACTTACTGTAGCCGTCCATAAAAGCGCTTCCGAACACACGCGACCGTGTGGGATCGACACACGACGGAGCAACGATGACCGGTGGAGGCTTGAGAGTCGGGCTGTTGGTTCGGATATGCTCAGGGAAGTCGTGGACACACTTCTGGCCGAGGCCAAGCGCGCGAACGAGCGACGGCTGCTCGTGCTCACCGGCTCCCATGAGACCGCTCTCGACGCCGCGACAACGGTGGTCGACGCTGTCGGTTCCGACGATGCGGTGCTCGTCGGACACCGGACGGTCGGAGGCCTCGAACGCCTCCCGCCGTCCCAAGTGGAGAAACTACTCGGGACGACACACGACGGTATCATCGTCGACCTACACGAGGAGTGTCGTCCTAACACCATCGGCCGTGTCGCTGGCGCGGTCGACGGCGGGGGACTATTCGTGTTGTTGACACCGCCGTTCGATTCGTGGATCGATCGACGCGACCAGTTCGACGACACTCTCGCTGTCCCGCCCGACGACGTCGCGGAGGTGACGGGACGATTCCGTCGTCGTCTGATTTCGCTGCTCCGACTCCACGAAGGGATCGCCATCGTGGATCTACCGACTCGGACGGTGGTTCAGGACGGCAAGACCGACCCATCGCCGATGATCACGGCGGTTCAGCCGAGACCACCGCCGGACCACGCGTTTCCGGAGGCTGCCTATCGGGCCTGTCTCACCACGGACCAAGCCCGGACGCTCCGAGTGCTCGAACGACTTCGTGAACCGGGCTGTGCAACCGTCGTCGAAACCGATCGTGGCCGGGGAAAATCCAGTGCGGCGGGTCTCGCAGCCGGTTCGCTCGCGGTCGCTGGTCGACACGTTCTCGTGACCGCGTCGGCCGTGACTGGCACTACGGAGGTGTTCGCCCGTGCTCGGGAGCTGTGTGAACAGCTCGACGTGCTTGGAGAAACGACCGAGACCGATCTCCGCACGACGACTGGTGGACGGGTGTACTTCAAACCGCCCGACAGTGCGACGTCGTTTCCGAACGATCCCGACGCCGTCGTCGTTGATGAAGCCGCAGCGCTTCCAGTGGGGCTGCTCGAACGCTTTCTCACCTCCACGCCGGTGGTGTTCACCACGACCATCCACGGGTATGAAGGCGCTGGCCGTGGGTTTTCCGTGCGGTTCCGGGATCGACTCGAAGACAGCACGCTCGACGTTACCGAATGCACGATGGAGACCCCGATCCGGTATGCACCCACGGATCCGATCGAACGATGGGCGTTCCACGCGCTGTTACTCGATGCGCGGCCAGCCGTCGACCAGCTGGTGACCGACGCACGACCGAACACTGTCGTCTACGAGCGACCGACGCCAGCCGAGCTGCTGGACGACGAACACCGGCTTCGAGAGCTGTTCGGTCTGCTTGTTCTCGCTCACTACCGAACCGAACCCGACGATCTCGCCCGCGTGCTCGATGCGCCGAACCTCTCCGTTCGGACACTGACACACGAGGGACACGTCGTAGCGGTCGCGTTGCTCGCCCGCGAAGGTGGTCTTCCTTCGGAAACGAGACGCGCAGCCTACCGTGGCGAACGGCTACGAGGGAACATGTTACCGGATCTACTCACGGGCCAACTCCGCGATCCCGAGGCGACGAAACCGATTGGACGACGGGTCATGCGCATCGCTACCCACCCGGCAGTGCGCTCTCACGGTCTCGGAACGCGGCTACTGGAAGCGATCCACGCCGAATTCGACGCCGACTGGTTCGGCGTCGCCTACGGAGCAACGCCCGAACTCATTCGGTTTTGGAACCGTAATGGATATCGAATGGTACATCTTTCAACGACCAGAAACGAGACCAGTGGCGAACACAGCGCAGTGATGCTCCGTCCGGGGACGTCCGGACTGTACGATCGCCACACTCGATGGTTTCGCACCCGGATCGGTGGGATGCTGACGGACACACTTTCCGAGGTCGATCCGGACGTCGTGCGGGCTGCCCTCGGGGCGATCGATACGCCTATCACAGCGGACCTCACCGATCGAGAATGGCGACTCGTTGCCAGCGCGGCGTACGGTCCCGGTCAGTTCGATATGCATCCCGAGCCGTTCCGACGCCTTGCGCTTGCCGCTTTGAGTGACCGGGCGTGTGGGTCGCTCTCGCCCCGGCAGGAACGACTGCTCGTCACCCGAGTGTTACAGGCTCGCCCGTGGTCGATCGTGGCCTCTGCGCTTGATTTTCATTCATCGAGTGGCTGTCGACGGGCGCTTGGCCGGACGCTCCGCCCGCTGGTCGACCGGTACGGAACGAGCGCGGCCGAAGACGAACGGAAGTGGTACGATGAGTGAACTAGTGTTGCTCCTTGCAGTGGTGTTGTTGCTCGTCGGTGTGGTCGGAAGCGTTGTTCCGATGATGCCGGGCGCACCCCTCTCGCTGTCGGGTGTGGTTCTTTACTGGTGGTCGACGGGTTTTTCCGATCCCGGTCTGGTAGCGGTGTTCGTCCTCACCGTACTCGGTCTCAGCGCGGTGCTCGCCGATCTTTTCGGCGGAGCGATCACCGCTCGCGTCGGCGGTGCCTCGCTCGTGACGACTGGACTCGCGGCCGTCGTCGGCGTCGTGTTGCTGTTTCTCACTGGCCCGGTCGGGCTGTTGGTCGGCATCGCTGGAACCGTCTTCCTCGCGGAATACGTCCGTCACCGAGACGCTAGAGCGGGCGTGAAAACCGCGCTGTTCGCAACGGCTGGCGTCGTCGGGTCGGCCGCCATGCAACTACTGCTCACCGCCAGTATGTTCGTGCTTTTCGTGTTTGCAGTGTTCCTGTAGGATCTGAGGAGTCTCAGCACGTGCAGTTGCCGCCACAGTCCCCACCACAGTCACAGTCCGGACCACACGTACACTCTCCACACCGGTACACGTAGCCACCGCCCGATTTACCTGTCGACCAACGGTTTGTGACGCGTCGCATCACCGGCGCAATGCACTGATCAAGTCCGATCGAACGCTTCGTTTGCATGATGATTGACTCCGTGTCGAAAAACGACAGATCGAAATAAAATACTATTGTTTAATATATTAATACAACTTATACCAATTATAGTGTGGAGATTAATAACAAGCGGATCAACCGCTGGTGTGGTCGGAACGCCTGTCAGGATCGGTGTGCTACGGATGGTATGTCGTGTGATGTTTCGGAGTGTGAGAACAGTGCTGCGGTTCGACTCCACGTGCCGTGGGCAGACACCAGAGCCGTCTGTCCAGCCCACGCGCGGGCGTTAGCCCAGCAGGATGGTGTTGTGGCTGAGCCGCTCGATGGAACCGAAGAGCAGTGGCCCTAAAGTGAAACAGCCATCATCACCTCATCGATGTATTCACCATCGATGAGGTAATGATCTTCCCGAACCGCTTCGGTTTCCCAGCCATGGCTGTCGAGGAATTCGATCGCCTCTTCATTGGTGGAGGGAACGCTGTTGTACACCTTTTCATACTCCTGTTCGGTGGCCCACTCCAGTCCGCGTTGGAGCAGGTGGCTTCCGATCCCGTACCCGCGATACGCAGGAAGGACGCCGACGGTGAGTTCCGCGGTGTGACTCAACTTTTCGATTTCGGGCGCGTTGAGATGCACCCATCCAACCACGTCCTCGTTGACTGTCGCAACGAAAAACACGCGGGATCGGAGATCGTTGTGTCGGAGTAAGACGTTCTCGTGATCAACGATGTCCGCGATGTTTTCGGCAACGATGTACGTCTCGTCGTCGATGGCCATCCGAATGGCCCCGACAAGTCCGCTGAGATCGCTCTCGTGGGCTTGACGGATCACGACTTCGACATCGTCCTCCGAAAACCGTTGTTCGGTCCCGCTCTCGAACGCGACCGAAAGATGATTGTCGTCCTCTCTGATAATCCCATCGCGCTTTAGGATCGCTACGTGATGGCCGAACGCCGACGGTTCCATGTTGAGTGCTGTTCGTGCCGCCTCGTACTCGACAGTCCCGTATCGCTCGACATGTTCGTACACATCCTTCCGGTCTCGGTGGGTGAATTCGAGCTCATCGGAGAACTGCATGAGTAATAATATCACACCTCACTACTTAACCATTTGTGCTGGGGTGGCCTGTAGCACGCCGTGGAACCTGGGTCAACAGCTGTGCCGTATCCTTGATGTTGTGGGTCTCAAGCAGCAGTTCGGCAACTTCGCGAACAGTGAATTCGGCGTCGATTGACACGTCATAGCACCGAGCGTACAGGGTGAGCCAGTCGTTCATCGCGCGTTCGAGCCGTGACAGTTCGGCGGGAGAGAACCGGCCCGGTCCGTCGGTGGCGTGTGCTTCGATGTACAAGCCGACGGCAGGCCCGACACCGTTGCGAAGCAATCTCACTGCCCGTTGCTCATCAGGGGGATCCACCGGTGGGTCGAACGTCGCTCGATCCTGACGGGCCTGTTCGGCCAGCGTAGCGATCCGCTCGTGGCGTTCGGTGTTCATGCTCTGTGGGTTAGCCGCGATTGAATTCGACTCCCTTGCCACCACCCGGATGTTCCCAATCGGTGTCGGCAACGACAGCACACGTCCCACACTCGATACACGGCTGGGTGTCGAGACTCACGACGTGTTTCGTGTCGCCGTTGGTCGTGATCGTCTCCTCCCGGTAACAGCCGCCACCGAAGTCCGTCGCACTGACGGGACACGCAGAAACGGCCGTTCCGCTCGCTTCCACTGAGCTGTCGCGCAGCCGAATGTGGGGATTACCGATATCCGTATCATACGTCAGTTCACCGATCCGTTCTTCCAGACTCGGTGGCTCGACGGTGGATCGGTCACGAACAGGAGCACCGAGCTCCTCCGCGATGACCGTCGGAAGCGTGACGTAGGGCGTCCGGGTGTCCGGGATCGACATCGACATGAACGGTGAACTGTACAGCCGTTCTACCAGCCCGATGGCGTCCATCGCTTTGAGTCCGACGCGACCGATGGGTGAAGTGAGCAGCCGATCGACCGTATCAGTCGTCTTCTTCCGTTCACCGATCGGTCGCAGTCGTTCGTAGCGCTTCGGTCTGAGCTTCTTCATCATACCACTCTCTTTCAGCTTCCGCTCGTATCGCTTGCCCACCGAGTCAGGATTGTTTCGGCGTTTGGCTGTTGCGAACGCTTCGGCGGCCAGCGCGCCGGCGCTCACTGCGTGATTCATTCCCTTGATGATCGGGCCTTGAGCCTGCATCTGTCCGGCTGCATCGCCCACGAGCACGAGGCGGTCTTTGTGTGGCGACGTATGGGCCACCTTCTTAGAGTCGGGAACGAGCTTCGCAGCATATTCCACCTCGGTGTACTCCTCGCCGAGCCACCGGGCCAACAGTGGATGTGTGAGCAACGCGTTCAACAACTCGTGTGGCTCGGCGCGTTCCTCGACGAGGCTGTCGAGGTGGAACACGGCACCGATCGATAGCGAATCCGTGTTGGTGTACAGAAAGCCCCCACCACGGACTCCATCAAACAGATCGCCCGAAAACAGGTGTGCGACACCCTCATTCGGATCGATTCCGAATTGATCGTCGACGTCGGGCATGTCGACGGTTGCCTTGACGCCCTGGAACCACTCTTCGGGTTCATCCCAATCCATCAAGCCAGCATCGCGTGCGAGTTCGCTGTTCACCCCATCGGCAGCCACGATGAGATCCGCCCGGATGGGATCGATCTCGTCGCAGGTGACGCCCACGATCTCCCCGTCTTCCCGGAGGAGTCCGTTTGCGCGAATTCCCGTCAGCAGTCCGCCACCCGTTTCACGGGTGCGCTCGTGGACTCGCTCTGCGAGCCACGAATCCATCCGCCGTCTGAGGACGGCGTCGGACCACTCCGTATCGTGTTCGTGCAGGGAGGTGAGATCGTATTCCTTTACCATCTCTCCGGCGACGTTCTGCATGTAATACTCCGTGATCGGTCGTTCTGTCACCGTCTCACGGATGTCTGGAAACAGATCGTCGATCGTGTAGGGTGCCGATTTCTCGGCGTAGAGTAGTCCGCCAGAAACGTTCTTTGCGCCCGCGTCGACGCCACGCTCTAACACGAGCGTTTCGATGCCCTCGTCCGCCAACTTTGCTGCTGTGGCCGCACCGCCGGGACCGGCCCCGACGACGACGGCTTCGTAGTGTTCGTACGTTTCACTCATCAGTATCACCTCTGGCGTCCGCTCCGACGCCGCCGTCAGCGACCGCTTTCAGATCCAGTTCCCCGGCTTTCAGTGCTGCCGTCAGTTGCGGTAGCACCTCGAACAGATCGCCTTCGATGAAGTAATCGCTGAAATCACGGATTCGTGCGTCGGGATCGGTGTTGACCGCGATGATCGTTTCCGATTCGTCCATGCCGACCTTGTGCTGGATGGCACCGCTGATACCCGCAGCGATGTACAGTTTCGGCGCAACGATCTGACCGGTCTCACCGATCTGACGCTCTTCGCGGGTGTACTCCTCGACATGTCCCGCGAAATCGTACGATCCGGTGACGATCCCCCGAGAGACACCGATACCAGCGTCTTCGAACGCATCGGCCAGTTCGACACCGAGTTCCATCCCTTGGGTCGGATCGTCACCGATTCCCCGACCGAGCGCGACGATCACGTCGTGGTCCGACAGATCCACCCCGGTGTCGAGTCGGTCGTGGGCCACCACCTCGACCTGAAGCCACTCGGAGTCAAGCTCGATTTCGTGTTCGACGAGCTGTCCGTTCCGGTCGCCGTCGAACTCGGGTAGCTCGAAACTGCCCGGTATCACTGATGCTCCTTGGGGATGGAACTCCCGCGCAGGATTGTCCAAACAGAGGATGGTCGAGTACTCGAAGCCACTGAAATCCGGACGCTTCATGTGTAAGACACGCTTGAACGTCTTATTCTCCCCCGGCCGTCCGGTTTTGACGGGATTGCTGATGACGCTTTCCTCGATGTACAGCCCTGAACAGTCGCTTGCCAGCCCGCTGTCAAGTTCGGCTTGGACCTGTGCTGAGAGATCCCGCCCGTTGTTCGTCGCCGGAAACAGCGTGTAGCGCGGCTCGTCGTAATCGCGCCAGTCCTCCGTAGAACGAGCCATATCGGCGAAGATCTCAGTGTACGGCGTATGCCGGAACCGGTCGAGTCGGTCGTCTTCGTAGTAGACGGCGACGTCCGCCCCATAGCCGATGGTTTCCTCCGCGAGATCAGCGATGTCGTCGCCGATCACCACGGCGACCACGCGCTCGTCGGTGTCGTTGCTGTCGTTGTACTCGTCCATCAGCCGACGGGCCTTGCCGAGCATCTCTTTCGAGACGTCGAGCAGCGCTCCCGATTGAGTCTCACAGTACACCCACATGTCGCGGTATGTGCCGTTCTCGAGCGCGCGGACGTGAGCTTTGTCCGCCGTCGGGTGGTCGAGTTCGGGATATTTCTCTTCAGGAGACCGTTGGGTTTGCTCGACGTCCGCCTCGTCGCTGCCAGCCACCGAGTCGATGCGGTTCTCGATGAGCCGTATCGCGCTGTCGCGGTTTTGGCCGTCAGTCTCGCGTTCGAGCAGCGATTCGAGCGTCTTCATCTCATCGATGTCTTGGAGGGCGTTACCGAGATCGGCGACTGACATCTCGGTGAGATCGAGATCCCCACCGTCGGTGTCGTCATCCTCGCTGAACTTCTCGATCCGGCTTTCGAGGAGCGTTTTCGCCCCTTGCCGATCCTTGTCGTTCCGTTCGATCTCGAGGATCTCTTCGAGCGTGGCCACGTCTTCGATCTCTTTGATCTCCGGGCCGAGTTCCGCGATGGTGTACTCACTCGGGTCGATCTCCGCCACGATCAATCACCCCCCACAGCCAACGGCTGCATCTCATCGAACACTTCGATCATCCCGTCCTCGTCGGTCGGGTCGATCATGGTCGCTTCGCGTTCGGCAGGGGGTTTCGGGATCGGATCGACCGAGGAAACGATCGTCGGTGACCCATCCAATCCGATGTAGTCCGGATCGAGATTCAGATCCTCGTGGTCCCACGTCGTCAAGTGCTGTTCGTGCTCCTCGGCGCGGTCGGTCGTCCGTTCGCGCAGGTCTTTCAGCACCAACCGCTCGCCAGCCGTTCGGTAGCTCGTATCGAACTCCGGATCGACGACGATGAACGCGGGCAGGTCGGTCTCGACGGTCTCGACCTCCTCGATATCGCCTTCGACCAACCGCTGTGCCCGTACCGTCCGCTCCGTTTCGTCCACATCGAGCGAAATGACGTGTGTGATCATGGGAAGATCGAGCGCCCAACAGGTTTGGGGACCGGTGTGGCCCGTCTCTCCGTCGGCAGTCTTGAATCCCGCAAAAATGAGATCGGGAACCCCGAGTTTCTCTAACCCTGTTGCGAGAGTGATCGCTGTCGCCCACGTGTCCGAGGCCGCAAGCTCACGATCCGACAACAGATACAGATCGTCGGCGTACACCGATTCCATCGCTTCTTGGAGCACGTCACCGTACCCCGGTGGACCCATACTCATCACGCTTACCCGACCGCCATGGCGTACTTTCGTCTGGAGCGCTCCGTGGAGCGCGTGCTCGTCGTTCGGGTTCATCACTGTCGGCGTCTTTCCCCGTTCTAGGTGCCCGTCCTCATCGAACGAGACCTGTCCTTCGCGGAAATCCGGTACTCCTTTCGTGAGAACGATCGAGTGCATTGACATCAGTTTCCCTGTCTGGCTATGACTACCACGGGACGTTAATAGCTTTTTACCAAGCCATCAAATTTTATATGGTTAATGGAAATGAACTAGCAACTACCGCGAGTTGACTGGAGGGTGACGGACGGCTCGTCCAGTCGATTAGATGCGTCCAGCACGACCGGGATCGACATCGATGGCGTCGACGGGACAGACGTCGACACAGAGCATACAGTCGATGCACTGAGCTTCGTGTGTCGGTTCGGCTTTGATCTCGCTTTCGGGGTGACCAGGGGTATCGACCCACGTGAAAACGTCTACCGGGCAGTCCTCAAGACACGCGCCGTCGCCGATGCAGATGTCGTAGTCGACAGCAACGTGCGTGCCGTGGATACCGAGTTCCTCCGGTGGGTCGGTCGGTCCCCAAACGTCTACGCCGTTTTCCTCCCCGGCGTGCTCTTTGTTTTCTTCGAACTGTGGGTCGATAGGCATCGATAACTAGATGGTTCGTTGGCAGACACTTAAACGTGTTCCCGGCTGTTATCAAGGTCGCTCGTGCGTCTGATTATCGTGTGACGTGTCGTGTTAGGGGTGAGCGAAGTAGGCGACTGCTTCGTCACTCATCTCGTCGATCCGGGCGAACCCGACGCGTTCGAACTGGACGATGTCGTCGGGGGCGTACTCCCGGAGACCGGGTTCTGCGTGTCCTGTCATCGTTCCGTCCATGGTTCGCACGGTGAGCGGGACGTTTTCGTCCGCCGGGACCCAGTGGACGACCGGGACGCCTTCCTCCCGGACGGCTTCGATCCCATCGCCGGTGAACTCGAATGCGTCGCGGGTGTGACGGACGCAGCCGTACCCCTTGAGCCAGACACGCTCACCGTTGGACGGTACGTCTGCCGGTTCGACACGGACGGCACCGTCGACGGGGATGGTTCGGTCACCTCGATCCTCGTGGTCGGGGTGAACAGGGGGTGTTCCGGTGTCCGGACCGTTCACCACAGGCTTTTCGACGCCGTTCCGCACGAAAAACGCCCGATCGGTGTCATCGTCGATCAATTCGCGGTTGGCGGCGTACACCGCCGACAACGCGAGATCCACGTCGCTCGTCGAGGTTCCGAGTTCGACAAGCGCCGAAACGATCGCCTCACCCTGAATTCCCCGCTTTCGGAGGCTTGCGAGCGTCGGCGCGCGGGGATCGTCCCAGCCGTCGAGTTCACCCTCCGCAATGAGCGCTTTGATCGTTGAGGTACTCATCTTCACGTCGTAGGCATCGATCTGTACGTGACCCCAGTGGACCACTTCGGGATACTCCCAGTCGAAATACTCATACAGGAACCGCTGTCGGCGCGCCGAATCCTGTAAGTCGATCCCCCGAATGATGTGGGTGATTTCCATGAGATGGTCATCGATCCCACTCTGGAAATCCAAGATCGGCCAGCACCGATAGCCAGCTGCCTCCTCGCGGGGATGAGACCTCTCGATCATCCGGAAGGCAGCCCAGTCCCGGAGTGCGGGGTTTTTGTGCTCGATGTCGGTTCGAACCCGGAGCGTGATGTCACCGGGATCGTACTCGCCAGCGATCATCGCCTCGAACTCCTCCATAACGGTCTCGATGTCCTTACCACGGTGCGGACACGGCTCTCCGGCGTTTTTCAGCTCTGAGAACGCCTCCGCCGAACAGGTACACGTGTACGCACCCCCGAGCTTGATCAGCTCGCGTGCGTATTCATAATACGTTTCGAGCCGGTCGGAGGCACGGATCACCGCGTCCGGTTCGAATCCGAGATACTGTATGGCGTCAAGGATAGCGTCGTAGGCGTCGAGATCCGGACGTTTGGTTTCGGGATCTGTGTCGTCGAATCGACAGAGCATCCAGCCGTCGTACCGTTCTTTGTACGTTCCGATGACCGCGGGCATCCGAGCGTTGCCGAGGTGCCACGGTCCGTTGGGGTTCGGGGCCAGCCGCATCCGGACTTCGTCGTACGCCTCGACGTTAGGAAGCTCACCCAATGGGTCGTGATCCTCGTCGGTTTCGGTCTCGGCGGTGAGTTCTGCGAGCTGATCCGGATCGAGTTCCGCGAGCCGCTCGCGGCGCTCGGCCGGCGACAAGGCGTTGATCCGCTCGATGACCGGCGCGATGAGCTCAGGGATCCGGTCCCCGTGTTCCCGAAACGCCGGATTCTCGCCCATGAGCGGTCCCATGATCGCTCCGACCTGAGCTTCGTTGCCGTGTTTGAGCGCGTTGTACAGCGCGCTCACCTCCGCCTCGCGCTCGATGCGCTCTCTGAGATCGTCGTCCATGCGTGTAGAGAAACGACGGGGGATCAAAACCGGCGTGGATCGAAGGTGGTGGTATCGCCGCTGACGAGCGTTGCTGAGAACGATCACCACCTTCCGAACCCCGCTGGGCCCGATGAGGAGACTAGTACCGCCGTTCGATGAGATAGTCCGCGATCTCACCCAGCACAGACTGGGCCTCACAGTCGGGCAGCACTTCGAGACGGTTTTTTCCGTTCGTAATCAGATCGCGCGCCGTGTTCCGGGCGTACTCGATGCTTCCGGCGTCTTCAAGCGTCTCGACAGCCGCCTCGATGTCGCGTTCTGTCACCGACTCCACGCTGTCTGTAGCGACGAGTTCGTCGATATCGATGCCCTGCTCTTTGGCGTGGAGCGTGATGAGCGTTCGTTTCCCTTCAACCAGATCGCTCCCTCGCTGTTTGCCGAGTCGCTCGCTCGGGACAGTGAGATCGAGGAGATCGTCCTGAACCTGAAAGGCCATTCCGACGTCGATTCCATACTGGTGTAAGGCCTCGACGGTTTCGTCGTCAGCACCGAGCAAGATCGCCGGAATGCTCGCCGACGCGGCGTACAGAACAGCCGTTTTCAACTCGATCATTTCTAGGTACTGAGTCGTCGTAATGCCTTCGCTCCGTTCGAACGCAACGTCGAGCGCTTGGCCCTCGCAGATCTCCGTGCAGGTTGTCGCTAGTTCTTTGAGCGCACGGACGCTCCGACTGGCCGATGCATCGGTGTCGAGCATACATTCGAAGGCCTTCGAGTAGAGGGTATCCCCGGCGAGGATTGCGGTGTCGAGGTCGTACGCCTCGTGGACCGACGGAACCCCACGTCGAAGGTCGTCATCGTCCATGATATCGTCGTGGATCAACGTGAACGACTGGATAATCTCGACGCTCACAGCCGCACTCATGACGTCGATACCCTGTGGACCGAACGATCGGTACTCGTCGCTCAACGGCTCGGTGTCAGTGAGCGCTTCTGCGACGAGTAACAGCACGCTCGGCCGGAGCCGTTTCCCACCTGCGTCCAGCAGATGACGAGAGGCGGCATACAACTGTTCAGGGTGATCGATCGGGAGCGTCTCGGTCAGGGCGTCGTTCACGAGACCACGACGCTTGGTGAGGGCTGCGGTTACTCGGTCGCGGTCTATCGAACTCATAGTTGGACTGGTAGTAGTAGATTTACTCCACGAGTTGAATCATGTTTCCATTGCTGGTCACGTGGAGATCGTCCTCGAGCGTGTACCCCTGTGACTTACAGAGGTCGACGTACGGCGCAAAGCCCTCCATGTTTTGGTGGGCCGGAATGACGTGTTGGGGCTGGAGAGCTTGGAGCATCTCATAATGACCTTCTTCGCTTAGGTGGCCGGAGACGTGGACATCGTCGTAGATGCGCGCGCCCTGCATTTTGAGGAGGCGCTCGGACTGGTAGCGCTGTCCTTCGTTGGTCGGCTCGGGAATGATCCGCGCCGAGAACACCACTTTGTCCCCGTCCTCGAGCTCGTAGGGGGTCTCACCGCGACCCATCCGTGTGAGCATCGCACGCGGCTCTCCCTGGTGGCCCGTGACGATGGGGAGGAAGTTCTCCTTCCCCTCGTTCATGATCCGCTTGAACGTCCGATCAACGGATTTTCGGTGGCCGTACATCCCCAGTCCCTCTGGGAAGTCGACGAAGTCCAACCGTTCGGCCGTCCCGGAGTATTTCTCCATCGACCGGCCGAGCAACACTGGCTGCCGACCGATGTCGTCAGCGAACTCGACGAGACTCCGAACACGCGCGATGTGACTCGAGAACGTGGTGGCGACGATGCCGCCGTCGTAGTCCTCCATGCTGTACAACACGTCTTTGAGGTGACTGCGCGCGACGGATTCGCTCGGCGTACGACCCTTCCGTCCCGCGTTGGTGCAGTCCTCGATGTACGCGAGCACGCCCTCACCTTCCCGGCCGATCTCGCGGAAACGCTTCATGTCGATCGGATTACCGATGACCGGGGTGTGATCCATGCGCTTGTCCAACCCATAGACGATCGACCCCTCGGGGGTGTGAACGACAGGGTTGATGGCGTCGATGATCGAGTGAGTAACGTTGACGAACTCCAGTTCGACGTTGCCCGAATCACCGATCTGTCGGGTTTCACCCGCGCTCATCTTCACCAGATCGTTTTTCACCCCGAACTTCTCTTCGGACTGGATCTGTTGATTCACCAGTTCGATCGTGAACGGCGTGGCGACGACGGGCGCGTCGTATCGGTGTGCGAGCTTCGAGATCGCTCCAATGTGGTCCAAGTGTCCGTGGGTCGGAACGATCGCCTGCACGTCACCTTCGAGATCCGACATCACGCGGTCGTCCGGAATCGCGTTCATGTCGATGAGATCGAGGCTGTGCATGCGCTCGGTCTCGACGTTGTCATGTATCAGTACCTGTGAGAGGTTCAGACCCATATCGAAGACGATCACGTCGTCTCCGGTACGGACGGCCGTCATCTGGCGGCCAACCTCTTCGTATCCACCGATCGTTGCAATTTCGATTTCCATTGTAGACCTCCGAGTACGCCGCCCGAAGGCGCAATTGTCGCGTCGTGCGACCGTACAGCCCACCGGCGAGAACAATCGTGTTTTCGGCAGTTGCCGCTCGCCGGTCGCCCGCTTGCACCCTGGGGCGACCGTGCTCTCGGTTACAGCACAGTACTGGCTGCTGTGTTAAAAGCTACGTGGCTTCGGGCCGTTCTCGATGATCGGCCGTTTCACGCTCTCTTTCGGATGATCCGTCCGTTCAAAGGATGAGCGTTCGCTGTGGACCACGCGCCACTACTCCAAGCGGCTCACACCAGTCCACGAGAGAACGCCCCGGACGAACAGGAAACAGACGAGTACGAACCCACCCAACAGCGTCGGCGCAGCGAGCACTCTCGCAGTGTGGTAAGGAAGGACGATGCGTGAAAACCCGAGAATCACGAAGCTCACGACGATCAGAGCGAACGCGATGACCGAAAGCGTGCCGTACGTGTGGCGTCGCATAGCGATACCACGAGACTAGTCACCGAAACGGTATCGACTGCGAAGCGAGCTACGCATCGGGAGCAGGGCCGAAGCTCTCTGTTTTGGCTGCGTCCGTGTCCACGCCGACAGCACCAAGAGCGTCGGTCGCCAGCTCGAGAAAGTCGGCGAATCCATACACGAACGGTTGTGGCTCTGCGCCAGCTGTCGCATTCTCGATCGCTGCCGGGAGAGCGTCACCCTCGGAAACGACGAACACCGTCGCTCCCTGCTCCGACAGCGCACTAAGACGCTTTTCATGGATCGGATCCTCATCGACGTACACGACGGCCGTTTCTCCACCGTCCGCTACGGTTCGTTCTGCGATTCCGACAGCCGGACCGACCCCAGGCCCGCCCGCGACGATGAGCGTCTGTGCCTCGTCTTCGTAGTAGGCGTTCCCGAACGGCCCAGCCACGCCGATCGTATCGCCCGACTCCAAGGCTGAGAGATACGGACCGAACGTTCCCGTTGGATCGATCGTCAGTGTCGTTTCGAACGTCTCCGTAATGTGGGGTGAAGAAATCGTGTAAAACCGAGAGACCTCTTCGTCGTCAACTGTGGCTGACAGCTTGACGAACTGCCCCGGACGAGCGTCGAAACCCTCCGGAGAACGGAGTTCGAGCGCAACGGCGTCACTCCCAACGGTTCGAACCGACACCACTGGAACGTGGGTGGCGTTCATACTACCTCGTTTCCGTCCATACACGTTAGTCCACTGCATTACCGCAGGACGAAACGAACGCCGCCTCTCATGATCAAAACGCGGCTTCTCTGACACGTTGCCGTCACACATCACCACCCCACTTTCCACACCGGACTATCATAATAATCTGATACGAGTGAATATACTATATTGATAAATACGATGAGTGAAGCAGTCCCAGAAATTCAAAATATGTATTTCATGGCTATATCAGTGCGTTATAACTGTGATAATTCGATTACAGTGACGTCACGTATTTATGACACTATTATTGCAATTTTGGTAGAATCGATATTAAGCATTCAGAAGTCTTTTGGACCGGCGAGAGGTACGTTTGAAACAGTATGCACAAAGATCTCAATTGGGCCATCGGCGGTGAGGCTGGCGATGGCATCGATTCAACAGGGAAAATATTCGCGCAGGCCCTCTCGCGTGCGGGTCGGCACGTGTTCACCTCTAAGGACTTCGCGTCACGGATCCGTGGTGGGTACACGGCGTACAAAGTTCGAACGTCGGTGGATAAAGTCGAGAGCGTCGTCGATCGGCTCGATATCCTGATCGCACTCACCCAGCGCACGGTGGATGAGAACCTCGATGAGCTACACGAAGGGAGCGTCATCATCTACGACGGTGAACGCACGACGATGCAAGATCTCGAGATTCCAGAGGGGATGATCGGGCTAGACGTTCCACTAAAGAGCCTCGCAGAGGACGCTGGCGGCGCAATCATGCGCAACATCGTCGCGCTCGGAGTGGCCTGTGAAGTCGCTTCGTTCCCGATCGAGAAACTGGACGAGTCTTTAGAAAAGCGGTTCGGTGATAAAGGCACCTCAATCGTCGAGAACAACAAGGAGGCCGCACGTCTCGGACAGGAGTACGTCACAGGGAACTACGACCACGATTTCGAGTACGAACTCGAAACGACGGACAACGACTACGTACTCCTGAACGGGGATGAAGCAATCGGCATGGGAGCGATCGCCGCCGGCTGTCGGTTCTACGCCGGTTATCCGATCACGCCAGCCACGGACGTGATGGAATATCTTACCGGTCGGATCGAGCGCTACGGCGGATCCGTCGTCCAAGCGGAAGACGAGTTGTCGGCGATCAATCTCGCACTCGGCGCGGCACGAGCTGGTGCACGGGCGATGACAGCAACCTCGGGACCGGGGATCGATCTGATGACGGAGACGTTCGGGTTGGTCGCAACGACCGAAACGCCGCTAGTCATCTGTGACGTGATGCGCTCGGGTCCGTCTACGGGGATGCCGACCAAACAAGAGCAGGGCGATCTCAACCAGTTGTTGTACGGTGGACACGGCGAAGTCCCCCGATTTGTGGTTGCGCCGACGACGGTTGCGGAGTGTTTCCACAAAACCGTCGAGGCGTTCAATCTCGCAGAGAAGTACCAGGTGCCGGTGTACGTTACGAGCGACCTCTCGCTCGCAGTTACCGAGCAGACGTTCGCGCCTGAGGAGTTCGATATGGACGAGATCGAGATCGAGCGCGGTAATCTCGTCGAACCGTCGGACGTAGAGGCGTGGCAGAACGATCAGGGTCAGTTCCAGCCCCACTACCCGACCGACGACGGCATCAGTCCCCGAACGCTGCCCGGCACGCCCGGCGGCGCTCACATGACGACGGGATTAGAACACGACGAACTCGGTCGGCGGACCGAGGATACGGACGTCCGTATCGAACAAGTTGACAAACGCACACGGAAGGTCGAAACCGCGATCGAACGCGAAAACTGGGAGTACCGCGAGTTCGGTGATGAGGACTCGGACACCCTCGTCATCTCGTGGGGATCGAACGAAGGTGCGATCCGTGAGGCGATGGAGTTCCTCGAAGACGACGAGATTTCCGTTCGGTTCCTTTCTTGTTCGTACATGTTCCCGCGAGCGGATCTGACCGAGGAGATCGAGAGCGCTGAAGAAGTGATCGTCGTCGAATGTAACGCCGGTGGGCAGTTCGCGGATCTCCTCGAACACGACACGCTTTCCCGCGTCGATCGGATCAACAAATACAACGGCGTCCGGTTCAAGGCCGACGAACTCGCATCCGAGATCAAAGACGTGCTCGCAACGGGCACGGAGGTGACAGCATGAGCTCAGACGTTCGATTCACTGATTTCAAATCCGACAAGCAACCGACGTGGTGTCCCGGCTGTGGTGACTTCGGGACGATGAACGGCATGATGAAAGCACTCGCAGAAACGGGCAACGATCCCGACAACACGTTTGTCGTCGCCGGGATCGGTTGCTCGGGGAAGATCGGGACGTACATGCATTCGTACGCGCTCCACGGCGTTCACGGTCGTGCGCTCCCGGTCGGAATCGGCGTGAAAGCCGCAAACCCCGAACTGGAAGTGATGGTCGCCGGCGGCGACGGTGATGGCTACTCGATCGGCGTCGGCCACTTCATTCACGCGGTACGCCGGAACATGGACATGACGTACGTCGTCATGGACAACCGGATCTACGGCCTGACGAAAGGGCAGTTCTCCCCGACGAGCCGGGAGGACTTCGAGACATCCACCTCTCCTGAAGGACCGAAACAAGCCCCCGTCAACCCGCTTGCGCTCGCGCTCGCGGCTGGTGGGACGTTCATTGCCCAGTCGTTCTCTTCTGACGCCCAGCGCCACGCCGAGATCGTCAAACAAGCCGTCGAACACGACGGCTTTGGCTTCGTCAACGTGTACAGTCCCTGTGTGACGTTCAACGACGTGGACACGTACGATTACTTCCGTGATTCGCTGGTCGATCTCGGCGAAGACGAGGAGTACGACGCCTCCGATTACGATCAGGCCACGGAGGCCATTCTCGACAATGACGTCGAATACCAAGGTGTTATCTACCAGGATGAAGAGAGCACGTCCTACAACGAAGCTCACGGGTTGACCGAAAACATGTCGGATATCCCTGACGGTGCACCCGACGACGCGATGGACCTCGTTCGAGAGTTCTACTAACACACGATAGCGCGACTGATCGGCTTCGATTGCTGTTCAGCGGTGTCCGTTCTCGACCGAATACACCGAGTGAACGTGTTGTTTCTTACGGCTGAATTCTCACTTCTCGATAGTTGGACGCATATCGAGATACAGCAGTAGCGGGTTTATAGAAAAATACTATAAACATGGGCTACATTCCCACATATATACATAATTACGACAATTATTAGAAATAATCATTGGGGATTATCCATAATGGAAAACATTTTCAATGAACAACTTGGATGAGGGTTTGTGACACATGGTACTTGAATTCGTAGATAGTTCATTGATCACGTTCATCGTTGGACTCGTTATGGTCGTCGTCTTGCTCGCCGTCTGGGATCTTCCGGCGTTCGTGGGACTGGCGATCGCTACGTTCGCAGTCGGACTCGTCAATGCGGTGTTCCTAGGGGACTTCACGTACGGTGATGCTGCGGCGAGGACGGCGACGGAGTTCGGCAACGGGATGGCAGGAATCGGGATTCCGATTCTCATGGCAGCCATCATCGGAAAATCGATGCTCGAAAGCGGAGCTGCCCAGCGCATCGTCCGCGCGTTCCAGTCAGTCGTCGGTGAGAGCAACTCCGATTTCGCTCTGTGGGGGAGCAGCGCTGTGTTGGCGATTCCGGTGTTCTTCGACAGCGTGTTCTACCTGCTAGCGCCGCTAGCGCGCTCAATGCGCGCTCGTGTCGGGAAGAATTATACGCTGTACATCGTGGCCGTCGGGGCCGGGGGTGCGACGGCCCACGTGTTCGTTCCACCGACGCCGGGACCGCTGGCTGTCGCTAATGAGATCGGCGTTTCGCTCGGGCTCACGATGTTGATCGGTGTCGCAGTCGCCATCCCCTCAGCCGCTATGAGCGGTCTCGTTTACGGTCGGTGGATCAACAGCCGTCTGACGATTCCACTCCGGGACACGATGGGGACCACGACCGAGGAACTCAAACAGCGCGCCAAGCGGGATATGGATTCGTTCCCGGGGGTGTTCGAATCGGTACTTCCGATCCTGCTCGCTGTCGTGCTGGTCGCTTCATCCACGATCATCGATAGCGTACTCAACGCGCCCGGCTTTCTCAAATGGGTAGTTGAGAATCGGGTGGTTGAGTACCTCTCTGTCGATATCAGCGTCGCACAGCTGACATCGGCGCTGTCCACCACCGAGACAGCCGTCGCGTTCATCGGGGACAAAAACGTCGCGTTGACGATCGCGGCCATCGTCGCGGCGCTCACCTACCTCCGGTGGTCCGATCTCTCTCGATCGGTCTGGGAGGACGAACTCACCGAGGCGCTGAAAAGCGGTGGAAACATCGCCGCAATCACCGCGATGGGCGGGGCGTTCGGCGCGATGCTTGCCGCCTCCGGAATCGGCTCTTACATCGCTGGCGGTCTCAAAGGAATCGGTATCGGGCTGCTGGTGACCGCGTGGCTTATCGCCGCGATCGTCCGTATTGCACAGGGATCGGCAACGGCAGCGATGCTCACCACGGCGGGCATCATGGCTCCCTTGGCGAGTCAACTCACCGTCCATCCGGCGTATCTCGTGATGGTCATCGGTGCCGGTGGAAACATCTGCTCATGGTACAACGATTCGGGCTTCTGGTTGGTCAAAGAGATCGGTGGACTTACACAAGCAGAGACGCTGAAAACGTGGACCGTAGTTACGACGCTCATTTCCGTGACCGGACTCGTCACTGTTCTCGTCTTATCGACGGTCTTCCCGTTGGCCTGAACGGTGTCCAGTCGTTCAGTCGTTCGTCACTCGGTGAGCGGAAGGAAAATCCCGAACAGGAACGGAGAGAACAGTCCGAGCAGAATGCCGACCACCTCGGCGTACGTGAACAGAGTCGTTTCCCACGCCGGAAGCGTTCCGTAGAGGGAGTGCCCGATCGCACCGCCGCCAGCGCCCAGCGCAAACAACCCGATGCCGAGTAGAAAGCCCGTCTTGGTCAACAGTCCGTAATCGAGATCGCCGTATCGTCCCATGCGTGATCATACGGAGCCAATGAATAAACCGTTTCGAGCCTCGTCCGAACCCGAAACGGATTTTCCGCAGAACGTACAATCGTTGTATAATGGACGATCTGATTTCCGAATCCGTCGTCGAGATCGTGGCGCTCATCGGCTCTGCGGTCGGGTCCATACTGTTCACCGTCGGGGGCGTCGTGCTTGAACACAGTAGTCTCCAAAGTGTCGTAGCGGGCCAATCGACGGTCGGCCTCTGGGAGATGTACATGGGCGGACTCGCCCTGATCGCCGGACTGTATATAGGGTACCAAGAGTGTTGGCCGCGGCTGGTGGACTATCGAAGCGGAGCGTAGAGATCGGAAGCCAAACTGTCCGATGGTCGTCGCTGCTGTGGTACGTTCTGTCTATCGACCCGGAGTCGACCCCATACAATCAGTTCGTGCGATCGGTAGCTACTCTCCGCTTTTGCCTTCGAGTCGTGGCGGCGATCGGTCCGCCGATTCGAGCGGTGGATGCCGTTGTTTGTGGAGTCGCTGCCGAATGCGCTCTCGAAGACCGAGTCGGTCGGGGGGAAGCAACCGTCCTTCGATATCCTCAAGCAGATAGAGGCGGCCGCGCTGTCGGCCCGAGGGGGTGTGGACGATGCCGCGTCCGGCCTCGAAGTTCTGGAGGGTGTCCTCACCGATCGGGTAGTCTTCAAACACGCGGATATCGTCGTCATCGACTTCAACGAGCCATTCATCGTCGTCTTCGGGTCCGACGTTGCGCTCGACGTGCTCTCGGCCGATCCGTTTGCGGCAGTATTCGACCGAGCCTTGCCCCACCCGCAGGTGGATCTCTTGGGCCAAGCCACTGAGGAGGCTCTCAGCTTTGTCCTGACCGTACGTATCGTGGAGCTGCGGGATCGCCTGTACGCCCAAGATCGCATAGCAGTTGTACGCCCGCCCCGCGTTGACCAATCGTTCGAGCATGTCTAACTCCGGCAACGCCGCGAACTCGTCCAAAATGTGGTAGGACGGCCGCTTATCCTCCAATCCGAATCGAATACTCCAATCGATCAACAACCTGAAAATCGCTTGTACCGACGAGGACTGCTGGATCGGAAAATCGAGAATGAGAATCTTTCCGCGTGGATCAGCCATGTACTCCCGAACTGAGAAGGTTCCTTCTTGAGAGAAATCCCCCCGAAAGACTGCAGAAACCCGTTCTTCGAGGATCGAGACGATGTTACTGCTTGCCTCAACGCCCGCTGGCAAGTGCTTTTTCGCCGAAAGATCCTCGCTCTCGAAGGCGTTGCGCAAGAGGTCAACATCGGCGTCTTGCAGGAACGTCACGAGATCCTTGTTCGTCGGAGCTGGGCCTTCTGGATCGTGCCAAAACAGCCGAAGCACGTCAGCAAGCACTTGTGTGGCGGCATTGGTGAAGTAGTCGTTGTCGACCTCGGTCCCGGCGAAGATTGCTTGAGCGATCTCATCGCAATCCCCATCCGCTTCGATCTCCCGGAAGACGTTCCACGTGACTGTCGAATCACGGGAGGAGAGTTTGATGATGTTTTCTTCAGCAAAAAACGTCTGGTAGTCCTGTTTGTAATCGAAGACGACGAACGCCTCGTCAGGCTCGGCCTGTAGTTGGTGGGCGAGGACCTGGATCGCTTCGGTTTTCCCGCTGCCAGTTTCACCGAGCACCAACACCGATCGGTCCATCTCCAGTTGCACGGCCTGCTTCGAACCGGGCGGATCGTTATGGCGCTCGCCCGCTTCCGTCAGCGGCACCAGCATGATGTCCTCATACAGTTGGTGGCGGAGCTGATACTCGGTCTGTCCAATGCGCCAGTAAAGAGCTACCAGCCCGTTACCACCCAACAGCACGACCGGATCGAAGATCACACCAAGAAAGACCGAAGAATCGAATAGCCCGACAGAGAATTCCTTACCGATCCCTACCGGGGCAAGCCACACCGTCGTGCCAAGCCACGGGAGTAAGAGCGCACACAGACAGATGAGCACAACCCAATACCGCAGGCGCATCCGGAACTGCAACAGTACCCACAACCCTCCCGACCGAAATCGGTCGCTGACAGCCGTCGAGAACCGGCGCAAGCGTTCGATCATCGTCGTAGCCCAGTGGGCATCATCGGTTGTCGTATCGTTATCCATCATCGTGGATCGATTGGATGTGGGATGAGTGCCTCCCACAAACGTTCTGGGATGCTCTGCTCACCGGCGTTTCGCCTGGATACCCGCTAGTCACCGTCGAAAACGCCCGGAGGTCCGGTCGTCGTATCATCAACGTAGTTTCTGTCATACGGCCTTGTCTCTGGTCGCGGTCTGTTGTGTGCTCCGCCGATATGTAGGATGAGGATCTGTTCGTAGTGGTTCGTTCGATCACTGGTTGTAGGTTTCGTACTGAAGCGGTCTTATCTATGTTCGTTGGTAAACTCCACAGAAGATTCTCCGGAGGGATCGTAGCGATCGAGATACAACTCGCCTTTGTTGTCGTACTCCTCTTCGAGTTCAGTCGTGTCGGGACGATCGGTCCGGTCGGTAGATTCGTCGGCCGTTGCGTCGGATTGGGCAGCCGCCGCATCAGCACTCGCCTCGGCTGGTTCAGTTCCCGGATTGACGGCCGGGGACTCCTCTTTCGTCTCCGTCTCCCGCTCATCACCGTTATCGTCACTCCCACCTCCATCGTCGGATGGCCCACCATCGCTCTCTGGGGGGTCGTCGGAGGATTTGGTCGTGGTCGTCTCGGCTTCGTGCTCGGTGCCCGCTCCGTCGCCAGCCGTTTCCTGAACAGCGTCCTCTGTGGCTGCTCCGGACGCCTCGGCTTCGCTCTCCGCTGTGTCTTCCATGATAGCTTCGTCAGCGTCCTGTGTCGTGGATTCAGACGTCTCTTCTTTGTTCTGTTCGTACTCCCTGTGGTTCTCTATGCGGCGTTGCAGGTCACTCTTCTCGGTTTGAAGCTGTCTTTTCTCATCGCGCATGTCGTGCCGATCTTCTCGAAGCCCCTTGTCTTTCTCTTCGAGCCTGTCACGCCGCTGTTGAAGTCGCTCTCGCTCCTGTAGGATCTCATTTCGCTTCTCTATGGAGTCTTTATTCTCATCTATGAGACACGTGTTTTGGTCTATAAACTCCCTATTATCGACTAAATAATCTCCGATGTCTTGGATTCGTTCATTAATTGCTTCGATATTCTCATCGATGTCTTTGATTTGATCATCAATCTCGTTTCTCTCCGCTCGAAGCTCATCGATCCCTTTCCGGGACTGCTCTAGTTCTGCTGTACGATCAGCATCCAGTTCCCAGTCGTCAATGAGGTTGTTCTCGGATTTACTTTTATTATGCACTTCTTATGAATATATCGCCTGTTTTAAGGAAAGCTCGTCTGGATAAAGTGGAATCAGTTGTTTCGACCCGACAAGAATGAAACGTTTGTGTCACACTTCCAGTATCTGTGGACTGGACCATTTCCTGGTGTGTCTCCCCTTGTGTCCAACCCTTCTTGCCCGAGGCTTCGCCGGTCCCCTTAACATTTCCAACACCGAGGACACCACCCGAACTACTGCCACTGATTTTGACGCCCCCTTCAGTTTTCGATGTCTTAGACGTTCCCTGTGTTTGCCGATCGTCTCTTGGTTTCCTTTCGTCACGGTTAGCGTCTGTGTTACTTCTTTGTGACATGAGCAAACCTCGACCCCATCTTTAATGTCAATTTGTGAATCATCAAGTCAAAAAACTCGCTGTTTGGGATCGTTTTCGATTAGATTCATTACTTCCTTCCATTTACTGTGTGAGATATATCTGCTCTGTATAAAGTCCAATCGAGTTTGCTGTTGCATCCGAACAAATTTATCAGCCACGTCCTCTGGAGGCATTTCTTCAATCTCCTCGGGAAGGTCTCCGAATTGATCACCACGGTGTTGGCGATTGAGTTCTGTTGTCTGCTCCTCCTCTCTGAAATATGATTTGACCCTATCAAGCAATCCCATCTTAGCTACTCCTCCGTATAACCCGCCCCGACCTCGGTGATGTTGATCATTTTCTCGACGCGCTTTGCTGGGAGTTCGTTGTCAGAGCGCAGTTCCTTGAGACCGGCCAGCACCGCATCAGCATCGTGGAGGTCCTCAGTATCCTCATAGGCAACGGTTGTTAGCGTCTCGGCGGCGCACAATCGTGTTCTGGGCCTGGAGTCATCAAGCAATGCAACGAACGCTCGAACTAGGGCTGGAAACTCCTGGGGGAAGCTTTAACAGTATCATCGAGATTTATTGCTACCGTCTCCCGGACATGAGCATCTGTTTCGTGAAGTAAAGACGCGAGCACCTCATCGGCCTCACTGACCGACATGGCTGTTTCCCTGTCGATCTTTCCGAGCGCAGCAATACCATCCATTTGTGAACTTCCAGTCAATTCCTCATCGGCGAGTGCCCTGGTAACCTGGGATACGAAGTCGGTACCAATCTCTGGAATAGTTTCTGTAATTGCGGCAACAGTGCTGACGGCCAACTCCTGAACGACGACATCTGCGTCTTCAAACGCGAGTTCCAACAGCTCGGGATGACGGATCCCGATCTCGGGATCGACCTCCGCAACGTCACCGAGAAGTTGCGCAACCGACCGGCGTGCGTCGACCGCTCCCGATTCGAGAATCGTCCGAAGCTCACCACTGTACTCATCGAACCGCCCCGGATCGCGCTCGATCTCCGCAATGATCTCGTCAGCGTTACTCATCGGTGACTCACCTCGCGTCGATCGATCGTTTCCACAGGGAGGACATCCCGTTCGGGTGTGAGGCAGTTCATACCAAGTTATCCCGTATGCTATTATATTGATTTCGGAATTCTAAAATCCACTGCAAAGGATCGTCTATTTATGATATGTGACCCTCCTCATCGTACCCCTATATGTAAAATATTCAATAATGATTCGGCATAGACATGTTTCGGCCGTAGTGTTGGGCTTACCAGCGAGACCGAGGCGTAGTTGTCGGTTCTAATTCTACTGTGGCTGCCCCACTGCACCAATATCGGATTATGCGACGATATCCAACTCTTCGATCTGCTCTTGGTAGCGGTTGCGGATCGTGACCTCAGTCACCTGTGCGACGTCGGCGATGTCCCGTTGGGTTCGTTTGTCGTTGCAGAGCAGAGAGGCGGCATAAATCGCTGCAGCAGCGTATCCCGTCGGTGATTTCCCCGAAAGGAGGCCCGCTTCGGCCGTGATGTCGATGATGTCGTTGGCTTTCGTCTGTACCTCTTCGGAGAGAGCGAGATCCGAGCAGAATCGGGGGACGTACTGCTTCGGGTCAGCGGGTTTCAGCTCAAGTCCGAGGTTTTGAGAGACGTAGCGGTACGTGCGTGCGATCTCGCGGCGTTCGATCCGGGCCACTTCCGTCACCTCATCCAAACTCCGCGGAATCCCTTCCTGGCGGCAGGCGGCGTACAGCGTAGAAGTAGCGACGCCCTCGATCGACCGGCCACGGATGAGGTCTTCATCGAGTGCACGCCGGTACATGACCGATGCGACCTCTCGAACGGATTTCGGAACGCCGAGCGCGCTGGCCATACGATCGATCTCCGAAAGCGCGAGCCGAAGATTGCGCTCACCGTTGTCTACAGTGCGAATGCGGTCATGCCACTTTCGTAGCCGGTTGATCTGAGAACGTTTTTTCGGGGAGAGGGACTGTCCGTAGGCGTCTTTATTCTTCCAACTGATATCGGTCGTCAGTCCCTTGTCGTGCATCGTGTTGGTCGTCGGTGCACCGACGCGGGACTTGCGATCTCGTTCCTGACTGTCGAACGCACGCCATTCCGGCCCGCGATCGATCAACTGTTCTTCGAGAACGAGGCCGCAGTTGCGACAGCACCGTTCACCCTGCTGTTGAACAGCATCTTCGGCGCCGCATTCCGGACAGACAGCTGCTTGCTCGTCGGCGTCGGTCTCCTCTTGCTCGATGCGGCTCGGTCGGTTTCGACGGCGTTTGGTTGTCGTATGTGACATTGTTGTCGCCCTGGTAGAGTGGTTGAGCGGGACCAGGACCGTCCCGCCGGCAGCCTCATTTCCTATCGGTGGCTCGCTTGAAGACGATCCCCAACTGCTTCTGGACACCCCTCCCAAAAGGGAATTATCACCGATTCCTCAAAATGGACTGCCGTCTGGCGATACCCTGGTGTCGATCGGGAGTGATTCACGAACTTTTAAACAGGATGACCAGGCCACGCCATCCCATGCAGACAGGCGTCGGCAGCGAGATCGGTGACCGATACGTTTCAGCACCGGTCCCACCGGATGCATCAGATTCGTGGTACGCTCCGGAGGTGTGCGCTCAGTACGAGATTCATCCGGGCGTGGTGGTGACCATTCGGCGAGTGGACGGAACGACGACGTATGATGTCCGAGAGCCGGGGCTAACCGACCGTGAGAAACGGACAGTCGATCGGATCACTGCGTATTTCCAGGGTCCGAATCCACCGCACACCAGAGAAGGTGTGGTCGACCGGCTGCGAGAGGGATTTCCACCGAAGTACGCACGCGTGTTCGAGCGATTCGTCGACGAATCGCTCCCGTGTGCGAGCCGCCGACGGATCGAGTACTTCGCTCTCACACGTGTTCGGTGTTTTGGGGATCTAACGCCGTATGCACTCGATGAGCGGCTCACTGAACGGACTATAACCGGTAACGAACTGCTCGTTGAGACGCCCGAGTACACTTCCATGCGAACGGGGCGTACGATCGACGCCGAACGCCAATCGTGTTACCGGCGTCTGCTAAGCGAGCGTCAACACACGTACACTGTATCGTTTCTGGAGTTCGAGATACCGATCGTCGTTTACCGAAAACATGGCTCTCAGGGCACGTTCACTACGGCGTATGCGGTGTGTGAGCCTACCCTATTGCCGGGAGATGAGGCGCTTCTCACACGGTGTAAAGAGCAATTTTGGGAAATAGACGTGAGCGAGCTTCTCGTTCGGAACGATTCTCAGGGACCTCTGCCATCCGAAGCTGGTCCGTCGGGGCCTCCACGCGAACACCGTGACCGGATCACGTTCGTACGCGACCGGGCAAAACGGCTCTTTGCTCGTCGTCTCACGGCACAAATGACGCACGGACGGATCGGTTCGCTCGTCCATCGTCTCCACGCGGCGCTGTCCGAACACAGCCGACTCGATCCGCCGGGAGGCGAACTGGTCGAGTCGGATCGATTAAATGATCTCTTGTATTATATGCTTCGGGATTTCGTCGGCTACGAACGGTTGACGATCCCGATCCATGACGACCGACTCGAGGACATCGAAGTCAACCGTGTTGGGGACAGCATCAAAGTCGTTCCTCGGGGTAATGCTGGTCGAACACCGACGAACCTTTGTTTCGATGATGAAGCGACGTTCAGCAACGTCGTCACCCAACTCGCTGCGGCCGACGGTGTCGAACTCAACGCAAGCACCCCGAGCGCGAAGGTAAATCTCGATCCCATCGGCGCGGCACCGTCCACGGACGTGACGATCCGGTGTGCTCTGGCGTTGGGAACCATCTCGGAGGGAGGTCCGCACGTTTCGATCAGAAAACAACGCTCCGATCCGCTCACACCGGTTGAACTCGTCCGGAGCGGTGCGATTCCGACGGCCTTGGTCGCGCTGTTGTGGTTGGTGTTCGAACACCATGGTGTCGTGCTCTTTTCCGGACCCACTGGTGTGGGAAAGACGACGCTGATGAACGCCCACATCCCGTTCATCCCCCACGACGACCGGCCAATCAGCATCGATGAAGGGTCTCGTGAGGTTCGATTGCCCCACGAAACTGGCGTTTCGTTGCGAACCCGGGACCACCAGCAGCCGGACAAACGGGTTTCGATGGCTGATCTGATGACCGAGTCGAACTATCTCAATCCGGATGTCGAGATCATCGCGGAGATCAACACGCCCGAAAGCTTCGCCACGTTCGGTGAGAGCATCTCGACGGGCCACGGGATCGTGGGCACCACCCACGCCGAAACGATCGAGCGACTCACGAACCGCGTCATCGAGCAAGGACTACCACCCCACCTCCTTCCGGAGATCGACCTGGTGGTGTTCCCACGCCACATCGATGGGGAGCGGTACGTGGGGCAAGTGGTGGAGCTAGTTTCGGAGACGGCCTGTGAATCGATCGACGCGACGACGATCGAACGAGATGACGTGACGGTGACGTACAACACGGTGCTTCGGCGGACTTCGGACGGGGGGTTTACCACTACGTTCGGTCCGCCATCACAGGAATCGGACGCGGTCACACGTCCACAGCTGTTCTATCGGCTCGCCGCTCGGACTGACCTCCCGGTCACGGAGATCGAGGCCTCGTTTCGCCGAAAGCACCGCTTCGTACGATCGCTCGTCGAGGAGAACGTCACGGAGATGAACGTACTGTTCGAACGGCTCGCCCGCTATGACGAACACCGAACTGGTGAAACGTGACGATGGTCGGGGGCTCTTTCCTTGACCGTGGGCTGTACGCGTTGTTCGCTCGGAACGCAGATCGATCGCGCCATGATCGGGATCGGCAGTACTACCGCGGCGCAGCGCTCGGTGTAGCATTCGATCGATACATGGCGCGTGTCTACGGCGTTTCGTGGCTCGTATTCGGCTGTGTCCTGCTCTGTTCGGCCACTGTCGTAGCGATCGTGTCTACGACGGTGACTGGAACGACGTCGTTCTGGGTACTCGGCGGTGGCACAATCGGGGCGATTGGATTGGCGAGCAAACGAACAGTCGTGTTGGGCAGTCGCTACTATCTGAAATGGCTCCGTGCTCGGCGGCGCGAGCGGATCGAGCAGACGCTGCCTGGCGCGGTGCGATATCTCCGTGCGCTGGTCGAGGGAAGCGACGATCAACAGAAGATGTTCCAGCGGGTGGCAGCCCAAGACAGCTACGGAGAAACCGGTGTTGCATTTCGACGGGTGCTCAACCACGCTACGCTCACGGGGAGTTTCGAGCGCGGACTTCACACCGTTGCCCGTGATACTCCTTCGGAAGATCTGCTCGCCCCCTTCCTGTTGAAGTTCAGCGAACACGCCCGACAGGGTAGTGATGCACTTTCTCGATATCTCCGGATGGAATCTCGAATGCTGTCTCACAGACAGGCCCGTGTACGACAACAATCACGTGATTTTCTCGAACTCATCGCAGAGCTGTTCGTCGTGTTGTTGGTGCTGCCAGCGTTGTTGGTCATCGTTGTGTCGGTGCTGTCGGTGCTCTCTCCCCGACTCTCCCAGCAGTTGTTTACTCCATTCGGCGGAATCTCTGTTCGTTCCGCGTTGGTGTATGGGAGCGCCGTGTTCGTTCTATGGGTCGGTGCCGGTGCAGCGTGGCTCATCGGAACGATCCGCCCGCCAGGAGCGACTCCGACGAGATACGATCGGCCCGACAGTGTGGTCGCCACCGTATCGAGTGTGCCATCCAATCCAGCGAGTGCGAGCGTACTCGCGGTTCCACTGGCGATCGTCGTCTGTGGAACCGGGATCGTCGTCAGTAGTGTCAACCTAGTGAACGCCGTCCTACTCGGATACGTCACGGGCGGGATCATCGTCGGTGGTGTCGCAGTACGCCGACGCCGATACGACGACGCCAAGGATCACGAGCTCCGTGATTTCGTTCACGCCGTCGCAGGGCACGTCCGTCTCGGACAGCCCTTCAGCGTGGCTGTGCAGCGTGTCGCCCACGACGTCGATTTGGGTGCACTCCGGTCGGATGTCAACGCGCTTGCGTTCAGACTCGGACTGGTGACGTCTCCCGACAGTGAATCGTCGGTTCCCATAGCGGCGTTGGATCGGTTCGTCGATCAGGTTGGAACACCGTTGGCGGCTCAAACGGTCGGTCTCGTGACCGGTGCGCTCGACGCCGGAAGTGATGCTGATGCGGTGTTCGAAACCCTCCAGACGGAGATCGGCCGGCTCTATCACGAGAAGCGCACGCTCAAAAGTACGATGACCGTCTACGTCGTCGTCGGATGGACGACCGCGCTACTCATCGTGGCCATCATGATCGCGGTGAATAACTACGTTCTCGATAGTTTCGCACAGCTTGCATCAGTTTCCGGCCCGACGGAAGGGATCGGGATCGTTTCCGGGGCAGTACAACCGGAACGCGACCGCTTCCACTGTTATGTGGTCACCCAATCGACGATGCTGGCGTGTGGTTGGTTCGCAGGCTACGCTCGGGCGGGGTGGTATGAGGCTCTGTTACACTCCTCGTTGTTGGTGGGTGTGACCTATGCGGTCTTCAACGGGGTGGGAATGGTATGAATCGCTCGGATCGCGGACAATCACACGTGGTTGGTGTCGCGTTGTTGGTGGGTGTGACCGTCATTTCGATCTCGGCGATCACGGCGAGCGTCGGCGTGCTCATAGATCGACAGGTGGCCAGTGCGGATGCGACTCGTGTCGCTGACGGAATGGAGACGACGTTCGATTCCGCAGGACCATCGGGTGTCCGCCGAGACCAGCTGTCGTTTGCCGACGGCACCCTCCGACCTGTCGATCGGCAACTTCGGATCATCGACGGAAAGCGGGTGGTCCGATCGATCGACATAGACGCCCTCGTGTTCACTAGCGGCGATCAGCGGGTGGCGTTCGTCGCCGGGGCAATCATCCGTGGAGCGCCAGGTGAGGCGTGGCTCTACACGGAGCCAGTGACAACTGCACCACCTGATGGCTCGGTGCTCGTCGTTGGTGCACCCATTATTGGATCTCCCGACACTGTTTCAGGCAGCGGTGCCTCGGTCACGATCAAGCGAAACGTAACCCACGAGCGATCGATGATCGGAAACGGGACGTACGCCGTTGCGATCGAGACGGCAACGCCCGAACCACTGGCCCGGTATCTCTCTGAACGGGGAGCAGCCATTGAGCAACGTGATCTCGACGGTGACGGTGTTGAGAGCATTATCGCAACGTTCGAGGGGAAACGACGAACGTATCTCCTCGTTCACGAGCTTAACGTAGAGGTGACCTAACGTGGACGATCGGGGTCTCACACCGGTCGTGAGTGAGGCGTTGCTGATCGGTCTCGTGCTGTTGTACATCGGACTGGTGACAGCGGTGTTGTACGGAAACGTGATACCGGAGTATCAGACGACCAGTGGCGCGGAGATGGGTGATCGAATACTCGCTACCGCTACAGAACACGTCCAACGGGGCGTGTTTCCATCGTATCGACTTGACGCTCGCATCAGCATCGATCTCCCGGAAACCATCAACAACCGGGCGTACTCGATTCGGACGGCAAACCGGACGCTGATACTCGAACATCCTCATCCGGAAATCGGTGGGCATGCCCGGCCCGCAGTGTCCGAATCCATCCGTTCGATTGACGGAAGCTGGCGGAGTCACACACCGCTGTCCGTCCGGGTCGTCGGTAACGAAACGGGATACCGGATCACGATAGCCGAAGGCAACGTTACGACTGGTGAAACCAGGTGATCAATGGTGGAGATGGACACGAAAACAAGGGGGCAAGCGAGTCTGCTCGCGCTCGTCGTCTCATTAGTCGTGCTCACGACCGTCCTCGGACTGGCGCTTGCGGTCATCGATGGTGCCTACCGGAGTGCTGACCGACAACCAGCCGAGCGGCGCATCGCCACGTCACTTGTCGAGCGATTGGTGAGCGAGGAGTCCACGTACACGACGCGTACAAACGTTATGAACGAAACGGAACTGCACACACTCACCGCACAGCAACTCACGCAGACGTACCCGTTCGCTCGCGGGACGGACCTTCGCGTTCGATCGGGTGACGAAACGATCGTCGAACGAGGACTCCCGACGGGAGGAACGACGGTGCGACGGCTAGTTCTCCATGAACGCCACCAACAGGTAACGACGCCGGTTGATGCGAACTCAACGATCCCGGCCGGGATACAACAGGCAACGATCACGGTTCCAGCCCGTGCATCAGTGACGACGGTTCGCGCGAACGAGCGCGTGGTCCTACACGATCCGGACGGGCTGACCGGGGCGTTCGAAATTGCGATACCGTCCCACAACCCGACGCGGCTACGAGCCACGGGCGGACGGTCGGACGGCGTGACGGTCACACACACTCAGCTACGGACGACGCCGAGGACATTGGTGGTGACCATCGATGTCTAATCTCGAAAAGCGCCGCATCGATCGTCGCTGGACGCGGTGGCTGCGTTCTGTCGTCCGGATCCGGATCGAACGGACGATAGCGAACAGTGCGAGGGCACAACTATCCCTGGCAATGATGGAAGTAGCGATCGGCGTGTTGGTAGTGTTTGCTGTGCTATCCGGACTCGTCCTCGGGGTTCCTACACCGGAGTTTCGTGAAACACAACTCGATGCGTACGCACAGGATACGGCTACTCTCTTGGAAGATCCATCCACCCAGTATCGACCGTCGGAACTCACGACCTCCCCATCGGCGTTCGAACGGAGAGCGCCAATACTTGGAGATCGTCTGGAGGAGTTGTTGCCCGAAAACCTAATGGCTCGGATCGAGACACCACATGGTGCGATCGGATACCGGTCACCGACTGACGCGCCGGTCGGCCGAACGACGATCCCAACGCCCAACGGGAGTGTGCAAATCCTGGTGTGGTATCCGTGAACGACGATCGTCCGCTCACGCCGCTTGAGACCGACCGGGGCCAGTTGGTGCTCGTTGCTGCGGTGTTCATCGCTGTTTCGTTCGTCCCGATTACCGTGGCCTACCTCCAATTAGGTTACAGTGCGGACGTCAAAGCGAGCAGTGATACCCCGGTAGAATCGTTGGAATCGACGGTGCAACGCCTCGAGCATGTCATCTATACGGAAACGAACGGTACGACAGCGTGGTCCCACCGCAACCACACCGTCACGGAACTGCACACCCGGCTGGAGCCACACGCCTCTGCGATCGAAACGGAGCACATCACCCACTCAGTCCGCATAGAATACAACGAATCAGCAGCGAGTGAGTGGGCGCTCACGAACTGTCCGAACGGATCCGCCCGTCAGTTCGGGCCATGTACGGCAGATCGTGGCGTCGTTGTACAGGAGCGCATCGGTGAGGCACATCTCCTTGCCGTCGCGTTCGATATGACCCTCAAGAACGATCGAGAACGAATCGAAGCGACGATGATCATCGGACCGACTGATCGACCGATCAAGCATCGTTCCGCAAACGTCACGCCAACGCCACGACGATCAGCCCCCCACACGCGAGAAGTCCCCCGGCAAACAGAACAAACTGAGACCATCCCTGGGGAGAAATGAGATCGAACGAGTGCTGTGACCGCGCGAACGGCAGAAGTGGTCTTACACTGGCAGTAAGCGAATCACCAAGGAGATGAAGCAAAACCGAACCCGAACCGATTACGAATCCGATCTGTGCGTTTCGCGTTAGATTGAACGGACTCTGTTCGGTGCTTCCGGACACGATCACTGGCTGCCCGAACGTGACTTTCGTAAGCGAGGTGATGAGATAGCCGCTGAATACGTACACACTAACGCCACACACCACTCCGACAACGAGTGCGGCAAACAGTGAGTGACTCGTTCCCCGGTGTTCGACTCCCGGAATCAGACGGTCGAGATCGACGAGAGGTTCCACCATGAGGAGACCCAACAGCCCGAACACGACGAGAGCCACTCGATTCGACCGAATCAGATAATACGCGATTGGGGTAAAAACGAGCAGGTTCAATCCAACGTGGCCGTGACGATCCATGTCCGTACTGTTCGCTACGACTACGTTAATACCCAACATCATCCGCCGAGAAATCCTACCACTCTCCGATGAACTAACCGAGCATGTATACACCCACCCAGCATAACGTACAATATTTGTATCTATTATAATTATATCCGATATAGTTTGGAAATTACTATGTGCGTGGAGAGCGATCGTTAGTGGCATGAAGGCCGACAACCTCTCCCGTCGGCGCGTCATGAAAAGTGTTGGCACAATAGCTGGTGTTGGGGTTGTGAACTCCCACGGGGAGAATCGTCGTACCGAGGCTTCCGAGAGAACCGAGCAGTCAGTGATCTCTCCACCGGAGCCAGAATCACAAACCGCGTGGCCACAGGTTGGTGGAGACGCTGCTAACACGGGGACCCGACGCGGAGCGCGGGGACCGAAAACGAGCATCACGTTCCGTTGGCAGGTTGAGGGAAAATCGCCCCTGTCGGGCGTGGTTGTTAAGGATGCGACTGTGTACACGAATGACGAACACAGGGTGTACGCGTTGTCGGCTGCGGACGGATCGACGCGGTGGTCCATTGGCACTGATCGATCACACCGAGTGAGCGCACCAGCCGTCGGTGATGCACTGGTGTATGTGGGAACCGGTTCGTACAAATCGAAACGAGAACGCGACGATCCCGGCGCATATGTCAGTCACGTTCGTGCAGTAGATCGAGCTACAGGAGAGGATGTATGGCGTTTCGAGCCGAACCGCCTCGTGGATAGATTTCACACCCCGACGATCTCGGATGGAATCATCTACACTGTCGGACGAAGCGTCGGTGCTGGTACTGTCGGACGACTATACGCGCTCAACGGAGAGAGCGGAGAGCTGTTATGGACTCACCCGACCGGCCGATCGGGGATCAACGGCTACGATGCCCCTCCGGTAGCAGTCACAGACGGTACCGTGTATCTCACTGCCGACAAACTGACGGCGATCGATGGAGCGACCGGTGGAGTGAACTGGTCAGTCGACCCTGCCGGCACGTATAAGGCGACAGGAATCAACGCGCCTGCAGTCGCGGATGGACGGCTGTACGTCGGTCGTGGAACCGAGACAGCAACCATGTTCGAAGCTCGATCAGTCACTGATGGTACGCTCCTATGGGAGCACACCGTCACACCACCCCGAACGGCGCGTTCCACGCGGACATCACGCCGACGGAAAGAGGACGGGCCACTCCCTGGTAGGTGGACCACGCCAGCAGTGAGCGATGACTCCGTATACGTCGGCTTCAATGAACGGTCACCACGAACGAACCGAGCGTCAGTTGTCACCGCTCTTCGTTCGGACGATGGTACTGTTCGGTGGCAGACATCGTTCACGGACGATCGGCACGTGGTATACACGCCGGCGACAACCGAGAAAACGCTCTATACGGGGGGAACAGCGCTCGCTCTCGATGACGGAACCGTCCGATGGCGGTTGGCCGTACCGCCCACCCGCCGCATTGACGCGTTCGCACCACCAGCGATCTCAGACGATACCGTGTACGTCGGTGGTGACTCGCTCCGAGCGATCACTGGACCACTGTGATGATTGCCCTGATCGACCGGTTAGATCGGGGTGCCAGTTCGCATGCTTATCCACATCGATCCATCCCAGATGGCTAAACCGAACGGACCGGTTGTTCCATCGTTAATGGCACGCTCACCCTCGTACTGTCCCATGATAGCCGACAGATCGGTCGGTTCGATCGTTCCGTCGTTCCTGGTTTTCTCACCAGTATCAACGATGAGAAACGAAGAGTCGTCGAGCGCGTAGTGGCTGTCACGGTGGAGATCCGTGTTCGAACAGCGTTCGTTTATCAGGAGTCCGTTCAAATTTCGGTATTCAATATTTTGTATCGAACAATTATTGGAAGAACGAAACCGAATACCGTTCGTGTTCGGTTCGATGTGACCGTTGAAATATGACTTGGCGATCGTGATCGACTGGGCTTCGTCGACGAGTAACTGGTCGGAAGTGTTCCGAGCGTTTCCCTCGATGTAGGCGTTTTCGAGGGTGAACACTTCGCTGCCTTCGATGTACGCCCCTTGATCGCCGTTCTGTTCTAATCCGCCGCCGATCCACGAACTCGCGTAGTTGTTCCTTGACCACAGCCCTCGTCCCCCGTTGCCGACCGACCGACAGCCGACGAGCGATGTGCTGTGTGCACCGTCGTCTAGGAAAAACCCGTTCCCCTCGTTCGCGTGAGCATCACAGTAGAAAAACCGATTGCTGTTCGGAGCGGTATCGTGGTTCAACAGGAGGAATCCGTGCTTCGATGCGTTCTCCGCGACACATCCCAGAAAGCTACAGAACCGTGCCCGCTGAACCTTAAACGCCGACTGTGCACCTCTTGCATCGAGATACACGTTCTGAAGGGTGATGCCAGGCGGACGGTTCGGGCCTTGCAAGTCCAGGACGAATCCCGCTTGAGAACCTTCCGGAACCACGATACGATTGTGCGGGGGTGATTCGATCCGGACCTCCTTATCGATCGTGATGGGCCACCCGTCGTTCGTAGCATCGTACTCCTTCGAGATGATGACGATATCACCACGAACCGCCTCCTGTAACACCGATTGTAACGAGTCCCCCGCTCGGACGACGTATGTCCCCATAACGCTTTCCACAATGATTTGGGAACAATATTAGTTTTATTCTTATCTTTGGAAAATTTATATTGTAATATTTGGTTTTCATTCAATAATTAGTGTCTGGATTGTTACTTCTTACGAAGATATGACACAGCACTAAACGGAGAGGGGACGTATCGGGCTAGGGATGTCGGCAAGTATATCGTCGGTGGCCGGAAGCACCTCGCAATATTCATTACTGGTGTTACCTTGGATACGGTAGTGTCGGACG
Source organism: Halocatena salina (assembly GCF_023115355.1). NCBI lineage: Archaea > Methanobacteriati > Methanobacteriota > Halobacteria > Halobacteriales > Natronomonadaceae > Halocatena > Halocatena salina. The sequence goes on from NZ_CP096019.1 coordinate 763,781, forward strand.
ATAGTCGAGATACACCGGACGAGCAACCGTCGGAGAGTCCATCGATCGACGAAATCTCCGAGATGCTCTCGCACCATCGCCGGCGGTATGTCATTGAATGTCTCGGCCACTACGAGTCTCCTATGTCATTGCCGGATTTGGCCGATGAGTGCGTGGTGATGGAACATGGCTGTGCGTTGGACGATATTCCAGCCGAGGCTGTACGGGACATGTACATGTCGTTGTATCACTCTCATATCCCGCACTTGGTCGAGATCGGCGCGATCGAGTACGATCAGGAACGGGATCTAGTGACAGCCGGTCCGGCGATTGCGGAGCTTCATACGCACATGGATCTCTCTCGGAGATCACTCTGTGATACTGCTGAGCGCGCGCTCAAAGCGCTCCGTAACGCGATCTCCACCGATGATGGAGGCTGTGGACTGACGATCGCACATACACGCGAAACACTTCGGAACATGGGATACGACGAGGACGCGGTACGGCAACTGATCCGCCATCTCGAACGCACCGGCTACATTCACTTCGTCGACGACTGCATCCGCCTCGTCGACTGACACGCGCTAGATGGGCGTTCGGTTGTGGAGGATCAGCGGAGATCCATCGACCGAAACCACAGCCGACCAAGGCTGCTGAACAGGAAGGCGACGACGAGTAACAGTACCCCATCGGTCACAGCGTAGGCGTTCGTGACAAGGATCGCTGTCGGGTCGTAGTAGTGTGCCGGACAGAGCACGCTGAGCCACTCGTAGGCCGTCCCATCAACCTGGCGCGTGAACACGAAGAGGGCGAGTACGACCGCTGCGCTTGCCACAGACGCGCGAGTACTCGTGGATGCGCCGGCGGAGAATAGCAGACCGATCGACGCACACACGAGGAGATACGGGATCGAAAACGCGTGCACGGCAAGGAGGTTCATCGGCTGAACCGGAGTACCGATGACGATGGTGCCGAGATAGACGATGATGCAGACGACACCGTTGATCAGAAGCATTACGATGAGTAACGCGAGAAACCGTTGGCGGACGATCGATGAGCGAGAGATGGGCGCGGACAACAGCACGTCAACACGGTCATGTTCGACATCCTTGGCCAGCAACGACCCGGCTCTGTACGCGAAGTAACTCCCGAGACCGAGCATCCAGCCGAACTGGTATAGCCCCGACGCGAGAAACGCACCGATCGTTTGAGAGCCGTTTTCGAACACGATAGCAAGCGCGGCGAGCGCGATCCCCGCGAAACCAGTCGTGAGCGCGACCGTTTCCAGGCGACGACGGCGTATCTGGTGTCTCGCGATTTCAAACATCCACACCACCTCCCTTTCCCAGCCGCGTGCCATACCAGTGGGCCAGGAGTTCTTGGAGCGGTGCCTCCTCGATGGTGAGGTCACAGATCGTGTACGACGAGAGTGCTTCGAGCAACGTCTCGTACGTTCCGGCGTACACGAAGCGAACGGTCGTTCGGGTCGTGCGTCCCTCATCGGATGAACGGCGATCCGTGTGCTCGGTTTCGACGCTGTAGCCGTGTTCGAAACTGAACGCATCGGGGGCAACCGGATCGGAGGTCACAAACCGAACGATCCGTGGTCCTCGGTCGGGGAGCTGTCGGCTCGCTCGAAAATCGATGAGGTGACCGTTGCGGAGGATGCCGACCCGATCACAGAGGATACACGCGGTGGTGAGACTGCACGAGACGACAAAAAGGGTCGTGCCCCGCTGTCGTTCGGCATCGAGAAACGTCCAAAGCTGTTCTTGTGTCGATGGATCGAGTCCTACCGTCGGTTCGTCCAAAATAACGAGCTCCGGGTCGTGCATAAACGCCACCACCGTAGCGAGGAGCCGTCGCTGCTCGGACGTGTACGTGCGGATCGATTTGTCGAGCTGTGAGTCGAGTGCAAACTGTTCGAGTAGTTGTTCGCTACGCTCGTCGTCTTTGAGCGAGGCGTGGTAGGCGAGGAGCTGGTTTCCGGTGAGTGACTCGTCGAACGACGGTTCACTTGGAAGGTATCCGATATCCTGTTTCATCGCCGTCCGTTCTCGACGGTGTCCGATGTCGTACTCGAGAACCGACGCCTGACCGCGTGAGGGGGCCTGTAGCCCCATCAGTGTTCGAACCGTCGTGGTTTTCCCGGCCCCCTCCGGCCCTAGGAGGCCGAACACCTCTCCCGGCTCGACGGTGAACGTGAGCCCTTCTATCCCTCGATCGTCGCCATAGTATTTCGTTAGGTTGTCCACATCCATGCACGCCATATCGATTAGTATCTTCCTGAGAGTTTTGAGCTACCATCCCTAAAGGGATAGGATTCAACGATAAATTCGTCGTTTCCCGGGATCGAATCGGTGCCTACGTAGACACGACTCAGCGGTGTCGTCACCGGGAGCCAGCGTTCCTACTGGAGGCACTGCTCGACCCAATCGTCGAGCAATCCGATGAAAATAGCGGCAACGCTGGTTCCATCGCTCCAGATGGCCGCTTCGTGGTTAGCGCGAGCGGAACCACCGAGTGTACTCAACAACACGGTTTCGTCGTCGACAGCGAGGACACGTCCGCACGGTCCTTCGATCATCGTCTGTTCGGTAACGACGTGGGTGTCGATGGAGCTGACAGCGAACTGCTCGCAAACACTCACATCTTCGCTGAGGACGGTCACCTGAACGTCCTCGGAAACTGCTGTGAGCGTCTCGACGAGCACGTCGTTCACCAGTGCTTGGTCCGGTACACCGAACAGGATTCGATCGTCCGCTCGGGTGATGAGATCGATGATGCGGTCGTCGATCGGACCTTTGCCGGTGACTGTCCAAACGCCTACCTGCGTTTCGTTGGTTGCGGCGTGTTCGCCCTGAACTGCTTGCAGGTAGTCGAAGGCGAGCCGTTCCTGTTCTTCGAGCCGCTTGCGAAGGCGTTTTCGTGCCGTTTCGAGTCCGATCGCCCGGTACTGGATCGGATTCGACTGCTGGATATCGATGAGGCCCAGCTCGCTGAGGCGTTCTGCGGCACCGTACACCTGCGACCGGGGCACGTCAGTGATACGGTCGACCTCGCTTGCAGAGCCCGTTTCGAGTTGCTGAAGCGCGATGAACACAGTGGCCTCGTACTTCGAGAGACCGAGCTGTCCGAGTGCGTCGATAGCACCGGATTGGGTCGGTGGGGAGTCAGTCATCCGTGTACGCCTCCTCTCCCGTCGTTCCAAACGATGTGGATGTGGTCTCGAACGCATCGCCGGGACCGAACCACCGCGTCCACAAGACGAGGAGACTTGGGAGAACGACGACACTCGCCAAGAACGCGTAGATGATGGTGAGTCCCGTGATGATGCCGAACTGCTGCAGCGGCGGCAAGATTGCGAATGCGAGCACGCCAAAGCCGCCGACGGTCGTCGCGGCGCTACCGAGCAGCGCCCCACCAGTTCCGGTGACGGCCGTCTCTAGGGCCTCCCACGCTGTCGTGGCATCATCGAGTTCGAGGCTGTACCGCTCGGAGAGGTGGATACTGTAGGCGATTCCCAACCCGACAGTGAGACTCGTGATCAACCCAGTGATGACGTTGAACGGAATGTCGAGCAGATACATCGTGCCCAGGATCCACGACACGCTGAATCCGACCGGAAGCATCGTCACGAAGCCGAGTGAGGCACTGCCGTACAGATATCGGTAGACGAACATCAAAAAGACGAACGTCACACCGAGCGTGATGAGCAGGCTCTCGATGACTGTCCGGAGCAGTTGATCCTGAACGTTCTTGAACACGATCGGCTGTCCCGTCGCGGTCGCTTGTAGGTGATCGGTCTCCTCGACGCTCGATGCGACCGTACGCATCTGGTCAGTCACTGCTTGACCACCAGCACCGCCGTCGATCGAGACGGTCATGTGGAGTGCTTCGTACTCCTCGTCGTCTGTCCGCTGGATCACCGACGACGCCGTGTCAGGGGCCGTCTCGTACAGCGAGTCGTAAACGGCATCGAGATTTCGATCCGGAACGCCGTCTCCGTCCGTATCGGCGTCAGTGAACGTCTGGTTGAACGATTCGTTCTGTGCCGCAACATCTTCCATCGCCGACAGCGGACTCATAATATCGCTGTCGCCGTTCGAGAGGGTCGCCGTCACCTCCTTGTCGCTAGCGTTCTGTTCTGCGCGGTCGATTGCTGTCATCGTCTTCGGATCGGTGACGTTCCCTTGGATGAGCAACGCAGCGCTCGAATCCTCCCGAACGAACCGATCGTTGACGAACGACATCGACTCTTTGGCGGTGTACTCCCCTGGTGCGAACGGTTCGGGGAGCGATTCCATCCACCCATCGGGATCGTCTGCGAGGAAGTCCTCTTGGGCGAAGCTGGTATCGACCTGTGACGCACCGACACCCCCTGCGACTGTCAGGAGAAGCGCAATGAGAACCACGACGTGCGGTGCTCGGCGGGCAGCTGTTGCGCCACCGGCCAGCAGCGATCCGAGCGTCCCACCGCCGGTTCCAACCGCACGTTTGTGGCGGTCCCAGCCGCGAGCTTCGAGCAGACTGTCGAATTCGACTTTCAACGCCGGAATGAGCAGTCCGAACACCAACAGCGCAGCGGAGATCCCGACCGCACTGACGATACCGAATTCGCGTATCGGCGGCACCGAGCTGGTGAGATTCGAGAGAAAGCCGATCACTGCCGTGAGCGTCACCAACACGAGCGCGACGGCGATACCACTGAGTGCCGAGCGCATCGAGTGTCGGATGCCGTCGACGTGTTCGCGGCTCTCTCGATGGCGCATGAAGACGTGGATCGCGTAATCGATCGACAGCCCGATCAACAACACTGGCACCGCGATGAAGATCTGGTTAAACGCGATTCCGGCCCATCCCATGAAGCCGAACGTCCACACCAACACCACCCCGATACCGAACAGTCCGAGCAGGATGTCGAGGAGGTCTCGGTAAGCGATGACGAGGACGATCAACACGAACACGAGCGCCAACGGTCCCACGATCGCCAGACTATCCGTCATCGAGCGTTCGATCTCGTCGGTGATGACCCCCGCCCCGAAAACCGACACCTGTTGTGAGTCGTAATTTTCGTGAGCGATTTCCTCGATGGCCAGCTGAGAGTTGACGAGTCGCTCGCTCGTGGTTCCACCCATCGAGGTGCCGTTGGCGCTCTGGGTGACCACGACCATCGTCGCGTTCGCTGTATCGTCTCCGGGATCGTAATCGGAAGGCATGAACGCGAACGCACCGTTGTCCTCGTCCGTGCTGTTCCCACCGAGCACTGCGTCGACGGCCGTTGTAATCTCGGATCGATTCCGCGATTCGAGCACGTCGATCTGCTTCGTGATCGACAGCTGTGTTTCGTTGTTTTGTAGCTCGTTTCGATCGGCTTCTAGCTGTTCTACCTTCTGTTCAAGCGCCTCACGATCCGATTTGAGCGCTTCAGAATCGTTTTGCAGCGCTTTTGCGCTCTGATTCAGTTCTTGAGCGTCGTTTTCGAGCTGTTGTTGTCGCTGTTCGAGTTCTCGTTTTCGCTGTTCGAGTTTTTCGCGGTCCGCTTTGAGCTGTTGGCCCCGTTCTTCTAACTGCTGACCGCGCTGTTCGAGTTTTTCACGGTCCGCTTTGAGCTGTTGGCCCCGTTCTTCTAACTGCTGACCGCGCTGTTCGAGTTTTTCACGGTCCGCTTTGAGCTGTTGACCCTGTTCTTGCAGCTTTTGACTGCGGTTTTGTAACTCGTTGCGGCTCTGATTGAGCTTCCGGGCACGCTCTTTCAAGGCTTGTCCATCGCGCTCTAGGGCCGCTCGATCGGATTCAAGCTCGTCCGCCCGTTGTTTGAGAGTGATCGTATCGTTTGCGAGCTCGCGCTCGTCGCGTTCCAGCTGTTCTCTTCGTTGCTCGAGCTCAGAGGGGGGAACGTCCCCGGAGCGCCGGTCTTCGGCGAGTTGCTTTTCGCGGGCAGTGATGTTCTTCGCGCGCTCTTCGAGCGAATCGCGCGTCTCGTTGAGTTCATCGGCCCGTTGTTCGAGCCGCTCTCGTCGCTGGTTCAGTTCGGCACGGCTCTGATTGAGTTCGTCGGCTCGCTGTTTGAGTTCACGTGAATCCGCTTGCAGCTCCGCGCGGCTCTGGTTGAGTTCGTCGGCTCGCTGTTTGAGTTCACGTGAATCCGCTTGCAACTCCGCGCGGCTCTGATTGAGTTCGTCGGCTCGCTGTTTGAGTTCGCGTGGATCCGCTTGCAACTCCGCGCGGCTCTGGTTGAGTTCGTCGGCTCGCTCCTGTAACGCCTGTCCGCGTTCTTGGAGTTCGTTGCCGTCCTGTTTGAGTTGTTCCGAGCGCTGTTGTAGCTCCTCACGGCTTTCGTTGAGCGATTCACTGCGTTGTTGTAACTCCTTTCCACGCTCTTGGAGCGATTCACCCTCTCGCTCGATCGCCTTTCCACGTTCTTGCAACGACTCCGCTCGATCCATCTGGACCGCAGCCGTCGAAACGACGCTTGCGACGCCGACAGTCGAATCGTTCGCCAGCGTTCCGTTGATAGTACTGTTGTTTTTCAACGCCCGTTGGAGCCGTAGTTGTCGGAGCAGCGACTCCTTCGAGAGGACGTTGTCATCACGGACGATGATCTGTACCGACGTGGCGTTCTCATCCTGACTCGTGAAGTTCTCCGAGATGTACTCCTCTGCTTGCGCCGCTTGTCCCGTATCGCTCTGAAACGAATCGAGCGAGGAACTCTGTGTGATCATCGGCGCGCCTGCTCCCATGACGACCGTCATGAGCAACAACGCGACGATGACTGGACGGCGATATCGCGTTACACCTGCCGATAGACGCTCTAATACACCCATTTCTCACCTCTCAACATAGTTGTACATCGCGATACACCTGTGGTATAATCGTACATCAACCGCTACCCATTGTTAGTATGATCCTACTAACACGGATATCTGATAAGCCTGCCGAAACGTTCTCGTCGATGAACAGTGTTGTACGCCAATCTTCCGATGTCGATATGAAATGTGATCAAAACAGCTGTAGCACGCCGATCGTAACCAAAGCGAGCGCGGATTCGAAGACGACCGTTCCGAGTGCGGAGCTGACGACGAAGCGGTGTGTGTCCAACCGGGCGAACCCGGCCGGGATGGTACACATCCCTCGGGTGAACGGGAGCGTGTTGCTCAGAACGACGGACAGCATTCCCCACCGATCGAACCATCGATCGAAACGGTCGAGTCGGTCTTCGGACACACGGATCCACCGGTGTTCGAACAACCGGTCACGCCCTCCGCGTTTTGCGAACAGAAACAGCGCAGTCTGGCCAACCGTCGCCCCCACCGCAGCGACACCGATGACGACGGCGATCTCGAACGGTGAGTGGCTCGTGAGGAGATAGATCGCTCCCGGAACCAACGATTCACTGGGAGCGAAATACAACAACATCGCCCCTTCGAGAACGAAAATACCGAACAAGGCGATGTATCCATGCTCTATGAGTAATCCTTCAACGAACGCGGAAAGTTCAGTCAACGACATTGTATATTCGAAATGGAATTATATGCAACGCTACCACTTTCGCTCGGAACCATCGTCGAAGGATGGCTTTCCGTATGCGATACGAATCCACCGACCGCACATCCTGTCTGATACCCGACTGCGACCGTGACGGGCGGATATCTCGACCACATATATGTCAAGTATGGTAGTAAATCTGTCGGAATCAAGCGTGTTTGTGGGCTGTCTCCGTTCCCGACCTACTGCGTCGTTCGTTGGTCGAGCAAGGAGCGCACGTCTCTCGGGGATACGCCGACCAGAACCCGTAACGTACTATCCCCATCCGCGGTATCAGCCATGAATGTGAATATCCGAGAACGAAACAAACTCGTAGCAACAGTTTGTGGGTCCGACTATCCACGCCACCAACAATGAGGGACATCCATACTCATACCGACCGGATGCGTAGGAGGCAGATATGAGCGACGGATCGGATCGAAACGTCGTCTTCATCGTCATGGACACGGTTCGGAAGGACCACCTCTCGGTGTACGGCTACGATCGTCCAACGACACCGGCGCTCGACCGCTTCGCCGAGGAGGCGCGCGTGTTCGAGCAGGCCGTCGCTCCAGCGCCGTGGACGTTGCCCGTTCATGCGTCGTTGTTCACCGGTCTGTATCCCAGCCAGCACGGAGCCAGTCAGGAGCAGCCGTATCTCGAATCGGCGGTGACACTGGCGGAAACGCTTTCGATGCAAGAGTATTCGACGGCATGTTACACGTCCAACACGTGGATCACACCGTACACGAAGCTCACGCGCGGGTTCGACAACCACGACAACTTCTTCGAGGCGCTTCCGAGCGATGTGCTCAGTGGACCGTTGGCACGAGTGTGGAAGGAAATGAACGACCGGAAAACGCTCCGAACGATTGCGAACTGGCTCGTCAAGGCGGGCAACGTGGTCCACGAGTATTTCGCGTCCAACCAACAGGCGGATTCGAAAACCCCGGCCGTGATCGATCGAACGATCGAGTTCATCGACTCGACGGAGGAGCCGTATTTCACGTTTCTCAATCTGATGGACGCGCATCTGCCGTACCATCCACCCCAACAGCACCGCGAAGAGTTCGCACCCGATGTCGATTCGACGACGGTTTGTCAGAATTCGAAGGAGTACAACTGTGGCGCACGGACGATCAACGGAGAGGAGTGGGATGCGATCACCGGGCTGTACGACGCCGAGATTAGGCATATCGACGCGGAACTCTCCCGGCTGTTCGAGTGGCTGCGAGCCAACGGCGAGTGGGAGGAAACGCTGATCGTCGTCTGTGCCGACCACGGCGAACTCCATGGCGAGCACGATCTGTACGGACACGAGTTCGGGCTGTACGACCCGATCATCAACGTGCCGTTGCTCGTTAAGCATCCGGAACTCACCGCTGGACGGGACGACCGACAGGTCGAACTCCTCGATCTGTACCACACCGTGCTCGATCACGCTGGGCTGACGCCGACTAGCGAATTCGATTCGGCAGCCGTTTCGCTCGATCCAGCTCGATCACTGCTGTCCGAGACGTATCGAAGCGGTGATGCACTGATCGACGGCGGTGCCACGGCGTTCGTCGAGTATTTCCGTCCAGTGATCGAGCTGAATCAGCTCGAAGGGAAAGCACAAGCGGCTGGGATCACACTCGAGGAGGATTCACGGTTTTACTCCCGGATGCGCGCTGCCCGGCGACCGACCGGCAAGTACGTCAGAAACGAGCGGATCCCCGACGAGGCCTACCGGCTCGACGACGATCCCGAGGAACGAACCGATCTCATCGACGCTGACGATTCGATCATCGCCGAGATAGCGACAGCACTCGAAACGTTCGAGTCCGATATCGCTCGACAGTGGACCGATAGCCCGAGCCAAGCGGATGATGAGGAACTGCTAGATGACATGAGCGAGCAAGCGAAAGAACGTCTCGAACATCTGGGCTACAAGGAGTGACCGTCGGAGCCGAGTGTCACTGCTCTTAGGAGGCTTCGATGAGTATCGGATCGACAGTGCTTTCGACGTTCCGACAGCGGCTTCGGTCGGTGCTCGCTCGCTATCCGAAACTGCTGGCACGGTTCGGGCTGGTCGACCGACAGAAAGGCATGGAAGCGTTCGATCTCGCGGTGCCGGTAATGGTCAGCGGTGGGATGCGAACCGTGCTCCGAATGACCGACTTTTTCATGGTGAGCCTCGCGCTGGGTGATGCAGCCGTTGCGGGACTCGAACTCGGCTTTCAGTATTATTTTATCGGCTTCGGTCTCGCGCTTGGGCTGTCGAGTGGCACGATCAGCCTCGTATCCCGGTGTATCGGCGCGGGAGAGCGAGCGGACGCGGATTTCGCCATCAAGCAGTCGCTCTGGCTCGCGCTTTTGATCACCGTTCCGCTGACGCTGCTTACGTGGCTGTTCAGTGAGGGTATGATCGAACTGTTGACCGACGATCCCCAGACGATCCAGCTTGGAAGCACTTACCTCCGGATCGTGATGCTCTCGGTGTCGTTCCGGTTCTGGAGCATGATCGCCGCCCGGGCACTCCAAGGGGCAGGGGATACGCGCACCCCGATGTACATCCGTCTGATATCGATCCCGGTCAACATCGGTTTGAACACCGTGTTGATCTTCGGGGCCGGACCGTTCCCACAGTTGGGTATCGCGGGTGCGGCGTGGGGAACGACGATCGCAAATACGCTCGCTGCGGTCATTTTCGCTGCCGTGTTGATTTCCGGAGCGTACTCCGTTCGGTTTCGAATCGGCGGCAAGCAGTGGGACACGGAGATCGTCAAAGAACTCATCCGCGTCGGCTATCCCCTCGCCGGAATGCAGTTGATCAAAACACTCGGGCGCTTTCCGTTCTTGCTCATTCTATCGACGATCGGGACGCCGGTGGTCGCTGCGTACGCCATCGGCCGACGCATCATGTTGTTGGCACTGATGCCCGCGTGGGGCTACTCGACGGCCGCGAGCACGCTCGTCGGTCAGAGCATCGGGACTGGAAACGAGACCGATGCGACGCGGTATGGCTGGCAAACCCTTCGGATCGCGATCGTAACACAGGTGTTGATCGGCGGGGTGCTCGTGGTGCTCTCGCCCCAGATCGTCCGCCTGTTCAACGCTGGCTCACCGGAGCTTGCTGTCGCTTTCGTCCGGGTGTTCGGTCTCGGCGTGGTGGCGTTCAGTATCTCGCGCACCATGCGGGGCGGTCTCCGTGGCGCTGGAGATACGCTCTGGCCCCTGTATGGGACCGTACTGGGAACGGGGCTACGGGTTCCGATCGCAGCCCTCGGGCTGCCGACCGGCGTGGCGCTGACGTCGATCGCAGACTGGACCCTCACACCCGGTATGGGGTTCGGTCTTGGAGCCATCTACGTAGCGATCCTCCTCGACATGTACAGCCGGGCCGGCATCAACCTGTTTCGGTTCTCGACTGGGCAGTGGAAAGCCGTGGCGCGACAGTCCGCCGTCGGTAGCGATGACTGAACGGACACTCCGGACGCTCACAGCGTTCCTTGGCTAGCGCTTGCCCCACTGGTCACAGTGAGTTCGTACTCCTTTTCGAGCTGGTGGAGATCACACACCCCAGCGACCGAGATCGTATCCCCGTAGCCACCGCTCCAGTTGAGCGCGAACGCACCGTTTTTCCCAGTGCTGGTCTCGTCTGGATCCGGCTGAACGCGCCCGGCAGGTAGTGGTCGATGCGCCCGAGAGAGGGACGGATCGGCAAGCTCGATCCGAACGGGTGCCTCGTCAGGACTGACGCTCGTGGACGGGCTGTACGAATCGAGAACACCGCCTTCGATATCGACGCCGACTGACAGAGTGGTGAGCGTGGTGTTGCCAACGCCATCATCGGGTTGTGTCGGCGTCGCACCAGTCCACAGCCAGAGCCGATGCCGTCGTTCCCGTCGGTTTACCCGCTCGTCGGACGTTCGAACACGATACAGAACACCAACGACGTCGATCGAGACGTGTATCCCCTCTTCGTCGGCGTCCGTGCCGAGCGCCCATCGATCGCGCCCCGAATCGACGAACGTGAGCCGAGAAACATCGGTCGGACGCTTGGTTTCGGGGGTCCCCCAGACACCGTGTGATTCGTAGCGGTCATGGGTTCGATCGACGTACGCACGGAAGTCACTCGCCGCCTGTCCCGAATCGGAACCGGAAATCGATAACGTTCGTGAATCCGACGCGCTGCGTAGCAGTCCGTCCAAACAGCCGGAACCAGCAGTCATACCGGCAGCTCCGACTGCCAGAAGCACACGCCGGCGGGAGTACGACCGAGGCATATCCATCCAGTGAAAGATAGAGGAACAAACAGCTTTCGAGAGCGGGTTCGGCGTCGTCACGGATCTAGTGTAGTTTAAGTTCGGGACCCCCCGCGTTGGGAGTATGCTTGAGGTGATCGTGATTGCGTTCTGGTCGATGTTGCCAGCGTACATCCCGAACAACGCGGCGGTGCTGTTTGGTGGCGGTCGTCCGATCGATGGTGGGCGGACCTACAACGGTCGCCGACTGCTCGGAGACGGAAAGACGTGGCAAGGGACGGTTGCCGGAACGCTGGCGGGAACCGTCGTTGCGCTCGTACTCAACGTGCTTTCCACGCAGCTTTCGGTGGATCTCCCGACGTTTCCGGCGACGGCTGTTCTTACACTCCCAGCGGGTGCGATGATGGGCGACATCGCCGCATCACTGATAAAACGCCGGATCGGACGCGATCGTGGGACTGCGGTACCGGGCCTCGACCAGTTGGACTTCGTGGTAGGTGCGCTTTTCCTCACAGCGATCGTCGCCCCCGCATGGTTCAGCGACACGTTCACCGTTCCCGTGATACTCGTCGTCGTGATTCTCACACCCCTACTCCATCTCGGTCTGAACGTGATCGCCTACAGATTCGACTGGAAAGACGAACCGTACTGAACGCCAACGACAGCCATCGCGTCAAGATACTGTGAGTGATGATGACAGTAAGCACGCAAAAAGCTGTAGCTTGATAAATTTAATACTCGTTAATGATCGATCGGCAGAGAACGGGGCTGAATCGCCGATTTTGGGGGTAAAAGCGCAAAAGGAGCCGAACACGTGTCGTTTATACCCGTGGACGGTGGACGTACGAATGATATGGGACAGACGCTCACTGAGAAAATTCTCGACGATCATCTCGTCGAAGGGGAACTAGAGACCGGCGAGGAGATCGGGATCGAAATCGATCAGGTACTCACACAGGATACGACGGGGACGCTCGTCTGGCTCCAGTTCGAGGCGCTGGGGTTGGATGAGGTCCAGACGGAACTCGCAGCGCAGTACTGCGACCACCAGACGTACCAGTTCGACTTTAAGAACACCGATGACCACCGGTTCCTCCGGTCGGCGGCCGGGACGTTCGGTGCGCACTTCTCCCGACCGGGCAACGGTATCTGCCATCAGGTGCACAAAGAGCACTTCGCCGCGCCCGGGAAGACGCTGCTCGGATCGGACTCACACACCCCGACACCGGGCGGTCTCGGTCAACTCGCTATCGGCTCCGGCGGGCTTGACGTGGCTGTCGCCATGGGTGGCGGTCCCTACTACATCGAGATGCCGGAAGTCGTCAACGTCCGACTTGAGGGAGAGCTGCCCGAGTGGGCGACCGCGAAAGACGTCATCCTCGAGATGCTCCGGAAGCTGTCGGTCAAAGGCGGCGTCGGGAAAATCTTCGAGTACACCGGACCGGGCGTGGAAACGCTGTCGGTTCCCGAGCGGACGACGATCACCAACATGGGAACGGAACTGGGAGCGACGAGTTCCCTGTTCCCGACCGACGAACGGACCGAGGAGTTCCTCTCCCGACTCGACCGCGAGGACGTCCACGTCGATCTCCAGCCGGATGATGACGCCGAGTACGACGACGAGGTCGTCATCGACCTCTCCGAACTCGAACCGCTCATCGCCACGCCGTCGATGCCGGACAACGTCGTGCCCGTCCGCGAGGTCGCAGGGACGGACGTCGAGCAGGTCATCATCGGCTCCTGTACCAACGGTGCCTACGAGGACATCCTTCCCTCGGCGAAGATGCTCGAAGGCCGCCAGATCGACCGTAAGACCGAGATGATCGTCGCACCCGGCTCCAAACAAGCTTCGGAGATGCTCGCCCGCGAGGGGTGGACTGCGGAGATGATGGCCGCCGGTGTCAACTTCTCGGAAGCGACGTGTGGAGCGTGTATCGGCATCGGTCACGTTCCGGCGTCGGATTCGGTCAGTCTGCGGACGTTCAATCGGAACTTCGAGGGTCGCTCGGGCATCGAAGACGACTCGGTGTATCTCTGCTCTCCGGAGGTCGCCACCGCCGCGGCACTCAAAGGGGAAATCGTCGATCCGCGCGATCTCGCGGACGATCTCGGAGATCTCGACGCACCCGGCCTTGAGATGCCTGATGAGTACGACGGGTCCACGACTGACCTCATCGCGCCCGACGAAGCCGTTGACGACGGTCTCGTGAAAGGACCGAACATCGGCGACGTACCGCTCAAGGATGCGCTCGAAGCCGATCTCGAAGGTCCGGCGCTGTTGAAGATGGACGACAACATCACGACTGACCACATCATTCCGGCGACCCAGGACATCCTGATGTACCGGTCGAACATCCCGAAGCTCAGCGAGTTCACGCTCTCGCGGGTAGATGAGTCGTTCGCCCAGCGCGCGCTGGACACCGACGGCGGGTTCCTCGTCGCCGGGGAGAACTACGGTCAAGGTTCCTCCCGAGAGCACGCGGCGTTGTGCCCGATGTACCTCGGTATCGAGGGCGTACTTGCCCAGAGCTTCGCTCGGATCCACAAGGCGAACCTGTTCAACTTCGGTCTCTTGCCGCTCTCCATCGACGAGGCGGACTACCAGCAGATCGAACAGGGCGACGACATCGAGATCGTCGACGACGTTGACGAAGCCGTCCGGTCGGGCCAAGAGGAGTTCACCGTTCGGGTCAACGGCGACTGGGAACTCACTGCCACGCTGGACGCTTCCGAGCGCGAGCGCGAGATCCTCGCCGACGGTGGCAAACTCCCACACACGCGCAAACAGTACGACGCCGGCGCGAGCGACGCAACGCCTGCTGACGACTGATCGTCGCTGTCGTCGAGTGTCGTAGCTTCTATGCTACCACGCGGCGTACTGAGTGGCGTGACGACGACCGTTTCAGGAACCGAATTCGCTATCCGCGACGCCGAGCGCTCGGATCTTCTCGCAGTTTTTCGTATCGAGAAGGCCTCATTTCCCCAACCGTGGCCGTTTCAGGCGTTCGAGCGGTTTCTCGATGCACCGGGGTTTCTCGTGGCCGAACGGGGCGGAACGATCGTCGGCTACGTCGTCGCTGATTCGGTGCCAAACCACGGGCGGGCGATCGGGCACGTGAAAGATTTCGCCGTCCATCCCGACCACCGAGGCGTGGGCATCGGGACGTCGCTGCTCCAACGGACGCTCGCGGAGTTGGCGATGCAGGGAGTACACATCGTCAAACTGGAAGTCCGGGAGACGAACGACGCGGCGATCAGCCTGTACCGCCAACTCGGCTTTACCCACCGGCGAACCGTCCCACGATACTACGCCAACGGAGAAGACGCGTTGATCATGGTGTATGAGGCGTAGTGAGCCGTATCAGTCCGTTTCGAGCGTCTACTGAACACCAGCTAGTACTGGTCAGGAGGCTTCTAATGTTCAGCATCTTCCTACGTGTCTCATCGCGTATCTCACGGTCGAGATCATCGACGATCCCGTCGATCGTGACGGTTTCTGCCCGAACACGTGCGCTCGAACCGTCACGAAGTCACGTCAACGGAAATCGAAGTTGTCCCTTCTCCAGCAACTTACAGAGCGATGTGCGAGTTCCGAGACCCTCGTCTTCATCATCTCACGGCCACAGCCCACGGTATTCGTGTGCTTCGACGATGCGTTGGAGGCCCACGACGTAGGTTGCATCGCGCCAAGAGATGTCCTCATCGAGTTCGTAGGTTTCCGTGACGTTGTCCCACGCGGACAGCATTTCGGACTCAAGCGTCTCGTTGACGCGTTCGAGCGACCATCCCTGTCGGTTGATGTCCTGGAGCCATTCGAAGTACGAGACGGTGACGCCGCCAGCGTTGGCGAGGATGTCGGGAATGACGGGGATCCCCCGACGCTCGAAGATCACGTCTGCCGTCGAGGTCGTCGGGCCGTTTGCGCCTTCAACGATCATCGAGGCGTTGACATCGTTGGCGTTCGCCTCGGTCAGTACATTACCGATCGCGGCCGGAATGAGAACGTCCACGTCCAGCGTGAGCAGTTCCTCGTTCGAAAGCTGCTGGGCACTGGACACCCCCATCACGGCCGTCGGATCATCGCCGTGTGCTTGGATCGCTTTCGGATCCAACCCGTCGGGGTCGTACACTGCCCCGTTGACGTCGCTGACAGCGACGACGTTCGCCCCCCACTCATCGAGGAGCACAGCGGCGTTTCCGCCGACGCTACCAAAGCCCTGCACGGCTACCGTCGTCTCCGAAAGCGATCGATCGTAGTACTCACACGCCTCGCGGGTGATGAGGGCAACGCTTCGTCCGGGGGCTGTTTCACGCCCGTAGGAGCCGCCGATGACCGGGGGTTTTCCCGTGACGACACCCGGGGTGGTTTCGTCTTCTTGCATCGAATACGCGTCCATGAGCCACCCCATCGTTTCGGCGTCGGTCCCCATATCCGGTGCCGGAATGTCTTGCATCGGCCCGATCACATCCCGAAGCTCCTGTGTGAACCGGCGGGTCAGACGCTCTTTTTCCCCATCAGACAATGAGTTCGGATCGACGACGACACCGCCTTTCGCACCACCGAAGGGAAGATCCATCACGGCACATTTCCACGTCATCCACATCGCAAGCCCGATACACTCCTCTTCGGTCACATCAGGATGGTATCGGAGACCGCCTTTGAACGGACCACGGACCGAATCGTGTTGGGCGCGGTAGCCGGTAAAGACCTCGACAGTCCCGTCGTCGCGTTCGAGCGGGACTGAAACCCGTTCGACCCGTTGGGGATATTTGAGCCGTTCGACCACGTTGGGATCGATCTCTAACAGCGTTCCTGCTCGTTCGAGCTGCCGTCGAGCCGTCATTAGCGCCGATTCCGATTCCGTTTGCTCGGATCGTTCTCGCGTGACGGATGCACCTGTTGCCACTGTTAGACACCCTTATTGTCCGCAGGAACCACGTCAGTCGTTAGCCACTGTCCTCTCGGACCGCTCATCGCAGTCATTGTCGTGGGTAGTACGCGGATCAATATAATATTAATCCATATATGCTATATTAACACAACTGCTCGTACCACGCTGGTACGACACAATGTAATATGGACCGTGTTATCCGAGGCGTGCTTGCGACCGTCGTCTCACAACTGCTTTCTGGCCAGCGCGGATAATCGTCTGTATGGGCTATGAGTGTCCCGTCTGTGGAATACCACAGTCCGACGGCGGACATCTAGCGAATCACATGGCGTTCACCGCGTTGGTTCACGAGGACGACCACGAGGCGTGGCTCGACAAAACGGTTCCCGAGTGGTCGGAGATGGGCGAAGCCGAGTTAGCCGAGGTGCTCATCGAACAGGCAGCAACCGCCGACTTTCCGCAGGTGTTCGAGGATACGACGACTGAAGGCGGGCACCACGAGCACGACCACGAACGATCGGGCGCGTTGTTCGATGATGAAGTCGAACCCACTCAGGGACAGCACCGCCAACGAATCGACTCGCCTGCCCTAGATGGAGATGCACAAGCCGTATTAGAAGAGGCCCGCCGGCTGACGGAAGCGAGATTGAACGATGAAGAGGAGTGAACAGTTCGCACAAAACGAGGAGCCGTCTCGGGGACCCATCACGGGAAATCCCTGATTTCCCGTATTCAGCGATTTTCGGAGCAATGTGCGAAACTCCAAGGCTCTTGGCCTGCTCTGCCCGTCGAACCAAACAAGTGGTGTATTAACCGTTCGTCCCAACTACCCCGTAGTATGCATTCGGAGGGACTGTTTGCTCCATCGACGGCTGGGGCCGCCCGTCAACGGTACGAGGAGTTGGGTCCGGCGTCTCAAACCGTCGTTCGAGAAGTTGCGAAGTCGATGGCGTTCGACCGCGAGGAGTACGACGAGCGCGTTACCACGTCCGTCGTGATGACAGCGCATGATGCGCTGTTTGCATCGTTGCTCGAGGTCACTGTCGGGACGCGCGAGGAGTTCGACGATTGGTGTGAGGAACGAACGTACGAGATAGAACTCGCAGGCAGCGAATCGGTCGATCACGTCGTCTGGCATCCCGTCGCGTTCGCTGAGACCGTCGTCGGAGCGACGTTCCAGTCGGAAGAAACGGCTGCGATCGGAACGCTCCGACGCCAAGCGTTCGGTCGTCATTATCGAGAGCTTCTGAGAAACGATGCGTGAAACAGAGCCTTCACTCCCCGACGGCTGGCGGCGGATCGAATCGGTCACCGAATACGAAACAGGGTGGTACACCGGCGGGTACGATCGCCTTGAACAGCCCGATGGTACCGAAAAGAGCTACTACTGGGCAGCGCTGCCGCCTGCCGTCGTCGTCGTCGCTCGAGACGAATCGGAACTGGTGATGGTCGAACAGTACCGCCCACCGATCGAACGGCTCTGTCTCGAGTTGCCCGCTGGCATCGTAGATGTTGAGGATCATCCCGAAGCAGGCGAGCCCGTCGACACGCCGGGGGGTCTCTCACCCACCGCAGACGTTCCGCCCGCCGTGTATGAAACCGCAGGTCGACGCGAACTCCGTGAGGAGACAGGGACCGATCCCAACGAGATCGTTTTCCTCGAAGAAGTGTGGATCGCAACCGGGCTCCTCACCCACCGCCGGGGGTACGTCTTCGCAACCGATCTCGAGCCAGCAGATCGTGATCTCGACGCCAACGAGTTCATCACGGTCAAACGCGTTTCCGTCGACGATGCGCTAACAGTGGCACGAACCGATCCTACCACCGATGCGACGCTCGAAGGACTGTTGTTGGCCGATCAGGATGGACTGCTGTGACGGTTCTGCCCGACAGCACCGGGGGCTCGGTCACTCGTCGTATTTTTACGGAGGTGTCATCGGCGCGGGCACGTAACCCACAGTATATCAGTTTTCGGCGGATTAATCGGGATATGGACGCGGAGATCACCGCAGAGGAACTGAAGTCGGTACTCGAAGCCGATGACGACGTTCAGATCGTTGATATCCGTCCCCCGGCTGCGTTCGAACGCGGTCACATCCCGGGGAGCGACAATATTCCGTTCGAAGAACTACCACAGCGTGTTGAGGAACTCGACAGCGAAACCCGGATCGTCACGGTCTGTCCACTCGGAAAATCGTCGATACAAGCCGCACGGCTCATCGCATCCTACGAAGGGGTGAGCGACACGACCGTCGAGAGTCTCGCCGGTGGACTCGACGGATGGGAGTACGCGCTCACCGAAAGCATCGACGACGAGGCAAACGCCCCGTTTTGAATCGACTGCTCTCGAAACGACGTTACAGAAGAGAGTACGCTAGGCCACGTTGAATCCCTGTTTACGGAGGAAGTCCTCAACTCGACCGCTATGGTTTCCTTGGAGTTCGATTGATCCGTCCTCAACCGTCCCGCCACATGCGAACTTCGACTTGAGGTCCGACGATAGCGAATCCATGTCAACATCCCGCGGATCGAACCCTTCGATGACCGTTACCTCTTTTCCGTATCGGCGCTCGTCGATGTGGATCGTGATCTCCTGGGACTCTTTGGCGACGTCTTCACAGACGCAGAGTTCCTGGGGCAATCCACACGTCGAGCAGACTTCCGACATTACAAACGGGACTACTCGATGGGCCTATTAAACACTGTCGACCGTTCATCCCGATTTTGGCTTCATACACCCCTGACGGGGGTGATAGTTATACGATCGAATGTTTTTTTACTCGTTGGTTGACGATCTCGACTGCTTCGTCAGCGAGGGATTGTGATGGATCGCCGGCGTACACGGCCTGTTCGTAGATTTCCGCCACGCGTCGATCATCCTGTCCACCCACTTCAAGCACGTACTGCCGTCTAGTCTCACCGGATCGTCGTGGCCGGTGTTCGTGCTCAAGGAGGTACTCCAGCCGATCGAACGCACGTTCGATATCACGTTCGGGATCGGCGCGTGGTTGGCGACGGAGCCACACTGCGCGATACGCCCGCTCTGTAACGTCGTTCCGACGTATCGTCGCAATGGCCCCGAGTGCCACGATCGTTCCGAACACGGTTTGTTCCCACGTCGGAAGTGAAATCCCGTTATCGTCTGCAGAACTGATCGAGTCGGTGCGATCCGAATCCGGATGGGTGTCCTGATCGGTGGTGTTCACAGGCGTCGTTGTCGTGTCAGACCGGTTCACGGGCGTCTGTGTGGACGACGTATTCGACGCCGTTCGGTTCCGGTCGGTTCGCTGGTCGGTTGGGGATGGCGTCTGTGTCCCATCATCGACGTCCCCAGAATTCGCGGCATTGACGGCGTCTTGTTCGGCTTGCTCGCGTGGAGCAGCTGGCGTCGGATCGAACTGTACCCACCCATGATCGGGGAAATACACCTCAACCCATGCGTGTGAATCGAGCCCCCGGACGGTCCACCTGTTTCCGTCGGCGGATTCGCCCGGTGCGTATCCGACCGCGAGCCGGGCTGGAATCCCTTGGGTACGTAACATCGTGACCATCGTCGTGGCGAAGTGGGTGCAGTAGCCCCGCTCCATCTCGAACAGGAACGAGTTGGCGACGTGTTCGTCCGGGCGTTGTACGTTGAGCGAGTAGTTCCAATTCTCTTGTAGGTGATGTTCAATGACCCGGGCTGTGTCGTAGCTGTTGTCGGCATTTTCAGTTACGGTACTAGTGTATGCGTCGACTTGGTCTGGGGTGCTGTCGGGGAGTTGCGTGTACCGTTGTCGGATATCGCCGGGGTATTCGTTGCTCGCGTTACGAAGCGCCGCCGGATCGGTCTGCAGTACGGCGCTGGTAACGGTGTATGTATCGCCCGCAGCGAGTCGTTCGGACGGTTGTAATCCATCGAACCCCGTCACTCGTGGCGATCGATTCTCAACAGAGATCGGCTTCCACGCCGCCGGCATGGTCGAAATCGGGGCTTTGACTCGAACCCGTTGGCGAACAGCGTCCGTCGTTCCCGGCGGTTTCGAGAGTTTCCCCTCGTACGCTCGGTCGTTGGCCGTCCGTACCCAGCCTGTGCCGGTGTACCGGTCGTAAGCACCGACACGCCAGTACGCCTTCTGATCGCTTTCGATCGAAAACCGAACTGCCGGATCAAGGCTGATCGATCCCTGGATCGAGAGCTGTGAACCAGCTCGGGTGAGACTGCCTTCGACCGTTTGTGCCCGATCTCCGTTCGATCTGTCGAGTATCGGACTGCTTTCCCCGCCCGGAACGACGCTTACAGACGCCGTGAGTACGACGATCACCGCAAGTACGATGACGAGCGCGTCTGCCCCGGAGAGAGCGGTGTTGTGGCGCGCGAGGTCCCCGAATCCGATCGCCGCTGTCGCTCCGAGCACACCGATGAGACCGATCGTCGCGGTCACATCACCGGTGAGTATCAAAAATCCAAGCGCCAGACAGCCGACGAATGTTGCCCAGCTGTAGCGGTGTCGTGCGGTGAAATACGCCGTGAGAAACGTCGGAACGGGAGCGACGGCTGTCGCCCAAACGCCCGCATTGATGATCTGGAAGATCGACAGTCCCGTGAGCAACGCCACGATATCCGTCCGGAGTGCATCGAGCGAGATAATGATCGAATAGCCGTTCGGTATCGTCGACACGTACAACATGGTTCCCCCGGCCACGAGCACACCGACACAGAGAGACGCGATCACCGGCCCCGCAAACCGACCGAGGAGGAGTCCGGCGACGGCGGCTCCACCGACGAACAGGAAAAACAGGTTTGGATCCCCATCGATATCGACCGCACGGTACAACACCCAGAGGTAGGCAACGCTCAACACCGTCAGGGCGACCAGCGAACACAGCCACGGCCACGGTATCCGATCGCGGATGCGCCTGTCAGTAGCGGTCGTCACGGGTTCCCCTCCAGCTTCGTGTTCACTGCGGGAACCGCCGGTTCGTTCGGTCGGCGTTTGGGTCGTCCATGGTCGGTCAGCTGATCGAACGAAACTCGGTTGTCCTCGATCTCGACGATCGCGCGGCCGCGCTCACCGCGTACGTACACGTCGGCCGATTCGATGCGAGCAGTCGGAACACGCCCCGGTGTGGCTCTTGCGAGAAATTCGAGGACCGACTGTCGACTGTCGATCTCCGTGCGTTCGAGGTGACCGTTAGGAACCGTCAGCTCCACGTTGATACCGCGTTCGAACAGAAAACAAACGATGCTCGCGGCCGCACGCGCCATCTCGTCGGCGTTGGTCTCTCCTCCGATCGATTCAGCGACGACCGAAACACTGGTCTCACCGCTACGCATGTGCTCTATGACGAAGAGCTGTTGCTGTTTGGCACTCGTCTTCCAATGGACGTTGCGAAGCGATTCACCCGGCGTGTACTCTCGAAGCCGCTGGAACTCCTGTCGTTCGATCGCTCCGTGTGCCTCTGTGAGTGAAGTGAACATCTCCGTCGCGGTGAGCCGCCGGATATCCGGATAGACGAGAAGCGGTTCGAAATCGGTGTACTGGTACCGTTCGGTGACCAGCCCGAGCGGATCACACACTGTAACCGAGAGTGGTCCGACCGAGTGGATGCCTCGCTGAGTGAGTGTCACGTCGTACTCGACCGCCCCGTCGTCGCTGACGTGCTCTTCGATGGTTGCCGGACTGACACCGTCGATCCGGTCCGTGATCGTCGCCCGTACGTTCGTCTCGATCCGAAGCCCGATCGTGCGGGTGTCTCCTGCCACTCCCGGCTCGGTGCTCGTCCGGTCGACCGCCGGTCGATCGGTCAGTGTGACCTGACCGATGGCAAACGCGAGCACGGCAAGCGCCGGGACGACGACGACATCGAGCGAACGGGCACCGAACGATGTCCCGAGTAGCACCCCGGCGATGGCAGTGGCTACGACCACAACCCCACGACGTGTCAAATTCATATATCGACAGATTCGAGCGCACCCATGACGATAGATGCAGATGTATCATCACCCGGTGTAGTTCTAATCCGGTGGGTGAACGTTGTCCGTGTTTCCTGTTGGACGTCTTCGGGTGTCACGTACTCCCGTTGATCGAGCACCGCTCGGGCTTGGGCCGCATGGAGGAGTGCGACCGCGCCCCGTGGACTCACCCCCAACTGTGCATGCTCTCGCGTGTATCGTGCGAGACGGGTGACGTACTGCCGGATGGCGTCCTCGACTCGGACGTTCGAGACAGCGAGTTGGGCCGTGTGTATGTCCTCAATGGAGACGACTGCAGACAACGATTCGATCGGATGCTCGCCAGTGACCCGTCCCAACAGCTCGGTCTCATCCTGTTCGTCGGGATACCCCAGATGGAGACGTTTCATGAAGCGATCGATCTCGGCTAACGGAAGCGAGTACGTCCGGTCTTCCTCGACGGAGTTCTGGGTTGCGATGACGGTAAAGGGCGACGGAACCGGATGCGTTTCGCCGTCAACAGTGACTTGCCCTTCATCCATCGCCTCCAACAGCGCCGTCTGTGTTTTGGGGGGTGCGCGATTGATCTCGTCGCCAAGAATCACGTTCGCAAAGATCGGTCCATCGCGGAACTCGAACTCCTGTGTTTTCTGATTGAACACGTTCGCACCTGTGATGTCGCTCGGGAGGAGATCCGGCGTGAACTGGATCCGTTTGAACCGGCCATCGATCGACCGGGCGAGCGAGCGGGCGAGCATCGTCTTTCCCACACCCGGGATATCTTCGAGTAGAACGTTTCCCCCCGCCAACACCGATGTGACGAGATGCTCTACCGCTTCGTGTTGCCCGACGATCACCTGCTCTATGTTTTCGATCACGCGCCGCGCCACCGCTTGGGCGCGCTCGATATCCATCGTTTCAGCAGTGATGTTGTCCGTCATTGATCCTATGTACGTCTAGGGATTCTCACGAACACACATACGCTTTCTCAGGAGCCCGTGAACGGAGTAGAATACAGTTGCCGGTTAGCCGAACAACGGTCCCAGAATTCCAGACAGTATTCCGTCTTCCTCGTCATCGGTCGGCGTCGGCAGGGGAGTTCCGTTCGGAACGGAAGGTGATTCTGTCACAGCTTCCGGCTCATCCGACGCAGTAACGTTCCGGTCGGTCCGGTCGTGCTTGGTGGTTCGAGCCACGCTTGATGTCGACTCAGTCCGAGCCTCGTTTCCCTGACTGAAAATCCACGAGTCCGATTCCGTTGTGGTCGGCGCCGTCGTGTCGCTGGTCTCTGATTCTACCGGCGTGGTCTCGTCAGTGGTGTTGGTCAGCGTCTCATTGGTGGTGTTCGTGGTGTTGGTCAGTGTCTCATTGGTGGTGTTCGTGGTGTTGGTCAGTGTCTCATTAGTCGTGTTCGTGGCGTTGGTCAGCGTCTCATTGGTGGTGTTCGTGGTGTTGGTCAGCGTCTCATTAGTCGTGTTCGTGGCGTTGGTCAGCGTCTCATTAGTCGTGTTCGTGGTGTTGGTCAGCGTCTCGTTGGTGTCATTCGTTTCAGTAGAGTTGTTGATCCCGAGTTCGGATCGGGAGGTGTTCGTCTCCGAAAGGACCTCCGAGAGTTCCGGACCATTGACGCTCGGTGGCTCACCACCGGACGAAATCGAAAGTCCCTCGGTTTCTAAGTTGTCGACGCCAAGCCAGTAGGCTTTGAGCGTCGTCGGCAACGGATTCGGAACCCCAGGCGGTAGACAAATGCCGAGCGTCGCCAGCGTGTTGACCAGCGGGTTCTCACCGTTCGTGTACAAGACGAGATCCCCGCTCACGTCTCCTGATGGGAAACTGATATGTGACTCGACGCTTCCCTCCTTCCCGAGATAAATATCAACATCCTTCAACGTCGAATCAGAGACTGTGACCTTGTTCACGTCGGATTCGATCTTCTCGGCACATATCTGTCCTCCATCTGCTATATTCGGATGGATCGCACCCGTTCGAACCGTGAACGTCGCGCGATCATCGACACCATCGGGCGATTCTTGGGCCGACGTGACGAACACGAGACTCCCACTCGTGACGAGCAACAGCGAGAACACACACGCGAGCGCAGCACGAAACGTTCCAACCGATCGAACTCGTCGTTTGAGCCTGTCTATCGACATTTTCATCGCCACTTGTTCACAAGCCCGGAAACACCCATGTCCTCCGAGTCCTCGTCGTTTGAGTCTGCGTCCTCACTGGTGTTCCAGCTAAACGGACTGTTCTCTTCGACCAGATCCGAATCCCACGCAATACAGAGATTCGATCCGATGAGCGAGAGTATCATTCCAATGAGCAATCCCCCGAGAGTCCCCAACAAGGAAGTAAACGAAAACACGACACCGGCGTAACCGAGTATCGTCGAGTATTCCGGTCTCGTCAAAGAAAATACCCCGATCAAGAAGATAAACGAAGCGTTCACTAGCCCGATGTAGGCGACCGTGTTGCCTCCAATGAAAATCGTGTCCTTTGCGATGAACATCGGCACATAGAACATGAACACGCTCCCCAGAAGCAGGAACACGCCACCGAGCACCGGACGACGCTGTCGCCACTGTTCGAACTGTTGTCGTCGGTCGCTCATGAATCCATAGTTTGCATTTGTCATGGTCGCTGGGATACCATCTCTCTAACAGAGGTTGGTAGGCCCTACCAACTACTCGTTGTACTGGCCGTCACCGTCTTCGTCGTACTGGACCTCGAGGCTCAACCCAGGAATGCTGATCGAACTGGATGCGAGGTAGTGCGCCTTGATGTTAGCGCCCTCTAGCTTTTGAGCCGGACCGTCGTCGCTGATGTCGACGATCTTCCCGTTCTGAAGCTTGTCCTGATTCTGCGATGCATCACCCGACCAGATGCCGAACTGGTCCGATGGGTTGTTCGAGTTGGACTCGTCAATGACCTGCTGGTTGAACTCCGCGGTGTCGGCTTCGATGTTACTCACTTTGACCATCTGCTGATCTGCTGTCACGGTGTCACTCGAGGTCATCACGACCCGAGCGCTACCGCTGAGACCAGGCACCGCATCCACGTCGAGCGACTTCATGAGCTTCATCCCGTCGATTTTGACGTCTTTCTGTTCGATCACCGCCATCGGATAGGCGTCCTGATTACTGGTGTCATCGACTCCAGGGTAGATGTACGCCGACTCAGCGGTGAGCTGGTCTGCCTGAATCGTGAATCCCCCGATACCGGCGAGTGGAACGGCATAGGCCGAACCCGTAGAAATGACGAGCACCGCGATCACTGCCAGTACTACGATCGATACACCCATTCCCTTTCCAAACGTGCGCTTGTTGTACATGGTTGTTAATGTCGTGCGTGCAAGGTCGGTCGATGGGGGGAAGCCGTATATAATCACCGAAACTAACACGTCTCGTAGCGGCTACTTCATCTCTCCTGAACACACGACAGTTTACAGACGGCTTCCCGAACGATCGAATCCCCGTATGACCCACTGTCTTCCGTATCCATCGACCCGACCGTTGTTTCTATGTCACTCAGTTAGACGTTTTACCCGGACATACTGGGCTATTTAATACTATGATCGATCATTGTATTTCGTGATAGATCAGCGTCTTCGCGTAGATCCTCTTGAGGACCCGTTGCTCGGGGAAGACGGTCGTCGAAACGAATCGTAGTTCAGAACCGATTCTCACCGTTCCATGGCGAGACCGTACACGAGACCCATCATTCCGCCGTAGGTCATCCACGCGAACAGCGAAACGAGTCCCAGCGCTGGTAGCGCGCTCGGTCCGCCGATGAAGACGAGCCACAGTTGGACGAACACACCGAAGAAGACGATGCCGACGAGGAGTCCGTAAATCTGTCCGAGCGCGAACAGCGTCACGCCGAGCGCGGACACGTTGAGAAGCGGAACGAGCACTTTCTGTAACAGCGAACTGTTGCGTGACAGCATGATGATCCGAGTGACGAACGCGTTGATCGATCCCGAAATGAACGCGAGAAACGGAAATGCGAGCAGAACGCTGTAGACGAACAACATCCCTGCACCGGCCAGTAGCGTCGGTCTTCCGACGGTCGCTCCGAGCAGTTCGAGCGCTTCGAGATCCCCCAAGTGAAGGATGACGTTCGCTTGCAGCGCGCCGAACAGGCTCCCCCCAATGATGGCTTCGATATCCCCGATATCGATGTCGGTCTCGATCGCAAACAACGAACGGATGGTACGTTCCATACTCTCGCCCGTTCCTGCACTCATAAAAACTTCTTGTGGGAATAAGAGGGTCGTTTATTACGTGCGATGATGAGGGAATAACGACGGTGTGGGATCGATGTTCGAACGAGTGCTCAGCGCCTGAACGCCACGTTGATGAGCGTCCGTAGCAGGCCGCCAACCACGCTGCCGATGATGCTGTCGACAAGGATGAACGCCGCGATACCCAGCCCGATGTACAGCGGGGCAAGAGGACCCGCACCGTTGAATACGGGGCTCACAATACCGAACAGTTCCTGAAGCAACGTCGGGGGTTCGGTGTACAGGCCCATCAACACACCGGTGAGCATGACGACCGCTCCACCGGCGATTCCCGCGAAAATGCCCGCGAAAATGCCGTGGAGCCAGCCGCGTGGGCCACCAACCATGTACGCGGCGACGAAGCCCGCGACGACGCCACCACCCACGTAGTTGAGCACCGGTACCAACATCGCGCTCATGTTGATGAGAATTCCGAGTACAGCGCCCACTACCACCGCTTGTTTGTCGATCGAAAGATCGATCGCGGCGAACCGCGTTCCGGATGCCGTCGTGTTATTCCCACTCATACACCATCATATTGTTCAATATCATAATAAACCCTCGGGGTCCGAGGCTCATAGACAGGACGATCAGGCGTACTCGCTTCCGACGACCTCTCTGATCCGCTCGGCGGTCACGTCGCCGACGCCCGAGACGGAGGTTAGCTCCTCGGCTGACGCGCTCATCACCGCTTCGACGCTCCCGAACTGTTCGAGTAGCGCCGTGGCCGTCACGGGGCCGACTTCTGCGATGGCGCTGACGACGTACTCCTGTTGTTCGGGAAGTGTTTTCGTGCTTTTCTCGCCGTGTACGCTCACGGTGCGGTCGGTGTCCTCCTGTTCGCGTCGTGCGATGGTTTCCAACAGATCAGCCGTCCCCGTTTCGTCTCGGGTGTACAACACGCTGATTCCGAAGTCGACGGCGAGCGACGCCAGCGCGCCACGGATCGCGTTCGGGTGAACGTTACGCCGCTCGAACAGCGCCCCTTGCTCGCCTTCGAGGATCAGGATCGGTCTGGCGTAGCTTCGAGCGGCGTCCCGGATCTGCTCGAACAGCGACCGGTCGCTTTCGACGATCGTATCGAGGAAATCGTCCACTGACTTGCGCTCGACCACCACGCGGTCGGACAGGACGTAATCACCGACATCGAGCGTTTCGAGCCGGGTTGTGAGACCTTCGCGGGTCGAAAGGTCCCGAGCGATCGTTGCATCCAGTTCTCGCTGGTCGATCACGATTTCGACGGTGCTCCCGTCGGTGGGACTGACAATCGATGCAGCATCGTCGTCCGGTGTGGATGTGGTTTTCGATGTGGTGGATTCGGATTCGTCACCTCCATCCATCGTGAACGACTCCAGGTCGGACTGTCCGGATGTTTCGGTCACTGACTCTTCCGGTTCCGTCGGGG
This sequence comes from Halocatena salina, assembly GCF_023115355.1. Taxonomy (NCBI): domain Archaea; kingdom Methanobacteriati; phylum Methanobacteriota; class Halobacteria; order Halobacteriales; family Natronomonadaceae; genus Halocatena; species Halocatena salina. The sequence goes on from NZ_CP096019.1 coordinate 792,051, forward strand.
GAGTCCCGAGCTCGTCTCGAAGCTCCCCGACGACGTCTTTGAGCGAGCGAAGCTCCTCTTCCATCCGCTTTTCCTCGCGTCTCGAGATCCAGAAAAACGCTTCGTCCCGCGTGTCTTCGGCCAACAAAACGACCACGTGCCCTTCCCGCCCGCGGCCGGTTCGACCCTTACGCTGGATGGACCGGATCCCCTTGGGGACTGGTTCGTAAAACAACACGAGATCGACTTCCGGGACGTCTAACCCCTCCTCTGCGACGGACGTAGAGACGAGCACCTCGAACGCTCCGTTTCGGAACGCATCCAGCGTTTCCTGCTGTTCGGTTTGTGTCATACCGTCAGAACCATCGGTGTCGCTTTGGCCGACGAATTTCTGGGTTTCAAAATGTTCAGAAAAGAAGTCGGTCAGCGTTTCGGCGGTGTCGCGTGATTCGGTGAAAACGATCACCCGCTCGCCGTCGTCGATACCGAGCGTTTGCGCCAGCAGGATGCGCGCCCGTCGAAACTTCGGATGGAGGTCGTCGTAGGATTCGGCGCGTTTCATCGCAGCTTGCACGTCCGGATCGCTGACGAACCTCTGTGCAGCTTTAGAAGCACCGGACGAACGCGCTCCGTTGCGCTGGCGATCGAAATACCGTCGCAGCGACTCGACACTCTGCGTTTCGACCAGCTCGACTGCCCGCCTGAGCCGCATGATCTCGGCGTGAGCGGACATTCCCTCGTAGCCTTCGGATTTGTCGGCATCGATGAGCCGTTGGAGTTTCGCTCGGATCTCGTTGAGTTCCCGTTGGGCCAGTTCCGGACTGGTCGTTTCGGTCACCCCGAGAGATCGTAGTCGCTGGAGTCGGTCCTCGATGACGCCGTTCAGCAGATCGCGGATCTCGACGACCTCCTCGGGAAGTTCGATCCGTTCCCACTCGACTTCCGTTTGATAAGTGAACGCGCCCACGTCCGCGTCGTCTTCAGTCATCACCTCAACCGTCGTGAGACCCAAGTTCGAACAGACAGTGAGGATCTCTTCTTTGTCGCCGCCGGGGGAGGCACTCATCCCCGTCACGAGCGGATCGGTGGCGTCCGCATGGTATCGCTCGGCGATGTAGTTGTACGCGTAATCGCCGGTTGCGCGATGACACTCATCGAAGGTGAGATGGACAACGTCGGAGAGATCGATCCGATCGCCGATCAGATCGTTTTCGATCACTTGCGGCGTCGCAACCACGACACGCGCTCGGTCCCAGAGATCGATCCGATCCTCTGGCGCGACTGCTCCTGTGAAGACGACGATCTCCTCTTCGGGAATCGAGAGCGCCTCCCGATAAAACGACGCGTGCTGTGAGACCAACGGCTTCGTCGGTGCGAGCAGCAACGACACGGGTGTCCGATTGGACGTCGCCGAATCGTCATTTCCGGATCGGGCGAACGCAGACAGCCGATACGCGGTCACGAGGAGGCTCACAGTCGTCTTGCCCAGTCCAGTCGGAAGACAGACGAGCGTGTGCTGGGTGTGGGCCGTGTCGGCCAGTTGCAGTTGGTACTCTCGGCGTTCGAGGAGACCCGGCGTCAACAGTGGATGATCGAGATCGAGATCGGATTCCTCATCAACAGCCGCCATCAGCGTAATGCTGTCGTCTCCGGCGCATAAGCGTTCCCCTGAGAGGTGAGCGATATTCAGAGACCGACTGATGGCACCGTTTCGAGGAGCTGTTGACCGGCAATGATCGAAACCGCGGCAGCCGGCGGGATGGTGAGGTTGTCATCGATCACGTAGCCAGCGATGACCGGCTTTGCCCCGTCGGCGACGGTCGCGGCGAACGCCCCACAAATCGCCGGAACTGGATGCACGAACGGGAGTGCGATGAGCGTACAGATGACGAACATCGTTGCCAACACACGGAATGGTTTCATCGTCAACCCACCTCCGGAGCCGAGCACCCCGATCACGGGATCGGCAATCATGAGCAACAGGAGGGCCGGAATGGCCACTTCCGGACGGATGGTCAGCACGACGACGGTGGTGCCGATCATGTACAGCGCGTAGGCTGCGACGTGATCACGCTCGTACGCTCGAGTGAGCGTATCGAAGATCTGCCACTGGAGGAGTCCGCTCAGCCGGAGTCCTTCGAGAACGAACGCACACAGCGTACAGAGGACGAACAGCACTTGCACGTGCTCCCACGTGATGAGTCCCCCCAGATACGAAAAGGGAATCACGACGCCAGATGCGTGCACGAGCCGTCGTTGGATCTCGGGATGCATCTACTATGAAGTGACGATGCGTGATCTGAGGTGGGAACGCAGTTCGTCGACAGCCACCCGGTCTTGTTCGGTCGAATCCCGTTCGCGGACGGTAACAGTGTCGTCTTCGAGTGATTCGTAATCCACAGTGATGCAGTAGGGCGTACCGATCTCGTCCTGGCGGCGGTACCGCCGACCGATCGCTCCCGAATCATCGTAGTTCACAGTGAATCCGTCCGATCGGAGCCGCTCGACGATCTCTTGGGCACGCTCGGCCATCCCATCTTTTGTCATCAACGGGAACACACCCACTGTCGTCGGTGCGATGTCGGGCTGTAGCGCGAGTGAGGTTCGTGGCTCGTCGTCGATCTCATCCTCTCGGTAGGCGTGTGCTAACACGGTGTAGATCAGTCGATCGATACCGAACGACGGCTCGATGACGTGAGGTGTGATGTGCTCACCGGATTCTGTCACCTCCTCGACGGCAAAGCCTGTCACGTCGATAGGGATCGTACGGTCGTCGCCGTCGACCGTGACGGTCACAGTCTCGCCTTCGAACGCGTCGGGGTCGGTCTCGGCGAGTCGCTGTAGCTCCTCGGCGATGTCGCTGGCCTCACTGCCGAACTCGGGCCCGAGCACGCTCATGTCCGGATCGACAGTCGGCCGTTCGACGGTGATCGGTTCATCGTACTGTTTGAACACGGTGAACTCCTCGTCGGCGTACTCGTCGTGTTTGGACAAGTCGTACGACCCCCGGTAGGCAAAGCCGGTAAGTTCGATCCAGTTGCCGTCGACCTCGACTTCGGCGTCCCAACAGTCCGAGGAGTAGTGTGAGAGCTCCTCGGGCTGGTGTTGGCGGTACCGGAACCGGCTCATGTCGACGCCAACTCGCTCGTACCACTCGGCCGCCACGCCTAGATAGTACGCGATCCAGTCGTTGACGATGCCCGTCTCGACCGCAGTGGCGACCGTCATCATCTCGACATCTCCGTCTTCCGCTTGGGCTGCCGCGGAGTACAACGGCAGTTCCACGTCGGCGACCCCCGCCAACGGCGGCTCGTCGGTTTCTGGATCGATGAAATGCTCTAGTTCGGCCTGTGTCAACTCCCGCACTCGAACGATCGATCGCCGTGGACTGATCTCGTTTCTGTACGCCCGTCCGATCTGACCCACGCCAAAGGGAAGCTGATTGCGCGCGTACTCTTTCAGTTGGGGAAATTCCACGAAGATCCCTTGGGCTGTTTCCGGCCGAAGATAGCCCGGCGAAGCGGAACCGGGGCCGATGTTCGTCCCGAACATCAGGTTGAACGCCGACACCTCGATGCCGGCGAGTGACTCTCCACAGTTCGGACAGTGGAGATCCCGCTCGGCGATGAGCTCTTCGACAGCTGAAAGGGACATGCCTTCGGCGTCGTCGATGTCGGTCTCGTCTTCGACGAGGTGGTCTGCGCGATGGCTCTCTCCACACGATGGGCACTCGATGATCATGTCGTCGAACGTATCGAGGTGTCCAGAGGCTTCGAAGACACTTTCGGGCATGACTGTCGGTGCGTCGATTTCCATGTGGCCTTCTCTCGTGAGGAACTGTTCGCGCCACGATTCGATCAGGTTGCGCTTCAGCGCCGCCCCCTGAGGACCGTACACGTAGAATCCGGCCGTACCGCCGTAAGCGCCGCTCGCTGGGAAGAAAAAGCCTCGACGCTTTGCGAGTTCGACAAGTCGTTCGCTCATACTGCGTGAAGGAGGTCCATATCCTGGACGATGCCGAGTAGTTCACCGCCGCTCATCAGCGGGATCTGTTCGATGTCGTGACGGACCATGAGTTGTGCGGCATCGCGTGCGGTCTGAGTACGCGAGACCGTGATGAGATCATCGCTCATGTAATCGGCGACCGTGCCATCGGGAAACTCCACGTTCCGAGTTGGGTAGTAACGGTTACCGACCGTCTTGATTCCTTCCCACATCCACTCGTCGTCGTCGCCCGCCATTGCGCCACCGGTGTCGTCTTCACCCTCGACTATTTCGGCCACTGCGATCAGATCCGCATCGGTGAGAATGCCGACGGGGTCTGCCTCGTCGTCGATGACGACCGCGTACGGCGTGTCAGCGTACCGCAGTTCTTGCTCTGCGACGCGCAACGGTGATCCGCTGTAAATCCCGTTTACCGACCGCGTCGCCAGCTCCGAAACCGAACGCTCACCGTCGGCAGCCCCTTCGGCAATGGCTCCGATGACGTCTGTGATCGTGACGATGCCGTTCAATCCGCCACCGTTGACGACCGGAACACGGCGTGCACCGGTATCGATCATCAGCTCCGCCAACGATTCCAAACTCGCGTCCGACGACGTGGTCGGGCCTTCCTCCACCAACAGCGCGAGCTGATCTTCGTCGGGATTTTCGATCAGTGCCTCACGGGAGATCAACCCGCGAAACGCCTCGTCACCGTTCTCCTCTTTGACCACCGCAACGGATGAAAACTCGCGCTTGCGGAGGTGTTCGAGCGCAGCATCGCGCGATCCTGGAAGCGACACCGTAACCAGTTCTTCACGCGGTGTCATCGCGTCTGTTACGTCCATATCGAACTGGTCGCCGCGGGACTACAAAGACCTTACACACTTTCGCTAAATCGTTGGCGTTATCCACTCATCCCTGAATGCCGTTCGAAACCCGTCGAACCAGATGGCGCAAAAGCAGGTTCTCCGAGCAGAGGATCGAACACGTGTGTAATCGATGCGACAGTGTTTACCACACATTATGAATAAAACTACCGACGCTTTGGAACGGTGTCGCCGTAGAGTGTCGCTCTCCGACTCATTGACCGACGTTTGGGAAGAAAATTTCCCATCCCTCGTGTCGGAAGCTTCCTAGCACCGTCTTATCGAGGGTTTGGACGTGCGTGTACAACTCCTCGCGCTCGGTTGCGGCCTGCATCAGGTCTTGGGCGTGTTGCGGTTCGTAGTTGCCAGCGAGGAGGATCACGTTGGCCGTCGCCTCATCATACAAGACGGTTACCTGGAAGATCTGCCCGCCGGATTTGGATTGGTACACTTCGTACTCCGGGAAGCCGCCACCTTCCTCGTGGCCGCGCTCGAACGTCTCGGAAAACTCCTCGGCGTCGTTGTCTGCGATCACGTGAATGAAGCCGTATCGGTCGGTATCACCCACCTCCGGCGGATTCGGAGCAGTATCGTCGGCTGCGATCGCGGTCGCCGTCCAGCCTTCTTGTTCGAGCTCGGCAGCCATCCCATTCATGTCATCGATCGTGGCTTGCCACGCCGATTTCCCTTCTTCGGTGGTAGCTGCACTTTGTTCGGCGTGAGCCCCATCTTCACCGGATTCGGTCATACTGACAGCTGGATCGCATAGACATTAAAGTTCACTCTCTCTTCCTTGGAGGCTGGAGCAATATTCATCACTATACAATTCTATTAAGATAAACTTCAACCTCCAAAAACAGTGTTCGTCACTAACTTGAGATAGTATGATTTGTGTGGCACTGACGATTGTATTATGCATGGTGTTCAGAGTGGGTATTAGTAGCAGTGCATATTCGTCCATACGTCTTTTATAAAAATTAGTAGTAACTTTTAATACATTACATAGCGACATTATGGTATGTCAGTAGCGATTGACACAGAATCCGGTGTGAATAAGGACGCATACGATGCGGAGTTCGATGATAACCACACAGTTCACGATGAGAAAGTCAGCACCTGCACTATCATACCGCACGGCGCAGGTGCGTGTATCACTTGTTTTTGACGGGAGGGACCACAACAACCGACGTTTTCGACGGTTGTAGTGGATCGGGGCCGTTCGTTCGGCGCTTACCGTGCGACACCGAACACGGTTTCGAGCACGAACGAAAGCGCGAGGATGAAAACGCTTGCCAGCAGCAGTTTCGCTCCGGTTGGAAATCGTTCATCGGCCGTCAGTCCGTACGAATCGAGCGGCGGGAGTCGTTGAAGCCTCGCCTGCAACACCGGTTTGTCGGGTTCCGGTAGCCGGGAATCGTCACGCCACGGAGGCGTTGGCCGGAGGGCGAACGTACCGATCCCGAACAGCCCGATTCCGAGCACGAACAGGACGAACTTCACACCTACCCAGCCCCAACCGAACACGAAGCTGCTGATGGCTGCACCGACAAAGGCGATCACCGTGACGGCGACGGCGTACACGAACGCATCCACCATCTGCCGAACACGGATCGACGGCTGTCGATCCATCAGTCGTGATCGAAGAGGTGTCCGAACACCGGCTCTGGCTCCTCATGCTCCGAGCAGTGCCGATGACAGTAGCTCATTCGCCCCGTCTCGCTCACCGAGTGGTGTTCTGGGGGTTCTTGCCCACAGACCGATCCGAACTCCTCTACCAGTAGCTGGTGTGCCTGTGATTCTTCATCCGCTTCGATGAGTTCGATCACCGCTTCAATGTGAGTCCTGACGTTGCTCGGAACGTCGGAAAGCGCGGCTTCGAGCCGTTCTTCGTCGCTCATCTCCTCGGCGGCAGGTTGCTCCGTTTCCGGTGTTTTCGATTCGGGCGTGAACACCTCTTCGACGACGCTAACGATGTCATCGAAGCCTGTTTCCAGCCCCAGAAGGCGCTTTGCGCGCTCACGAATTCCAACGCTCCGTTGCTCGCGATTGCGGAGGATGTCGCGAAGGAGTTCGATCCCCTCCCAGGCGTGCTCGTCGACATCCTCGAACCCGTCCGGCCGGATCTTCACCGGACACCGCGTGCTGAACGGACAGCCCGATGGGGGATTTCGGGGACTAGGTGGCGTCCCCCGGAGTGTGACGCGCTCGCTGGTCGCTGTCGGATCCGGCTCTGGTATCGCCGACAACAACGAGTAGGTGTAGGGGTTTTTCGGATTCCGGAACAGTTCTTCAGTCTCTCCGATCTCCATGATGTGACCGAGATACATCACGGCGACTCGGTCACAGATGTGGCGAACGACAGAAAGGTCGTGGGCGATGAACAGGTACGTCAGTCCGAACCGTTCTTGGAGATCTTCGAGTAGGTTCAACACCTTCGCTTGTACCGAGACATCGAGCGCACTCACCGGTTCGTCGAGAACGACGAACTCCGGTTCGAGCGCGAGTGCACGGGCGATACCGACGCGTTGTCGTTGACCGCCGGAAAACTGGTGGGGGTACCGATAGTAGTGCTCTTCTTGTAGTCCCACTGTTTCCAACAACTCTCTGACGCGCGCACGACGAAGACGGGCGCTAGAGACAGAGATGGACAGCGACACCGTCACGGACGATTCGCGTTCGGTGGTCGATACGTCTACGGCGGACTCGTCCATCGGGATCGCCTCCCGTGTCGCCACGGTTGGACCGTCATCCCCGACGGTGACGGTGATATCGGCCTGATCGTCGTCTGTGAGCGTGCCGTCGCCCGACAGGCTCACGGACCGTTCCTTGGGATCGTCGACGGCGACAGTGAAGTTGGGCCAGTCGTGTACGTCGAGCGGCTCACGGATGATTTCCCCGACCGTCATTCGGCTGTTGAGGCTAGATTCGGGGTCTTGAAACACGATCTGGGCGTCACGCCGCCACTTCTTCAGTTCCGAACCGGAAAGGGTCGTCACGTCACGCCCATCGAACAACACTTCGCCTTCGGTGGCGGTTTCGAGTTGAACGAGCGTCCGTCCGAGCGTGGTCTTTCCACAGCCCGACTCGCCGACCAGCCCGAGCGTCTCGCCGCGCGCGATCGAGAAGTCGACACCGTCCACGGCTTTGACGGGCTGAGAGCCGAGTATCCCGCCAGTATCGTAGTACGTTTTCAGCCCGTTAACGTCAACGAGCGGATCAGTCGTAGCCGTCTGTCGTGATTCGGTGAGTAGCTCCTCGCTCATCGTCGATCGCCTCCGTCGATCTCTCCGAGAGACCGGTGCCGTTCGAGAGTCTCCTCTGTGGATAGTTCCTCTGGATAGAGCAGGCACGCAGCGGTGTGGATACGTTCCTCATCGCCCACGTTGACGTTCTCGGGGTGGACGACTTCACAGGCATCGAACGCCTCGGGACACCGGGGTGCGAACCGACAGTACGTCGGTCGTTCGTTCGGTGTCGGAACGTCACCCTCGATGGTTCTGAGCCGATCCTCTTCGGGATGTCGGCCGGGAATCGATTCGAGCAGTCCCCGAGTGTAGGGATGTTTCGGGGCGGCAAACAACTTCTTGACAGGGGCTTTCTCGACGAGTTCACCCGCATACATCACGTTCACTTGATCGGCGATCTCCGCGATCACACCCATATCGTGGGTAATGAACATTATCGCCAGGTCGCGCTCCTCTTGGATCTCCATCAGGAGTTCGAGGATCTGAGCCTGAATCGTCACGTCCAGCGCCGTGGTCGGTTCGTCACAGATGAGCAACTCGGGTTTACACGCCAACGCCATGGCGATGACCGCACGCTGGCGCATCCCACCCGAGAACTCGTGTGGATACTCGTCGACCCGACGGTGAGCGTCGGGAATCGAGACGGATTCGAGGAGTCTGATAGCTTCCTCGTGGGCTTGCTCGCCCTGCGATCCCTGATGGAGACGGATCGCTTCTTTGATCTGGTTGCCGACGGTGTACACCGGGTTCAGAGAGGTAAGCGGATCTTGGAAGATCATGGAGATCCCCCGTCCTCGAAGCGTCCGGAACGCGTCTTCGGTGGCGTGCGTCGCATCGACGTACCCACTATCGGTATCACGCACGACGAACGCGTCCTCATCGGTGATACCGAGTACATCAGTAAGCCGGCGTTCGACCAGCCCGCGCATCGTGACGATGTCCTCACGCGCGAGTTCGACCGGATCGACGTCGGATCCGCTCCGTTCGCCGCCAGTGATCCTCGAAGGAGCAACCCCCTGTTCGAGCAGCCGCTCGATGCAGTCTGCGACGTCGTGTTCAGTGCGAAGCGCATCGATGTCGATCGTTCGATCGGGATGCTGTTGTGCGAGGCGCTCGACGGTCCCCGGGTCGTTGAACCGAACGCTGCCCCCGACCACGCGACCGGGAGCGTCGATCAGACCCATGATCGATCGGGCCGTCACGCTCTTTCCCGAACCGGACTCACCGACGATCCCAACGGTCTCACCCCGGTCGATCTCGAAGCTGATGGAGTCAACCGCCCGGATCGTCTCCTTGTCGGTGAAAAACGACGTCTGGAGGTTCTCGACGGTCAACAGCGCCTCATCAGTCCGGTCGACCGACGCCGGTGAATATGAATTCATACTCATGTTTATGCACCTCCACCGGTGGCGGTCGCACCGGCACTTGCATCTTCACCCTCGCTTTCGGGATCCATCGCGTCCCGGATCCCATCACCCAGCGCGTTGAACCCCGTAACGACGATTACGATGAGGATGCCGGGGAGGAGTGAGATGTGCCAGGCAGGAGTCGTAACGTAGTCCTGTCCCGTATCGATAGCTCGTCCCCACTCCGGAGTGGGTGGATCGATACCCAGTCCTAAGAACGACAGTCCCGCTATGCCGATGATGACGCCGCCGAGCGACATCGATCCGTAAATCAGGAGATAGCTCAGGAGATACGGCAGCATGTGCTTTCGCATCGTCGTCATCGATCGTTGTCCGTAGCTCTTTGCGGCATCGACCCACTCTTGTTCGGCCACCTGAAGCGCCGGACCACGGACCGCTCGCCACAGCCCCGGCCAGTACACCACGCCGAAGGCGAGCGCGAGCAACAGCCCGCCGTTGTAGATCTCCCAGAGCCAGTGACTCTGGAACACCGCCACGACGAGGAGCAACAATAGGATCCCCGGTAGCGACTGGATCGAGTCGCTGACGAACACCACCGACAGATCGACCAATCCCTTATAATAGGCGGTGAGCATCGCAAAGCCGCCAGCCAACACGACGCTCACCCCGATGGCGATGAGACCGATGGCCAGCGAGATCCGAGCACCGTACGCCATGAAGGTAAAGAGATCCTGTCCAGGATTAGGCATCGTGCCAAAGGGATGGAACCGATCGTACTGATCGTACTGCCACGGACCGATGTTGGTCGTTCCCGCTCCTCGGGAAGCGGTGTCGAGGTTCGCATCGAGCACCGCTATCGTCTCGACGCTCTCGCTGTCGGCGTCGTAGTATTGGACCTCATACTGACTCGTATGGTAGATGTTCTGGTCGGCTGGGGTCGGGCTGACCGTCGGCGCGAACAACGCCATGCCGACGAACAGCAACACCACGACAAACCCGAACTGACCCCACCGATGGGTTCGAAGCCTGTCAACCATGTCGTCTCGGGGAGTCCAATCCGCAAACCGATAGTGGCGGACGTAGAGACGGTAGCCCCGCCAGCACCACCACAACAAGGCGAACATGTAGGCGTACACCATCACGACTCGAAGCAGCCACGCATATTTGGGCTCCAGACCGAGGAACGTCCCATGCCACGTGCCATCCGGCGTCTGATACCCTTGATTGGGGATCACGTCACGGGACAACAGCGTCGGCAGTCCATCGGCCACGTGAGCCGCACTCGTGAGCGCACCGTCGATAGCCCCACCGATCGAGGGCACCACCGGCCCGCCCACCACCATGGCCACAGCACTGGCGACAGCGCCAGCAAGTCCTGACATGACTGTGATGGCCACCGAGGTGATCGCTCCGATTTCGAGCGCGAGCAGTACACCTAACACACCCACCCAGAGCAGCGCTGGACGAGGATTTTCCCGGAGTCGTTCTCTGAACGGCAGTTCAGTAGTAGCAGTTTCACTCATGATTGATCATACCCGATTCGTGGATCGATCAGCGTGTACAACAGATCTTGAAGGATGTTCACGACCTGAAGGAAGATTGCGAAGACGAACAACAGTCCACCCGCGAGCGCGAGGTCACCTTGTTTGACTGCATCGAACGTAAGCTTCCCCAGCCCGTTGATCGCGAAGACGGTTTCTACGAGCACCGATCCACCGATCAGCACGAACGCCTCGCTCGAAATGACTGGCACCAGCGGGATCAACGCGTTGCGGAACACGTGTTTCCAGACGATCATCCGACGGCCCAGTCCCTTGGCACGGGCGGTTTCGACGTAGTCGGAGTTGATAGTTTCGAGCACGGCGGTCCGGCCGATTCGCATCTCGTTACCCATCGAGGCCGATCCCAGCACGATCGCTGGCGGTAAGATCCATTTGGTCGCGGCGATCAACGCCGTCGGATCACCGAGGTTCGCAAGACTCGCTGTTCCGATCACATCCGTCTCGACGAGGAAGTTACTCCACGAGAGTGGAACGCCGATCAGGTCTTCAGTCAATCCCTCCGAGCTGACGAGCACGCTCGAAAGGATGATGGCGAGCCAGAAGTTCGGCATCGCTCGCCAGACGATTCCTCCGAACGAGGCGAAATAATCAGGGAAGGTGTTCGGGCGCAATCCAGCGTAAAATCCCAGCGGGATCCCGATGAGCAACGCGATCAATACCGACCAGAAGCCGAGCCAAATCGTGATCGGTGCACGCGCAATGATCAGATCAAGCACTGCCGCGCCCCGATTGATCACCCACGTTTGGCCGAAACTGAACGTCACGAGACCGGCCATGAAGTCGATGTACTGTTCCCATAGCGGCACCGGTGTCCCATCAGGATTGATTATCCCCAATTGGACTCTCATCCGATGGGCGATCTCCGGGTTCTGGTTCTGTCCGAGCGCTGCCGCAACTGGGTCCCTCGGACCGGCCCGGATCACGAGGAACACGAGTGACATGGCGAAAAACACCACCGGTACGGAGAGAACTAGTCGCCGGAAGAAATACTGCCACCGGCTCATGGGCGCTCACCGTTCGTTCTGTATTGATGTATTGATGACATACTTTGCGTTTCTATTTGAGGCAAATATCTCTTTCCTTTGGCTTATCGCTGACACAGCGAAAAACAACCGTATTAACCGATTACTCCTGCTCTTTCCAGATCGTGTTGTACATGCTCCGTGAAACGCCCATTCCGCCGAACTTATCTTCAATATGGACGTTCTGGTAGCTGAAGTACTCGGTGGCGATGGCGTTGGTCGGAATGAGCACCGCGTCCTCCCAGTTGGCTTCTTCCATCTGGATGTACGCTTCCTCTCGGGTTTTCCGTTCCTTATCGGACGGCCCGAGGTTGTTCTGGATCTTTTCGAACGCGTTGGCCGCCTTTTCGGACGCTTCAGTCGTCGAGTCACGGCCCCAGTCGAGATACGTGTACGCTGCCGGATCACCTGTATGGGTGTTCGGCGGGTACAGCAGCTTCAGGAAGTTGTCCGGTCGAGGCCAGTCGGCGATCCACCCCAGCGAGTACAGCTCGTTCGTCCCGTTCTCGCCGCGCTGTTGGAGCGTCTGGAAGTCGGCCGCCTGAGCCGATATGTCGATGTACGCCTGTCCAGCCCGCTGCTGGAGGTTCTTCGCAAGGTCCGAGAACTCCTTCGATTGGTAGTGGGTGAAGTCCAGCTGGTAGCGGTTGTTCTCGCCGTATCCGGCCTCCTCCATCACCTTTTTCGCACCTTCTGCGTCGTTTTTGCCGGGGCTGTAGGGATAGTTCTCTTGGACGTGTGTGTCCGCCGCGTCCGGCCCGCCGGGGTAGACGAGCGATGGGGTGAGGTGGTACGCCGGAATCCGGCGGTTCTTGTACACCTGCTTCACGTACGACTCCGTGTTGAAGAGGTACGCGATCGCCTGCCGGACGGGTTTTGGAACGTTCGAGACGTTGAACGCGATGTAACGCGTGGCGACCTCCGGCACTTTCAGGTAGTCGAACTCCTCGCCGTTGGTGTGTTTGTACGTTCCCGTTTCGCGTTTCTTGTCATCGGTGTTGTCGACCGAAACGCCACCGGGATCGAACTCCGAGGTGGGAATGTTGAAGATGTCGGCGTTACCCTCCATCGCGTAGTTGAGCATGGCCGAATCGTCCTCAATCACCGCCCAGTGAACACCGTCGACGTAGGCGGTCTGGCCGTGGTAGTCCTCATATCGGACGACTTCGGCCTCTTCCTGTTTGTTCCAGTGATCGAACTTGAACGGACCGGCACCGATCGGATTCGTCTCGGTGAACTCGGTGTACTGATCGGACGGCTCGTCCGATGTGCCTTCCTCCTCCAAAGAGCCGACGATGCCCTGAGGAACGATCGCGAACGCGGCGTAGGCCAGCACTTCGAGCGTGGAGTGGAACGGCTGTTCGAGCGTTACCTCTACCGTCTTCTCGTCGACCGCCTTTACACCCAACGTCCCCGGTTCGTAGTTGCCGTCCGAATCGGTCTCGTGGGTGACACCGATCGAACTGAGGATGAAATCCGACCGAACTGAGTGGGGCGAGCCAGCGACCCGCTCGAAAGAGTACACCACGTCCTTTGCCGTCACCGGATCCCCGTTGTGGAACGTGGCGTCTTTGAGCGTGAACGTGTACACCGTGTTGTCGTCGCTGGTCTCGTAGTTCTCCGCGAGCAGGGACTCGACCTCGACCGTCCCGGCGGGGTAGTGCACCAGCGGATCGAACACCTGCGTGATGATCCGCCCGGAGGCGGTGCCATCACTGGCAACCGGATCGAACCCATCCATCGTGGAGTTGACGAAGTTCAACCGCCCGCCTTTCTGGGGAGTTTGGGATCCACCGTTGTCGCCCCCGTCGTCACCGCCGATACATCCCGCCAACGACATCGCGGCAGCCGCACCACCCGTCGCTTGGAGGAACCCCCGTCGTGAGAGTCCTTCACTGTCTGTCATTCCATCACCTCTTCAATGATCCTTGGTGATAAATTTGCCGTTATTCGTCTACGTTCATATCGTGGTTCCGATACGGGGTCCGAGATCGATTTCCGGACAGTCGGGGCTATTACGGTGGATATACCACCGGTCGTGGCACACATATACACATTTCATCATTAATAAACCACACCTCTAATATCCAAGTATAAGTGAAATCGCTGTTTCACTCACGCATCGGTTTCGCCCCGCGTCTCACTCGGACGGGCTGCGGTCCACCGCCGATTACCCACCCATATACGTATTATTTCTAATGTGTAATCACTCGTTCTCAGTTTCGTCACGTTTATATCGGTGTGGAAACAACTGACAGATATGGTGCCAGATACGGCCCCGGCGTCGGAGACACGCGTCGATCATGAGGTGATGATGGCTGTCGATTCCGATCAGCTCATCATTGCTGACGTTTGTCGGGACGGAGCCTGGCTGAAGATGCCGACCGCAGAAGCGGCGACGATCGAGGAGTGGCGATAAGGACGGTCCATCGCCCAGCCTGCGGTTCGTATCGTTCGGGAACCTTTTTGCCGATATCGTTCGTGGGATCCCTGTATGGACTATCGGACTGTCGAAAGCAGTCGTGAGTTCGTCGCTCGAATGGACCACGGTGTGGACTGGCGCGATCAGATCGAGACGTTTGCGGACGAGCGCGGGATCGATGCAGCGTTCTTTTATGGCTTGGGTGCTGTACAGGACGCGGAGCTACTGTTTTACGATCACGACGCCCAAGAGTATCGTCCGATCACGTTCGAGGAGCCACTGGAAGTGACCGCGTGCGTCGGAAACATCTCCAAACTCGACGGCGAGCCGTTTGCTCACACTCACATGACGCTTTCCGATAGCGAGGGACGGACGGTTGCAGGACACCTCGACTGGGCGACGACGTACGCGGGCGAGCTGTACGTTCGGGAGTTCGACACCGAGTTGGTTCGCCAGCGCGATGAGACGACGGACTTGGATCTCTGGGAGCTGTGAACGCTGAGGAGCGCTATTTCGAGCAGATCGAAGATCGATTGGACGAGGCGTTTTCGGTCGCCCGCTCGGCCAAAGAACGCGGCGGAGATCCGAGTACGGAAGTGGAGATCCCGGTGGCCAAGGACATGGCCGACCGCGTGGAGAACATCCTCGGTATCGAAGGGGTCGCACAACGGGTTCGAGAACTCGAAGGGCAGATGAGCCGCGAAGAGGCCGCGTTGACGCTAGCCGAAGATTTCGCCGAGGGACGGGTCGGTGAATACGAAACCACGGCAGGAATGATCGAAGGTGCGGTGCGAACCGCCGTCGCGCTGCTCACCGAGGGTGTCGTGGCGGCACCCATCGAGGGAATCGATCGTGTGGAAGTGCTCGAAAACGACGACGGTTCCCGGTTCGTTCGGGTGTTCTACGCCGGTCCGATCCGTTCCGCTGGCGGGACCGCCCAAGCGCTGTCCGTGCTCGTCGCGGACTACGCTCGAACGCTGCTCGGGTTGGATCGGTACAAGCCTCGTGACGATGAGATCGAACGCTACGCCGAAGAGTTGGGTCTGTACGACAACGAAACGGGGCTACAGTACTCACCGAAAGACAAGGAGACGACGTTTATCGCTGAGCACTGTCCGATCATGCTCGATGGAGAGGCGACGGGCGAAACGGAGGTATCCGCCACCCGCGATTTGGAGCGCGTCGACACGAACAACCCTCGAGGTGGAATGTGTCTGGTGCTCGGGGAGGGGATCGCGCAGAAGGCCCCGAAGATTAAGCGGTACACCGGACAGCTCGAGGAGCTTGAATGGCCGTGGCTCGACGATCTGATTGAGGGAACGATCGGTACTGACACCACAGACAGCTCCGAATCCGACACAGATGGCGACACCGATGCCGACAGCCAAGCGCCGGTCGTTGAAGACACACCGGCCTCGGAATCGGGACCTCCACGAGCGGAATCGACGACGAAGTTCCTCCGTGACCTCATCGCCGGTCGGCCCGTCTTTTCCCACCCCTCCCGAACTGGCGGCTTTCGGCTGCGGTACGGACGGGCGCGCAACCACGGCTTTGCGACCGCTGGCGTCCATCCTGCGACGATGCATCTGGTCGATGATTTTCTCGCAACCGGTACGCAGATCAAAACGGAACGCCCCGGGAAGGCTGCTGGTGTCGTACCCGTCGACACGATCGAGGGACCGACGGTTCGGCTGGCAAACGGCGAAGTGCGCCGCATCGACGATCCCGAGGAAGCCCGGTCGATCCGAAACGGGGTCGAAGCCATCCTCGATCTCGGGGAGTATCTCGTCAACTACGGGGAGTTCGTCGAGAACAACCATCCACTCGCCCCAGCGTCTTACACCGTCGAATGGTGGGTTCAGGAGTTCGATCGTGCCGGGGCAGACGTACAGGCCCTGCGGGATGACCCGCACGTGGATCTCTCCGATCCCCCAGTGACACGGGCGATAGGGTGGGCCACCGAATACGAGGCCCCTCTTCACCCCGAATACACGTATTTGTGGCACGATCTCACTGTCGAGCAGTTCGACGAATTGGCCGATGCCGTCTCAGAGGGACGGATTTCCGAGACTGACGACACGCTGTTCGTCCCCCGAGCCAAGCCCACTCGGATCGCGCTCGAAACGCTGCTCGTCGAGCATACGACCGACGACGAAATCGTGATTCCCGACGCGAGCGCACTCGTCCGCTCGCTCGGACTGACCGCGGATCTCGAACGGATGTGGTCGTTAAACGATCTGTCCGAGACCGCTCGGTCGTGGGGTGAAAGCGACGGGAGCAACGCCATCAAGGCTGTAAACGAGGTTGCGCCGTTCTCGGTTCGGGAGCGCGCACCGACCCGCGTTGGTAACCGGATGGGCCGCCCGGAGAAATCCGAAAAGCGCGAGTTGAACCCAGCGGTTCACACGCTGTTCCCGATCGGTGAAGCTGGTGGCAGCCAGCGGGACGTCGCACAGGCGGCTGCTCACACGGAGTCGATGCGATCGACCACAGGAGAAGTCGAGTTGGAGATCGCACGCCGAGAGTGTGTCGACTGTGGAACGACGACGTTTACGGCCCGGTGTCCGGACTGTGGTGGGATCACCGAGCCGGTGTACGTCTGTGGTGATTGTGACATCCGTGTCGAACCCGATGAGTCCGGGCGGGCGGAATGTCCCCGGTGTGAGGAGCTTGCCACCCCCGTCGAGTACCGGACGATCGACGTGGATGAAACGTACCACGAGGCGTTGTCGGCCGTCGGAGAGCGGGAACACGCCTTCGAGATCCTCAAAGGGGTGAAAGGACTCACCTCCGAGCAGAAGGTTCCCGAACCGATGGAGAAGGGTATCCTGCGCGCGAAACACGACGTTTCGGCGTTCAAAGACGGGACGATCCGATACGACATGACGGATCTCCCGGTGACGGCAGTCCGGCCAGCCGAGTTGGACGTCACTGTCGAGCAGTTCCGCGAGCTGGGATACGAAACCGACATCGACGGCGAGCCGTTGCGCCACGACGATCAGCTGATCGAACTGCGAGTCCAAGACATCGTTCTTTCCAGTGGTGCAGCCGAGCACATGCTCAAAACGGCTGATTTCGTGGATGATCTCCTCAAACGCTACTACGGGATGGAGCCGTTTTATGAGGTCGACGACCGCGACGATCTGGTGGGTGAACTAGTGTTCGGGATGGCACCACACACCTCGGCGGCGGTCGTCGGGCGCGTCGTCGGATTCACCGACGCCGCCGTCGGGTATGCGCATCCGTATTTTCACGCTGCAAAAAGACGGAACTGCGATGGTGACGAAGATTGCGTGATGTTGTTGATGGACGGCTTGTTGAACTTCAGCAAGCTGTATCTGCCGGATAAACGCGGTGGGAGTGTGACAGCGGACACCCGTCTTACCGCCTTCGGTCCGACAGGGAAACTCCGAACGCTCCCGATCGAGGAGTTGTGGACAGCTCTGGACTGTCCGATCGAGTACGACGGGAAGTTCGAGAAAAAGAGCTGTCTCGGGGAGGAATGGACGACGTACGCGTTCGACGACCATTACGAGGCGACGCCCAAACCGATCGAGAAGGCCATCCGGTACCGCGTCGAGGACGAAGAGCTGCTCCGTGTCGAAACACAGTTCGGACGATCGCTGACGATCACAGACAACCACAGCCTCTTCCGGTACGACGACGGCATTGAGACCGTCTCCGGAGCGAAACTCGAAACCGGCGATCTGATCCTCGCACCCCGTCGGCTGGGAGTCGACGAAACGGAAACCACCATCGACGTGACCGACTGTCTGGAGACACCCCACGTCTTCATCGACGATCCGGACGAGGAGAACCGACCCACAGAACGGGAGACCCTTCCCTTCGGGATGGTAGCAGACGACGACCCGTCTCATGGCTCTCGATCCGTTCCTACTATCATGGAGATCGGCCGAAAGGACGCATTGGGCGGTCTCAACCGGTACATTCCCGTCGACGAGAAAGTCGCGTGGCTGCTCGGACTGTTCATCGCTGACGGCTCCCGTCGAGAACGACCGGCGCTTTCGCTCGCGGACGATGACGTCTTCGATCGTGTGATAACGATCGCAACGGGAACACTCGGATGTGATCCGATCGTTGAGACCGAACGCGTGCAGTTCCCGACCGTGTTCGACGATGTGCTCGACTATCTCGGCTTTGCGGATACCGACGCTGACGGCGGCGGATTCACCGTTCCGGACTGTATCCTCCGTGGCGAGCGCCAGATCGTACAGTCGTTCCTTCGCGGATACATAGCTGGTGAACACGGCGGATGTGAGAAAACGTCTCATTCACGGATCGATCTTCATGCGCGCAACGAGTCGGTCAAAGACGGGCTGGTGTTCCTACTCCATCGGCTCGGATTGGTCGCGGACATCACCCATCGTCCCACAAGCGAGCCAGCGTACACCCTCTCCGCGACTCGGGAGACCCAAGCCGACAGCGACGAGTCCGAGGAGGATCTCGTGGTCACCGTTCCGAACGCCTTGCTCGAACTCCGTGAGATGGTCCAGAACATCGGTCGACTCATCCCTCGGAAGTACACGCGCCGAGACACGATCCCCGTGACGAAGCTCCGAGAAATCGTCGACGCTCTTGATCGGCGCGACCTGTCGGCGACGGCCGAGACCCGGTTGAATCAGCTCCGTCCACTCGTCGAAGGCGATCTCTCGTATCTCAAAGTAACCGACATCGAACGCGTCGACTACGACGGCTACCTGTACGATCTACAGGTAGGCGGTGAGCCGATCTTCACCGCGAACTGGCTGTACGCCCACAACTCCATGGACGCACCGCTAGTAATGTCCTCGCGAATCGATCCCACGGAGATCGACGACGAAGCCCACAACGTCGACATCGTTTCGTCGTATCCCCTCGACTTCTACGAAGCGACTCGGGAAATGGCCGATGCCGACGAGGTCGACATCACGATCGCGGAGGACACACTCGGAACCGACGACCAGTATTCGGGCTTCGAACACACACACGACACCTCCGATCTCGCCGCCGGTCCGGATCTCTCATCGTATAAGACGCTCGGCTCGATGCTGGAGAAGATGGATGCCCAATTGGAACTCGCCCGAAAGCTCCGGGCGGTCGATGAGACCGACGTCGCAGAGCGTATCATCGAATACCACTTTCTCCCGGATCTCATCGGAAACCTCCGTGCGTTCGCCCGCCAAGAGACCCGGTGTTTGGACTGTAATAGGAAATACCGACGGATGCCGCTCTCCGGCGAGTGTCGGGAGTGTGGTGGTCGCGTGAACCTCACTGTCCATGAAGGATCGGTCAACAAATATCTCGACACCGCGATCCGCGTCGCAGAGGAGTTCGGCTGTCGAGAGTACACTAAACAACGACTCGAAATCCTCAAACGACAGCTCGAAAGTATCTTCGAAAACGATCACAACAAACCCTCTACACTCGGAGACTTCATGTAAACCATAGATCTTTGGGACCGTCTCATCGTCGCCGAGAGGGGGACTTTCTCTCGCAACGGCAAGCCTTATGCTCATTGCTAACTAGCATCAAGATGTAGGAGCGACGGGGATACACTAGACGATTCGATCCAGTTCGTACGGAACTGGATCGGATGAGAGACAAAACCGAAGGCCCCATAACAGGGGAACGAGGTGAACGCCTCGAAGGAGAACCGAAACGGTCCGGTTCTCATCTGCGACAGCGGATGAGAAAGAAGACCAAGTAGCGGATCTCGTGAAAACGGGTTTCGTGAAACTGGGAAACCAGCACAGTCGCAAGGATCGTGGAAAACGTCTCCCGTCTGGGTCCAAGCCGTGGCTGTTACGCTTTTCATCGTAGATCACTATACAGACCATCCACATGTCGAACCAGGCGATGCTCTCAGGCTCTACACACATCGGTCGGGTGTTCCTTCGTGTCGGTGATCTCGATCGAACCGTCGAGTACTACGAGACAACCATCGGTCTCACGATCCACCGCCACGACGCCGATCGAGCGGTTTTGGGAACGGAAACCGAATCGCTGTTGGTGGTGAACGCTACACCGTCCGTTCCCCCGCGAGAACGAACCGAAACGGGACTGTTCCACGTGGCGTTTCGGGTGCCGTCACGGACGGCGTTAGCCGCCACACTCGGCCGGATTCGTGATCACGAACGGTGGCAGTTGGACGGGGCGTCTGATCATCTTGTCAGCGAGGCGTTATACGCCACCGATCCGGAGGGAAACGGGGTAGAAGTGTACTGTGACCGGCCGCGAGACGCGTGGCCGACCCCAGCGGACGGCTCTGTGGGTATGGAGACGCGACCGTTGGACATCGAATCGTTGCCAGAACACTCTCGGGAGCCGACGGTGCCCACCGACACGACCGTCGGCCACGTGCATCTCGAAAGCTCTTCACTCGCTGCCGCGCGGGCGTTTTACGTCGATGATCTCGGTTTCCGTGTCCGGGATCAGTTCGATGAGTCGGCGCTGTTCGTCGCTGCGGGCGACTACCATCACCACGTCGGACTCAACACGTGGAACGAACGGACGGAACCACACACGGGTAGAGGTTTAGATCGGTTCGAACTCGTGGTGCCCGACCGGCACACGCTCGACACGGTACAGTCGCGCTTGGACGCGAGCGGACGACACTTCACCACCACAGAGGGCAGCATCGAAGTTTCCGATCCGGACGGAATCGATCTCAGAGTGATCACCGAGTGATCTATTCGTTCGCCACTCCGGTCACAGCCAGATCGAGAAGCGCCTCGCGGACGGTCAGGAGTGCCCCAAGGTGATCGGTGTCGATCTCCGAGAGGGTCACAGTGGACCGATCGGCAGCCACCGCCCTGACCGGATCGATCCGGACGTTTTCGTCGGCCACGCCGTGCCACGCACGAACTGGAACGTCCGGAGCCGGCAGCGACCACTCGTTTGCGAACAGACGGCTCTCTCGCACCGCACCTGTCGGCCGTCCCGCAAGCGCGCGCCGGAAATCCTGAGACACCGCGCTGGCTGTCGAGGAATCGACTGTCTCTCCGGTGAACTGCCCGAGGACGAACTCGGGACCGCGAACGCGGGCGACCCACCTGACCACGCACAACGTCGCTTCCAACGCTGGCGACACCCGTGAGAGCGTTTCCAGCAACCCACCGTCGTTTTCCGGTACGAGTGCCCCGACTAGTCCGACAGCAGACACCCGGTCGGACTGCTCCGCGACAGCCAGCGCGAACGGTCCCCCACCGGAAAACCCAGCAACTGCGAACGAATCGAGTGAGAGGTGGTCGGCCAACACCTCACAGTCCGTGGCCCACGTTTCGAGCGTCGTGTCGTGGGGATCGGACTCACCGTACCCCGGTCTCGTCGGCGCGATCACCCAGCTGCCCTGTTCACGAGCGGCGTTCTCGAACAGCGAGCCGAGGAAGCACGTTCCGGGAATCCCGTGGTGGAACACCAGCGGCGCGCCATCCTCGTCTCCATACGTGGCGTAGGCCAACCGCCGGCCATCAGGCAACACCAGCGTCTCCACCGCCGAACTGCCCATCTGGTGCTACTCCGGATATTTGGGTTCGCGCCGTTTCGCCCGTTCGAGCGCCCGTTCGATGACCGTACGGACATCGCCGTGGAACGGACCGCCGTGTCCCGAGTACATGTGAGTGATACCGTCCGCGTCGGCGTCATCCTGTTCTGAAAGCCGATCGAGAAGCGTCTCGATGCTATCGATGAGGCGATCGCGCGACTGGCCGGGCATGTCCGTCCGTCCGAAGCTGCCGTCGTCGAACGCTCCGTCGTCGTGGACCACCACATCGCCGGTGAAAACCGTGGTTTCACCCACCAATGAGACGTGATCGTCGGCGTGGCCCGGCGTGTACACCACCTCGAACGTTTCTCCACCGATCTCGATGTCGTTCCCATCGGCGATGGCGTGTGTCCGACGAGGATGGTCAGCATGAGCATAGCAGTCGGGCTGGAAGGCGTCCATCACGGCGTCGAGTGCCCCGATGTGATCGCCGTGTTGATGGGTGAGAACGACCCGGTCGACGGTGTCCGTTCGGTCTTTGATAGCGGTGACGACATCGTCGACTGCACCGGCATCGACGAGCGTCGTCACCTCCCCAGTGACGAGATACGCGTTAGAGGTGAACGTCTCGAACCCTGCCGTGACGTTGTGTACGTCCATACCGGTCGATAGCGATGCTCACACTTCAGCCTACTTCACCGTCTCCTGCCAGCCGACGGATATAAACGACCATCGGGTACCGGCAAGATGTGAAATCGAAGGGAATATTACTCGTTCTATATTATTCTGAACTCGGACAACGCTTTTCAACGACTACTCCCTAGAAAGCTGTGTATGGGCTTTGGGAGTTACGATGAATCCGAACAGGAGAATCGTGAGATCGACACTGATTTTGACGAAGATGAGACCGTTACGTCAGGGGACTCCCACGAGGGAAGTGTCTCATTCGAGTTCGATGCTTCTAACGATGAGCTGTTAGATCGGTTGCAGGAGATGAAAGAGTGAAGGCAGGCACGCGAGCACTCGGTGTCGCTGAGTCGTACACTCACGGAGCCACAAAGAGCACTGTCGTGGGCGCTGTCGTGCGCGCCGATCGCGTGTTCGACGGGATGGTAGTCGGGCACATCACGGTGGGTGGAACCGACAGCACTGCGCGTATCACGGATCTTTGGCGTCGAATCGATCGACCCGACGTACAGTACGTATTTCTGGCTGGGATCGCTCCAGCGTGGTACAACATCATCGACCTCCGAGAGGTCGAAGACGTCGTCGACCGTCCCGTTGTTTCCGTTTCGTTCGAGCAAAGCGACGGATTAGCGCCCGCGCTCCGTGACGCGTTCGAAACCTCGGCGCTTGCCGAGCGGCTTGATCGGTACAACCGCCAACCACCCCGCCAGAAGATCAGTGTGAACGACGAGCAACTGTTCGTCCGCGCTGTCGGACTCGCTACCGCGGAAGCCGAGCGGGTCGTTCGGGCGTTCACTCCTGAAGGCGGACGACCGGAGCCGCTTCGTGTGGCCAACACCGCAGCCGCTGCGATCGATGAGTTCTGAGCGTGGTGAGAACACAACCTTGTAGTCGCGTTCGGACGGGTTTCGAGTTATGGAACAGCGTATCGATGGAATCGACGTCCGCGCCTGTGAGCAGTGTCCCGAGCTGTGTGAGTCTCGATCGCAGATCGTCAACGGAACGGGCACCACGAGCGGACCGATACTGTTCGTGGGCGAAGGCCCGGGTGCGACCGAGGACGAACGAGGCGAACCGTTCGTCGGACGCTCGGGCGACGTGCTTGATGAGGCGCTGCGCGATCGCGGACTCACCCGGCGTGACATCCGGATCACCAACTGTGTCCGCTGTCGCCCACCGGATAACCGCGATCCGACCACGAACGAACTCGAAAACTGCCGTGTGCATTTACACCGGGAGATCGAACAGGTCGATCCTGAACTGATCGTCACACTCGGGAAGGTGCCGAGTCAGCACCTTCTCGAACGTGATGTCGCAGTGACCAACGAAGCCGGCTCGGTCGTCGAACACCGGATCGCTGGGACGGCTCGACGTGTCGTAATCTGTGTCCATCCCGCTGCGACGCTGTACGATTCGAGCCAACAGGACGCCTTCGAGAGCGCGTTAGACGAGGCGATCTCGATCGTGGGCCACAGCGTCGGTGGCCAGTCACGACTCAGTGAGTACTGAGACGGTAAAGGACTTACTCGCGCTCGTCAAAACTATCCTATGAGCCAGGCGGACATCGTCGTCGTCGATTATGGACTCGGAAACCTCCGGAGTGTAACGCGAGGACTCCAACGCGCGGGGGCGAACGTCGAAGTGAGCCACGATCCAGCCGCCCTCACACGCGCCGATGGGATCGTGCTTCCCGGCGTGGGGGCGTTCAGCGAGGGGATGGAAAACGCCAAACCGTTCCGCAAAGCCCTGATCGAAGCCGTCGACGACGACATCCCCCTGTTCGGCATCTGTCTCGGGATGCAGATGCTACTCACCGCAAGCGAAGAATCCGAACAGGTCGGACAGGGAGATGTGGACGGTCTCGATCTGATCCCCGGAAAAAACGTCCGGTTCGGTCGAGACCAAACGGTGCCACACATGGGATGGAACGAGCTGACCGTCGAACGTGAACACCCGATCGTTGCCGGTGTCGACGGCCAGTATGCGTACTTCGTTCACTCCTATTACGCTGCTCCCGAGGACGAACACGCCTCAGTGGCGAGCACTGACTACGGCCACGCGTTCCCGAGCATCGTTGCGACTGACGACGACACCGTCTTCGGAACACAGTTCCATCCCGAAAAGAGCGGAAAAACCGGACTCCGAATCCTCCGAAACTTCGTGGAGCTTTGTGATTCTTCGGCGTGAGAACTGTCCGTGTGTTCGTTCCGGTCAACACGGCTGACCGATGACCTACGCCGTTTTCGACGTCTCATCCTCACTACACGTTTTATGGTGCAAAGCGAAGAGTGAATACAATGCGAAAAAATATGTAGGATATGCCACCGAGGCCAGTAACGGAATGGCCCGATCGGCCAGTGACACGATCAGAGATCCAGACTGATCTCGATCCGATTGACGCGATCGATCCACTCCCGCTCGACGATACCGTCGTGGGAGTTTGGGGAGTGACACAGGGACAGATCCAACGTCGATCGATTCCCGAGGAGGTGCCTGAAGCCGCGATCGTCGATTTCGTATTAGAAACGCCCACGGAGTACCGGATGTACAGCTACGTCCAACACGACAGAACGACACAGTGGGTCACGTACGAAGCCGAAGAGAAACGGACTGAAGGCGGCGACAAATTCGAAACGACACTGCAGGAGTACACGCTGCTGGCAGGCGACACCGACATTAGTCGAGTCGAATGAGAACAGTTGGGTGACCCATCGGGCGGTCGTCGTTCGCAACGCTTTTTCGTTCACCCGAATGCCCCTGGACATGGGGATAGGGGAGGAGACACAACGAGAGCCACAGGTAGAGAACGCCACGCCCATCAACGACACGGCTGCCACCGCAACGTCGGATCCGTCCTCCACATCGACCCCGACTAACACATCCGTCAGAGAACAAGCCATCAAGCAAGCCAGGGAAGCCACGGATGAACTGTTCGATCTCTTCAATCAGTGGCTTCCGACCGACGTGGCACGGTTGCTCGTCACGGCACTCGTCATTGCCATCGCGTGGTATCTCGCAAACTACATTGCCCGGTTGTTGGAACCGCGCGTATCCAGTCGATTCGAACGCCCGAGCGTCACACGGACGATACTCAAAGCCATTCGAACGGTGATTCTCAGTATCGGGGTCCTGTTCGCAATCACCAACCTGTACGGTATCAGTGGGGATATCGTCGTCTTTCCGCTCACCGTGTTCTCGGCGATAGCCGGTGTCGTGCTCGCGCCGATCGTCAGGAGCTTCAGCTCCGGGTTGTTCATCCTCGCTGACCAACCGTATGAGATCGGAGATATGATCGAACTCGTCGATACGGAGCAGCTCGGCTTCGTGCAGGACATCACGATCCGATACACCAAGATAACCACCCTCGACAACACGACCCTCGTGATTCCGAACGGTTCGATGCGAGATCGGGACGTCACCAACTACTCCGCAGAGGACGCCCGCACGCGGTTGGCACTCGATATCGGCATCACCTACGAGAGCGACGTCGACACCGCTCGAACGCTCATCGAGGATGCGGCCAGCGACATCTCGGGGGTCATCTCCGGTGGCCCAGCGATCCGGATTGCGAGCGCTCGCTATCACGCCGCCCCCACGTGCTACATCACTGAATTCGGAGCACACAGTGTAGAGCTACAGCTACGCTACTGGATCACCGAACCACCCAAACAGCACCGGATTCGTTCCCGCGTGTTGGAGGCAGTCTTGAATCGACTCGACGGGAGCGACGTAGAACTGGCCTATCCCCACTCACACGTCGTCTTCGACGAAACGAGTGGGGTGCTCGACATCGATGTGACGCGAGAAGAGCGAAGACATCATCGATCAACCGACAACCACTCCAACCGGCGACCGAGACCCAACACCAACGATTGAGTGCCGGTCGTGCTATCGCTCCCACTCGGGCCGACTCCACGTGCTGGATCCGGTGGAACCGGTGTGTCGTCGTCTTTCACGTTCGTCGGCTTCGGCCACGTCAACCCACGCTCCGTTCATGATGAGATAACCGGCCGAAAGCGATGCGAGAACTGCGGGAATCGTGTGGTGGAAGATCGTGTACGCCTCGAAGATCTGGTGGGCAGCGAAACCGAACGCGAGCACGAGCGCCGGCACATCGACCCGAGACGCTTGAAACACGCCTCTAAACAGACTTCCAACGACGATGAGGAGATACGCACCCAGTCCGACAACACCGATTCGGATCAAAATCGAGAGATAGGAGTTGTGTGGACTGTGACCGCTCGCAGGTCCTGCAACGTACGGTTCGATGGTGTCGTCTACGGCAACCAGCCCATGCCCGAACAGGAACGGCCCATCGAACGTGGCCTCGATCGACCCGGCCCAGAGCGCGAACCGTCCCGAAGAACTGATACCGAGCGTCGGAAGGAGGAACAAAAACAGGACCACGGAGCCGATGAGACCGACCACGGCAAACGGAAGCGCACGCCGACCGAGCACCAGATAAGCGCAGTACAGAACGAGTGCCGTGCCGATCGCGAGATAACTCGCTCGGCTGTTGGTGAGATACGTCCCGAACGCATTGATCACGCCCAACGTCCCGGCGACGAACGACAGTCCGAGAGACATCATAAACGGAAACGTAGAGACGGTTGTCGAACCGCCGTCAGCGTGCACCGGCTGATTCTGGTTGTTCCGCTCGCGTCGAGGAAGCGCACGGGTAGCGAGCAACACGGAAGCGATAGTCCCAGCAAACCCGACCACTCCGAGCGTGTTCGGATTGTCGAACACCGACGTGAGTATATACACCTCACTGTCCGCAAACACCGGCGTGAACGTGTTGTGCCACGGGGCAACAGGAAGTCCGAAAAACGTGAACGACCCGCTGTAGGAGAGGAGGCCAAGCAACATGAGAACGGCTGAAAAGAGACTCACAACCCACAAAAACGCATCACGAGGCACGTACCGAGGAATGACGAAGAGGTTCAGTCCGGTCATGAATCCGGCGATGATGAAAAACGCCGCGGTACCGGATGTGGACGGATCGACGATCGGCATGACGTAGAACAGATGGACCGAAAACAGCACGACGAACGCCAGTAAAAAGATCCCTGTCCGCTGTAAGTATCGTCGTTGTCGTGGACACATAAAGAGGAAAAAGAAAAACAGCGACGCGATGAGCGTCAATTTCGCTGCTCGGCCCGGCTGGGGAAATCCCGGTCCCATCCGCCGAAACACCACCCCGATGAGAACTAGCATGCACAAAATGTATGTAAACAATAAAATCCCGAATCGACCATCGACGCCGTACACCTCGGCTCCGTAGACGGTAAATCCGACCCCCCCCATCAATAAACCGAGTGCGAGAAGATGATATTTCGTGACTAGTGGATTACTGGCGTCGGTTAATATTAAACAGGCAACAATCAATACGAAAAAACCGGTCGACAGGTATCGGACTAGTCTACTCATCAGCTACTCCCTTGGGGCAATGAGGTAAAAATCTAATTATGCATCTTCCGACCATATATAATAAAAAAGACAGTAGACCGCGGTGTTGTACACGAGGTAGTTCGATCGACGGGGTCGTTCAGTTGCACTCCTGAGAGAGCGGTCACCGATGAAAGACCAAACTGTTTTGTCATTCTCCCAGGTACGTTCGGTATGGACGGTGAGACGGCACTGATTGCTGTGATCGTCGGCTTTTTACAAGGAATATTCGAGTGGTTACCGATTTCGAGCGAGGGTAACATCACGATCGCCTTGGCTGTGCTTGGGGGATTCGGGAACGCAGGTGCAGTCTCATTCGCGCTGTTTCTTCACACCGGAACGGCTATTTCGGCGGTAGCGTACTACCGCGACGAACTAGCGGCAGTGATACGGTCGATGACGGAGTGGCGTCCGTCGACGGCATTCGACGATTCGACGGCTGAGTTATCGTATCTCCTCATCGCAACGTTCTCGACTGGGATCGTTGGCTTACCGGCGTACGCGCTTTTCGGAGACATCATCGGTGAGCTGCACGGCGGGATATTCATCATTCTGATTGGTGTGTCGTTGATCCTGACGGGCGTGATCCAGCGGCTATCGGGTGATCTTTCGCTCGGGTCGCGCAAACAACCGGATCTGATCGATGCAGTGGTGGTCGGAGCCCTTCAAGGGTTTGCTGTGTTGCCAGGGATCTCTCGCTCCGGTGTGACAGCAAGTGCGCTCCTGTTTCGGAGCCACGATGGACCGTCGGCGTTTCGACTTTCGTTTCTGTTGAGTATCCCCGCGGCGATCGGCGGCGGGCTACTCGCGGCGCTCGAAGACGGGATCGGATCGGTGTCGCCGTTCTCGGCACTGATCGCTATCGCTGTGAGTGCCATCGTCGGTTACCTCACTATCGACGCGCTGATGCGGATCGTCGAACGCATCTCCTTTTGGAAGATCTGTCTGGGTCTCGGTGGAGTTGCCGTGCTTGGGGGCATGCTCTTATTCACCGTGAACGACGTCAGTGCTATGGGATGAAAACGACGTCCGTGAGTAAAGATCACTTGGATTCTATGATCGGCTCGTAAGGATCAACTACTCTAACATAATAATCCATGTTGATGAATTCTATTACAATAATTAATACGTGTTACACCGATGTGTATCAGAGTTATACGACAAGATCTTGATTCGACGTCGGTTACGGACTCATGTTGAAATGCTGCTTTTCGGGCCGTTGTAACGGCGTATACATCCGCGTGCCTGTTCTAATTGGACATAATTTTCGTCTTGAAAAGATAATACGGAAATTGAACGGATCGAAATCCCAGCCATTTAATACTACGTCTCAATGAGTGGTCTACGAGACCAGCAGAGAGACACGGAGTATCGGATATGCACACAAGAGCTATTATAGTAGACGACCCGGGATTGACAACGGCACGGTTAGCTAATCTCATCGAAGTGAATATCAATCGGACGTAAGAAACAGATAACAACATGTCGAGCCAACGTAGTGGTGTGACGTCCGGCTGGCGATACCGGTTAGCGAGCGTGATCGGTACGGCATCGATCACCGCGATAGTGGTCCCTGTTACGAGTCACCCAACGGTGGAGGACTTAGCGATGTCACTCCCGGTCGTTTCTCACCTCCCGAAACCAGTACACACACACGGTGGACTCACGATCATCACAGTAACAACAGTTCTTGCGGTTCTATTGTCGTTAATTCCGCTGTACAAGCCTCGTCCCCGTCGTATCATCGACGTCATTTCCGAAACGCAGCGTCGGATCTTGCTCGCGGCACTCGCGCTCGCTACCATCGGATATTTCGATTACACCTACCGTCTACCTCGGATGATGCTGGTGTTAACGACGCTCGGACTGCTCGTCCTTCTTCCGGCGTGGCATGTACTCATCCGGAATCAAAAACGGAATGCAACGGAAAGCGTCATCATCATCGGTAACGACGTAGAAACCATCACTACTCTTCATGAGAAGGCAGATATCCCGTTTATCGGCTACGTATCGTTGAATCAGCCTATCTCTTCACCATCGGAGAGCAGTGACCGGAACCACAGCTCCACAGCAATGGCCCCGTTCACCGATGGGGGTGCAGTTATCGCCTCTCACGCTGATGTCGAAGGATTGGAATATCTCGGTGGCATCTCACGACTCAACGAGATCATCGTAGAGAACGATCCGGATACAGTAGTTCTTGCGTTCTCCCAGGCCGATCGAGAGGAGTTTTTCGGAGTGCTTCGAACGTGCTATCAACACGGCGTCACCGCGAAGGTCCACCGAGACCTCGGGAACGACGTATTAACGTGTGATACCAAATCCGATATGCTACGGGATATCAATCTCGAACCGTGGGATTGGCAAGACCGAATGGTAAAACGAGCGTTTGACGCTCTGTTCGCCGCTGTCGGGTTGCTGGTGGCCTCACCACTCGTACTCGGTATTGCCATCGCCATCAAGCTCGACAGTCCTGGGTCAGTGATTTACGCACAGGAACGAACCGCAACGTTCGGAGGCACGTTCACGATTTATAAATTCCGAAGCATGGTCGAGAACGCCGAACAAGCGACGGGTGCGGTTATCAGCGAGGAAGACGCCGGTGAAGTCGATCCTCGTGTTACTCGCGTTGGACGCATTCTCCGTCAGACGCATTTGGACGAAATCCCACAGCTCTGGTCCATATTCACCGGCCACATGAGCGTTGTCGGTCCGCGCCCTGAACGCCCGGAAATCGATCGGGAAATCACCGCCGATGTGACGGAGTGGAAACAGCGATGGTTCGTCAAACCCGGGTTGACTGGACCAGCACAGATAAACGACGTCACTGGGCACGAACCGGATCGGAAGCTCCGATACGACGTCAAATATATCAGAAACCAATCCGTTCTACTCGATGTTCGCATCATCATAAAACAAGTGTATAAAGTTGCTAAAGAAGCAACCGATCATCTAAAGTAGCGTGCTATTCCCATACTGATATATTATGGACGATAATGGTGATGACAAGGAAGCAACGACAACAGTAGTCGTTACTGGCGCAGCCGGATACACAGGCAGCTGTGTCGTTCGTGAACTGCAGGCTGAACATCCGGACTGGACTATCAAGGGACTCGACAACTACTACCTTGGAACGGTTCGCTCTGTGGAAGGGGTCGCCGTCGACCACGTGGATATTCGGGACCGAGCTCGACTCGAATCCGTCCTCTCAGACGCGGACGCCGTCGTGCATCTCGCAGCGATAAGCGGTGTGGACGACTGTGCTGAGAACCCCGATCTGACCTACGAGACTAATGTCATTGGGACCGCTAACATCACGAACTGGTGTCGACAGACGGGAGCCGGGCTGATATTCCCGTTAAGTATGGCGATCGTCGGCGATCCGCAAACGTTTCCGATCACGATCGACCATCCTCGTCAGCCGATGAACTGGTACGGCAGAACGAAGGTCATCGGAGAACGGATCATCGAATCGATGGCTTCCGATAGGTTTCCCGCCCACCTCGTTCTCAAATCCAATCTGTACGGCGTTCATCGCTCCGGTGGGCAGATAGTCACCAAGGACACGGTTATCCAACGCTTCGTCGAGAAGGCGTTAGCGGGCGAGGACCTGACCGTGTACGAGCCCGGGACACAAGCGCGCAATTACGTTCACGTCGTGGACACCGCCAGGGCGTACGTTCGGAGCGTCGAATCGGTTTTGAACGAACGTCGTGAGAACGAAACCGGTGTCAAGAAGTACGAAATTGCGGGGCAAAACGCTCCCAGCGTGCTTGATATTGCCGGTCTGATTCAGGAAATCGCCGTCGATCGGGGAATCGATGTCGGCCTCAAGCGAATCGAAAACCCCCGGAACGAAACGCTCGTTTCGGAGTTCGACGTCGATACATCAAAAGCACACGACATATTGGAGTGGAAGCCCCAGCAAGAGCTCGCACCGTCGATCCGCGAGATGTTCGAACAGCTAGCGTGATCGCGAGTACGGATCTCACTGGTGAGATGTAACCGCGATTCCTCCGAGTACGATCGTCCCACCAACGACGGTAGCGACGCCGGGGAATTCTCTGAGCAGTACGAGCGCGAGCACCGTGCTTCCCACCGGCTCGCCGAGAAGAGAAACGCTGACGACGCTCGATTCGACGTGTGCGAGCGCCCAGTTGATGACCGTATGGCCGAAGATTCCGGGCCCGATAGCCATGCCCAGAAAGAGGAGCCACTCCCGTGGCGGGTAGGAAACGAGCGGTAGCTGTTCGATGCGAAGCAGTACGAGCAAAACGAGCGCACAGACGGCGTAGACGATCGTCACGTAGGGAAGCAACGCGATACGTTCCCCGTGTCTGAGTGCTCGACCGGCTAACACGTATCCAGCAGCCATCACTGCGCCCACAACGGCGAGTACGTTCCCGTAAACGGACGCAGTCGTGGGTCCGCCAATGCCCCCATCACCGACCGACATCATGATCATCCCCGCAAGCGCGATCAGGATTCCGACTGTGGTTCGTACAGAGATCCGTTCTTCGAGCAACAGAGCGGCTCCGAGAGCGACGAACAGAGGTTGGGACTGAACGAGCGTGACGCTCGCTGCCACGCTCGTCCATTCAAGACTCTCGAACCACGCAGCGAAATGCAACGCGAGCGCGAGTCCAGCGAGTCCCGCACCGAGTACATCGCGGCCGGTAAGACGACTGAACGCCGTCCGGTGGCCCGAGAGAGCAAGCGGAACGAGCAGCATCGTAGTGAATAGGACGCGATAAAACGCCTTGATGAGGCTCGGTGCCTGACTCCAGCGAACGAGAATTGCGCTCGTACTCACCGCCCCCACAGCGACCGCGAGTCCGAGCGCTGGGGAAACCGGTGGGGCGTCCCGTGCCATCACTCCAGAGCCTCTTTCGTCCGCCGATGTCGGTAGCGAAACACCGGTTCGAATCCGAGCGCACTGAACCGATCCAGTGGACCGAACGTCGCGGGGAGTTCGTACTCGACCCGATCTCGGATCAGCGTCTCCGCTCCGTCGGCGTAGAACGCATGTGTATGTCGCCAGTCGGGGAACGGCCCATCTCGCATCTCGTCGACGAACACCCTCGTCCCCGGCTCTTCCGTTCGTTCGACGATGACGGAGATCCACTCACGTCGTGGGCCCACACCGAACGGTCTGACGGACACGCCGACGCGCGTTCCGGGGACGAGGTGGTCCCGATCCGCTGGCCGCCCGTCGCCGTCGACGACGCGCTCGATACGAAGGTTCGCAACTTCCGGTGTGAGTGCCACGAGTCCATCGACGGACGAATGGAACTCCCACACGGAGTCGAGCGATGCTCGAACACGGGTATGACGAGTGAACACCGGCATAGACGATAGTATCGTCCGAAGAACCGTACCCGTGTCGGCGGATGGCTCTGTTCGGTGTAACGTCTGGTTCCTGTGGCAGGATCGATGAACCACTAAGCACCCCTCAGTGGGATAGAACGGACCGACCCGAGGAAGACTAGGTTCGTCCGCTAGTGACAGCGGATCGGTGCAGATCCCCAGTCACACATCACTTCAGCCGCTCTTGAAGAAACGAGGGATGGGCTGCCGTGATGCCCTCGATGGACTCGATCTGATCGCTGATGATGTCACCGACTGCGTGCCCGTCCACAGCATGGATCTCGGCCATCAACATGTGATCACCCGAAGAGGTGTACAACGCCTCGATCGCGCCGTGTTCTTCGAGCTGACGGGTGACCTCGACGTACTGCTCGCTCTCGACATCGATTCCGACTAGCGCGATCGACCGACCGGAGAGTTTCTTTGGATCGACATCAGCAGAGTAGCCGACGATGATCCCCTCAGTTTCCAACTTATCTATATATTTACGTACTGTCGGTTTCGAAACGCCGGCCCGTTCTGCGATCTCGGCATACGAGGCCTGGGCATCGTCCTCCAAGGCCGAAAGGATCCGATTCTCGGTCGTGTCCGTACTCATGGATCATTATTTTGCATCCGAGAAAAAATACCTTCCGAATCAGAAAACAGTGGAATACGTCCGGTCCTGTCGGCGTTTCCCGTCGCTACTGCTATCTCTGAGGCTATCTAAACGCAGAACAAACCGAATTCAAAAATCGATCTTACCTCGCCGCAGTCACGAATCCAAACTACTGTGTTCGATCGACGTCGCTCACCGATGTCGATGCATGAGGTCGGCCGATCGTTCCCACTCGTAGCTATCATCGAAGTAGCGTTCGGCGAGGGGTTGCTCGGGCATCTCTCCGGTGTGTCGTTTCTCTTGACCGTAGGAGGGACGATCCTCCCGGTAGAATCGACCCGTGAGCACCTCGCCTTGGGAGAGGCGAGACTCGGCTTCGTACATCATCTCGCCGGCTTCCTGTCGATCGGTCACCTCGAACGAAAAGTCCTCGTCGTCCTGAACGTCGGTGTATGGCACGTACTGTTTTGCGTCCTTGTTCCACGTCGGGCACTGCGTGAGGAAATCGATATGGGCGAAGCCGTCGTGTTCGATGGCCTCGACGAGGATCTCTTTGGCTTGGTTAGGATTGACGGCAGCCGTCCGGGCGATGTACGATGCGCCTGCGGAGAGAGACATCGACAGCGGCCGAACCGGATCTTTCGCACTGCCGTGGGGCTGTGTTTTGGATTTGTGGCCCTTGGGACTCGTCGGTGAGGTCTGGCCTTTGGTCAGCCCGAAGATCTCGTTGTTGAACACGATGTACACCATGTCGTGGTTCTCACGGGCGGTGTGCATGAAGTGGTTTCCGCCGATCCCGTATCCGTCACCGTCACCGCCAGCAGCGACGACTTCGAGGTTCGGATTGGCGAGTTTCGACGCCCGCGCGATCGGGAGCGATCGGCCGTGGATGGAGTGATAGCCGTAGCTGTCGAAATACGAAGAGAGTTTCCCCGAACAGCCGATCCCCGTCACGAGCAACACCTCATCCGGATTCTTTCCGACTTCGGTCATAGCGCCCTTCAACGCCTTCAAAACGCCGAAGTCGCCACAACCGGGACACCACGTCGCCTGAGGCTCGATATCCGGGGTGAACTCGTTTTGGTCGACATCCCGTTTCGTCTCGATGGCACTGAATGCACTCATTGGTTAATCACTTGCTGCGGGGACGAACGTGGTCGAGTGACCGGGGGCGTCCCCATCCCCGCTGATGCTCGATTCGAACCCCTCGACGATCTCCTCCGGTTCGAAGGGGTTGCCGTTGTACTTCAACAGGCTCGTCATCATCTCGCCATAGCCGCCCAGTTCTTTCTGGGTAAGTCCCCGGAACTGAGCAGAGGCGTTCATTTCGACGATCATACACTGATCGACCGAATCGAGGAACGCCTTGACCTCCTCGGTCGGATACGGAAGCAGTTCACTGACACCGAGTGCTTTCACGGAGTGGCCGTCGTCGGAGAGCCGTTTGGTGGCTTCTTCGACGGTTCCCTGCTGGCTTCCGAACGTCATGATACCGTACTGGTGCTCTGCTTCGTCGTCAGGGGTGTACACCGTCTGGCTGCTCTGATCGTTGGCATCGAGTTCTGCGCGAATCGATTCGAGCTTCTCCATCCGGCGATCCATCTGGTTGATCCGGTTGTCCGGGTCCTCGCTGATGTGTCCCTGTGGAGTGTGCTCGTTGCCAGTTACGAGGAATCGTCCATCTTCCTGTCCGGGGATCGAACGCGGACTGACACCGTTTTCGACGTCGTGGCGGTACCGGTTGAACTTCCCGGAGTGATGGTGTGGCGCGTCCGCGATTTCCTCTTCTGTGAGCACAGACCCGAGCGAGGGGTTCGGCTCACGGTCGAAAAACGCCTCGTCGACGTTGATCAACTCGCCCGACAACTTCTGGTCGTACAGCACGATTGCGGGGAGTTGGTAGTTGTAGGCGAGCTGGAACGCCCGTCTGGTCTGCTCGTAGGCTTCCTGTGCGTTCCCCGGCGCAAAGACGACCCGGTTCGAATCTCCCTGACTGGTGTAAAGGACGTGTTCGAGGTCGCCCTGCTCGGGTTTGGTCGGCATACCTGTCGATGGCCCGGCTCGCATCGCCTCGACGAGCACGATCGGCGTTTCGGCCATCTCCGCCAGTCCGAGCGGCTCGGACATGAGCGCGAATCCTCCGCCGGAGGAACCGGACATGGCTTTGACGCCCGCATGAGAGGCTCCGATCGCAAGCGACGCGGCGGCGATCTCGTCTTCGACCTGTTCGGCGATTCCCCCGAACTCCGGGAGGTTCTGGGACATGATCGTGAACACGTCAGTCCACGGCGTCATCGGATAGCCGGAAATGAACCGACAGCCTTCGTCGATCGCCCCATACGCGATCGCCGTGCTTCCCGAGACGAGCACCTGCTCGTCGTTGCCGCCGTCCTCGACCGCCGGGATCTGAAGGTCGTGGGTGAATTCCCGTTCTTCAACCTCGTTTTTTGCGATCTCGAGGATTTCGAGGTTCTGCTCTAACACTTCGCCGCTCATGCGCTCTTCCATCAACTCCTCGACCGGATCCAGTTCCATACCAAGGAGTGCGGCAGTCGCGCCGACACCGGCGGTGTTGCGCATCACTTCACGGCCGTGTTCACGCGCAAGACCGCGGAGATTGAGGGGGTAGACGTGCCACCCGTTCTCTTCGGCCTGTTCATCGAGATCCGCGACATCAGATTCGTCGAGCAATCCTTCGTCGTAGACGATCACGCCCCCCTCGCGCAGGTCGTCGAGGTTTTCGGTAAGCGGCTTGACTTCCTCGTTGCCGTAGTAGGCGTCTTCCTGTGGGTTGCGAGCGAAGCTGTCACCAAGCGCCAAGAGGAAGTTGTACCCATCACCGCGTGATTTGACCTCGTGGGATGCTGCTCGGACCTCCACATACGTGTGACCACCACGAATTCGTGAAGGGTAATGCCGGTGTGTGAATATATTCAGACCGGATCGCATCAGTGCCTTGGCGAAATTTTGGCTGGTCGAGTCGATCCCGTCGCCAGACCCACCAGCGATCCGCCAGAGTAGCTCATCATTTGTCATTGCAAATCACGGCCAAACAGGCCTGTATTCCCAGCAAGGAACCCTGCAGACTAAAGGGTTTACCATGTGTTAGCATACATCGATTATGATGAATAAGGTTCTATCATGAGCATAAGGAAAGACAGTGATTATCGATAATACTAATAGATCATTGTGCTGGCGAAATCACGATCGGTCTCCGATCGATCACCGTCTCGAAAGACACCGTACTATATAGCGGAGGAGGGGGGATGTATTGAGAATGAAGTTAACAGAGTTGATCGCGGGGGTAGAGTCACATCGGAAGACGCTCACAGTGTTCAACGCTCCCGAATCGGAGATCACTGCGCTTCGAGAGCACTTTACTGATCGGAACATCGACGTTGCAGGGACACGAACGTCGTCCGGACCACAACGGTACGTCGTTCTCAGCAAGGGTGATGAGTTCGTCACGGCGATGAGCATCGATACGGTGTTCGGAAGCGATGAAAAAGCGTCACAGTCGGGCGCGTACCGACCGATTCTCGATCACCTCGATGAAACGACGTTCACGTCGTACGATGTGGGACAGATGGGTGCCGCATCTCACGAGATCGAAGACCGGGCGTGGCGCGTCGGTTCCGGCACGGTGTACGCCGGGTTTGGAACTGTTTCGGCACTCGGAGTCCGGATCGATACGTACGAGCGCCTCGCAGACAAAAAGCCTCTGTCGGTGCATCTGTACGCGTTTCCCGACAGCGAACTTCCAGCCCACGACGACGTTACCGTGCATCTAGAACGATCCGAAGAAATTCGGACGACGTGGTTCGTCGCGTACGATGGGGATGGAATGGACTCGAACAAGTGTGCGTTACTGGCCGAAGAGCGTGAGCCGGACGCATTTTACGGCTTTTGGACGTACGATCCTGACACGGTCGATTGGATCGTCGACCACCTCGTCACGAACTACACGATCACCGATCACACGTCCGATCTCTCGTGATCGCCTCGGATTCGAACGTCGTTTCGATAGAAATGATAGATTGTTGAGGCTCTGTCGCTTACAGGAACTCGCGCACTTCCGAGTACCACATGTCGTGGTGGTCGACGGCGTCGATTCGGCGCGCGATTTCGACGGCGAGCGTGTGCCAACACTGTTGTGTGGGATCGCCGCGATCGAGGTTGTATAGGCTGTCCTCACAGGGACACTCGCCGTCTTCGATCACGTACTCCTCGGTGTGCCCGACGACGACGGTGAAATCGCGGTACTCTTTGACGCGGGCCTCCGCAACAGCTTCGATCGCCCGCTTTCCCCGCGAGCCGTGGACAGTGATGATACGATCGACTACAGGGGCAGTGAGTTCGCCCGCTTGAGCGAGAGATTCCTGCCACTCTTCCACGGAGATCACACGTCCTGGTTGCCCGTCCGGAACCAAAACCGATTCGATGATCTCTCACACGGTCGTGACGTTCGATCGGTGTCGTTTTTCGCGTTCGAACGCGTGAGCCCTGTATGGAAGTCTCCGAAGGAGTCGTCACTGTCGACGTGCCCGAACAACCGGAATCGGGCGTCGGCGACGACGTGTTTTTCAATCCCGATCAGGAGTTGAATCGGGACATCACCGCCGCCGTGCTCCGCATCTGGGAGGATCGCACGGATGCGGGAACGTATCTCGATGCGACGGCCGCGAGCGGCATCCGGGGCGTTCGCGGAGCGGCGGCGGGATGGGATGCAACGTGTTGTGACTATGATGAGCGAGCGGTAGAGTACTGTCGCGCCAATTTTGCGCGCAACGACCTGTCGGGAACTGCCGTCCACCGGGATGCTAACGCGTACATGCACGAACAGCGGTTCGATGTCGTGGACCTCGATCCGTTCGGGACGCCGATCCCCTTCGCTGACAGCGCATTTCGGTCAGCGCGGTCGCTGTTATGCGTCACGGCGACCGACACCGCACCGCTGTGTGGTGCCCACTTCGAAAGCGGCGTTCGATCCTACAGCGCTGTGCCACGCAACACCGATTTTCACGCCGAGATGGGACTTCGGATACTCCTCTCTGCGCTCGCGCGCACTGGTGCGCGCTATGACATCGGTGTCACGCCCGTGCTGAGCCACGTCACCCGTCACTACGTCCGGACGTATCTCGAACTTGACCACCGAGCGACGGACGCCAACGCCGCCATCGAGGCGTTAGGCTACGTCGATCACTGTGAAGACTGTCTGTATCGCACGACGACTCAGGGACTGATCGCCGATCCGCCAACCGTGTGTCCGAACTGTGCGAGCGACCGTATCAACACGGCTGGACCGCTGTGGCTCGGTTCGACGCACGACGCGGACTTCGTCACCGAAGTGAGCGAGCGAATGCCCGAGACGTTCGACACCGCCGGACGGGCCACACGACTCCTCGATACCATCGCTGGGGAAATCGACACACCGACCCACTACGATCAACACCGGCTCTCGAAACAGTGGGGGGTTTCGGCGATCGGCATGGACGAGTTTCTCGATCGGCTCAGACGCGCTGGGTTCGATGCTTCGCGCGCCCAGTACGGTGGGACGACGTTCAAAACGGATGCGGATGTCGCACAGATCGAACGCGCCACTGTTCGATGACTGCCAGAGCTATAAAGAATACGGGCCGAGAACTGTTTTCGTGTGAGCTGGGATGTCGCCTCTCTCGTAGCCACCATCCGATCGATTCTCGAAGGGATCAGATCCAAACAGATCACGTTTCTTGCGGCCAGTCTCGCGTACTACGCGTTCGTCTCGCTCATTCCCTTGCTTTTGCTCGCTATCGCGATCGGGACGACGCTCGGCGGAGCAACGTTCTCGAACACCGTTTCCGAACCCGTGACCACCGCTATTGGCGGTGAAGCAGGCTCGATCGTCCGTGACGCGCTCGAACGTCGATCGGGGAGTAGCGGCGCAACGGTCGTTGGCCTTCTCGTTTTGCTGTGGAGCGGATTGAAGCTGTTTCGGGGGATAGACATCGCGTTTTCAACCGTCTACAGCGGCGTTTCTTCACCAGGGTTCACCGAGCAGTTCCGAAATGCGCTCCTTACTCTGTTTGGGGTCGGGATCGGAATCATGCTGACCGTCGCCATCGGAACGATACTAGCAGTGTCGGACGTTGCGGCCGTTGTCGACGACTATCTCGTCGTCACGATCGGAACGGTCATTCAAGTAGGCGGACTGATCCTCTCGTTGTTGCCGATCTACTACATCCTTCCGGGAGTGACCGTTTCAGTTCGGGAAGTGGTTCCGGGGGCTGTGTTCACCGCCATCGGCTGGACCGTGCTCCAAACTGCGTTTCGAACGTATACGGAATATGCGACCTCCTACGCTGCCTACGGAGTACTCGGAGGCGGTCTTTTGCTCGTAACGTTTCTCTATTTCGGCGGCCTTATCCTCCTCGTCGGCGTGGTGATAAACGCCACACTCGCCGGACGCCTCGATACCGCGACGGACGAAACGGATGATGGAGACGATCACGGCGGGACAAAGACGGAACCGACAACTTAGGTGCTGCCGATTCACCACCATACCATGCCAGACGAGACAAGCGAGTCGGACGACGATCTCAGATCGGAGGTGCGGGACCTCCGTTCGAAACTCAACGAATTCGAGGCACAGGTCGATGAGCGTACTCTCCACCGCGATGAGATCGAATCCGATCTCAAACGATACGTTCGGAAACGCGCCCGTCGCGGCAAGGCCCGGGGATGGGGACCGTATCTCGTACTCCTCTATGGAACGGCAATGACGATCGGCGCGTTCTACTATCTCAGGGGAGGCTGGGCCATCCTCGCGATGATCGTGCTCTGGCTTTCGACGCTCGGTCTGTACGTGTTTATGATCGTGGTCGGGCTAGGCCTCAACCTCCTCGGGATCCCCGGTCGGCTGCGAGACCGCATCAGCTCGTTCCGGTCGTAATGCGCCCGGAAGATCCGATATCGGTTAGAAGATTTCGAGGTACTGATCGATCTCCCACTCCGAAACCGAGGCCCGGTATTCGGCGAACTCGGCGCGTTTGGCCTCGATGAACTTTTCGGCGACGTGCTTTCCGAGCGCATCGAGGATGACTTCGTCGTTTTCGAGAGCGTCGATGGCCGCGCCGAGATTGGGCGGAAGGGTATCGATGCCGTACTCCTCGCGAGTCGCTTCGTCGAACTCGTAGATGTTCTCCCGGACGGGGTTAGGAGCTTCGAGTCCGCGCTCGATCCCATCGAGGCCGGCTTGCAACATGACCGCCAGCGCGAGATACGGATTACACGACGGATCGGGCGAACGCAGTTCGATCCGCGAGGCGGCGGGCGTACGCGCGGCAGGCTTGCGAATCAACGCAGAGCGGTTTACGTCGCTCCACGCGACGTACACCGGAGCTTCGTACCCCGGCACCAGTCGTTTGTAGGAGTTGACGGTGGGGTTGCACACAGCGGTGATTGCGGGCGCGTGTTCGAGGATCCCCGCGAGGAACTGTTTCGCTTCCGTAGAGAGATCGAATTCGTCGCTACCGTCATAGAACGCGTTCTCATCGTCCTCCGTGAACAGCGAAAGGTGGGTGTGCATCCCGCTTCCGTTGATGCCCGCGATCGGTTTGGGCATGAACGTCCCGTGAAGCCCGTGCTCGGCAGCGATAGCACGCACAACGGCCCGGAAGGTAGCGATGTTGTCAGCAGTCGTGATGGCGTCGGCGTATTTGAAACTGATCTCGTGTTGTCCTTGCGCGACCTCGTGGTGGCTGGCTTCGACCTCAAAGCCCATCTGATCCAGTCCATAGATGATGTCCCGACGAACGTCGCTCGCCAGATCCTTCGGTGCGAGATCGAAGTACCCACCCGCGTCGTGGGTAACCGTCGTTGCCTGCCCGTCTTCTTCCTCGAACAGGAAAAATTCCGGCTCTGGCCCGGCATTGAGCTGGTATCCCATGTCGCTGGCTTTCCTCAACGCGCGTTTGAGCACGTGCCGGGGATCACCGGCGAAGCTGTCACCTGAGGCCTCCATCACGTCCGCGATCAACCGGGCGCTGGCGGTGCCGTCCTCGTGGGTCCGCCACGGCAACAACGCGAACGTGTTCGGATCCGGCTTGAGACGCATGTCGCTCTCCTGTATCCGGACGAACCCTTCAATGGATGAGCCGTCGAAGTAAATACCCTCAGTGAATGCCTTCTCGGCCTGACTCGCCGGAATAGAGACGTTCTTGACGGTTCCGAGAATATCCGTAAACTGGATCCGGAGGAAATCCACGTCGTTTTCCTCGATCGAATCTAGGACGTTCTGTGCCTCGACGCTGAGGCCGCCATCAGAGGCAATACTTTCGTTTCCCATTGTTCTTTGACGTCCTATCCAACCACCCGAATAGTTAAAACCGTATTGGTTCCCGCAAACCGGCTATCTGCGAGCAGATAACTGGATATTCGTAAAATTATAGTGCCTCCGTCGAGTGTGGTGATGTAATGACGTATGAAAACTTGGACGAGAAGTTGGTGAACGCGCTCCTCAACGACGGTCGGTCGAGTCTTCGGAACTTGGCAGAGGACCTCGATGTTTCGGTCACGACCGTTTCGAATCATCTGAGTGATCTGGACGAACAGGGAGTGATCAAAGGGTACACCCCAAAGGTCGATTATAGCGAGTTGGGCTATGACGTGACGGCGGTCATCCAGCTCAAAGTCGAAGGCACGGCCATCACCGACGTCGCTGCCACGCTCCGGGATGCCAAGCAGATGGTGTCGGTGTATGAGGTGACCGGTGACCACGACGTGATCGCCATCGCCAAATTCAAAGACACCGACGGAATGAACGACGAGATCAAGGAACTCCTGAACGACATCAACGTCAAAGAGACTAACACGAGCGTCGTGTTGAACACGGTGTGTGAACACGAACAGTTCCCCTTGGACGTTTCGGATTGACATCCTCCCCGCGCTAAAGCGCGAGGATTCCACCGTGAGGGGTTCGGCTACCGACCTACGGAGGCAACTTGCGGGTTTGTGCGCACTTCTTTGGGACTTTCGTGAGGGTGTGGTTTCCCCGACCACTCGTGGTCGTCCCACTCGAATCGCACGGGCCGTGCCATCGGCCTGACTTCCGTATCGCTGTGTTCCCGAAGGAACGTCTCTGACGTCCCGAGAACTGCTCTGCAGTTCTCGTGGGCTAACAAGACGCTTCACGTCTTGTGAACGCTGTGAGGTCGGCGTGCCCCTCGAACCCGCACGAACACGTCAGCGTATTCCCGTGGCGAACCGTCCTCTCGTGGTCGCCACACTCGGGACACGTCTGACTCGTCCACGCTTCCGACTCGGCTTCGAGGGAGATGCCGTACTCCTCACAGACGCATGCGAGGCGGTGGATGAACTTCTTGAACGCCCAGAAGTTGTGCGTCTTCTCGTTCACCCTGACCGACCAGTGCGTTTCCAGCACGTCGGTCAAGTCGCCCACGTACACCGTCGCAACTCCCTCCTCGTACAGCCGTTCAACGAGGTTGCGCACCAGCGCGTTCTGTGCATGGTCACGGCGTGTCGTCCGCTGTCGATACAGCCGTCGAATCCGCTTGGAACTGTAGCGTCCCTCTCGGAGTTTCGACAGTAGGCGGGCGATTTCTCGCGTCGTCTCACGGAACCGTCCGAACAACTCCCGACCGTCGTAGAGGTACTGGTTCCCAGTAGTCGTGGAACAGGCGACGAGATTGTTCGCGCCAACGTCGAGGGCGGCTTCGTGAGAAGCCAGTGGTGAATCCAGTCGAGAATCAGGGACAGTGACTGGTTGAAAAGCCCTGAACGTGTCGCTCACCTCGTCGTACTCAAGTTCCAGACGACCCTGTTTGCCATCCCATTTCGGGTTGCCTCGGACTTCGAGGCGGAGTCGTTCGTGGTAGCCGAGTCCGTATTCGTCTTTCAGTTCTTGCCCGACAGGGATTTCGAGACGGCTACGCTTCCCCCACTCAATCGTGTACTGGTTGCATCGAATGTAGGTACGGAGTTCGCGTCCGTCCTCCTCGTTTCCCCAGTACGACGGCGGGTTGGCGTACTCGCCTTTCTCTTTGAGGGCAAAGAACGACCGCCACGCTTCGCTGTTCTTGCGCGTGACCTGTTGAACAGTCGCGCTACCGACGATACCGTTGTAGCGTCCTCGGTACTCGGAGGTGTCCCACACGTCGCCGTCACCGAAGTAGTTCTGACGGCGTTCGTAGGTCAGTTCGTTCCACAGGGAGGCGGATGCGTCGAGTAGCCGTAGGAGGCACTCTTTGTCGTTCTCTGTCTGTGGAACTACCTCGAAGGTGTTGGCGCGCTTCATTCGTCTTCACCCTCCTGTTCAGCGATGTACTGTTCGACAGCGCCCTTCGAGGTGCTTCCCGCCGTACCGACGTAGTACGAACGAGTCCACTTCACGCGGTCGTCGTAGCGTTGGTTGTACTTCCGCGCCGAGATGCCCTTCACCCAGTTGACGATGAGTGACGGGGCGTTCTTGGGCGGACTTCCGATGAACAAGTGTACGTGGTTGGGCATGACCTCTGACTCGGCCAGTTCGAGATCTTTGTCCGCACAGATTTCCGCGAAGATGGCTTCGAGACGTTCCTTCGTCTTCCCCGTCAGGTGCGAGTGCCGATATTTCGGCACGAACACTATGTGGTAGTAGAGTTCGTATTTCGCGTGACGGGTGCTCTTTACCATCTATGCATACTATCACTGTCGGACGGCTTAAAGAT
The DNA here is from genome assembly GCF_023115355.1 of Halocatena salina. NCBI lineage: Archaea > Methanobacteriati > Methanobacteriota > Halobacteria > Halobacteriales > Natronomonadaceae > Halocatena > Halocatena salina. The sequence continues at coordinate 836,787 of NZ_CP096019.1, forward strand.
TGCGTTGGAACCCCGTCTCTGCCATCGTCGGCGGTTGAATACTGTTGGTCGGCTTCATCCCCGTCCTGAAGGGCGAGGCTTTCGCCTCGAATTTTCCGGAATGAAAACACGCCTAGTGACGGGTCCGACGCGACCGATCCGACGGACAGCGAAAGGACGGACACGGCACTGACACGGAAACTGATGACACATTGCTCAGCGTCGCTACGTGACAATATCGGATTCAATACGACAGCGCGGTAGATCCAAAAAATCGCGTGTAGGAACTGATTGGACTGATTGCGGTTAGGCTATCGTGGAGACGCTCACATCGCGCCGCCCATGCCGCCCATACCGCCCATGCCGCCCATGCCGCCCATGCCGCCGGGGGCACCGCCGGGACCGCCGGGTCCTTCATCCTCATCGTCGTCGGTACCGCCACCCTTGAGGTCGCCAGCAGCGATGACGTCGTCGATGCGGAGGATCATGACGGCCGCTTCCGTCGCACTCTCGACAGCCTGAGTCTTCACACGCAGCGGTTCGACGACGCCGTCGGATTCCATGTCGACGACGTCACCGGTGTAGGCGTCGAGACCGGCACTCGTCTCGCCACCGTCGTGGCGGCTGCGGAGATCGACGAGCGAGTCGATCGGGTCCAGCCCTGCGTTTTCGGCGAGCGTACGAGGGATGACATCGATGGCGTCCGCGAACGCTTCGACAGCGAGCTGTTCGCGCCCACCGACGCTGTCGGCGTAGTCACGAAGCTGCAAGGCGAGCTCGGTTTCTGGAGCACCGCCGCCGGGTAGCACCGTGCCGTCATCGAGCGTGACGCGGACGACGCCGAGGGAGTCCTCGATAGCGCGCTCAACCTCATCGACCACGTGCTCGGTCCCACCACGCAGGATGAGCGTAACCGATCGGGCCTCTTCGACGTCCTCAACGAAGATGCGGTTGTCGCCGCCGATGTCTTTCTCTGCGACCGAGCCAGCAAAGCCGAGGTCGTCCTCGGTGATGTCGTCGATGCTGGAGACGATCCGACCACCCGTCGCCCGGGCGAGCCGCTTCATGTCGGACTTCTTCGCGCGACGGACCGCGATGATACCCTCCTGGGCGAGGTAGTGTTGGGCCATGTCGTCGATGCCCTTCTGACAGAACACCACGTCGGCACCCACGTCGGCGAGCTGATCGACCATCTCCTGAAGCTGGGCTTCCTCCTGGTCGAGGAACTGCTGGAGCTGGTCGGGATCAGTGACGTTGACTTCCGCGTCGATCTCCGTTTCCTGGACCTCGATCGCGGTGTCGATGAGTGCGACATCGGCGTCCTCCGCGAAGTACGGCATGTTGTCGTGGACGCGCTCTTTGTCGATGATGACGCCCTCGACGAGTTCGGATTCGTCGATCGAGCCGCCAACGACCTTTTCGAGTTTCACGTTGTCCGTGTCGATGCCGTCGTCGTCACTGACCGAGCTGACGGCGTCGACGACGAGCTCAGCGAGTAGATCTCGGGCGGATTCGGCACCCTTGCCGGTCATCGCCGTGGCAGCGATCTGTTGGAGCTCCTCGGTGTCCTCTTCGCTGACGTCGATAGCCATCTCGTCGAGGATCTCCTTGGCTTTCGAGGCAGCCTGACGGTATCCTTGGGCCAGAATCGTCGCGTGAATATCCTGTTCGAGCAGATCCTCAGCCTTGCTGAGCAGTTCGCCCGCCATCACGACCGCCGTCGTCGTGCCGTCGCCGACCTCGTCTTCCTGTGTCTGGGCGACCTCCACGATCATGTTCGCGGCGGGATGCTCGATGTCCATCTCGTCGAGAATGGTGACGCCGTCGTTCGTGACGACGACGTTGCCCGTCGAATCGACGAGCATCTTGTCCATCCCTTTCGGTCCGAGTGTCGTGCGTACCGACTCGGCAACTGCCGTCCCGGCAGTGACGTTCATCGACTGTGCGTCACGGCCCGAGGTGCGTTGACTCTCCTCGGACAGAACGATGAGGGGCTGGTTGCCCATCTGTTGTGCCATAATCGGACGATGATTGAATGTGCTTCTACATAAAAGTACCGAATCACACACAGCCACCGCTTCACGTACCCGCATCATGAGGAATGCTACTAACTAACAACGTGTATTTTATATGTTGCGTTCAGCGCTACTGGACGTTCTGAGACAGCGTTCCGGCGGGCGTGATGGTGGCGCTCGTCAGTTCTCCGAGTGATTTCTCGATGGTGTACTCCGGTGTTTTGATCTCGATCATCGAGTCATCAGTAACGTCATAAAAGGGCAGGTTGAGGACGTACTGTCCACTTTTCTCGATCCCCGTCGCTTCCTGTTGGTCGGATTTGCGATGGAACGCCCACGCCGTCTCACCGGCGAACTTCGGAGCGGTTGTGCCGGTGATAGTTTGTCGATTCGGCTGTTTCTCGACGTTCGACCCGGCGATCGGATGGCCGTGTTCGATCCAGTCATCAAACCCTTTATCAAGGGCGTACACCCGTTCGTAGCCTTGGTTGATGAGGTTTGCAGCACGGAGTGCCGACATGTGGTGGGGACACCGGCAGTACGTGACGATCCGATCCGATTTCGGCCAGCTTTCGACCGGATCGTCGCTTGTCTGTCCGTTCGGGGCAGGGCTACGTACAGCACCACTGATGTGGGATTCGTTATACCCCCCGTTGCGGGCATCCACGAATCGAGCTTCCCGGTTGCGATACCACGCGTACGCGACATCGGTCGGTACGAGCGGCACAGACACGCCTCGCGTCGGCCGTGTTTTAAACGAGTCCTCATCCACCGGTGTTGGGGAGGAACTCTCGTTCCCCATAGCGCTCATGGTCTCGTTGGTTTGCGTCGTTTGTGTCACGGACGGAGGTGCGTAACCGTCGGCGTCGCTCTCCCCATCGTCGGAAGCCAAACAGCCGCTGACACCGACTACCACCGATGTCCCGGCTAACTGGATGAGGCGGCGACGAGTAAACGCTCGACCGTTCATCGTGAGTTAACTTGCGCATGAGACGGTATTACGTTATTGATCGGATAGTCGGTCCTGAGAATTATTCACACAGCCGGTTCGTAGGGGGGCCGTGGATCTAGCGGAGTGCTTCGAACGGCTCTTCACAATCGTGGCAGAAATGCATCGAGCGACAGAGCGACGGTCCTTTTGGGTGCTCACGGTTCGTGTTCGTCCCCTCACAGTACGGACATCGGATCCCGCTAGCCGATCGGTCGGTGTCGACGCTCGGATCTGGGGGATCGGATCGTCTCATGGGACGCTCACCCCGAACGATTCGAGCGCGTTCGCACCGTCTTCGGTAATGAATTCGAGCGACCATTCGGGCGTCCACACGAGTCGCACGCTACAGTCCTCGACGTCCTCGACCGCTTCGACAGCGCTCTGGACATCCGAAAGCAGCATCTCGCGGGCCGGACAGCCGGTGTAGGTGAGCGTCATCTCGACCAGCACGTGATCGGCTTCGATCTCGACGCCGTAGATCAATCCCAGATCGACGACGCTGATCGGCATTTCCGGGTCCTCTACTTCATACAGCGCCTCCCACACTGATCGTTTCAGACCGCGTGCCGACTCGCCGGTTGCAGGGAGATCATCGGCGGTGCCGTCGCGCTCGTACTCGTACTGCGTGTACGGACAGTACCCAGTCTGCGGTTCGTCGGGGGACTCGACCGAGGGTGATGGATTATCCGGCATGGTCGGAACCGTTCGTGATCGTACGGGTGTTCGTTCGATCTAGCTCGCGGTACGTTCGGGTCAGTTCCTCGTGGAGCACCGGCCAATGATCGGTGTGTTCACCGCCGCGCCCGTAGGCAGCAGGAAGTTCCGGCAGGGAACCGTCCTCCGAAACGGGGGGCCGAACGCCGAGCGAATCGAGAAACGGTACGGTGATCGCGAGCCACTGCTCGCGCAGATCGTCGAGTGATTCGGATCGGAGACCGAACTCCTGAATCGTTGCCTCGTGATCTGCATCGACCGGTTCGAACAGCGCCACCGCATACGGGAACAACCGATCCGTCGCCGCCTGCACGTTCGCACGACCGTCTGGATCCGCACACAGCCGCTCGAGCCAATTTTCGGCGTGTTCGCGGTGATAAGACTCTTCACCCATGATCTTCCCGATCCGATCCGCGATCTGGGAGTAGGAAGCGTCTTCGAGCGCTGTCAACCGGAGCCGTTCGGCGGTGTCGTACAGATAGCTTCGGAGGATTGCATCGGCCCAATCGCCGTCATCGAAGGGGAGCTCTACGAGTGCTGCGTGGGTGAAATCGGCCGGGGGGCGCTCGAAGAGCAGTTCGGATTCGGTGTAACCGAACTCTGTGAGGAGGTCGTACCACAACCGCGCGTGTCCCAACTCGTCCTGTGCGATGTTCGAGAGCGCAAGATCCGACTCAAGCGTCGGTGCGCGTACCTGCCACTCGGTGTATCGTTCTGCGAGTACGAACTCGTCGTCGGCCAGCGAGAACAACAGCGCCTCAACGGCCGCCTGCTGACGGTCGGTCAGTTCATCCGGCCCGGAACGCTGGTCTGCTGGCATCAGCGTTCACCCTCCGCTTTGCGCTGCTCGCGGTCGGACGTTTCGATCTCCTCGGCGAATTCGACATCAACGTTGTAGGCCGACACCCACCGGTAGGATTTGTCGGTCGTCCCACCGAACTCGACGTCGTCGGTGTCGGCGTCGACTGCCGACACTTCCGCCTGGGGAACGACCCACAAGCTGTTGGTCGGCTTTCTGCGTGCGTGTTGAATCTGTGCAAACAACAGCGCCATCTCTCGGTCCGGTGCGTGAACGTTTCCACAGTGGGTGTGATACTCGCCCGCTTGCTCCTGTCTGAACACTTCCCAGATCATAGTCATGGTTGCTCGGACCGATCGATCGCGTTTCTGACCCACGCCACCGCCTCTTGTGTGGCGGCTCGGGAATCGATCTGCTCGTGACTACCCGCATACTCGTTGCTAGCGATTTCCCAGAACTCCTCCCAATCGAGATCGTCCTCCTCGACGATGTATCGTCCGTCCTCCTTGCGGATCCGTGGCTCGTCGGGAATCTCCAGTCCGTATTTCTGGGCCTTCGGGAGGTAGGCGTTCAGAAACGCCTGTCTGAGTTCGTCATTGCTCATCGTTTTCAACCCCACGCGCTCCGAGAAATCGTGGTGGGTGCTCCGATCGTCCGTCGGTCCGAAAAACTGCAGGATGCGCGGCCACCACTCCTCGAACGCCTCCTGTAGCAACTGCTGTTCCCGACGGCTCCCTGTCGCCAATGTACGCATGATGTCCTCGCCGTGTTTGATGTGGAATCCCTCCTCGAAACAGATCTTGTCCATCGCGTGGGCGTACGGTTCCCAACTGGTGCGTTTGATCGTCGCCTGCCGACGCATCGCCGCTCCATCGACGAAGAAGGCGATCATCGGCGTCTCCCACCACTCGGTCATGGGATAATGAAAGCAGTTGAGGAACTTTCCCTCACCTGTGGCCAGCTCGTCTAACATTTCCGCGCGCGTTTTGATTCCGAGCGATTCCGCAGCCCGGTACAGCAACTGGCCGTGGCCGATCTCGTCTTGGACCTTCGCCGAAAACGCGAGCTTCCGATCGAGACTCGGTGCCTGACGGATGAACGGCCGTTCGAGATACGCGCCCATGATCTCGGAATTGGCGTGAAACTGGATCATCCGCGTCGCCGCTTTGCGGTACTCCTCGGGCATGTCGTCGTGGGGACTGAACGCCCGTGGTTCGGCCCGCTCTGTGACCTCCTCGACGTTCATTACGACCGGATGTTTGTGATGGACTATCATACGAATTACCCCCCACATGAGCGGGTTTTATAACATACCAACGGTATCGGTACACGTGATTTCGGAGTGTCTCGTCGTGGAGTTCGAAATACGGGGTGATGACTGCCCGCTCGCGGAGGCCACCCGGAGGGTCGACGTGCCGGTAACGGCACAGCCCCCTCAGTTACGGTCCGACGGATACGCACTGCTACGGTTCGGTGTGTCCCAAGCGGCCGATCGGCTCACGGATGTGTTGGAAGCGGACGATCGGGTTCGGTATCTCCACCGTGTGCTGATCGACAGCCGGACGAACTACCGGTGTCTCTCGAAGCATCCATGCGTGGTTCACGAGCTAGTGAGTGAGGGCCTGTTGATCGAGTCGCTCGGCTATCGGAACGGAACCGCGACCGTCAGGGGTGCCGTCGTCGGGTACGACGTGCTCGAAGGGGTGATGGACCGGGCTGGCCAAACGGTCGGCGTCACGCTTCGGCGGGTGTATCCCCTGGGATCGCACGAACACGAACACGAACGGACGGCCATCACACAGCGCTGGGATCTCACACGAAAACAGGAACAGGCGCTGCGTGTGGCGATCGAGTTGGGCTATTTCGAACTTCCGAGAAACGCCGACGCGGCTGCGGTCGCGGCCGAGCTCGGGGTGAGCAAATCCGCGTTTCTGGAGCGGCTCCGACGGGCCGAACGAGCGGTTCTCACCCAACTGTTTCGGTGATCGGTGCACTCGATTCGGTTTCGGATACGCCGTTAACACCTATGTTGATGACTAGTGTACACGACCCATGGGACAGCCGACCTATGATTTCGATGAGAAGACGGTGATCGTGACTGGAGGGAGTTCGGGGATCGGTCGAGAGACTGCGCTCCGGTTCGCCGATGCGGGTGCAACTGTGTTGATCGGTGATGTTCGGGCCGAGCCGAAAGACGTTGATGAAACCACGCCGACCCACGAGCTAATCGATGCGGCCGGCGGGACGGCGGAGTACGTCAAGACTGACGTGACCGACCCCGACGCCATCGAATCGCTCGTCACGGCGGCCCGTGAGTACGGCGGCGTCGACGTGATGGTGAACAATGCGGGGCTACACATCGAAACACCGTTGCGAGAACTCACACCCGAAGCGTTCGACCGCATCCACGCGGTGAACGTTCGTGGCGTGTTTTTCGGCTGTCAAGCCGCCGCCAACGACATGATCGACCGGGGGCAGGGAGGCGTCATCGTGAACACGGCGTCGATCAGTTCCTCGCTCGCGCAGTTCGGACAGGTACAGTACGACTCGACGAAAGGAGCGATCCGGATGGTTACACGCGGCGCGGCGCTCGAACTTGCCGAACACGACATTCGGGTTGCCGGTGTCGCTCCCGGCCAGATCGCCACGGAGTTCCTCGATGGATGGACCGAAGAGGCGACGACTGGCGCACAAGAGAACGCCTTTCTCAAGCCGATCCCGATGGGTCGAGCCGGACATCCCGAGGACGTTGCTGGTGCGTATCTTTTTCTCGCGAGTGACGACGCGAGCTACATCACCGGGGAGTTACTCCACGTCGATGGCGGCTGGCAGATCTGTTGATCAGTCCGCCAGTAACGCCTCGACGTGGCGCTTGCCGAGCGCGATGGTGTCTAGATCGTTAGTGCCGACTTCGAGCGTCGCGGTGCCCGACCAGTCGGCGTCCGCAATCCCCTCGAACACCGTGGCGAAATCGATGTGACCCATCCCGACAGGGAGGTGTTCGTCGCCGTCACGGGTGTCAACGAGATGGAGATGATCGATCCGGTCGGCGTGCTCCCGACAGAACTGGGCCATCTCCGGTTCCGCCATCCCGGCGAGCAGCGCGTGGCTAGTGTCGAACGTCATCGACGCGTCGGGGTACCGGTCCAGCAGCTCCGGGAACGAAGTGACATCGTAGTAGCTCGAAACGACGTTTTCGAGACAGGGGGTGAGTCCGTGCTCGTGAGCGGCGGGAATCAGTTCGTCGAGGCTCTCATGGACGAACGCCCGGCACTCGGATTCGGACCAGCCCAGCTCCCACGCATCCGAAGATGGATGAAAAACCACTTTTTCGGCACCAAGATCGACCGCCAGCTCCATCCCGGCCGTGAATTCCGAGATCACGCCGTTTCGAACGGGCGTGAACGGCGAGCCGGGATCGGGGACGAACGGCAGGTGCACCACGGCGCCCAGCCCAGCGTCGGAGAGGGATGTGCGCATCGATTCGCTGCGATCCTCGATACGCTCGCGGGCGTATCGACCGTCGAGAAGGATCTCAACGAACTCGAACCCCTCCTCAGCAGCCCACTCGATCGTCTGCTTGAACGGGAGTTCGAGTCCGAGCGTAAAGCCAAGTCGCAGTGAACGCATGTACTACCTTACCAATCATTCCAAAAAGAGCTTGTCACGAAATTCGTTGCTCTTCGAGCACTGCATCGAGCTGTTGACGTTTCTCCCGCGCTCGTTCGAGATCACGATCGACAGAGTCATTTCGGATGCGCTCGCGGTCGTCGTCGTCGAGCCGTTCGTGGGCGACGGCGGTTTCCCGAAGCCGCTCGTACGCCGCGTTTTTGCACAGCGACCGTAGTTCTCGGAGTTGTGGCACCGTTTTCTCGGGGGCGAACCGACCGGCGACGGCGATGCGTTCGCGGATCTGGTACCGAAGGGCCCCAGCAGAGGGTGGTGGCCACGCGATTTCGAGCGGGCCGCCGTCGAGACGGCTCAGATACGTGCGGTTCGTCCGTACGGCGCTGAGAAGCGCCTGTGGATCGTCTACGTAATGACTCAACTTCGAACGGGAGTAGTCCGCGTACTCAAGCAGCGTCGGGATCGGTTCGGTGCCCGCTTCGTGTGTCATAACGAACTCACACAGCGCCGGTGGCGGCTGGCGGTAGTCGACGAGCGGATACTGCTCCGTCGTGGCGACAAGCGATAGTACCTCTCGGGTGCTCGCCTCAGTGCGGAACGTCTCGAACGCTGTATCGACGGTGTCGTTGTACTGCTCGATCGGCGTTCGAATCTGATCGACCGAGGCGTCGAGATCGACCGTTTCGAACCGGCGGAGCCGTTCGAGCCGCTCGATCCGTTCGACGGTCGCATCGCGCTGTTGGGTAACCGCGTGGCGTGCATCGTCGTAGCGTTCTCGTAGCTCTCGGTATCGATCCAACAGCTCGGCGTACTCGGCGGCGGGTCGTAGCGCCGACCGTGCGCGGTCGAACTCCGCGGCAGAGAGCGTTTGCTGGTGGAGTTGCTCGTCGGCCGCCTCGAAGGCCTCCCGTTCGGGCAACCCCTCCGGTAATCCCTCGATCTGATCGACCAGTTTCTCTTGAAACTCGACGTAGCCCTCGAAATCGTCCCAGTCGGTCGCTCGCTCCTCATACCGATCGAACAGGTCGATCACGTCGTGATAGGCCGTACTGACTGCCTTCAGATCCTTGACGCCGATCGATTCGACGCGATCGCACACCGCATCGTACTCCTTGACGACGTCTCGGAGCGTCTCGACTGCATCCGACATACTACGCGTTACTCGTACACCTCCTCGGGATCGAACAGTTGCTCGCCCGTTTCAGCGGTCGAAACCTCAACCGTCGACTCCGTCCGCTCGACCGTTTCGACCGTCCGGTGGAAACAGCTCTCATAACCTGTGTGACACGCACCACCCTCCTGTTCGACCTCATACACCAACGCATCACTGTCGCAGTCGACTCGGATCTCTTCGACGTGTTGAACGTGGCCGCTGCTCGCTCCTTTCTGCCAGAGTTCCTCCCGACTGCGAGAATAGTAGTGCGCCAACCCTGTTTCTTGGGTTCGCTCGACGGCTTCCGGGGAGGCGTACGCGAACATCAAAACCCGTCCGGACTCGGCGTCGTGGGCGATCGCCGGGATCAGTCCATCCTCGAAGGTGAGATCGACGGTCATGACCGATCGAATGGACGGTCAGTGAATAGTCCTTTTGTCCTCGAAATTCGGGAACACTTTTCGGTGCTTGGTGATAACTTACAACATGGAGAACGTGAGACCGCCCGGAGAACGAGTCACGACTAAGACTGAGACACTCCCGTCGGTCGACTACCGAATCGCCGTAGCGCTCCAAACGCCGACTCCAGTCGAGCAGTTGCTCCGTACGGCACTCGATCTCGCAGCCGACAACGATGGGGAGGTCCTCATCGTGAGCGTCATCACGAAACCCCGTAGCTCCCCGTTCTCGCTGTTCACCGACGAGTTCATCAAACGGGAGTTCAGTGGTGATCGCCGAGAGATACTCGACCGTGCGATAGCGATGGCGGATGGCTCCGGCGTTCCGATCCGTGGACGGTTGCTGGTCGCCCACGACGTTCCCCGAGCCATCGGCGAGGCCGTTTCGGAGTTCGGGTGTGACGCCGTGTTGCTTGGCTGGCACGATCGTCGTCGCCCGGAGGCGGTGTTCGGGCGAAACGTCGACCGAGTAGTGACGCGCGCACCGTGTGACGTCCTCGTCGAGAAGATCGGGCACACGGCCGATTCGGTCGAGCGCATACTGCTTCCGGCGGGGAAAGGCCCGAACACCGAGCTTGCGGCGAGCGTGGCGAGCGCGATCGCGGTGGCCAACGACGCCGGGATCGACGTGCTTCGGCTCATCGGAACCGATCCAACGCCCGCAGAGCGAACCGACGCTCACCGACAAGTGACCGCTATCGGCGAGCTGCTCGAACCGGTCTCTGACGTGTCGTTGTTGGTTAAAGAGACCGAATCGGTGGCCGAAGCCATCATCGAAGCGACCGGCGATCGGGACATAACTGTCCTCGGTGCGACCGATCGAACGTGGACCCAGCGGTTAGTCGTCGGTCCAACACCGGAAAAAGTCGGCCGGAACGCCCGAAGCACGGTCATCGTAACCAAACGCGGCGACCGACTGACCTCAACGCTCAACTACTGGCTGCGACAGTTCGGGCGAAGTTGATGTCGTCGTGTCTGCGTAACACTGTTATCGAGAGCCTCGGTCCGTTCGGTCGTGAGTGAATGACAACGTACTATTAGAATAGCAGACACGAATCGTGTGTATGACTACTGCTCTCGACCTCCGTCAGTACCGCCCTGCCGACGACGACCGTGTCCGCGAACTCCACGAGACCGCGTTACGAGCGGCGGGTGGGTTCATCGAGGGAGTGCCGGAGCTGGATCTCGACGCCGTCGAAAAGACGTATCTCACGGACGGCGACTTTCTCGTCGGTGAGATCGATGATCGGATCGTAGCGATGGGCGCGTTCCGGCCAGCCACGGGCCACATCACCGAAGTCCTTGACTGCTCTGGGACGACCGCAGAACTGAAACGGCTGCGCGTCGATCCCGTTCACCAACGAAACGGGTACGGCCAAGCCGTCTGCGAGGAAGTGGAGCGCCGCGCGCGCGAGCAGGGCTTTACGGAGATAGTGCTCGATACGACACCTGCACAGACAGGCGCACGGCGGTTTTTCGAGACCAACGGCTTCGAACAGGTACGGACCGAACGCCGCCGATGGGAGGGCGACCCGTTCGAGCTGCTGTTTTACCGAAAATCGCTGGTAGACGGAGCGTCGTTCACAGCAAATACTCGTCTCCGGCCAGATCGACGAACGAATCGGCGGCGTCGATGAGATCCTCAGAGGTCGAGGGACGGAAACTCATGACTTCGACCCGGACGCCTTCGTGGCGGAGGTGCCAACAGAGACGGGTAAAATCGCCATCGCCGGTACAGAGCACGATCGCATCGACGTGTTGTGCGAGCGTGATGGCGTCGAGACTCAGCCCGACGTCCCAGTCGGCCTTCTTCGTTCCGTCGGCGAACGTTTTCAGATCCTTGCTTTTCGTTTCGTATCCAATATCAGACAACGCCTCGAAAAACCGCTCCTCGTCGGGAGAGTGCGCCCGAATGACGTATGCGATGGCGCGAACCAGCTCCCGCTCGTACACTGCCTGTTCGAGTACGGCGTCGTAATCGACGTTCCGTGAGAAAAGACTGTGAGCACTGTGGTAGAGATTTTGCGCGTCGGCAAGCACCGCGACGCGCTGGCTCGAATGCAACGGTGGCATACGCCGTATACGACCGTCCACGCGGATAGACTTTCGTATTCTCCTGACAGTGATACTCAATGCACGACACACGATTAAAATGCTCATAGATATTATCAGAATATATTAATTTGGCAGGTATTGGGGGGTGGCACAATTGCTAAGTCGTCCTAGCGCACCTCTACAGACATGCACGTCGTCACATCCCCAACTGCCACCGGGTGTGACCGTCGGGTTCGCCCTAGGAAAACAAAACGCCCGTAGCGACGGGTCCATGGCGGGTTGGCACCCCGTCGCGGGCTGTTTTTGATAACGTTGTAGTGTGACACCGACTGGACACCGAGCAGATCAAGTAAAAACGAATGAGACACGAACCGTTCACAGGCGTCTTTCCAGCGATGACGACGCCGTTTACGGACGAGTACAGCATCGATCACGACCGGCTCGCTGCGCAGGCAGAGCGTCTCGAAGCTGCGGGCGTCGACGGGCTGGTTCCCGTCGGCACGACGGGCGAGAGCGCGACGATGACCCACGATGAGCACATCGAAGTCATCGAGACGGTCGTCGAGGCGGTAACCGACGTGCCCGTGATCGCAGGGGCTGGGAGCAACGCGACCCACGAGGCGGTCGATCTCGCAGCTCGTGCAGCGGATGCGGGTGCCGATGGACTGTTGCTCATCGCGCCATACTACAACAACCCCGAACCGGCCGGCATGGAAGAGCATTTCCGAACGATCGCCGACAAGGTGGACCTCCCACAGATCGTGTACAACGTCCCGAGCCGCACCGGGCGGAACGTGGCCGTCGATACGGCCGTTTCGCTAGCCAGCCACGAGAACGTGGTTGGATATAAGGCCGCCAGCGGGGATCTCAACCGCGTCACGGAGATCATCGAACGCACGCGGAATGAGACGTTCTCGGTACTTTCGGGCGACGACGCACTCACGACGCCGATGCTCGCCATCGGTGCGACCGGTTGTATCAGCGTCGCAGCCAACGTCGAACCCGAACGGATGTGTGCGATGGTGCACGCCGCCCTTGAGGAGGAGTACGATCGCGCTCGGGAGCTACACCACGAACTCGGTCCGTTGTTTCGGGCGCTGTTCCTCGAAACGAATCCCATTCCGGTTACGGCCGCGATGGAGATCCGAGAACACGCCCCAGAGCGCCTGCGCTCGCCGCTGTCGCCCCTCAGTCCCGAGAACCGCGAACAGCTTGCCAGCGTCCTCGAATCGCTCGAACCGTTCGAACCGCTCGAAGCACAGCCCGCACGTGAGGGCCATTCATGACAGTCGCGGTGACGGGGGCGTCGGGCCGCATGGGCCGAACGATACTCGAGTTGGCGAGCGACCGCGGCGTGGAAACGATCGCAGTTTCACAGACGTTCACCGACGTCGATGAAGCGGTTAGTACGTGCAAACCGGAGACCCTGCCGTCGGTACTGGCCGAACGGTCGGTCGACGCATTGATCGATTTTACCGTCCCAGCGGCGAGCGTCGAATTCCTCGATGCGTGCGTGGAGACCGAAACGCCCGCAGTGATCGGAACGACCGGATTCGAAGCGTCGGAACTGGATCGTATCGAACGAGCGAGCGACGTGGTTCCCGTGCTGCGGGCGGCAAACTTCGCGCGCGGCGTACAGGGCTTGCTCGCGCTTGTCCGCGAGGCGGCTGGGGCCCTTCCGGGGTATGACGTGGAACTCACCGAGACCCACCACAACGGAAAGCGTGACGCACCGAGTGGAACGGCCAACACGCTGCTCGATGCGATCGAGGAGGAGACCGACGCCACCGAGCGCGTCTACGGTCGAGACGGGATCCAGCCCCGGAACGACGGCGAGATCGGTGTTCACGTCCTGCGTGCGGGATCGATCCGTGGCGAGCACGAGGTCGTCTTTGCCGGCAACGATGAAGTGCTCACACTGACCCACCGGGCCGAAAGCCGCCGCGTGTTCGCAGCGGGAGCACTCGATGCCGCAGCGTGGCTTCACGGACGAGAGCCGAGACGGTACACGTTCAGCGAGGTAATCGCAGACACATGAGTACGAATTCGTTACGATCGGAGATCACGGAGTTGTATCAGCGCTATGACAACGGCCAAGTGACCGCTAGCGAGGCAGGCACAGAGGAATATGCAACGCTCGATGCGTTCCTCGACGCGCTCGAAACCGGCGACATCCGCGCAGCCGAACGACAGGGCGACGAGTGGGCGGCCAACGAATGGGTCAAACGCGGGATCCTGTTGAACTTCGGACTGCGAGAGATCCGAAGCCACACATACGGCGATGTCACGTACCACGACGTACTCCCGTTGCGCGAAACGGGGGATCTCCCCGGCCGAGGAACACGAAACACGCCCGACGGAACGGTGGTCCGACGTGGGTCGTACGTCGGTAGTGACGCCATCCTGATGAGTCCAGCGTTCGTCAACGTCGGCGCGTACGTCGGCGACGGCACGCTCGTCGACTCCTGTGACACCGTCGGCTCGTGTGCACAGATCGGTGCCAACGTGAAACTCGGCGCGAACACATTGATCGGGGGCGTTCTCGAACCGGTCGAAAACGCGCCAGTTGTCGTGGAAGACGACGTCTCTCTGGGTGCAGGCTGTCGAGTAACGTCCGGATTCGTCGTCGGCGAGGGCTGTGTCGTGGGGGAAAACACGCTACTCACGCCACGAATCCCGGTGTACGATCTCGTCGACGAGGAGATCCGCTACGGCCGACTGCCTCCCGAGCGACGAGCGTTCACGCGCTTTGTCGAATCGGGCGTCGGCGAGCACGATCTCTTCGAAGGCGGAGCGTACAAACCGGCGGTCGTCGCAACCGACATCGAGACGACGACGCTCGAAGGAACCGAACGGGAGGCAGCGCTCCGGGAGTAACACGACATGACCACGAACCCGCCTGTGAAGAGATGACCACGAATCCACCTGTGCGACGACTGGCCGACTGGCCGGACGGTCGACTCCGGGAGCTCGCGGACGAGCACGGCACGCCGCTCTACGTGATCGATCCCGATCGGATTCGTGAGAACGCAGACCGTCTTGGGACAGCCTTCCCCGAGGCCGAGGTGAGCTACGCACTCAAAGCGAACACGAACCGGGCCGTACTCGACACCGTCGAGCAGTGCGGACTCGGTGCTGAGTGTGCTTCTGCGGGCGAGGTGCAGCGGGCGATCGACGCGGGATTCTCGGGCGACCGGATCAGATACACCGCCGTCAACCCGCCCGCCCGTGACCTCGATCACGTCGTGGAACTCGCTCGCGGCCACGAATTCGTCACCACGATCGGCGCACTCGATACGCTCGATCGGCTTCGAGACCGGGACTTCGCCGGTCACATCTGTGTGCGCGTCAACCCCGGCGTCGGTGCTGGCCACCACGCGAAAGTCACGACCGGCGACGCACCGCAGTTCGGGATTCCCTACGACCGGGTCCCCGACGTTTGCACGTCAATCCGAACGGAGATGCCCGCGGTCGATCTCGTCGGCCTTCACGCCCACGCTGGAAGCGGGATTTCGGGAGATGATCTCTCGGCCCACCGGGAGCTAGTCCGACGGATGGCCGAACTCGGTAGACAGGTGGGTGGACTCGATTTCGTCGCCGTCGGCGGGGGGTTTGGCGTTCCGTACGATCCTGAAGAGCCGCCGCTCGATCTCGACGCCGTGGCAGCGGCCACGCGAGAGGCGTTCGATCGCTGTAACGCACAGCTTGCGATCGAGCCGGGCCGGTATCTCGTCGCCGATAGCGGAGTGCTCCTGACGACCGTGACGGCGGTGAAACCCACGCCGGAAACACCCGTCGTCGGCGTCGATGCGGGAATGACGACGCTACTCCGACCCGCGCTGTACGGAGCCGTCCACGAGATCCACAGCCTCGCTCCGGATGGGGATGCCCGACCGTCCCGGTCGTGTCTTCTCGCCGGGCCGATCTGTGAGACTGCCGACGTGCTCGACCGGAATCGATCGCTGCCCGATCCACGGTACGGCGACGTGCTCGCGGTCGGAAACGCTGGGGCGTACGGCTACGAGATGGCCAGCCAGTACAACTCTCGGCCGCGACCGGCCGTCGTCTCGCTGGCTGGCGACCGCATCGCACGGCGGGAGACGATCTCTGATCTCACCCGATTGGAACGATAGCTGAACGATAGAACCACAACCAATTCGACTGAATCATGATTCACGTAGAAAAGTACCACGGAACTGGAAACGATTTCATCGTCGTCGATGCCGCACTCACCGTTCCCGATCGTCGTGCGTTCGCCATCAAATACTGCGACCGCGAGACCGGGATCAGCCAACCAGACACGGAGACGACCGGTGCGGACGGTGTGTTGTTCCTCGCGCTAGAGAAGCAGTACTCGCCGCCACGAGTGGTGATGACGCTCGTCCAGCCCGACGGAAGCGTCGCAACGATGTGTGGTAACGGCGTGCGGTGTGCGGCGGCATGGGCCGCCGAACAAACGGGGGCAGACGAACTGATGATCGATACGCTTGCGGGCACCCGACGGGCGACGGTCGGAGACGAGACGGTACGTGTCGAGATGGGCCAACCGTCGTTCGATCCCGATACGGTCCCCCTAGCAGAAGAGTCGCCGCTTATCGAGGCGTCTATCGACGACCTCACCGTGACAGCTGTTAACACAGGCGTTCCACACGCAGTAGCGTTCGTCGATGACGTGGCGGATGTCGATCTCCAACGCATCGGTCCATCCGTTCGCAACGCATCGGTGTTTCCGGAGGGTGCGAACGTGACGATCGCCTCGAAAGACGCCGAGCGCCCGGGACACGTCTTCGAACAGCGTACGTTCGAGCGGGGCGTCGAGGACGAAACGGCGTCCTGTGGCACGGGCGCGGTCGCGATCGCTGCCGCGGCTCGGCGGCTCGGACGCATCGACGGAAGCGAATCGGTCACGGTGTGTCCCGAAGGTGGTACACTCGAAGTGACGATTTCGGCTGACGGGACGACGTTAGCGGGTTCCGTCGCCCAGTCGTACGCGACCGAACTGCCCGTCGCCGAACCCCGTCGAATCAGCTGATGGCGTTCGATCCATTGGCGTTTCACGAGCGAGCGGTCAAAACGCCATCACACGAATCATCGGACGCGATGCGGGATCTCGTGGTGGAAGCGCTGTGTGAGCAGGGAGTGGAGCCGACGGTCGACGATGCGGGCAACACGCTGGCAGAAAAGTCCGGAGCTGCGTCCGGACCACACCTCGTGTTGAACACGCATCTCGATACGGTTCCGCCTCACGTTCCGTTTCGTCGGGAGGGGGACGTCGTGTACGGGCGGGGTGCCTGTGACGCGAAGGGACCACTCGCGGCGTTGGTGGCCGCGTTTCTCGCGGCCGAGCCCGACCGTGGACGGCTCACGCTCGCGCTCACGCCCGACGAAGAGACCACGTCGGCTGGCGCAGCCGCCCTCGAGCTCGACGGAGACGGCTACATCGTCGGCGAGCCGACCGGTCTCGACGTGTGTACCGCCGCGAAAGGCCGATTCGAAGGAACGATCACGATCCATGGAACGAACGCCCACGCCGCCGATCCGGAGGCGGGCGTGAACGCGGTCGCCGCCGGGGAAGACGTGCTGTCTGCGGTCCGCTCGTTCGACCGACAACGAGGTCCCGATACCCATGCCGTGCTCGGTGGGCCGACGCTTACGCCGACCGTCGTTCGCGGGGGGAGCGCCGTGAATCAGATCCCCGACCGATGTACCATCACTGTCGATCGGCGAAGCGTCCCCCCCGAAACGGCTGCGGGATTCGAGACGGCTCTGAACGATCACCTCACGGAACGAACTGACGCCGACTGTGCGTTTTCGCTCACCGACCGCGATACGCCATTTTTGGAGGCGTTCGCAACGCCCGAGGACTGCGACCTCGTAGCGGCGTTGATGGCAGCCGGTAACGGGGAGGTGGGACCGTTCACAGCAGCGACGGAGGCGTCCTACTTCGCCCCTGCCCCGACGGTCGTGTTCGGTCCCGGTGTGCTCACCGACGAGGAGGGAGCCGTCGCTCATGCCGACCGGGAGTACGTCCGCCGACCGGCGATCGAACGGGCCGCCACCATCGTTCAGAGCGCGCTTGGATCGCTGCTCGGATCACCGAGCTGACCGTCCGCCCGACCCGCTGATCAGCTCTGATCGGGTGTAAACTCCGAGATACCCGCCGATCGCCCCGAGTGCAGCGTTGACGATCGTCCCGCCGACGAACACGACGAACGCGGTGAGCACACCCAGCCCGACAAGCGCATCGGGCACGAACACGAGTGCGGTCCCGACGATGGGCACCACCACCGCGATGGGGAGCGACGCGATAACCCCCGACAGTGCGCCGACTGTCGGGCCGTTTTTGGTCTCCAAATAACCGGCGACACCGCCGCCGAGGATCGGGCCCGCCGGGCCGATGACGAACCACGATACGGCCGTGACGACGGCACCGACGAGAGCGTTGGCTATCATTTCATAACGTAGGTGGTGAATAATATAAGCGTTTGGGGGGAGCCGCCGTACCGTCGACGGAACTACTCGTCTACCGAGTCGGCGAGATCGCTTGCCCGTCCGGTGTACGCCGTGGGGGCAAGCGCGTGGAGTTCCTCTCGCACGTCCTCGTCCACGTCGAGTTCGTCGAACAGTTCGTGGAAATCCCCGATTGTGACGCGTTGGTCACGAGTCAGGGATTTGACGCGCTCGTATGCGTCCCCGTGGCCCTCCCGGCGGAGGATCGTTTGAACCGCCTCGCCGATGATCTCGGGGGTTGCTTCCAGTTCCTCACGCATGACCTGCTCGTTCGGAACGATCTTCCCGAGACCGGTGTCGAGTTTCGTGTATCCAATGTGGCAGTGGGCGAACGCGGCACCGATATTGCGTTTGACAGTCGAATCCGAGAGGTCGCGTTGGAGCCGCGAAGAGGTGATATACCCCGACAGAAATGAGAGGTCGGCGTTGGCTTTCGAGAGGTTCCCTTCGCTGTTTTCGAAATCGATCGGATTCACCTTGTGGGGCATCGTCGAGGAGCCGGTTTCGCTGGCCGTCGCCTTCTGCCCGAGATAGCGATCGCTGACGTACAGCCAGATGTCTCGGTCGAGATCGAGCAGGACGTCGTTGATCCGCTGAAGAGCGTCGAACAGCGACGCGAGATCATCACAGGGGTTGACCTGCGTCGCAAGCGGGGTGTGGGTGAGTCCGAGCGACTCGACGAACGACCGGGCGAACGACTGCCAATCCACGTCGGGGTAGGCGACGTGGTGGGCGGCGTACGTGCCACTCGCGCCCGCCAGCTTACCGGACAGCTCGACAGCATCGAGCGCGCTGACGGCCCGACCGAGTCGAGCGGCGTACACCGCCATCTCTTTACCGAACGTGGTCGGCGTCGCGGGCTGGCCGTGGGTTCGAGCGAGCATCGGGAGATCGCGGTGCTCGTGAGCGTGTTCGACCAACGCATCCCGAACGGTGGCAAGATCAGGACGAAGCACCTCCTCCAGCGCGCCCACCACAAGCAACCGGTGGGCGAGGTTGTTCACGTCCTCGCTCGTGAGACCGAAGTGGATCCACGGCCCATACTCGGGGGCCGACTCGCGGATGAAATACTCGACCGCCTTCACGTCGTGGTTCGTCGCGGCGTACTCACCGTATCCATCGGTCTCGATCTGCTTGATCAGCGCCGCGCTGTCGGTGTCGAACGACTCGTACAACTCCCGCAGCGCCGCACGATCCGGGGCGTCGATCGATAGCGACGTGGCCGCGAGATCCGCGAGCGCGATGAGATACTCGACTTCGACGCGAACGCGCGCCCGCATGAGCCCTGCCTCGCTCGCATACGGAGACAGCTCCGATGTAGTGGACGCATACCGGCCATCGAGCGGCGAAACGGCTGATAGAGCGCTTTCCATACCGGATCTGTGGCGGGCCACCGAAAAAGCGTGTCGAACCCACGTCCGAACTCCCACGAATATATTCATGTTTGTGCATATCTTTATCGAACATACGAGTCGATAATACACGACCCTGCTGATAGATCGATATTTCTTTGCCGTCCCGACTCCGCGTGATGGGTATGGTACGCATCGCCGGAATGGCCAGTAACCGTGGACGAAACCTCCTGAACATCGCCGATCAGGAACCGAGTGGGACCGAGTTTTCGGTGATCCTCACCAACGACGCCGATGCACCGGTACTCGAAGACGCTGCGGACCGCACGATACCGACCGAAGTCGTCGAACGAGAAGCGAACGAATCCCGCGAGACCCACGAGCGCCGGATCCTCGACCGGCTTGGAGAGTACGAGGTGGATCTCGTCTGTTTGGATGGATATATGCGCGTGCTGACGGGGACGTTTCTGGATGAAACACCGTTGACGTTGAACGTCCATCCCTCGTTACTCCCTTCGTTCAAAGGGATGGATGCATGGAACGATACACTCGATGCTGGCGTTCGAATGACGGGCTGTACGGTGCATGTGGTCACCGAGGAGATCGACGGCGGCCCTATCGTTACTCAGGAACCGGTGCCAGTGTACGAAGATGACACGGCTGCAGAACTGAAAGACCGCGTGCTGTACGACGGCGAGTTCGTCGCCTATCCCCGGGCTGTCAGGGCGTTCGCAGAGGATCGACTCACAGTCGAGGACGGAACCGTCCACATCGAGGGCGACGAACGACAGCAGTTCCCCCAACGGCGCCTCGACACCGGCGATCGTGTCGCCTCGCTCAGGTATGGCGAGAACCCACACCAAGACGCCGCTCTGTATGCGGATCCCACCTGTGAGGAGGCGAGCGTGGCACACGCCGAGCAGTTGAACGAGGGCGCGAAGGATCTCTCATACAACAACTACAACGACGCCGATGGCGCGCTGAACCTCATCAAGGAGTTCGAGGAGCCGGCAGCGGCCGTCATCAAACACACCAATCCGGCTGGCTGTGCGACGGCAGACACGCTTGCCGAGGCCTACACTGACGCGCTCGCTACCGATCCGATGAGCGCGTTCGGTGGGATCGTGGCGCTGAATCGGGAGTGTGACGTGTCCACCGCAGAGCGGATCATCGACTCGTTCAAGGAGGTCGTCATCGCGCCCGGCTACACCGAGGACGCGCTCGATGTGCTCCGCTCGAAGGAGAACCTCCGGGTACTCGACGTGGGGACTGCGTACGAACGAACGGAGACGCTCATCGAAAAACCGATCGTCGGCGGGCGACTCGTTCAAGAGCGTGACCGACAGCGGCTCACCCGCGACGACGTGGAAATCGTCACCGCGCGAACGCCCACCGAAGAGCAGATCGAGTCGATGCTGTTCGCGTGGTCGGTCATCAAACACGTCAAATCCAACGCCATCGTGTTCGCGGACAACACTGAAACTGTTGGCATCGGAATGGGACAGGTGTCTCGCGTCGATGCCGTCCGACTCGCGGGCATGAAAGCCGACGAGCATGCCGAAGACAAATCCGCGGACGGGGCAGTGATGGCCTCCGACGCGTTTTTCCCGTTCCCCGATGGGATCGAAGCCGCAGCAGACCACGGCATCGAAGCCGTCATCCAACCCGGCGGCTCAGTCAATGACGACGACGTGATCGAGACCGCAGACGAACTGGATATGGCGATGATGTTCACCGGACAGCGGTGTTTCAGACACGATTGAATACGGATCGGATATCACGTCACCGATCCATAATCAATAATATAAATATGTAAGTAAAATAAGTTTAAGTTTGTATAATTGTACTATCCAGTATCCATGTCTGATGGTGCCGAGAAACACACTAATACAGGGGGATCGAGCGGTTCGAACGGCGGGATGGTGACTCGCCGTCGGGTACTGAAATCCAGTCTCACAACGGTCGTCGGGGTGGCCGGTGTGAGCGGACTAAGCGGAACAGCGACAGCAGGTGATGGGGAGTGCCCGTATTCCTATCCGAGTGCTCCGTCGTGGCTCGGCGAAGTGCGACCGGAGGCGGGAACCTTCCATGAGTGGCCATGGGCTGCGGAGAACCTCACCGTATTCATCCACGGCTTTACGAACCAGAACGGTGGTCGGAGCTACGCATACGAGATCCACCAGTATCTCTCGAACCACGGCTACGGCGGAGCCGTCACGACGTGCAATTGGGACGCCGGCGATTCATGGGACGAATGGTATTCGGCGAAAAACCACTCGATAGAGGCTGGAGCGGATCTCGCTGGCCTCCTCGACGCCAACGGACTGACGGCGGAGCACGGCGTCACTGTGAACTTCGTTGCTCACTCGCTGGGTGGAAAGCTGGCGCTCGAATGTGTTCGAGATCTCCAGACGACGTATGGTCGATCGATCAATTCGGTCAACCTGTTCGGAGCTGCCGTGTGGGACGAACAGCCCGGAGAACGGTTTTACGACGGTATCCTGTACGGCACAAACGAAACACACAACTACTACAGCGAAAACGACGACACGCTCGGCGACATCTATCAGGCAGCCGAATTCGGACGACACGCATCTGGATACACCGGTGGGGCGGGCGGCGAGCCGGGGAATTGGTACGACCACGATCTGACATCCCGGATCGACCATCACTGCCAGTACATGGATTCTAACGACGGCTGTGTCGGAGACATCACCGACGACCTCAGCTAACGATCCGAGACGGTCGACGGAACGGCGGTTTTAGGGATCGCCCTACCGGAACGAACGACACGCCCACACCAATAAAAATTTTTACAAAAACTGATTCACGGGAACGTATAATTACACTGCCGCTCAATCAAATATTACATGTTGCTCGCAGGTACTACGGACGGCGTGTACAGGGTTTCGGATACAGACACGTTCGAATCCGAGCGCGTGCTGGAGACCGACCGCGCGATGCGTGTTCGGACGTTCGATTCGGTTGCGGGTGCGTTCGCGGCGACCAAGTCCGGACTGTATCATTCACTCGACGGCACTGACTGGGTTGATCTGGGCGTTCCCAGAGAAGAAGTGTACTCCGTCGCGGTGAATTCGTCCGGAGACCACCTGTACGCCGGGACCCATCCCGCGCACGTGTACGTTTCCACGTCGTTCGCTGCCACGTCGTTCGCTGCGGAGTCGGACGATCGAGCGTGTGAATGGGAGGAACTCACGGGGTTTCAGGAGTTACCGTCCCGGAGTGAATGGCACACGCCGCGCCACCGCAACGAGGCTCACGTCCGGAGTTTGGGGTTCGATCCCGAGAATCCCGAGCGTCTCATCGCGGGCGTCGAGGTTGGCGGCGTCCACGTCAGCGATGATCGCGGCCAAACGTGGGACGAGCGCCGCATCGCGTTCGACGCGCCACACAGCAACGACGTCCACCACGTGCTCGTCCAAACGAGCGATCGCTACGTCGCATCGACGGGAAGCGGGTTGTATCGCACGACCGACGCAGGCCACTCGTGGACGCGGATCGACGAAGACGTGGATCACACCTACTTCCGGGAGGCCTTTGCAGCCGACGGACGGCTGTACGCGGCAGCGGCCCGCGGAGCACCACCGACGTGGGGCGGCGATCTCGGCCCTGACGCCGCGCTGTTCGAGTCGACCGATGGAGGCGACTCCTTCGAGACCGTGTCGTACCCCGGCGCACCGAACGAGTTCGTGCTGGCGTGGACCGCCCGTGATGGCTCCGTGTTCGCCGGAACGCGTGGTGGATACGTCCTCCGTCGAACCGATGGCGAGTGGATCGAGGTAGGACGGCTGTCGGTCTCGATCCGGTCGCTATCCGGTGTGTAAGGAGTGAACGCGACCTCAGCAACGTACTTCCGATACCAACCGCACCTCGAAAACCGACGAACAAGAACGTTCATTTCTGCTCCACTCGTCTGCACGGGTGTGACGACGTGGATCGAAGCGAGCGGCGGCCGTGAACGTGGAGTGGCCGGTCTCGTGCGAGCGTGGGTTGGTGTGCTTGTGGCCCCCCACCGGTTTTTCCGCTCGGCCATCTCGACCGGTGATCAAGCACCGGGACTTACGTTCGCCATCGCGGTGACCCTGCTCCACGTCGTGTTGCGGATTTTTCCATCAGCCATACAGTCGCTCTCGATGCGGATGCTCACGCTCCTGTTGGTGGTGGTGTTTCTGGCTCCGGTCGTGTTACATCTCTGTGCCGCGCTCGAAACCGTCGCCCTCATCGGGTTGGTCGAAGACCGCGCCGGGGTGAGCCAAACAGTGCAGGTGATCGGTTACGCGGCCGCGCCGTGTGCCCTGTCGGGTGTGCCACTGACCGCGCTGTGCGTCGGAATGGCTGGGCTGTGTGTGGTGTCTGCCGAGCTGATCGCGCTGTTGTGGCTGGGAGCCGCCGTCTACGGTGTCGTGCTGTTGGTGATCGGAACGGCCATCGTTCACGACACGTCGATCCCGCGCGCCGTCGCTGTGACCGCCATTCCATCGTGGATCATCTTCGGCTACGGGTTCCGGGGGATACACGCGCTCGAACTGCTCGGTGCCAGCAGCGGACTATTCGGGTAGACGGGCTTCGGGCTAGGTATTGGACACACGGGGCGGTGAAGACGGTCGGTGTCGGCGGGAAAGAGATTCCGACAACCGTTTCAAGCCGGGCCGGTTCGTATTCATATGAGCGAGCAGATCGTCACCGGTGACTCCTTGGAGGATCAGATCGGCAATCTCCACAAGGAGGATGTCGTTCTCGATTTCGCCGGGACGCGACCAGATCAACTCATCGTTGACTGTTACTATCGCGGTACTGTCGATGGCTATGCCGATTTCGGCATCTTCGTGAATCTTGGAGATCACGTTACAGGTCTACTACACCGGAGTGAACTCCCTCACCGACTCGAAAGCCTCAGCTGGGAAAAAGATGACACCGTATACGTACAAGTAACGAACGTCCGTGACAACGGTAACGTAGATCTCGGATGGTCGCTTCGCGACTCCGCTCGGGAGTTCCGGGGCGAGTACATTCACGATCCCGAAAACACGCTCGAACCGGAGGAAGTCGATAGTCACAGCGACCAGTCCAACGACGACGATCGTTCGGACCAGCAGACACAGGATAGAAACAGCGAACTTCCGGACACCGAGATCGCAGAGGACGACTTCGAGCGGGGCGGATCCACACAGTCCACGCGGGAAGTCGCCTCGGAGAACGGAGCTGTGTCGTCCGATCTCAACCGCACTGAAATCGAACAGTTACAGGAACAGGTCGGTGACATCGTCCGTTTAGAGGGACTCGTTACCGACGTCCGCCAAACCAGCGGTCCGACCGTGTTTTCGGTACAGGACGAAACCGATGTCGTCGACTGTGCGGCATTCGTCGGTGCTGGTGTGCGTGCGTATCCGGAGATCAGTACCGGCGATTACGTCGGTGTCGTGGGAGAGGTCCGAGAACGGCGCAGCGAGCTACAGGTCGAGACCGAACAGATCGACGTGGTCACTGACGAAGACGAAACGGCGATCGTCGATCGGATGGACGAGGCCGTACAGGCCAAAGCCGAAGTCGAGCCGCTAGATCCGCTCGCCCCAGACAGCGCCGTAGAATCGGTAATCGACGCCGTTCGAGAGGGTGCAACGACGATCCGGCGGGCCGTTATCGAATCTCGACCGATCGTGGTTCGACACCAGACGAGTGTCGACGGCTATCTCGCCGGTGCAGCTCTCGAACGTGCGATCCTCCCACTCATCGAGGACGAACACACGGCGGCCGATGCCGTCTACCACTTCTTCGATCGGCGTCCTCTCGAAGGAGCCTACGACATGGACGACGCGACGAACGACGTCACGTCTTTGCTCGGCTCTCGTGATCGCCACCAGCAGAAACGACCGCTGTTCGTCTTCGTGGCCACGGGAGGCACGAGCGACTCGCTCGATGGGCTTGACCTGCTCCAAATCTACGACACCGACGTAGTCGTTCTTGACAGTACGCCCGGCGATGCGGACGTGCAAGAATCGGTCAGCTCCGTCGTGAATCCCGCCTTAGCCGGAAACGACGAGGAAACGAGTACCGCAGCTATCGCCACGGCGATCGCTGTCCACGTCAACCCCAATTCCGACGTTCGTGCTGATCTCTCGCACCTCCCGGCAGCGAGCTTCTGGGAGGACGTTCCGGAGATCTACACAGAGTTAGCACGCGAGGGCGCTCACAGCCACAGTCCGTCCGACACGGCTAACCTCCGGGAAGCCATCGCACTCAAAGCGTACTACCAGTCCTACGATGGAAAACGGGAGCTGATTTCCGATCTCCTGTTCGAGGAATCGGTTTCGAAGGGTCTCGCTGAGCAGGTAAGCGAACAATTCCGAGAGAAACTCGCCGGAGAGGTCCAAACCGCAGAGGAGAATCTCGACCGTCGTGATGAGGATGGACTCACGTTCGCCGTCCTCGACACCGACGCGTTCACCCATCGCTTTGATTTCCCTCCCACGGATCTGTTGCTCGATGAGATCCATCGCCGCAACCGAGACGGCACGTTCGTCACACTCGGCGTCGATACGGACCAGATCACGATCCGAAGCACAACACCGTTCGATCTGTCCGACGTCGTCGAACGACTCCAAGACGACGTCCCGAGCGCCGGCGTTACGGCGCGTGATGGCCACAACCGGATCGGGTTCGTGGCTGGAGAACGAGAACACGTACGTGAGGCCATTTACGACGCGATCGCGAGTACGCTTGGGCAGTCGCAAACGAACTAGCGAAGCGGTCGTACGCTCGTTTTGCAGGAACCGTTCGGATTAACCGCTGTACTCGATCGTCCCCGTCCACTCGTCGTAGCGGTCGTCGAACTCGTGATCTACATCGTACAGCGTCACGCGAACCGAAAGCGTCCCAGCGTCGAACTGGTCGAGTGCGTCCGGGTGGACGTTGAGCGTAAACGTCCCGTCCTCACGGAAGTACGCGTCCTGTCGAGTGACGAGTTTGTCGTTGATCTCCACGGTGAAGTACGGCTCACCGTCCACGTCCGGCGTGGGATCGACGTTCTCCATCGACGTGTTGGCGTTCACACGGACGTCGAAGTCGGTGTAGCCGCTCCCGTCCGATGCGTTCTCCTTGTTGATGAACTCAGCACCACTGATCCGATCTTCGTGTTTGTTTTCCGGATCTCTCGGTGTCTCTGGTTTCGTCCACGTCTCCGGTTGGCCCGGCGTCGACGCTCCCGGAGCCGTCTTGACGACCTGTGTCGGTTCTGGCGATGTCGTTGCCGTAGTCGTCGCTTCTGTCGTAGTCGGTGTCGGCGAAGGTGTTTCCGAATCCGACCCCATTAAAGATCCGATACTACTGCATCCAGCCAGCAACACAACGGCAATGAGTGCGAGAGCAGTTAGGCGTTGTACGTTCACAGTTGTCCGAAACAGGTCAGAATGAGATAACTGTTGGGAAATCACCGCTGTGGACGATTGCCGTGTGAGCTTCGGCTTCCTGAGAAGCGAACCGCAGGCTCTTATTCGTGGATCACCACACACCAGTAGATGAGTACGCACCCGACCGAAACCGACGCGTTCGAGCGGGTTTGTGAGACGCTGATCGACCGAATCCTCTCGGGGGAGGTCGGACGCGAAGATCTCGAATCCGCCAAACTCGAGGTGTGTTCGGAACACTCCGCGCCGAAGGTGCCAAAGAACTCCGAACTCCTCGATTTCGCCGGACAAGACCGTCGTGAGGAGCTCGAACCGATCCTTCGTCGCAAGCCAGTCCGGACGGTTTCGGGCGTCTCACCGGTTGCAATCATGACCTCGCCGCACATGTGTCCCCACGGCAAGTGTCTGTACTGTCCCGGTGGTCCGGCCTCGGAGTTCTCCTCCGCACAGAGTTACACGGGTCACGAGCCTGCTGCAGCCCGTGGCGTCCAAAACGACTACGATCCATACGGCCAAGTTACCCTCCGACTCGAACAGTTGCGCAAGATCGGTCACCCCGTGGATAAAGTCGAGCTCATCCTGATGGGTGGGACGATGACCGCGCGGTCTCACGACTATCAGGAGTGGTTCGTCAAGCGCGCGCTCGAAGCGATGAACGACTACGACGTGGACAAAGAGCCGGAGCCAGCCGAAGGTGTGAGCTTCGCTCAGGATCCCGAAGAGTACGAGTTTCGGTATCTCGAGGACGTCATCGCCGAGAACGAAACTGCTGACGTGCGAAACATCGGTACCACGTTCGAAACCAAGCCTGACTGGTGTGATCCCGAACAGATCGACCGGATGCTCGCACTTGGGGGGACGAAGGTCGAACTCGGCGTTCAGACCACCTACGAGCGCATCAACCGCGAGATGCACCGGGGACACGGGATTCAGGCCTCGATCGATGCCAACCGCCGACTGCGCAACGCTGGATTCAAGGTCGGCTTTCACATGATGCCCGGCCAGCCCGGGATGACGATGGAGATGTGCCGAGAGGACTTCCGACAGCTGTTCGAGGATCCAGCATGGCGGCCCGACTACCTGAAGATCTACCCGACACTCATCGTCAAAGACACGATTACCTACGACATGTGGCAACGGGGGGAGTACGAGCCGCTCACCAACGAGGAAGCCGCTCAGCTCGTCGCAGAGATCAAATCACAGATTCCCAAATACACACGACTCCAACGCGTCCAGCGAGACATTCCTGCTGACTTCATCGAGGCGGGCGTCTGGAAGTCGAACCTCCGACAGCTCGCTCGCCAGCGGATGGACGATCACGGCTGGTCGTGTGACTGTATCCGGTGTCGGGAGGTCGGCATGAACGACGCCACTCCCGACCGGATCGAGCGCGACGTGCTCACCTACGAGTCCGGCGGCGGTACCGAGCATTTCATCAGCTACGAGGACCCAGACAACGATCTTCTCGTCGGGTTCTGTCGGCTCCGCTTCCCATCCGATGTGACCCGCAAGGAGCTACAGAACGCGGCACTCATCCGAGAGCTGCACGTGTACGGCAACGAGGTCGGTATCGGTCGAGACGGTAGCGAGGAGTACCAACACCGGGGGTACGGCCGGAAGCTGCTCAAACACGCAGAACGCATGGCGCGCGATGAAGGGTACGACAAGCTCAGCGTCATCAGCGGTATCGGCGTTCGACAGTACTACCGGAAGAAACTGGGCTACTACCAGGACGGCCCGTACGTCTCGACGCGGCTGTCGACTACCCCGCTCTAACGCTCGCTGGCGCTCGCGTTTGAGGACGGGGCTTGTCCGTGGGACTCCCCTTTTGGCCGAAACTCGGCGGATGAATGGTCATCGCTCGGTTCAGCGTCCCGGACTTTAGAGCCAGTTGACCGTGGCTCAACCCCGAGGGACGTTTGCCCTCGGGTACAGTGAGTAACTTCAGACCGATGTTTTTCACCGTCACCAGAAATCGGAGATTTCTGGTTAGCAGCCAGAAGCCGAAACTTCTGGCGACACTGAAAGTGGACTGTCCGACTCCGGTGACGGCCCCTCGAGGTCGATCACTCGGCGTTCGAACGCTCGTGGCGCGTATGGGCCGACGGCGTGTTCCTCTGCTCGGAACAGGCTGTGGCGGACATGCTCGCGGGTGACGGCGATGCCATCCTGTTCACCAGCTCCTCTGCCGCCGTCCGCAGCGACGGTCCCGCTCACAACAGCACCGGCTTCAGTGCGCGCGGACTCGCCCGTTCGCTTGCGCGCCAGCTCTGGCCCGAGGGCATCGACGTCGCAACCGTACTCGTTGACGATAGCGTGGGCGTCCCGGACCAACGAGACTGGACAGATCATCCCAACGAGGAGTGGATCCACCCGGATCACGTCGCCGACACGTACTGGCACGTGGCAAACCGACACCCGAACGCGTTGACGCCCGAACTCGACAGCGGAACACACGCAGCCGACATCAGTTTTGTATAAATTATAATAATATATCAAACGATGGAATAAAATGGATCGTGGATAGTTAGTGTTTGATCGCCCGTGAAGATTAAACGTGACAGGTGGATATCTCTCGTGATGCGATGTCTCCGTGAGGACCTCTGGTTGCTCGAGCTCGGTTGGTCCGCACCACTCGGTTCGAACGCGTATCTGATCGACGACGGGATCGATCCGGAGACCGGTGATCGGACGGGAGGCGACGTGACGCTGATCGATACGGGCTATCGGTACAACCGTCGGTCGTTAGAGGGGGAACTCGAAGCCGCCGGATACGCCCCTGATGACATCGACCGCGTGTTGCTCACCCACTACGATCTCGATCACACGTGGGGGTTAGATAGCGTTTCCTTCGACTGTCCGGTGTATCTCGGCGAGCGCGACGTTGCGCTGGTCGAAGGGACGTGGGATCCGCCGATCACCCACCACAAAGGACTGTTCCACCGGGCCGCTCGCCAACTGTTTTCGTTGCCGGACGACACCGATCTCCACGATGTGAGCGACGAACAACGTATCGGGCGCTTCACCGCGTATCATACTCCGGGACACAACCCGGGACACACCGCCTACATCCACGACGCCGACGTGGCCTTTCTCGGTGATCTCCTCTGGGAAACCGATGGCGAACTGACGACGCCGTTTTGGGGAGACTCATACGACATGCGACAGCTCCGCGAGAGCGTTCGGAACCTCCAACACCGGTGCCCACCGTTCGATATCGCCTGTATCGGCCACGGGGAGCCGATCACCGACCGGGGGTACGAACGACTCCAAACGCTCGCCGAGGAAATGTGAGTGGTCTTCTATCAATTGCCGTTACATACAATTACCTTTCCGGCGCTGGTAGGAGTCTCGTCGTGGTCTCAGTACAGGGCATTCGTGAATGGATCCAAGATCGACATCCCACCGTGTTACTCGTAGTGGGGGCACTCCTATTCACGCTGGTTACCCCCCTCAGCATTGTTTCGCTACAGAGGATACACACCCCACTTGCACAGAACCATGGAATATATGTCCCGCGCTGGTTGTGGATCCTCGGCCCATCGCTCACTATCGCTGGCTTGTATCCTATATTGGGCGTTCCGATTGTGAACAGGAGATACGATGATCCGCTCTACCGGTGGGCTGTCGTGTTACAAGCAGTGTATGGACCGTTCGTCTTGCTCAGCGGAGCATTCATCATAGAGATCTTCACCGTCCATCTCGCACAGTTGCTTATTCTCGGTGAATTCCGACCGAGCTGGGCACACGTAATCTTCCTATTTTATGCGATCCCTGCCGCATTCGTGGGTGTCTGGAGCGGGCTAGTGTGCTACTGGTTCTGTAACACCGTTCGTTCCGATCGTCAACGGACGACGAGATAGTTCACACATCCGAATCGTGTGATCCGGTACGTCCCGAGGAGAGCACCAGATCCGCGGTGATCGGCCGGTGATCGGATGGAGAGGGACCCTCTCCGGTCGAAACCACGTTTCCAGCGGCAATACCGACCTCGTCCGTGGTGAAAACGTAGTCGAGCCGCCGTTTGAGACCGTCCTTGCCCAGTGCTGGAACGGTGTACTCCACATCACCAGTTCGCCAAAGTACGTCCACGAACGCGTCGTTGAGGCGTTTGTAGGTCTTCTGTCGTTGGTTGGTTCCGATCCCGTATCGGGCGTTGAAATCCCCCGCGACTACTTGGGGTAGCGATTTTCTTCTAGTCGTTTGGATGAGCTGTTCTTGCTGTGCCGCGTTGATCTCTATGTCGAAAGCGTTCGCATGCACAGAATAAAACCAGAACTGAGCGCCGCGGACGTTGATCCTCGCCGCTGCGATTTTATTCTGTAGATACGCGTTGTCTTCACCGGTCACCCGGAACGGATGCGCTTCGGTGCGGAGTATCGGATGCTTGCTCAAGATGAGATCTCCGTACTGTCCGTGGGCTTCCCCGTACTCCTCGAAGTTCTCCGTACCGGTGTAATCGATGTGGACGAAATATGCCGCGTTCATCCCGGTCCATTTCGAGAGTAACGCAGGCTGATTGTCGAAATCGCTACGAGACGTGTCCCGCCATGGAACGTGATACCCCTTGTCGACTTCCTGTAGAGCAACGACATCCGGATCCACAGCCCGAATCACTGCCGCCACTCTCCGGAGGTCGTACACTCCGTCGGTGCCCATCCCGTGGCGAATATTATACGATAGAACCCGGATCGGTTGTCGTGGGCCCATCGAACCGTCTTGCACTCCGATCGACAAAGCTGTCGTTGTCCGAGTGCCCATTACCCCCGTGATGGCTGCCCCGCCCATCGTGAGAAACTGGCGACGATCGATCCGAGTTTCGTTGCTACTCATGATGTCTCAAATATAAATAAAGACAATAAAAATTCAGTAAATTAACTATCGACTATATATACATATAAGTATAGCAACATCGATCGTAGCGTCATTCTAGTGGTGTACGATCGTCCCGTTCTGATATATATTTCTGTGGAGCTGTCTGAAACGTATGGTGAATCACACTCTTTTATCGATCGCCTCGAAAGATATACCAACCGATGAGCACACGTCGAATTGCCGTCGTCGGTGCCGGTGTTGCCGGTGCTGGCGTCGCCTACGCCTTACGGAACGCACCCGTTTCAGTTACGGTGTTTGAACGAACCGATCGGATCGGCGGGCGGGCAGCGACCCATACCGCCCACGGCTACACCTACGATCCCGGAGCGAACTACGTCAAAAACGACGATCCGGCGGTTGTAGATCTCATCACGGAGACGCTGGACGCCGAGGGGGTAATCGATATCACGGACCCGGTGTGGACGTTTACCGAGGATGGAACGATCACATCCGGCGAGGACAGCGATGCGCACAAATGGGGCTACGAACGAGGCATCGCGGAACTTCCTCGACGGCTGTTCGAAGAGAGCGACGCCACTGTCGTTCGGAACACCGCCGTTACCGAGATCGACCGCGACGATGGGGAGTGGTCGCTCGCTGGCCCACGACCGCTCGGGACGTTCGATGTGGTCGTGCTCACACCGCCAGCACCGCAGACAGCGTCGCTCCTTTCGACCATCGAATGGGACAGCGATAGCTACCGAGCACTCCACTCGACCGTCGAAGAGGTCGAGTACCGTCCGATCCACACGGTCGTGTTGGGGTATCCGTTCGAGATCGACGTACCGTACTACGCGCTGGTCAACACCGACCGAAACCACGAGATCGGGTGGCTCTCCAGAGAGGAGTGCAAACCGGGGCACGTCCCGACGGGTGAATGCCTGCTGGTGGTCCAGATGGCTCCCGACTGGTCGGCACGACGGATCGACGATTCCGACGAGACGGTGATCGATCACGAAGTGACTGATCTGACGGCGGAGCTGCTCGATGATGAACGGTTTCGAGCGCCCGACTGGACCGATACCATCGCGTGGTCTCACGCGCTTCCCGACTTGGAGGGCGCTCCTGACATCGATCCGGAACTGCGCCAGCATATCGAGCGCGAGGGACTGTTTCTCGCTGGTGATTGGGTGACCGGCGAGGGACGCATCCACCGGGCGCTGGGCAATGGTCTGATGACGGGACAGCGCATCGGTCGCTAGCGTTGTTTCACGGGGTGAACAGAGCGACATCCCTTTTCGCGTGCTCCGACTGTGCTCGATATGGACCAGAAACGCGAGTTGAGCAGTATCGATCTCGCGGCGCTCGTCACGGAGCTTCGGGCCTACGAGGGTGCGAAGGTCGATAAGGCGTATCTCTACGACGATTCGCTGGTGCGGCTCCGGATGCGCGATTTCGATCGGGGGCGCGTCGAGCTGTTGATCGAGGTCGGGGATCCAAAGCGGCTCCACGCCGCCGACCCCGAGACCGTTCCCGACGCCCCGGGGCGTCCGCCAAACTTCGCTATGATGCTCCGAAACCGAATCTCGGGCGCTGATTTCGCCGGTATCGAACAGTACGAGTACGACCGCATCGTCACCCTTCGGTTCGAGCGACCGGACGGCGTCACGCTCGTGATCGCCGAGTTGTTCGGTGATGGGAACGTGATCGTGTGTAACGCCGACTACGAGATCATCGACTGTCTGGATACGGTTCGACTCTCTTCGCGGACGGTCGTCCCCGGTGCCCAGTATGAGTATCCTCAATCACGGTTCGATCCCTTGACCACGAGCGAGGAGGCGTTCCACCGACAGATGGAGGGTTCGGACACCGACATCGTCCGTACGCTCGCAACCCAGCTCAACTTCGGCGGGCTGTGGGCCGAAGAACTCTGTTCGCGGGCTGATATCGAGAAAACGAAACCGATAGCTGATGCTGATGATTCGGAGTATGCGGCTCTCTTTCGGGTTCTCACGGAGCTCAGAAGCGCGCTTGCAGACGGGGCGTTCGAGCCGCGTGTCTACTACGAAGACGACAGTCCAGTCGACGTCACTCCGATTGCGCTTCGTGAGTACGAGGCGCTCGAAACCGACCGATTCGACAGCTTCAACGAGGCGCTCGATTCGTATTTCCTCGAACTAAACGAGGCCGAGACTGCTACGAGCACCGAATCTGACCGTCCCGACTTTGAGGCCGAGATCGAGAAATTCGAACGAATCATCGAGCAACAACAGGGTGCGATCGAGGACTTCGAGGCGGAAGCAAACGAAGAACGACGGAAAGCTGAGTTGCTGTACGAGCGCTACGGGCTGGTCGACGAAGTGCTGTCGGCGATTCAGAACGCTCGCGCTGACGATATTCCATGGGAAACGATCAGAGAGCGGTTCGAGGAAGGCACAGAACGGGACATTCCCGCTGCTGAGGCCGTACAGTCGGTCGATGGATCCAAAGGGACGGTGACGCTTGATCTCGAAGAGGCGACTGTCACGCTCGATACGACGATCGGCGTCGAAAAAAACGCCGACCAACTGTATCAGGAGGCAAAGCGGATCGAAGAGAAACGGGAGGGTGCACTCGAAGCGATCGAAGAGACACGCGAGCAGCTCGCAGCCGTCAAACAGCGGCGTGAGACGTGGGGTGAAAGCGCCGACGCCGACGAGGAAACAACCGAGGAGACGACGCCCGAACAGTGGCTTTCGGAGCCGTCGATTCCAGTTCGACGCGATGAAAAATGGTACGAACGCTTCCGGTGGTTCCACACGAGCGATGGCTTTCTCGTTATTGGTGGGCGCAACGCGGATCAAAACGAGGAGCTGGTGAAAAAATACATGGAAA
This sequence comes from Halocatena salina, assembly GCF_023115355.1. NCBI lineage: Archaea > Methanobacteriati > Methanobacteriota > Halobacteria > Halobacteriales > Natronomonadaceae > Halocatena > Halocatena salina. The sequence continues at coordinate 871,553 of NZ_CP096019.1, forward strand.
GCGGGGATCTGTTCTTTCACACACAGGCTCACGGCGCTCCGGCGACGATCCTGAAAGCGACCGGGCCGAGCGAAGCGGCCAAAGACGTCGAGATCCCCGAGCAAAGCCGCGAGGAAGCCGCCCAGTTCGCAGTGTCGTACTCTTCGATCTGGAAGGACGGCCACTACAGCGGCGACGTGTACATGGCAACGCCCGATCAGGTGACGAAAACCCCAGAGAGCGGCGAGTTCATCGAGAAAGGATCGTTCGTCATTCGGGGCGAACGGACGTATTACCGCGACACTGCCGTCGGCGTCTCGATCGGGATCACTTGTGAACCGCAAACCCGCGTCATCGGCGGTCCATCCGACCCGATCGAAACCCAGACCGTGACGAACATCGAGCTCGAACCCGGACGGTACGCCCAAAACGACATCGCAAAGCTCATCTATCGAGAATTCCGCGATCGATTCGAAGACGAAGCGTTCGTCCGGAAAGTGGCAAGCCCGGATCTGATTCAGGAGTTCTGTCCTGCCGGTGGGAGTCGCATCCACGAGGAATAGCGGCATCTCCGATTCGATGGGATCGTGATGTCGTATCCGACAGTATATACTGCCCGGTGGATTGATCCCTGTATGTTCGAAAAGCGATCGTGGATTCGGTTGCCCCGCAACGTCGTGATCGGTCATGGAGTGATCTCGGAGACGGGGCAGATGCTTTCGGAACTCCACCTCTCGGGAACACCGCTCATCGTAACGAGTTCGACGCCGAAGGTGATCGCCGCTGATCGAGTCACCGAACAGCTAGCGTCCGATCCCCCGGTCGAACTCGTCGAAACGGCGCGGTTTAGCTCGGTCGAACACGTCATCGAACGTGCTCGGACCGAAAACGCTGGATATCTCCTCGGGATCGGCGGTGGTACGGTGATCGATGTCGCCAAGATGGCCGCTGACGAGTTGGGTGTCGGCTTCGTCTCTGTGCCGACCGCAGCGAGCCATGACGGCATCGTCAGCGGACGGGGATCGATCCCGGAAGGAACGACTCGCCACAGCGTCGCAGCCGATCCACCGCTTGGTGTGATCGCCGACACGGCCATCATCGCCGAGGCCCCATGGAAGTATACGACCGCTGGCTGTGCGGACATCATCAGCAACTACACCGCCGTTCGGGACTGGCAGCTCGCCTCGCGGTTGAAAAACGCCCAATACTCCGAGTACGCTGGTGCGCTCTCGCGGATGACCGCAGAGATGCTCGTCGGAAACGCGGATTCGATCAACCAGGGATTAGAAGATTCGGCGTGGATCGTGATGAAGGCGCTCGTCTCGTCGGGCGTTGCCATGAGCATCGCGGACTCCTCGCGTCCAGCCAGCGGGGCCGAACACCTCATCTCCCACCAACTCGATCGGATCGCGGGGGACACCGCTTTGCACGGCCACCAGGTCGGCGTCGCAAGCATCACGACGGAGTATCTTCACAGCGGTCAGGACGGGAACTGGCAGAACGTCCATAACGCGCTTTCGAACATCGGCGCGCCGACGACAGTCGCGGAACTCGGCCACAGTGCCGATGACTTCATCGAAGCGATGACCACCGCTCACGAGATCCGCGATCGCTACACGATCCTCGGAAACGGCGTCAGCGAAGCTGCTGCACGCGAGGCCGCACAAGTCACCGGCGTGATCTGATCGAGCTACTCCAACAAGGGATGGGTGGCGGCCGCTTGCGTGTTCGACGCGTGCCAGCTCGCACATTCTGCTGGCTCACCGGTCTCATACACGGCCTCGAACGACACGGATAACCGATAGACAGGGTCCCGGTCCGGTGTGGTGGCGTCGTGGACGGCGACGATGTTGGCGCTGACGAGATCAACCACATGACAAGAGACACCTGTCCGCTCCCGAACGAGGTGACGCGCGGCCGTTTCGATCGCGGCGTCGTCTACATCAATCAGGCCGTGGGGTGTCCGCTCGGCACCGTCGGTCTCACACACTAACACCCCGTCTTCGTGACGAACCTTCACGTCCACCTCGACGGTTCCATGTTCGCTGCGCTGTGCAACGCGTTCATACGTCTCCCGGTCAACACTCACCGAAGACTGATGGATGGAAAACGAATCGTACGCATCCTGAAGCGTGTTTAACACTTCTGTCACCTGCTTTTGTGTCCGACCGGTCACCATGACCGTCGGTAGAACACTGCTATGACATAAGTCTTGTAGATATAGTTGTATACACACCTACAAATGTTGTTTTATATATTTAGTTAGTTTGTTCTCATATCAATCGAAGTGGGTATGGATATCAGTTGGTTGCGCTTAGCCAGTTGCGAAGCATCAGGAGCGAAGCGACCCCACCGAGACCGAGCGCGAATACACAGCCCGCGTAGATAGCGCCCGTCGATATCGTACCGTACAGCGGATTGGTCGATAAGGGAGCAAACGGCTGGATGTCGAGATACAGAACCGAATCGAGCGTGACATGAATCCACGTTCCTGTCACGCTTGCTAGTAGGACAGCACCAACGGAATCGGGTCGGGAACGGATTCGATCCATCACGGACGGCACCAACCGAGCACAGATGAGCACGCCACCAGCGAGCACACCAGCGAGTAGAGTCGCTCCGAGGTACGTGTGTAATGGCCCGTGCAATCGTCCAGAGAGAATTCCGAAGAACACGAACGTTGTTCGAACATCGACGATCACGTTCGCAACAAGAAACGTTACGAAGTCGAGTCGCCGTCTGAGCGGCACACCGAACAACAACGCGGGACCGAAATGGAAGGGCGTAAACGGCATACGCTGTAGCTCTTCGTGAAAGCAGAAATTCGTATCGATATCGACACCATCCCGTTCAGTCGGCGGGCGAGACAGGGTCCTCGCCGATAGCGGGGCGTGTCACGTCTCGATCAGCCGCTTCGTCCGGGATGTCGTAGGGATATTCGCCGGTCACACACCCCAAACAGAGATCCTCTCGTGAAGTGTCCAGTGCGCGCGCGACGGCGTCGATCGAGAGATATGCGAGGCTATCCGCACCGATCTCCTCGCGGATCTCCTCGACGCTGCGGTCGGCGGCGATGAGTTCCGACCGGCTCGCCATATCGATCCCCATATAGCAGGGCGCGACGATCGGCGGCGCACCGATACGCATGTGGACGGCTTCGGCTCCGGCCTCTCGGAGCACCTCGACCAGTTGGGTAGACGTGGTCCCCCGAACGATGCTGTCGTCGATGAGTGTGACGGTTTTTCCCTCGACGGTGCTTTTGATGGGGTTGAGTTTCAGCCGTACTGCACGTTCGCGAGCGTCCTGTGTGGGCATGATGAATGTTCTGCCGACGTACCGGTTTTTCATCAGTCCTTCTGCGAACTCGACCCCGTCGGCAACCTCGGCGTATCCCCCTGCAAACGCCCGTCCCGAGTCCGGAACGGGCATCACGACATCCGACTCGACGCCCGACTCCTCCCACAGTTGGCGGCCCAATTCGCGTCGGACTTCATACACCAAGTTGTCGTCGATCACCGAATCCGGTCTGGCAAAATACACGTGCTCGAAAAAGCAGTGGGCACTGTGGGTATGCTCCTCAAGCTGGTAGGATGTGTATCCCGTTCCATCGGGATCGAGTCGGATCAACTCGCCGGGACGAACGTCCCTGATCAGTTCGCCGTCGAGCGTATCGATAGCAGCACTCTCACTGGTCAACACGTAGCCGTCGTCGATCTTCCCTAAACAGAGCGGACGATTGCCGTCCGGATCACGGACACCGACCACAGCATCGTCGTGGATGATCGTCAGGGCGTACGAACCGTGAATCCGGCCCATCGTCCGCCTAACCGCCTGGATGAGCCCCCCATCGAGGAGGTTCCGGGCCAGATCGTGGGCGATCACTTCCGTGTCGCCGTCGGAGGTAAACGCGTGACCCTGTGCGGCTAGCTCATCGCGGACCGCATCGGCGTTGATGAGGTTGCCGTTGTGGGACAGCCCCAGTGATCCGCTTTTGAACGACACCGAAAACGGCTGGGCACAACAGGCGTCTACGCTGCCCGATGTCGGGTATCGAACGTGGCCGATCCCGACGGTTCCATGTAACTCTTCGAGTGCTTGCTCGGTGAACGCATCACCGACGAGACCCATCTCGACGTGATCGTACTGTTGGAACCCATCGTGGGTGACGATGCCAGCGGATTCCTGCCCCCGGTGCTGTAAGGCGTACAACGCGTAATAAAGTGGGTGGGCGGCGCTCCGGTCAGTGAGTGACATCCCGACAACGCCGCATTTCTCATGCATTGTCGTAAACTGTGTTTTCGCCCGTAGCTAGTTCACGTTCGGATGTGATCGTGACAGCAGGTCAGTCCTCAGCCTTGGATTGCCACGCGTAGTCGCGTCGCTTGGCTGATTCTCCGAATCCGCATGCCGCACACACCTTCTTTTTCACGTGGTAGGACTTCTCCCCACACCGACGACACCGAACGTGTGTCGTTTTGTTCTTCTTTCCTTGGCTAGGGGTTCCCGCTCCAGTCATGTGTTGATGGAAACGACGTTATCGCCGCGTATAACGGTTGTGTCTTCATCTGATTCGACGACGAGATTCATGTGCTGGTCGTAGCCGGTCAGTTCGCCAGTGTACGTCTCTCCATCTTTCAGTGAAATCGTCACAGCGGTACCAAGTGATTCTTCCAACACATCCAGCGGTCGTCCAGCCATATTCCTTTCGCCACGTTCCTCTGTCTTAAGCCCACCGAGTGCGATCGATATTAGTGTGAGTAGCTACCACAGATTCTAGTACTATATCCAACTCGTTTTACCTAGTGGTAAGTGTTCGCACGTTGTCCGTTTGCGCACCCACCGCACCGAGCAGCGCCGCGATCGCGTCGAGATCGTCGGTATCGATGAGTTCGACCGGCGTGTGCATGTATCGATTCGGGAGACCGACGTTGAGAGAAGGCACGCCACCGCGGGCGGTGTAGAAGGCGTCAGCGTCGGTTCCAGTGGCACTACCGGCAGCTTGGAGTTGGACGTCGATCCCTTCGGTCTCGGCGATATCCCGTACGTGTTCGACGAGACGCGGATGGTTGGCGCTGCCCCTGGCGATCACCGGACCCGCTCCGATATCGACATCGTCTCTCGTTTCGCTGGGAACAGACGGGGAGTCGGTCGCGTGGGTCACGTCCACGACGACGAACGCATCGGGCGTCAGGTCGAAGCCGACCATCCGAGCGCCTTTGAAGCCGATCTCCTCTTGGACGGTGGCGATCGCGTACACTGTCGCATCGGCGTCGCGTTCGGCAGCCCGCCGCAGTCCTTCCGCCGCGGCCCACACACCGATCCGGTTGTCCATTCCACGAGCCGACAGTCGCGTCCCGTGCAATGACGCGATTTCTCCGGACACCGTGATCGGATCGCCGACCTCAACGAGTTCCGCCGCCTCCGCTCGGGAGTCGACACCGATGTCGACGTGTTGCTCCTCAATGTCGTCGACGCTGTCGTCGTCGTTGCGCAGATGGATGGCCGTCTGTCCGATAACGCCGGGAACTCGTTTCTCGCCGTGGACCGTGACGTGCTGGCCCCGTGTGACCGTTTTGTCGGTTCCACCGACGCTCGTCAGCTTCAGGAACCCCTCGTTGGTGATGGCCCGCACCATCAGCCCGATTTCGTCGGCGTGGCCGGCAAACGCGATCTCCGTGTCGTTTTCCCCGTGGTGGACCGCTACCGCGTTGCCGTAGGCGTCCATCCGTACCTCATCCGCGAACGTCTCGACATACTCCATCCACACCTGCTGTCCGGCGTGCTCAAACCCCGATGGCGAAGCAGTCGTCAGCAGTTCGTCGAGAAAATCCCGCTGACTGTCGTTCATAGACGACGTTAGCTATTAGGACACATGAACACCACGATCGGAAGAATACGTCGTGACGAAAACGAGATCCCTGCTGGCGAATCAGTGCTGGGTAGGTCGATCTCGCGTGGTGCAAATCCCTATGGGTTTGCCAGTCCTACTCGTAATATGGATATCACCGTCTTCAAACTGAAGATCGACGATCCGACGTTTAACGCGCCGTTCAGCGGCGATAAGAGATCCGTCGAAGGTGAGTCAGACGACTCGTCAGGTTCGGGTGTGAAACGCATCGTCGGACTCGGAACCCTCCTCTTGGCGACGATTATCGGGGGTGTCATCGCGCTCAAGCGTCGAATCGGTGGTGACGAACCCGAACAGGACGTTGATCGCTCCCCATCACCGGATGCGAAAGAAGATGAATCCCGGAAGGCCCTTCCAGCGCTCGTGGGCCTTTTCTTTCTCATCGTTTTATCCATAGCTATGAAAAAGAGAAGGGATTCGAAAGAACCCGACCAAACCCCGTGATCAGTTCCGTACCCCACCCTTCATCTATATGATATATTTGTTTCTGTTTTCGTGATAACCCACACTAAGCAGCAGGAATATAACAATCGTCAATACGTAATATTCTGAAACGTACACACTCACGGTCAGTTTAGATAGAGTGTACGATCACCGTGGCTACTGCTGACCAGAGGATGCGGCCATGGGCGGCGATCGATGGGAGTCGTCATTCCACGAGTGACGCAGTGCCGGGCGTCGTGTCCGCATAGGCGGAAGGACTTTGCGTCCTGCGTGCCTTTGAATTCTATGAACTTTTATCGCGCCGTACGAGCTGTTGCGGACGCGTCCGGCACCGAACCGATCGATTGGTCGGCGGTGACCGAGTCCGCAAAAGCGGGCACGAAGCCGGGGAATCTCGATCTCACAGCAGAAGAGATCGAGGGGTACCAGAGCGACGTTCGCATCGCACGTGATCGGATCCGTTCGATCGGGGGCGTGACGTTCGATCTCCCTTCGACAGTGGAGATTCAACATCGCCACCACTGGATCGACACGAATGCGACGACGTTCGAGCGGGTTCTCGACGGGGTCGATTCGGAACTCAACCATCTACCAGGCGTCGTTCGGGCGATCAACACCGGATCGATGGCAGTCTCGATGGGGTTTCTTGCTAACAACGTTCTCGGACAGTACGATCCGTTGTTGCTCTCATCAGGCGATGAACACGCGTTGTATTTCGTACATCCGAACATCGAACGCATCGCTCGGGAGCTGTCGGTCGACCGTGATCGGTTCAGGCGCTGGATCGCGTTCCACGAGGTGGCTCATGCAGCCGAATTCGGTGGCGCACCATGGCTCACCGACCACCTCGAAGGGTTGATCGAAGAGGTCATCGAAACGCTCTCTTCGGGCCAGTTCAGCCGACTCGATCTCGATCGAATCGACACAACCATGACCGCGGTCGAAGGTTACGCCGAACTACTGATGGATCGGGCCTTCGACGCCGAGTACGACGATCTCCGTCGTAAACTCGATGCCCGTCGTCACGGCGGCGGACTGGTGACTCAGCTCATGCGTCGTCTGCTCGGACTTGGCCGCAAGCGCCGCCAGTACGAGCGCGGAAAGGAGTTCTTCGAAACGGTCGCCGACAAACGAGACCTCGACACCGCTGCTCTGGTGTGGGAGCAAGCGGACAACCTCCCGACTGAGACCGAACTCGACGATCCCACGCTGTGGCTCGAACGGATGCCCACGTGAGTGCGATTCGAGGCCCGCTGTACTCAGTCGTTTCGCCGCCAGTTTCGAACGTACGTGACCGCCCGGTATCCGATCCAATCGGTTGCGAACAGTCTCGGCCCACGGTGCAACCGTTCGCCGTACCGGATCGCCAAGGCAACGCTGATGACCGCAAGGACCGTCCCGACGACGACGTCTGTCAACCAGTGGATCCCCAGATACATCGTCGCGATCGCAACCGAGACGGCAAGCAGACACGCGATGGGGACCCACCGAGAGTACACGTCCCGGTACCGGTACGACAGGAGTGCGACGGTAACCGACAGCGAGGTGTGAAGAGACGGGAAAACGTTCGTATTCGTGTTCACCTCGCTCGTCAGCAGTTGTGAGTGGGGCCAATTCGTATACAACAACGGTTCGACCAGCTCCGGGATGAGGTTTCGCGGCCCGTACGCGACGAACACGATGTAACAGACTAGACCGACGCTGTAGTTGAGGATGTACGCGGTAACGGTTTCATAGAGCGGCCGCAGGTCGTCGTGGAGGAGGTAGGCGAACAACGGAAACACCAGCAAGAACGTGTATCCAAAGACGTAGATGGCGCTGAAATACGTCGTCAACGCCGGCGTTGCCATCGATTGCAGGTCGGCAACGAACTGTCCTTCGAACGTGTGGATGTGGCCAGTAATGTTGATACCGATGATCCACGAGAGGTTGTTACCGGTGTCACGAGCGATACTGTTGATACCCAAGACGATCCCGAGCGCCACGTAAACGGGAGCTGCCTCCCTGAGTTTCGGTTTGAGATTCGAGAGGGACTTCCATAGACGACTCGGACCCACGACGAAAATCAAGGCTACCGGGAGGAGCAGGGAAACGACGACCACTACCTCCGAAAAGATCTCCATCAAGTTCATCGATCATTTCCCCACGAGCTTTCCATCGTCGAACTGGTATCCAGCCGTTTGGAACGCCTTTCGTGCCTGCGCTACGTCTAGTTCCCCGTCCGTTCCAAGAAACGGCGTCACGGGATCGGTTTCATCCCACTGAAGACTCTCGGGAAGCCAATCCGTTCCGGTGAGCGGACTCACAGCCGGCTGTGCGTATCCGTTGAATATGTCCTCGACGAGATATCTCTTGTCTATGAGCTGGGCGATCGTGTTTCGAATCCGAGCGTTTGCGAGCGGCGACTGGCGCGCGTTGTATCCCACCATATACAGCGACGTCGAGCGATTGACGACCAGATCGAGTACGCTTTTGCGGCCGATACGCGGGACTTTATCGGCACCAACGGCTGTTCCCGTCACGTCAGTTTCGCCGCTGGCGACCATTTCCACAGCGGCGACATCAGAGCCCACGGCGCGGACGGTGAGTCGATCGAACGCGGGACCGCTAGCCAGTTCGTTCGGTAGTTTGGATTCGTCCGTTCGAGCGAGGAAATGGTTATCGAACGTATCGAACGTCACGCTTCTCTGAGGATCGTTTTGCGCGAACACGAGGGGTCCGCTTCCGATCGGCGGGATGTTCTTCGTTACGAGGGCGTCGGTCGCAGTGCCGACCTCGATGCCGCCGATCGAGGAGGGGTTCGTTCGTTGGTTCCAGATGTGCTTTGGGAGTATCGGCACAGTGAACGCTCGTTTGGCCGCCTGGGGATGGCACTCTCCGAACCGGAACTCAGCCGTCTGTGGATCGACGACTCGAACGGTGGACACGAGATCACTCTGCCCATGGAACCGAGGGACAGGAACGGCCGTGGTATCATCGGTACTGTCGTCTTCGATCCCGGATCCCAGTGTCGTATCGGACAGAAACGCGTAGGTAAACGCGACATCTTCAGCCGTGAGCGGCGTGCCATCGTGCCAGGTCAGCCCCGAAGGGATTCGAACCGTTGCAAACAGTTCCGAGTTCCCCTTGGAGAACTCCCACGAGTCTGCGAGCCACGGATCGACCGTTTTCAGACCGGAAGCGTATCCCAACGAATCGTAGAGTAGTCCGGTCAAATCATCCGTGCGTCGGAACTCGACGCTCAGCGGATTCAGGTTGGTTGTCAGACGCGTATCGTTCATCACCACGCCAAGCTCTTCGGGGGGACTCGGAGCGTCCTCGTCTCGTTCGTCCTCAGCGACCCGATCCAATGCCAGGTAGCCAAGCGATGAGCGGAGGTCCTTACTCCGCCAGTTGGTGTACCGGTCGCTCCGCACAGCCCGGATGTCGTCAGCGAGCGCGAGAGGGGTGAACGGTTGGCTATTGGCGACCGTCTGTTGTAACTGTGAAACCGCCTCCTGACGGCGCTTGCCGCTGTCCGTGCGTTGGGTCTGTAGCAGTCCATCCACGTTCAGGTTCGCGTATCCGAACGGATTCTGCCAGCCGGAAGCGGTCGTGAACCCCGAATGCAACAACGAGTAGAGTCCATCAGGCTGTCGGACCCACTGTGGTGCGCGAGTGACGAAAAGATCGAACTCGTGTTTCAACAGCACCTGTCGGAGCAGTTCCTCGTCAGACATCGGTGTCACGTTAGTGTCGATCCCTCCGGTTCGGAGCCACTCGGCGACCTGGTTGGCAAGACGGAGTGCGTAGGGATCTGCATCGGCCGAAACGGTTTTGATTTCGAGCGTTATTTGATCCGACGGTTCCCAGCCGGTAATCGTTCGCAGGCGACGAATACAGCCGCTAGTAAGGGCAGTCGCGCTGACGGCAAGCAAGGTCAAAACGTTCCGTCGACGCATAGAGGTGGTAATTTGCGGCCGTGTCATATCGTTCTCCGCCCATTGTCATGCCGATCCAATATCTCTTGGGACTTCAACCGGAAACGTTCATCATCGTTCCAAACGTAGGTCTGAAACACCGACAAGCGGGGTGTTCGTCCGGGATCGTCCGCGTGGACGAACAGGAACGGTCCACGGAGGAGCGATGGCGTCGGTCAGCTCGTTTCGGTCGTGAACACCGGCGCTGGTAGTCCGTCGTCCGTTTCCATGACACCTGAAAAGACGACAGAATCGTCGATCTCCGGAGGAGCGTCATCAGCATCGGTCTCGATGCGCGCCGTGACTCGGGCAGCACCTACCTGAACGATTCCGACGTGATACGGTCCTTCGAAGCCGGTCGGCGGAACCTCGACCCGTGTGACGGAGTACAGCGTTCCTTCGGTCGGGAGATCGACTGATTCGAGATTCCGGCTGCCACAGTCGTGACAGACCGAAATCGGGGTGCCGTACGTCGCTCCACAGTCGGAACAGGACACCCCGAGGATGCGATCGGATCGCAACGCATCGGCCCACGCCTCATAGCCCACGCTCACAGTTTCGTCCATGTTCGCGCTCATGTTCGTGCCTCCATGATCGAGATGACCGTGGTTCCGGCGTCTCCACCGAGATTATGCGCCAGACCCCGCTGGGGATCGTCGAGCTGTCGGTCGCCAGCTTCGCCACGGAGTTGTTCGGTGAGTTCGACGATCTGTGCCACGCCGGTTGCACCGATCGGGTGGCCTTTCGCTTTGAGTCCACCGCTGGGATTGATCGGCCGGTCCCCATCGAGCGCCGTGCGACCCGCCTCGGCCGCCGGACCACCCTGTCCGTCCTCGAAGAAGCCGATCGCTTCGCTCGCCAGCACTTCTGCTCCCGTGAAGCAGTCGTGCACTTCCGCGAAATCGATCTCGTCGGCGGTCACACCGGCCTGCTCGTAGGCTTGGGTCGCAGCGTCGCGTGCGGCCTGGGTCGCATGGAGCGTCGGTTTCAACCCGAGCGGGACGAGATCGGTGGCGTGACCGACACCCGTCACGTCGACTGGACCGTCGAACGACGCCGCGCTGTCGTCGCTAGTGACGACGACAGCGGCCGCGCCGTCGGAGAAGGGACAACAGTCCATGAGGTGGAACGGATCGGCGACGATCGGCGAGTCGAGTACCTCCTCGACGGTCGTTTCGGAGCCAAAGTGCGCACGCGGGTTGTGGGTCCCGTTCCCGTGGTTTTTCACGGCCACGTGGGCGAGTTGCTCCTCGGTTGTGCCGTACTCGTGCATGTGACGTTTGGTCAGCAGGGCGAACACGCCCGGAAACGTCAGTCCAGTGGGCTGTTCGTACTGCCGATGTGACGCCGAGGCGAAAATCCGGGTCATCTCTCCCGTTCCCTTTCCGGTTTCGGGCGTGCATCGCTCAACCCCGCCGACGAGGATCGTGTCGTGGATGCCTGCCTCGACGGCTTGGACCGCGTTCTTGAACGCGTTGGCGGAGGTCGCACAGGCGTCTTCGAACCGTTGTGCTGGAACCCCGGCCAATCCAACTTCAGTGGCGAGCGTCGGTGCCAGATGCGTGTCGTTTTCAGTCTGACCACCCATCGCGTTCCCGAAATAGAACGCGTCGATGTCGGCGGGATCGACGCCCGCGTCGTCGTAGGCCGAAAGCGCTGCCCTTGCGAACAACTCGGGCAGTGACGACTCGTGAACGCCAAAGGTCGTCATTCCGGTCCCAACGACACTTGCTCGTGTCATCACTAGTGGATTCGACCCGCAATCACAAAGCTACACGGATATCGTGTTAGGTCACAATACCGTCCGTTCCGGTGGCGTTTAGTTCGCTGATCATCTACCGCGTGCATGTTCGATATCGAGGGCGAGCAGACGACTGCCCGCGTCTTTCTCGAAGAAGACCAACTCGGGCAGGCCGCCCACGAACAGCTCCAGACGCTGGTGGACCACGCCGCCTTTCGGAATCCCGTGTGTGTGATGAGCGATGCCCACTGGGGGAAAGGGAGCGTCATCGGCTTCACGATGGAATTGGGTGAACGGGTGGTTCCGAACACCATCGGTGTCGACATCGGGTGTGGGCTGTACGCCGTCAACGTTGGGTCCGAGCTGTCGGTGTCGGGTGAGGAATTGGATCGTGCAGTCCGTTCCCGGATTCCGATGGGATCGGCGGTCCGTTCCGACACAGACTACGACATGGCGGCGTTTCCATGGCAGAAGGCGAACGACGTTCTCGAACGGTTCGAAGAGAGCTACGGGCGTGACCTAGGGTTCGATGGGTACGATCGATCGTATTTCATCTCCTTGTGTCGTCGCGTTGGGATGGATGAGGGGCGTGCAGTCGACAGCATCGGAACGCTCGGCGGCGGCAACCATTTCATCGAGTTCGCCCGGAGCGATCGGAGCGGCGACGTGTGGGTCGTCATCCACAGCGGGAGCCGGGGATTGGGGTATGAGATCGCAACCCACTGGCAAGAACGGGCGACCGAGCACATGGACACCCGTGGTATCGACGTGGAGGCGGAGATCCAGCGCATCCGCGAGGAGTATGAGGGCGAGGAGATCGGCCGTCGCATCGATTCGTTCCAGGAACGGTTGACCGACCGCGACCGGAACGAAACGCTCGACTACCTCGAAGGAACAGAGGCCGACGGCTACTTCGTCGATATGATCTTCGCACAGCAGTACGCTGCCGAGAACCGCCGGGAGATGGCCCGGCAGATCCGTTCGGTCCTCGAGGCGACGCTCGAAGACGAGATCGAGTCGGTCCACAACTACATCGACTTTCGGGATCTCGTGATCAGAAAAGGGGCGACGCGAGCCTACGAGGACGAGCGGTTTCTCGTTCCGTTCAACATGCGCGACGGCACCCTGATCTGTAAAGGGAAATCGAACCCAGACTGGAACTGCTCCGCTCCGCACGGGGCGGGGCGGGTGATGAGCCGACGACAGGCAACCCGAGAGGTGGAACTCGATGCGTTCCAGGAAACGATGACCGACGTGTTTTCGAGGAGCGTGAACGGTGACACACTCGATGAGGCTCCACAGGCGTACAAAGACGCAGAGCTGATCGAGCGGTCGATCGAGCCGACGGCACGAATCACCGACCGACTCGACGTGTTCCACAACATCAAAGCGTCGTAGTCGACCAGTGTTGCGTCAGGTTTGCTCGGTCAGCGTGATGTTGAGTCGTGTTTCGATCGCCGTGATCAGTGAACCACCGACGTCCGCGCTAGTAGCGCGTCCTTCCTCAATGGCGATGATGTCGTTCTCGGAAGCGTCCAACTCCTCAGCGAGATCAGCAGTTCCGAGGTCGGCAGCGGCCCGGGCGTTTGCGAGCCGATCGGCGTATCCCCGAACGAGATACGGAAGCGGATCGCCCTCATACTCCGCATCGTCCACCCAGCCGGAGGGATTTCTCGATCGGGCATCGTCCATTCGGGCGGTGTTGTGCACCGCCCGCTGTCGTCTGTCGGGTTCGTCCGGATCACGCGTCCCGGTTTCACGTCCGTGCTCGTCGCGCTCCGATTCCGGTGTGCCGGTTTCGGCGTGGCGCGTTCGACAGTCGGGGCACACAGCGAGTGTCGCGCCAGCCACCCGCTCGGTGTGGAGCGTCGTCCGCTCGGCACCACACAGCTCACAGCTCCCCTCGTCGTCGGAGCTGATACCCCCGGTCGAGTACTTTGCCATGCTCGTGTATTCGGTTGCTGCTATTTAAACAGTTACACGAAGATGTGGTCTCACGCAGTCCGTTCGACGTCACTTTGGTGCTCGCGCCCTCCCAGACTGTATGTCACGACGCATACTCGTTGCCGGGGAAACGTTGATCGATCTCATTCCGGACGCTCCCGATCGATTCATCCGGCGAGCTGGGGGTGCGCCAGCGAACGTGGCTGTCGGGCTATCCCGGCTGGGATGGCCGCCATGGTTGTGGACCCGTCTCGGGACCGATCCGATGGGCGAGCATCTCGCTGATGTGCTCGCCGAAAACGACATTCCTGAGCGGTTCGTCGAACGCGATCCCGACGGGAAAACGACGCTCGCAATCGTTTCGTACGATGATGCCGGTGATCGGTCGTTCACGTTCTATCAGGATACTGCCGCTGACACGCGCTTTGCAACCGGTCGCGTTCCGGATTCGGCGCTCGAAACCGTCGATTGGGTGGTGATCGGTGGTATTGCGCTCACCACGGAGCCATCACGAACGGCGATCCTCGACCTTGCACGACGCGCACGGACCGCAAACTGCACGGTGGTGTTCGATCCCAACACCCGTCCCGAGCTGTCGGGACCGGCGTTCAAACGAACCGTCCGTGACGCGCTCAAACACACCCACCTGCTCAAAGCATCCACGGAGGATCTGCGTGCCATCGGCTTCAGCGGAGCCGATCCCGTTTCGCTTGCGCGTGCTGCGTGTGTGGAGTCGGTTCACACCGTGGTGGTGACACTCGGAGCCGAGGGTGCCGTGTTCGTCTCCCGTGATGCTGCCCCGTGGGGCGCGACAACGGTCACCCATCCGGGCTACTCCGTCGATGCCGTCGACACGACCGGCGCGGGCGATGGGTTTCTCGCTGGACTGCTCACAGCGTGTGTCGACGGTGATCGATCACCGGACGAACTGCTCGACATCGCAACGGCAGCTGGTGGTCTCACCGTCACGACGGCCGGCGCGATGACGGCATTACCCACCCGAGACAGGATCGAAACGCTCCGCAAAACACGCGATTGACGCAGTCGTCTCAATCGGCCGTCGGCATTGCGGCGTCGAGTGTCACCGCCGCGTTGCGCTCGCTCGAACGATACGTCGCATCCATCACTTGCTGAACGACGAGCCCTTGTTCGACGGTGTTTACCGACAACGGTCCCGATCCCCTCACCGCCTCGATGAACCGACGTTGTTCCTGACGATGGGGATTTTCATCGCGGGTCGTGATCTCGGTGTCAGAAAAGTGTGGAGCACCGGTCGGAGAGGATTCGAACAGAGTGAGTTCGCCGTCGGAGAGATCGAAACGCGCCCCAGCGTCGGTGCCTTGGATCACGAACTCGGTGCTCGGCGTCCGGTTGGCAGCCCACGCAACATCGAGCGAGATGGTCGAGTTATCCGCACACCGGATGAAGGCGTTTGCGGAATCGTCGACGTCGAAGGGGCCGTCGCCGTGTTCACCCCACATTTCGAGGTGAGTGTAATCCGGTCGGTCACCGAACACCGACCGCGTGACGCCCGATACCTCCGTCACGCGGGGGAAACCGAGCAGATACAGCGCGAGATCGATCGCGTGAGCACCGATATCGATGAGTGCACCCCCGCCGGCGGACGCTTCCTCAGTGAACCACGTTCCCCGACCGGGTACCCCTCGACGCCGGATGTACTTCGCCTCGATATGATGTATCTCTCCGAATCTCCCGTCATGGATGTACTGCTTGAGCACCTGAACCGGGCTTGCAAACCGGTTGTGGAACCCGACCATACAGAGTCCCGACGATTTCTTGGCCGACTCTCGCACCCGTTTTGCACTGTCGGTCGTGTGGGCGACCGGCTTCTCGATGAGTACGTTGTTGTCCGCTGCCAGTGCCCCCACGGCGTACTCCTCGTGGTACTGGTTTGGCGTCGTGATGATGACCGAGTCGGTCGTCTCGTACAACGACTCGGAATCGTCGTACGTCGGCACGCCGAACGTTTCCTCGAACCGATCGCGTGCCATCGGGGAGATGTCCATCCCTCCGACGAGTTCGACATCAAGCTGTGCCGTCAACGAACTGAGCTGTTCGGCGTGATACCGTCCGATGTTGCCAAGACCGACGATTCCGATAGAATGGGGGACGTGGCTGCTCATTGGCGAAGTGTATAGCCGCAGGATTGATGTGTATTGCTATATGGAATCGCGCCGTTCACCCCCCGTGGCGACAACTCATGGGCACGAAGTTATCTCTTGACCCACAGCCGACGACGGGGTGTACCCACTCGAAAGCCATATCGACGGTCCTATCGGCCGAACTTGATAATACAATATCCAATATTAGAAACAGAAATGGATGTTATTGGATAATAAGTGTTCACACAGAGCATATGAATTACAGTAGAAATGATCGGGGGTGAGACCCTGTTTCGACCTCCAGTCAATAGTGAGCGACACGGCTGTCCGTCGTCGTGAGTACATCACGTCGCGTCGGTCTCTGGGCTCTCGGGGTCGAGTCCGTGTGCGACTGCCCCACCGCTGGCGCTGTCAAAGAGATGGACCCGGGAGCGATCGAGAACTACGTGGACGCGTTCGTCGATCTCGATGTCGGTTTCCGGTGGCACGCTCACGAGCAGTTGAGCGGACTCCTCGTCCGCTGTTGCGGCATCCGAACAGAGGAGATAGACGAACGTCTCATCACCCATCGGTTCGATCACATCAACGACTGCGTTGATCGTCGTGCTCGGAGCCGACAGCCTATCAGCCCGTTTGGAATCAGCGAGATACGCGTCTTCGGGTCGAACACCCAGCGTTACGTCGTCAGGAACGTCGGAGAGATGGTCGAATGAGACGCTGACAGCGTCGGAGCTGAAACCATCCGCGGTCGTCGTTCCGTCGAAAAAATTCATTCCCGGTGAGCCGATGAACCCCGCGACGAACAGGTTTCGTGGCTCGTTGTAACAGGAAAGCGGTGGTGCGAACTGTTGGATGGAACCGTCGTTGATGACCGCAATGCGGTCGGACATCGTCATCGCCTCGGCCTGATCGTGAGTGACGTACACCACTGTGGTGTCGAGTTGTTTGTGTAGTCGCTGGAGTTCGGTACGCATGTGGGTTCGCAGCGTCGCATCGAGGTTTGCGAGCGGTTCGTCCATCAGGAAGACATCGGGATTCCGGACGATCGCGCGAGCGATGGCGACTCGTTGGCGTTGTCCACCCGACAACTCCTCTGGCCGGCGGTCTTTCATCTCGTCCAGCCGAACGATCTCCATCGCTCGATCGACGCGCCGTTCGATCTCGGCGCTATCGTAATCGCGCAGTCGCAGCCCGAAGCTGACGTTTTCGAAGACGTTCAGGTGGGGAAACAACGCGATGTTCTGGAACACCATTGCGATCCCCCTGTCTTTCGGTGGGAGCGTCGTCACGGTCCGGTCGCCGATGTGCACCGATCCCTCGGTCGCTTTCGTGAGTCCGGCGATGATCTCTATGGTGGTCGATTTCCCACAGCCTGACGGACCGACGAGGGTGATGAACTCCCCATCAGCGACGTCGAGGCTCAGATCGTCGACGGCGACGACATCTTCATAGCGTTTCGTGATGTGATCGAGTGTGAGGCGTGCCATTGTTTCACTCCTTGAGTGCGCCAGCGGTGAGTCCGCTGACGATCTTTTCTTGGGCGACAGCCACCAGAATCGCGACCGGTAGCACACCGATGAGACTGGCGGCCCCCATCAAGTTGTACAGTTGTGTGTACTGCGTCTGATAGTTGCGTATGCCATACACCAGCGGTGACCAGTCGGTAAATTCCCCGGTAGTCATCAAAAACGAGAAGAAAAATTCGTTGTACACGTAGATGAACGTGAGCACGGCGACGGTCGCTACACCCGGTGCCGACAGCGGGATGATCACCCGAACGAGTGCGCCGAGTCTGGTCGTTCCTTCGATACGAGCAGCGTCTTCGAGACCGTCGGGAATCTGGGCGTAGAACGTGGTGAGAATGAAGATCGACAGCGGCATGAACAGCGCGGTAAACGGCGGTAGCAACGCGGCAGGCGTGTTGAGCACGTTGGGACTACTGATCCCCAACAACGAGACGTTCCCAGCGAACAGTCGGTACAACGGAACGAAAAACGCCGCCGGCGGGAAATAGGAGATCGCCAGCACCACCAACAATAGCGGTCGTCGACCGGGAAACTCCAACCGACCGAACACGTATCCCGCAAGGCTCGCAACCACGAGAACGATCGCGGTAGTGCCAAGCGCGAGCATGATGCTGTTTGCCACGTACATGTGGAACGGGACTACCTCGAACACCTCGACGAACGACTGCCAGTGCAACCCGTTCGGTGTGAGTCCAACCGAGGCCAGTAGCTCCCGCGGCGTCAGCGCGATGACGACCAGCCAGTAAAACGGAAACAGGGTTCCAAAAAGGAAACCGAAGATGGCGACGTAGAACAACACCCGATAGAGGCGTTCTGGTCGATGGATCGTGCGAGTTACCCACCGTTCTATCCGTCCCGAATCCTCCGTGTCCGGTGTTGATGTACTCATTTTCAGACCACCTCCTGAGCGTATCGAACGATGTAGATAGAGACGAACACCCCGATGATCACGGCAGTGATGAACGCGACCGCAGCGGCAGTCGCATACTGGTTCGTCGAGAGCAATGTTTCGACGACGAGACACGACAGCGTCGGAACGGTCGAACAGCCTGCATCCGAGGCCACGACCAGCCCGTACACCCGCATCGCGCCGATCGTCCGGAACAGGACGGCGACCAGCACCGCCGGAAGGATGAGTGGGAGCGTCACCCGTCTGAATCGCTGCCAACGCGAAGCTCCGGCCACCTTCGCTACATCGTACAGATCCCGGTCGACGCTCTGTAGTCCGGCGAGGATCAACAGCGCCATGAACGCAGACGTCTTCCAGATGTCCGCCACGATCACGATCAACAGCGAGCTGGCGCTGTCATTGAACGGTTGGTCGGCCAGTAGACCGAGCTGCTGGAGCGGCTGTGACGCAAAGCCCACAGTGGGATCGAACATGAGATAGAAGATCATCCCCTGAATGACGATGGGCACCGCCCACGGCAGGATGATAGCGACCCGTACGAACCGACGCCCCCGAAAAGACCGATCCAACACGAGGGCCTGTCCGAAGCCGATGATCGTCTCGAACGCCACGGATACGATGGTGAACAGAAACGTCACGATAATGGCGCTCTGCAACGGGTAGTCGAGATCGAACAACGGTCGGATCAACACCTTCTCGCCGGTGAGAATCCGGACGTACTGATCGAGTCCGATGAATTCGCCGAGCGGTTCCGTGAGACTGTTCGCGTGTAATGACATCTCGAACGTACTCGCCAGCGGCCAGAACGCGACGAAACCGAGAATGAGAAACACCGGTCCCAACAGCAGGTACGCGAACTGTGTTTCGCTTAACCCTTCGATCCAACGCAGCAGGCTCGCGGTCGGTCCCGATCGTCGACCCTTCTCGGACGCCGTATCCGTAGATGTCGGTTCCGTGCTCATCTATGTGACCTCATTCTCGATCGATCGCAGCTGATCTTTGAGTTCGGTCATCGCGTTCGTCGTGGGTTTGTCCATAGCGGCAGCAGCGTTGACCTGCTGATAGATAGCCGTCGCCTCTTGGGGCCAGACGGGCGTTGCCGGACGGGAGATCGCGTTCGTGCCCGCAATCTTCAGCGTCTCCATATACCGGCCGACTGGTTCCTGCTCTGTAGCTGCCGTCGCGTCGTACAGCGCCGGTTTGGGTGGCATCCAGCCCGTGATCCCCAACAAACCGAGCTGAAAGTCGTCTTTCATAGCGACCTCGATGAGTTCGAGCGCCATCTCCGTCCGGTTAGTGTTGGCGTTGACCGTTATGTGCCACCCACCCAGCGCAGAGGTCGATCCCCCGGTACCGGATGCTTGGGCGTTCTCCGACGACACCGCGTACGGGAGTGGCATGACGCCATAATCGGTGCCGAACGCGTCCTCGGCTGCCAACGAAGCGATCGCGTACGGCCAGTTGCGCATGAACACCGCCGTCCCGTTTTCCATCGCTCTGAGCGTGTCTTGTTCTTTCCATGAGAGAACGTCGCCCGGAACGATCGACCCTCGATATCCCGAGAGCGCCTCGTTGTCGGTCCCACCGTGGATGAACTGGCGCACCATATCCAACGCGTGAACGACCGGCTCGTCGTCAACTGTAACGGGACGGTTACCGATCGGCCCGAACAAGTTTTCGCGTCCACCGAAGTACGCGCCCCCCCACGAACTCATGAACTCGTTGAACGTACAACAGGCGAGTCCCTCATAGGTGTCAAACTGAAAGACGAATCCGTGGTCCGCGTCGGTTTTATCGCGTACATCCTGTGCGATCGTCGAGAACCGTTTCCACGTCATCGGGGTTGTCGCCCATCCCTCGCCGTTCGGATCGTAGCCGGCATCGGTTACAAGGTCCTTCCGGTACTGTATCGTCGAGAAATCCGGAAACAACGGTACGCCGTAGAGATCGCCCGAATCCGGATCTTTCGCCGTTTCGACGCTGGCCGTGAAGTAGTCGTTCTCGATCGTCGAGAGCAACTCACCCGAAAGCGCGTTCGTTAGGTTCAACAGGTGTCCACCGACGATGAACGGGATCGTCCATCCACAGTCCATCAAAAACACGTCGGGATCGACCTGATCGGATTGGAGCAACTGCGTGTAACTCTGACGACGCTCACTGGAATCTTGGCTCCCTTCGATGAACTCGATCGTGATGTCCTCGGACAGCCCCTGATTGTGAAACAGCTGTTTTATCCGACCACCGTTCTGTCTCACTTGGACTGGATCGAACCCGAACGTAATCGTGTTTCCGTCTTCGCCCTCGTCCCCGTAGATACACCCCGCAAGACCCACCGTGATGCTCGAAGCACCGATCGACCCGAGAAACCGGCGGCGCGAGATCCGATCCCGGGAATCGGTCGGTGTGGTATCCGCCGACATACTCAGTACCTGACTCATGGACCCACATATAATTATTGGTTTATAATTATATTTATAAATTTGATGTGTTACTCCGATCATCTCTCTGAAGGGGGCGTTTCCGGCGATTCCTCGGGATCGCGGATGACAGGATAGACGAATTATATCAGCGTCACTTTTATGAGTCATTAGAGAACTGATACTGTATGGCGCTTGAGTCCGTTCTTCTCGCGATCGGGGAAGGTGACGCCGAGAGAGTTGGGTTACTGGCCCAGACAGTGATTGACATCGCTGGTCCGGCTGACGGGACGGTAACGCTCACCCACGTATTCACAGCCGAAGAGTTCGAAACCGTCCGCTCTCAGCTCGATTACGGGACAGAATCCTCCGTCGATCCGGACGAAGTGGCGCGTCGTCACACGACGACGCGATCGATCGAAGCGGAGCTGACGGCTGCTAATGTGGATCACTCCGTTCGTGGGTCGGTCGGTCCACACGGAGAATCCATCGTCGAAACCGCCACAGAGATCGGCGCTGATCTCATCGTCGTCGGGGGCCGGAAGCGCTCGCCGACAGGGAAGGCCGTGTTCGGAAGCACGGCTCAGGAAGTGCTGTTGAACGCTCCCTGTCCGGTGACGTTCGTTCGAGAGCAAGGGGACTGACCCGACTCCCCCTCACCGCCGGGGGGGAAGCGCTATCGGCACCTCGAATGTTTATACCTGTAGCCATGAAAGCTCCACCATATGAAGAACGTCGATGATCTGATCGAGAGCGCGGCGGATCTCACCCAGCGAGGGCTATCGAAAGGTGAGATCGCGGACGAACTGAACGTTTCGCGGGAGACCGCTAGCTGGCTCATCGAACGCGGCAGCGTTCAAGAGACGACGCCGGGAACGACTGCACAGGTCGGCGGCCCACACGACATTCACGTCGATTGGAGCGCGCTCGGACGCGATAGCCGTCGACTGTCGTACGCCGGTGCGGCGATGGCCGATCTCCTCACCAAAGAGGGCGAAGAGGTCGATCTCACGATCGGTATCGAGAAGGCTGGCACTCCGCTTGCCACGACGATCGCCCGAGAGCTGAACACAGATCTCAGCGCGTACAACCCGCGCAAACACCAGTGGGAGGAAGGCGACATCGAGGAGCTAGAGGGATCGTTCTCCCGGAACTTCGCCACGATCCGCGATCGGGACTGCTACATCGTCGATGACATCATCACCAGTGGAACGACGATGACCGAGGCGATCGAAGCGGTGCGGGCAAAAGGTGGAACGCCCGTCGCCTGCGTCGTGCTTGCCGACAAGCAAGGCGTCGAAGAACTCGAAGGCGTCCCCGTGTTCTCACTGCTCCAAGTGATCCGCGTGGGCAACGATGCGTGATGAGTGAAATGCATTGGGAACGGTGTGCAGTGAACGACGGAAAGGGAAGGGCTTTTATTAGCCTACGAAATACGATTAGATGCACGCAACACTGAGCGTGGGTAGCCAAGCTAGGCCAACGGCGCAGCGTTGAGGGCGCTGTCCTGTAGAGGTCCGCCGGTTCAAATCCGGTCCCACGCATAAGCGGAGAACAAGACCGGATTCGAATCCGGTCTCTCGCCATCTTTTCCACGAAGCGATGGACGAGTAGCATCGGAGCGGTCACGTTACTCGCTTGACCGTTCCTGATTGGTCATTAGGAACGAATCAACTTCCGCCGCGATCAGTTTTGGGGCTTCGCTGGGTCCGCCGTGACTGATACCGTCGAACTCAACGAAGCTGCTGTGCGGAAGGGCCGTGTGGACAGCGCGAGCACTCTCACGGAGGAAATCCAGTCCGTCGGTGCCGGTCAGTACGAGCACGGGAGCATCAACATCGAGACGGTCTGGAAGCCGGTACTGCTCAACGGCACGACTCATACGAAGGACCTCTTCGGCAAGGTCTACACATTCCGTCCAAACTGACCACGCTGCTAACCAGGCGTCGAGATCGTCACTGCCACCGGGGTGGAGAACCTGTTCGATGTAGCGTTTTACCGCCTCGCGGCGTTCATCTTCCTCAGTGATATCCTCGCCCGCCCTCAAGGGCGGGGCTTCCTACAAGGGAAGCCTCGCGTCGAGGGAGGTTTCAGGACTGAAACGCCGCAAGCGTCGTCTATCGGGATTGCCGACTCTGTGTGCGGTGTCCTGTGGCGAGTCATCGTCACCAGAAACGGACGCCGTTTCTGGTTGGCAGCTAGAACTCATCGAGTTCTGGCGACGCCCTGCCGATTTCCAAGGCAGACTCTCTTCCCACGGGGTAGCGCGACCCCCCGTTTGCGGACAACCGGGGTACGTCGTTCTCTCAGTAGTGAGGCCGTTTAAACAGAACGGCGCCCGAAGATCAAGGCTACAGGCTTCGGGAGCGACAACTGCAAGACGGTACCGTGTCTGTTCTGAGATATGCACCAACAGATCAAACAGAACGTTCCAGCAGTGACGGGGGTGTTAACTCTCCTCTCGCTCGGATTCGTGTTCGGAGCGGCTCTCCAGATCATCCCATCGACCGTATTTCCCCACGTCTCTGGTCTCATTGCGGTGATTCCACACCTCAACGCTGGCATCAGCCTCACTGCGATCGCGTTGATCAGCGCAGGCTGGTATTTCATCAGGAACGACGCGGTCGAGAAACATCAGTACGCGATGGTGACGAGCTTCGGTCTGTTTGTCGCCTTTCTCGGGTTGTATCTGTATCGCGTGACGCTCGAAGGGCCGTCACCGTTTCTCGGACCGGACGTGATCAAAACGTACGTGTATCTGCCGCTGTTGGCCATTCACATCCTGCTTGCGATCGTCTGTATCCCGCTGTTGTACTACGTGTTGTTGCTTGCGCTCACGCGTCCCGTTTCCGAGCTGTACGCGACGAATCACCGGCGGGTCGCTCGGATCGCCGCGCCGCTTTGGCTCATCTCCTTTTTCCTCGGCGTCGTCGTGTACGGACTGTTGCACGTAGTGTACTAGGAAAATCAGAACAGGTGTGGAACGACGGCTGATTCGGCTTTTCGGAGGTGTTCGTCGACAGTACTGGGGGCACAGTCGAGTTCACCCGCGATATCACGATGGGTCACGCGACGGGGAACGTCGTAGTAGCCCGCTTCGACAGCGGTCTCGAACACTTCCCGCTGGCGGTCAGTGAGTGAGGCCAGGAGGTCGTTGGTACCGGGATCGTATCGTCCGGCGTTCCGAACCGAGACGGTGAGCTCCCCGGGAACGGACTGAAGCACCGTTCCCAACCGCGCTGTGTTCCCGACCAAGGTGACGTTCATGCCGTCGGCGTCGAACGTGATCGGTGTGTCGATGATGAGACTATGGTCGTGTGCGAGTTCAACGAGGTGTCCGTCGGTGTTTGACACATCAAGATGGATGTACGCGTACACGTCGTCGCCATCAACGGAGACGATTTCATGGTCGAGCACGGTCTCGTGGGTCGTGATCGCCGTCTCGATGACTGAGCGAGGACCTGTGAGATGATACAACACGAGATACGTCTCATTAAATCGGATATCGAGGTGGAGTAACGTCTCGCGTGTAACGTGTTCCTGCGTCGTGAGATGCCGATCGATCGGGTGGAACGCGCGATCCGTCGGTCCCAGTGAGAGCGTGAGATATTTCATGATCAGTGGGCTGTTCGTACGTCCACGTGGTAGAGAGCCGGTACTGATTATTGTGACAAACCCATCCAAACGAACTGAAATTCAGGTTGCCGCTCGTCTCTGCGCCGAAGGGCGGCAACGATGTGGTCCGTACGTTGTAAGAAACATTGTAACCACATGATATGATCGATCGTGTGAACGAGGCAGTTCGTGACTGTCTCACAGCCCCAGAGGTCAGTTCCGTGTGCGGTTCAAACGTCGGAAGGGAACGTTTAACCTCGCACTGTCCTCAATCACGAGCATGGACTGGCCTCACGATCCGGATGCCGAGGAGGGAAGCGAAGGGATGCGCAAGTACGGGCAGGCGATCCTCGCCAAGAAAGTCGACGAGGAAGAGGATTTTCCCTTGTCCAAAGCCGAATTCCGAGAGCGCGTCGGTGATCACCCAGTTCGCATCGACCACGAAACCGTCGTCAGCGTTGCTGACGTGCTCGCGGACGTCGAGACCGAGGAGTTCGAAGACATCCAGTCGTTCAACCAGGCGATGGGCCGAGCGCTGCGCAAGCAAGGCAACTGGCCGTACGAAACTGGGAGCGCCACGAGCGACTGACAGCCGTCCCCCGCTCTGTTCATGAGTGTCCCGTTCCGTGTGAACGTGCGCCACGCTTATTCAGTCGGCACCACGTACCTGTTGACATGGCAGTCGATTCACCGAGTACGACCGACGCCGGACAGAGATTACCCGAAACGGTGATCGAGGAGTTGCTCGCCGAGCCGTATCGGCGTACCGTGCTCCAGTCACTCCGTGCGGCTGACGGAGAGATCACTGTCAGACAGCTCGCTACCCGTGTTGTCGCGCGCGAACGCTCCGTTCGCCCCGAGGCGGTTCCAGCGCGCAAGCGCGAGCGTGCTCAGGAACGTCTCTACGAACACCATCTTCCCAAGCTCACCGCAACCGATGTCATCCAGTACAACTCCCGAAACGCGAGCGTCGAACTGGGCGAAGCTGCCGATCAACTGCTCGATCGGGTCTAAACACTCACTTTTTTTATACGAGGGTGGCAAAACCACCTTCGTATAAAAAATCCGAACTAAAAAGCCGCTCGCTTGACGAGACGATCGCTCACTTCGTTCGCGCTGCGACTCGTTAGCTCCCGCTCGCGGTGCTGCATCTTGCCCGCAGTGCCTCTGCACTGCTACCGAACCGCATCATCGCAGACAGACTATTTGTCCTCGTGCCACACCGTCAAAGTGATAGTAAGAATAGATAATATCATCGGTAGTAGCGTCCACCGGTACTGTCTCAGTCTCGTCCGAAGAGCGCCCCCTGAGAAAGGAGTTGTAAGTATGATATGACATTACTCGTTACATCAGTACCTTTATATGTGAAGGAGTAAGGAACGATAAACGAGAACGCCAGCATGGCGGCAACGCATGCGCGTTCATTGAAACGCGCCGGGTGTGCACACCACCCGACGCTGGGGTTCTCAGCCGCAAACGAAAACCCATGATTGGGAACGAAGCAGAGACATGTAACGGTGTCGAATCGTATCAGAAAAATAAACAGCGCCGCAGTGTCGGAACTGTGGGCGGCCGGTTCGGTCGCGGTACGCGCATCGGATTGATTGCCCCCTATTGGAGGGCCGTCGATGATGTTGCCAGTGTTTCAGTTCTGGGACCGGCTTGGCGAGTCGGTGAACCTCTCGATGGTTGAGGATCGAGCGACGATCTCGAAGGCCGAACTGTACCACGTCGTGGATGTGGGGCAAGGGGTCTGGTGTCGGCCGTGTCGGAGTACGGGTTGTGCGCACGCCACGCAGATCGAGGAGATACTGGCGACGGCCGGGCTTGGTCAGTCACAGCTGGCGTACGACGATCTGCCCGGGATTGCGAACGTCACGCGCTACGACGCAGCAAAGGAGTCGGTCGTCACCGGGTGGTTCGAGAACGGTGGCCGCGTGCGGTATCACGAACAGCGCGATGGGACCGTCGTCCAGTCGGTGTACACACCTGAAAACGATCGGGAACCAGCCGAGGTGACTGAACAGCCCGACGCAACGAGTGCCCCAGCCGCGTTAGTCACAACGCTGGCGGCGTACTGCCACCATCGCCAGCGCGGCGATCCCGATGGATTGCGGGCCTGTTACCCTGACGTGGCTCGTATCGTGGACAAGGCTCCAGTCGTCCACGCTGACGACTGAGAACAACAGAGTCGGCGGCGGCGGTCGCGGAGCGGAAGCGGTCGCGGAGCGGGGCGGGAGATGCAAGTGTAGTCACCGCGAGCGCAGCGAGCGGCTTTTTTTGCCCCATCTTTGTTGCGTTCTCGCGAGCGCAGAGAGGAACGAAGTTCCTCAAGCAACCGGGCGCAGCCCGGTGACAGCGAGTGAGAGCCAGCGAGAGCTGTGCTCTCGCGCTGTGAGGGTGGCCGGAGGCCACCCGAACGGAAAAAAGGTGGGATCGAAGCACCAATATTCACCAACCAACAATGTCAGTTGTGACGAACACGCAGGTCACCCTCATTCAGATCGACAACTACGGACCATGGACTGTCACACCCGAGCCACGCCGTGAAGTCGACCTGCAAGCACTGCAATCGCGACTGTACGCCGACCTCTCCCAGCTGTTCGGTAATCGGAACGGCTACGTCTTTTTCTCTCGGTTCGACAATATGATCGCGGTGACGAACGGGATGACGATCGACGCCCACGCACTCATCCAAGAATCGATCGCCAACCGGTACCCGGTAACGATCAGCCTCGGCATTGGCGTCGACCGAACTCCGGTCGACGCACTCGGGCAGGCAACGAGTCGGCTCCAAGAGGCGGGAAGCGCCCAAGACCGAACACGGCAGGAGATCCTTCGGGGAGAAATGCTGGATGAGTCCCAACGAACCGACGAGGACGTCCAGATCGCTCATTTCGACGTGAACAACGCGACCGGAGAGTACACCGACCGACTGAACGAGTTCGATACGTTCATCCAGATCGAACAGGGGTACGCCGAACTGATGCGGTACATGCGGATGGCGCACGACTCACTGTCGTTTTTCGTCGGTGGTGACAACGTCATTGCGGTCTGTTCGACGATCGATCGACCGGCGTACGAAGACGCGGTCGAACACGTCCGGTCGACGGTCGGCGTCGACCTGAAAGTCGGCGTGGGACGTGATCGGACCGCACAAGACGCCGGAATGGCAGCAAAACGAGCACTCGAACGGTGCCGCGAGAAGGGGACAGCCGTCGTCCTCGATCTGTGATTCCGACAGTGCCGAGCGAATACGGAACTACGAGTGCTTGTTTCATAATGTTATCGGATCACATTTTACTTGTTCTACGGACTACCTCCGTATATGGTCACACACGACACTGTTCGAGATGTGCTTGTGCCCGACTTCGTCGGAGCGAGCGAGAGCGATTCCGTCCCAGCGAGCGCCCGACTGTTACTCGAAGAACGCACTGACCACCTCGTGGTGCTTCGGGGGACCGATCCGGTCGGTCTGGTGAGCACCCACGATCTCCTCGGGCGGTTTCTCACCGGCGACGCAGCAGACGCAACGCTCGGTGACGTGATGACAACCGACTATGAAACTATCACACCTGACGTGTCTGTAGAGGCAGCCGCCGATCGGTTCATCGGTTCCTCAAAGCCGCTGCTCGTCGTCGAAAACGGCAAACTGATGGGGCTATTGACCGAGCGGGATCTGTTGACCGCTCCGCAGGGAGATCCCTACGAACAAGCGCTACCGATCGACGAATCCACGGACAACACGGACGCTGACGCCGCGAGCCAGGGGATCTGTGAGGACTGTGGTGCGTTCACTCGATCGCTTACCGTCACTGACGGACGATCGTTGTGTTCGGATTGTCTCGACGTGTGACAATCATCAGCGTCCTGAGATCGTGGTGGAAATTTCGGATACATCGTCCCAGAATCGCTATTTATGACAATGTTCTTATAATCGCACATCCATCCACAGTCAATCGTTTACTCGCAATCAAAATAAGATGTGTGACGTTGATCGGAGATCGGGAAGCAAACACAACACCTTTCGTAGACCGCACAGGAACCACGGGCATGATACGGACGCTCGATGATCTCGATGCCAGCGGGACAGCAGTCGGGGTACGTGTCGACATCAACAGCCCGCTTTCAGGTGATGGGGATGGGTTGTTGGCGGATGATGCTCGACTGCGGGCGCACGTCGGCACCCTTTCGGAACTCACGGAGCGTAACGCCCGTGTTGCTGTGCTCGCTCATCAGGGTCGGCCCGCGGGTGATGAGTTCATGTCGCTTTCTGCCCACGCTCGCCGACTCGACGAGTTGCTCGATGCGCCCGTCGAGTACGTCGACGCCACGTTCTGCAAGGCGGCCCGAGACCGCATTGAGACGCTGGAGAATGGATCGGTGCTCGTGCTCGAAAACACGCGGTTTTACAGCGAGGAAAACATGTCGTTCGATCCAGTGAACGCGGCCGAAACCCATCTCGTCGAACGCCTGTCGAAGGTACTCGACGTTTTCGTCAACGACGCGTTCGCCGCTGCGCATCGGTCCCAGCCGTCGATCGTGGGCTTTACTGAACGACTCCCGAGCTTTGGAGGGCGGGTGATGGAACGCGAACTCGAAGCACTGGGTGAGATCAGAGATCGCCCGTCGCCTCGGGTGTACGTTCTGGGTGGAGCGAAGGTTGACGACTCGATCGAGATCGCAGAAACCGTTCTTCAGTCGGGAATCGCCGATACGGTTCTCACGACGGGAGTCGTCGGGAACGCGTTTCTCCACGCCGATGGGGTGTCACTCGGGGAGGAGACGGCGTCAGTCGTCACCTCTCGCGCGCGTGATCGACTTGATCTCGCCGAAGAACTGCTCGATCGGTTTCCGGATCGGATTCAGACCCCCTCCGATGTCGCCATCAAGCGTGACGGTGAACGCATCGAGCGTTCGATCGAGTCTCTCCCGGTCGAACAGCCCGCGTTCGACGTGGGACAGGAAACGATCGATACGTACGCCGAGGTGTTCGAAACCGCTGGAACGGTGGTGCTCAACGGACCAGCGGGAGTGTTCGAAGACGAACGGTTCGCCGTCGGAACCAAGGAACTGTACAACAGTGCCACTGACGCCGGGTTTTCGATCGTCGGCGGCGGAGATACGGCTGCTGCGCTCCGTCAACTCGGGTTATCCGGCTTCGACCACGTCAGTACCGGTGGGGGTGCGGCGCTCGCGCTGTTGACTGGCGAGCAGCTCCCGGCGGTCACGGCGCTCGACTCTGGGGCTGAGAACTGATGGAGATCGACACTCCCGATCGGAACGAGGCGGATGTGCTCACGGATCTGTGGATAGCGCTCGCCCGTGGTCAGCAGGATCACGGCTCACATCTCGCCGCAGAATCAAACCGCACGCCGATCCGGGAGTCGATCACGCAACATCTGGTCACCGGTGGGCTACTCGTCGCCCGCGCTGACACCGCTGTCCAGCGGACAGAGAGCGACCTAGTCACCGATATTGTCGGATTCGTGATGTTCAGTGCCCACTCGGGCCGGTATGAGGAGACGACGGCCGCCGGGCTGATCGAAAACTTGTATGTGGTTCCCGACCACCGCGGAGACGGGATCGGCTCGTCGCTGCTCGTAGCCGCGGAACAATCACTGTACGAGCAAGACATCGAGACGATCACGCTCGATGTGATGGCAAACAACACGGAGGCACAGCAGTTTTACGAACGACACGGCTACACAACCCATCGGGTCACGATGGCGAAACACGAAACCGATATACACTCAAAGGACGAGTGATCACTGTATAGATACACGCTGCCAAGGGAGCTTGGGTCCGGTCCAAGCACTCGATTTGTAATCGAGAATTCATGGGTTCAAATCCCATCCTTGGCTCTGCTGAAAACTGTCTCCAGATTTGTCGCCTCCAAAAGTCCCACACAGCATAGCTGCCTTCGACGAAATATGCGATGTCTCTGAGTGGACTAGGCACTCAACGCAGTAACGACATCTTCGACCGTGAATAGCCGAAAATCGTCCCGTTTCGCAGCCGCTTCCGTTACAGACTGTTTGAATCCACTCCGTGAAAACAGTGCGTACTCCGCGACTCGTTCACTGCCGTTGTTCGGTGTCCGTCGGAGTTGGTTGACGTGACGCTCAAGTTTCGAGAGTGCGTTGTATCCGACCAGTGACTGCTGGAATTTGCATTCGCCAGCGATCAGGGTCTCTCCAGTAGTGAGTCCCACGGCATCGATCTCGTGTTCGCCGTACCACCACTGTCCGGTCTGCGTGATCGTCTACTCCGGGTACAACGACCGAAGCGCTGAACAGCACAACTCCGCAAACGACGTGCTTACGAAATCAGCTACCTCTGGTTCGATGAGCGTCTCGTACGCATCCTATCCGAATTTGTCGTACTGCTCCAGTCCCATAGACGAAGTGGAACCAGAAGCGGAAGAACGGATCCCTAATAGGCGTCGTCCGACTCGTAGAGAGCACGCAGCCGTGAGAGTTCCTCACTCCGGTTTACGAACTCCGCCATAGCTGATGCTATTCGATCTCAACGTATAGTACTTCAAAGTATCATACTCTCGTTCAGGTGTTCGACCTTGGATCAGCTCCGACCGACTGAGCGTCGTGCAGTGGTTGGCTGCCGTCCGGTAA
Source organism: Halocatena salina (assembly GCF_023115355.1). Taxonomy (NCBI): domain Archaea; kingdom Methanobacteriati; phylum Methanobacteriota; class Halobacteria; order Halobacteriales; family Natronomonadaceae; genus Halocatena; species Halocatena salina. The sequence continues at coordinate 902,751 of NZ_CP096019.1, forward strand.
TCGACGCGTGCTGTCGTGGGTGCTGGTCGCCACAACGTGCCGACCTCACTGCGGTCAGGAAAACACAGCCCTCACAGCGCACGATCGTCACCAGCGATGTTCTGTCTGTTTCTTAAAAAACGAGGAGAATGACTTACGGTCCCAAGATCGACCGGAACGTTCGGTATGCCTCTCCGTCGACGTCGAGCAAGCGCTTACGGACGAAGTGCCCTTTGGCACAACGTTTGATCTCGACGCTGCCGCCCTCGCCCTCCTCTTCGATGATACGGGTGTACACAGCCGCCTCACACCACGGCTTGATGCACGTCTCTCGGGCAGGTGATTCCTCATCGTTCTGGTCACAACCGATACTTTTCTCTACGTCCGTGTCGTTATGATCCATTGGTGTTCACTGCTCGTTAACCGCGAACCTCGAACACCGCCGTTCGGGTGTTTCCACCACCCGGACACTTTGTGTGTCACGCGGCGTTCGTGCTTCTCATCGTAATCCGTGAGTAAAAAGCTATCGAACAGGAAAGATAATTGTCAATATTGCTGATCGATCAGTTCAACTCTTAGCGGCAGGTCGCGAGCCTGTTGATGGCGTGGATGAACGCCAATTCGATCGCTCCGAGTCGAACGGGAATTACTCACGACTGGCCGTTTTTCTCGCCCTGAGCTACAGTGATGGACTGTTCTAGGTGAGGCGGGTAGCTGAACTGTAGGTGCTAAGCCCCCTTCCTCAACGAACGAGCGTAGCGAGTGAGTAGGTCGGGGAAGTTCACTAGCGAAGCATGAATATATCGGAATATAGTAATACAGAATATGTCAGAAACACTGCGAGATATCGAATTCAATCGAGATTTTTCCGAGGAGGAGGTGAAAGAGTGGGTCAATACGTCACCAGAGTGGAAACCAGACGAACGCGTGGAAGCGAGTTCGATCGAATACGACCTTGTGACTTTTGTCGTCTACCAACAGGACAGTAGCGTTGGCTGGTTCGACCTGAACGTCGACGAAATCCCCCACGACGTGGAGAGCGGGCAGGTCTACAACGCTGAGATCGAGGGCGACACGGTCGTTTGGATGCAGTTCGATCCTGAGGTGACCGAGCGCTCGAAGGAGCGGTTGGAAGAGAATTACGATGACGTCGTAACCACGGTTGAGGAGGACTACGAAAACGTCGACCGCGGCGAGTGACTGAAGGGAATCCATGGTCTCAGATTCTACGTATGATGAGCACACGTACTGGATCGGAGCTGAGAACCGAATGGAGCAATGCTACCGATACCAATCCATATTACATCTAGTTTAGTCTCCCTTCACCAATGTTTATACAGGTTGTGGTGTTGATATAAGATAGAGCTATGACGTCGTTCGACGGTGCTCAATACTGGTGGGAAGAGGACCCAGACAATGGTGAGTATGAACTTCAATTTGATCGGTTTGAATCAAACAAGGCCGTTCTTCTCGTAGTTGACGAGGCAGAGGAGTGGCCTATCGGAGATATCGTTCTCCCAGCAGCTAGTGTTCCTGAACTTGATCCAGATGATGCAGTCGGGACTGCGGTCTTCCACGGGACAATTGAAGACGGTGAACTCATAGAGATAGCGTACGATTCGGCACTTACTGAGCAACGCATCACAGAAGCTGAAGAGCAGGACAAGCGTATCCGTGCGAATTCTGCCGATAAAAGCGCAGAGTCAGACAAGCCAGAGAATCAATAGCGATGGGGGCCCGCAATGACACTGACGGGCTTCGTGTGGATGTGATCGATGTCGGTCAAGGAGAGAGTATCTTGCTTGAGGGACCCACAGGAGAGACAATGCTCATCGACTCCGGTGATTATCGAGACCGGGGAGAACAGGTTCTCGCCCATCTGGATGATCGTGGAATTGACTCTCTTGATCATCTTGTCGCTACCCATTATGATGCCGATCATATTGGTGGCCATGCAATGATTGTTGAGGAATTTGGGCAAGACAGGATTGGAACGGCATACTGTCCCTCTCAAAAAGGCGTCAACACAAAGAACTCTAAGACAAAGAGCCGGTATAAAGATGCGCTTAAAGCAAATAACCTTGAGGAGATAGCGCTTCACGAAGGGGATTCAATCAATGTTGACGGAATCACTGTGGAGGTGTTGAATCCATCTCCAGAGATAAATAGTAAAAAACAAAACCAAAACAGTCTCGCTCTTCAAGCCACCTACGATGAAAAGAGCGTTCTACTCACGGGAGATGTTGAAGGTGAGGCTGAAACCCGATTAGTCGAAGAGCATGCTGATCAACTCAGTACTGTTGATAGTCTCAAGGTGACCCACCACGGGGCAGAAAATGGAACAGATTCCGAATCACTTGCCCACACACAGCCGGACTCACTGATTATCTCCAGTGGACTGGACAATCGGTATACGACAGAGAAAAACGACTACGATGCGCATCCCCACGACGAGACGCTTAAACGAATCTCCGATCATGAGGATGACATCGATTGCTACTGGACCGCATACCACGGGACGACAAGCCTCCGCATCGAAGACGGTGAGCTACAAATTGAGGCAGCCCACGGCCAGCAAGCGCTCTCAGAAGTCGACCTAGCCGCCCTAAAATACTACGGGCGAGAGCACGATCTCGACAATGAGCAACTGGCCGAGATTGAGGAGTTCCCGTTTGCTGATTTACCAGGGGAGACGCCCAAGTGGGCATGTGAGGCTCCCATTGTCGACACGAGTCAGGCATTGTCACAAGTAGCAGACAACGAGACCGAAACGGAACAGACAGCGCCCCAGACCGAGCAGATAGCGGAGGCCGACGTTGGTGGGATGAACCAGTCCATCAGTGAGAGAATAGATAACGCCACAGACCAAAACGATCTCGAGGGAGCCACCCTCCACGTCACTCCCACCGAGAACACCGATGTCGACGCTTCGTTTAGCGAGGGCGATATCACCCTGTCGATCGCCGATGACGCACAGACGACAGACGGTACCAAAGTTGACATATCACCAAGTGATGATGACTTCGAACTATCGACAGGCGACGATGGGACACTCACAGTAGCGCTTGACGAAGCTACTGGCACTACGATGGAAGTTTCTCCGGGGGCGGAGGATGACGCTGACTTCTCGTTTGGAGATGATCTGACGCTCGCGTTCGATGATAGTGAGGTTCGGGTCTCGCCTGGAGAGGAGGACATTCAGCTGCGTCCCGGCGACGACGGTGCCGTTCAGATGGCTGTTGGCGACGGGTACCTCACCAACGAGCCGAGCAACGACCCGGCGACAGACCAAACCACCGGCGCGACGGGTCTCGATGATACCGAAGAAACGGAACGAGACGAAGCAACAGCGTCAAAGGACACCAAGGAAGCAGCTAACGGATTAGCTACCGAGGCAGTACCTAACGAGAGCACGGACAACGAACCCCAAGAGCCAGAAGAGGGAGTGACAGCGGCCGGAGCAAACGGAGACGACTCATCCGGCGAGTCCGACGTGGATGAGCACACCGTGGACAAGCCTAGCAGCCTTCCACGGTGGATGGATCTCGACTACGATGGTCTCGTATCGTCCGTGGACTCGAACAGTAAATGGGTGGATTCGAAGCCCCCCAAATTTGCCGATCCATGGCTGACAGCGCCGGAACGAGAATCTGACGAACGTACGAACGGGCGTGACCGTGCCACTGAGACCACGCCCCAATCCAATGATGAAAGAAATGCAGACCGCGACGATGCTGACCCCACCCTAACTGACAGTGGACCCAGCAGCGGTGATCCCAGTATCGGATAGGTCTCCGTCACTTTGGTGGATGGCTGGAGAGCATCATGCGTCTCAGTCGTGATCAGTTGGTACAGGCGATCGCTGTTCCTCTGTGGACTCACCCGGTTCGAGTGCTTTTCTCGAAGACTTCTCAGGCAGCGCCGTAGCATCACTACCACTGGCTGGATCAGCTGGCTTGAGCACACTCTCGACGAATTCTCGCGTCGTATCATTCAACATCGAGATATACCCATGCAACCACCCGGCTTGTTTCACGACCACACCCACGCCGGGATCCCAACGGCGGATTTCGCCCGTTGAGAAGGGATGTTCCTCGACCTCCTTGACCTCGCGGCGCTTGCGGTCCCAGCTGTCTTTTCCGACGTGCTGGGTGTACTCCGAGAAGTCCTCTCCGATCGCTGAACGATAAAATTCGACGGTTTGAGGATCGTTCGGCCGTAGTAGGATCATCGATACTAGCCCCGCCAGAATCGCCTCCCCTCCGGACTCTCCGTAGTTCTCGTACAGTTGTTGAACGGACTGAAGAGTCACGAGCGTCACAACTTGCTCCCCACGCCCGACGTTGACGAGTTCCTCCAGCCGTCGGAGATGCGGAATCTGGGCAAACTCATCCAACACGAAATACGAATACTCATCCGTGTCTTGCATCGCAAACATTGCGGCGTGATCGATCAGAAATCGAAAGATCGGTTTCGTTGCCTGTCCAGACTCTTTCGGGAAATCGAGTACGATCGGAACTCCTTGTGGATCGTTAGTATGCTCACGAAGCGAAAAACCCCTCCCGTCGTCTGGTTCGTCTCCGAAATCCCCAACAAACACCTTGTTGACGACACGCTGGACCGACGCATACACGCCCTGGGCCTGTTTGGGACTCGCCTCCACGTCAATGGCCGATGCGGCCGCCTGGAACTCCGAGTACTCGTTTAAATCCTCATACACCTCTTGAACCCCCCGTGTCTGGAAATAGTAGCGCACTGCCGCATTCGAGAGGTTCTCCTTGTCGCTCCGGTGTAACATCATCTTCAGGCAGGCGGCGAACACTTGCCGGGCCATATCGTCGAAGAAGTCGTTGTCGCCACCGCTCAGTTGGGGGAAGAGTGCACGAGCGAATTCATCAACATCGTGATTCGAATCGAACTCTCGAAAAAGGTTCCAGATATGTGTCGAACCTTCCATCGATATTTTAATATAATCGACATTGATGGAGTCAAAGAATTCTTGGAAATCAGACTTGTGATCGTACACCAACACCAACGAATCCTGGTCAAACAATAGCTGTTGGACGAGATGTTTCGCAGCTTCGGTTTTTCCCGAGCCAGGTGCCCCAGCGACGAGAATCGAGCGCTTGGGCAGATCAACGCTTCCAGCCCACTGATCGAGCAAGCCGATTCCTTCACTCGTATTTTCGATATCCATATTAATAACCAGCCCATCGCCCAATCCCTTCCAATACCGATACGCGTGATATCGACCACGACAGAACCACATGAGCGACAGCCCAGCCAGCACACCCCAAAGCACTGTTACCGGAATCAACTGGATGGAACGCACCCATATCCCAAACAAGCCCAGTCCGAGGAGCACCAGAAACGGCACGATCGTCCAATGAACTGCGCGCAGCGGATCGAAGATCGAGGATACTCCGCGCCAAAACGGACTCCACATCGGCCGCTCAACGAAGAGTGGACCAACTGCTAACACGACAAGTCCAGCTAGTATCCACAGGCTGACAGCACTCGCAATCTCCATCAGAGTCCCCCCATATATTGTTTTTTGCTGACATTGATATCAAAGCTAGATAAAAACAGTTTGGGAACAATGCTTGCCGTCGATCGTGGGCGGTTATGTTTGAGTAATCGTGGCGAATGTATTTTAAATCGAAGTGCTTGGTCACTCATGTAGTCCCAACTTCACTCAATTCAAACATATATCCTATGATTCTGTTGTTTGTGTCTTCGACCGAACGTTATTCGTTGGACGATAGATAGTTCACGAACCAACGAAATAGTCGGACTGTTCGAACGGTTCGGTTTCTCCTTCGACGCCGGTCACGTCGAGCACCGTCACGACAGCGTCCACGCTCAGCAGTCCAGCGAGGCTCGGCTCGGTCCGTCCCTCATCACCACTGATGAGTTCTTTGACGTACAGGCCACCTTCCCCGTGGAGTTCGACCGTTCCGTGGTACTCGTCTGTGACTTCGCCCTCGATATCGTACACTGTTCGCGTTCGATCGATGTCGGCCCGTCGGTGGTCGACGCGGTTGGGTGTGCGCTGCTCGACTGTCGCACCCTCAAGCGCGCCGAGCGCATCCTGGAACGCTGCCGTGTCGATCGGCGCGTCGAATTCTACCTCCATTCGGTACGTCTTCGAGGCGTCTAATTGCTTGACGCGTTCGACCATTTCGTGTGTGGCGGCCCGGAGTCCGGACACCTCGACGGCGTCGGCTTGCTCGTTGATTTCCGTTTCGAGTCGATCGAGATCCACAGATCGCTTGCGCGGTTCGTCGATTTCGATGACGAACGGACGACCGTCCCCGAGCATCCGGGCATCGACATCCTCGCGCCCAGCGCCGTGAAAGACCGCATCGCTGCCGTCCATCGCCTCTTGAAGAAGCGGTGCCGTCTGCTGTTCGACGCTCGTTCCGTACCGATAGCCGGTCCCCTCACACGCCGCACACCGTTTTCCCCGGCGCATGCCCGTCTGACCACAGTCCGAACACGGCCACTTCGTTTGAGGCACGTCGCGTTTGAGCTTGCGATACCGCCCGTAAACGAACGCCGAGTTCACCTGCAGTTCGATCTCATCGGTCGCCAGATCGATGAGGACGAGCGCGTCGGGACGCTCCAGATCGACCTCGCCGTCGATCGCTGCCCCGATCCGTTTTCCGACTTCGCGGTTGAGTTCGCGTTTCAACGGTTCGCCTGCCGCCGCTTCGAGTCCTACGTCCTCACGCAACAACCGATCGTTCTCTTCGAGCAACGGCGGAACGCGCGTTCCGACTTGGTAGGTATCGATCTCCCATCCCTCGAGCATCCTGATCGCCCGCTCCGCAAACGAGTCAACACGGGCGGACTCGCCTTCACAAACCCAACACGACTCTTCGTCTGCGTGTGGCTCGTACGGATGATCGTCAGCAAGAGCAACGGTGATCCGAAGCGAACGACCGCGCTGGGTGTTCGTGAGACCGAACCCCCGATCAGCGACGAGTCGGCCAAGACAAGGATCACAAAGCGGGCCAGTATCCAGTGCCGCCCGAGTAAGCGCAAGAAGGTCCATGGTGTTAGTATCACCAATCGCGCCGAAGGCTTGGTCCTTCCGAGTCCAACTCACACGACGGCGTCGTGTTCTCTCCGAGCGTGCTCTCTGAGTTGCTCGGCCGACTCGAACGTCATTCCACAACTGCATCGGTGTTTTATTGTCACCGTTTTGTTAGACCCGTTGGTGGCCATATTTCCCCCTTGGGCCGCACCGATTTGTACGTTATGTTTTTTCATACCATCATGGCTCTTTCGGCGGTGGGGAGCAAGAGCCGGTGCGTTCGAGGATCACAGTGTACTGATTCCGACCGAAATCCTGCGGGTCACCATACTGGATCGATCTGGGATTCACGCCAACACCGAGGAGATCCAGCCAGCCGTTTCGCTGGGGGGGTTGGTCGAGGAACGCTGGACGAGGACCGAACGTCGCTGCGACGGAGTAGGGATAGGTGTCCTCGGCAAGCAACGCCCTGTAATAGTCGGTCTGTCCTGACCAGGAGAGCCGTTCGGCTCGGACGTTCCAGTCGTCCGGAGCGAGATGGAGAATGCCGTTGTGATAGGTTAGCTCGATGTACTCCGGACAACGCTGGGGCATCTCCTGTATCCACCCGGTGTAGGTCTCCCGCGCCACGGGATCACCGTTTTCGTTCATGTGTTCGTATCGAGGGCGGCTGACAGTCATCCCGTGAGGAATAGCAGCCTCTTGGGGATCGGCCACGTACGTTTCGATCACCGCGTCCTCATCGGCGTGTGTCTGGAGCCAGTCGGTTGCCTCGTCTCGGGGTTGGGTCGCGTAGCCAAGCACGCCGATCCCGGCGTACACGCTGCTCGAAACCACGAGCACAGCGATGATCGGGCGGGCAAGAGAGCGGTCGTGATCGTGAAGACGCGCCAACCCCACCCCCACGAGGAGAACGACCAACGGAAACGTCAGCAGGAGGTGATGGGTTCGAATGTAGGACCAGCGAGCGAACACTATCAGAAGCGTCGTGATACAGACCAACGACAGCACGACGCCGTTGGTTTCGGACGATCGCTTCCAGAGACGGGGGACGCTCATCGCCACACTGGCGAGTCCTGCGCTGAACAACGGCAGTCCTAGCCCGTCGAGATAGCCACGGAGAAGCCACCACCAGCTTGGTCTGTCGAGCCAGCCGTAAACGTTGCTTTTGTTCGACGTGCCGCGGTCCATCCGATGAATGATCCGTTCGATTCCGTCACCAAACACACTGGGATAGCCGACGACGATGACTGTCACACCGAGGATCAGTCCGAGGCCCAACAGTCCCGGTCGTACCAGTGCATCACTCCACTCCGTGTCAGGTTCGAATCCGTACAGGACGTACGCGACACCGAGCAGAATCACTCCAATACCGGCGGTGAGTTTGAACGCGATGCCCAATCCACCAAACACACAGCCAGCCAGAAACACCGCCCGATCACCTGTCTCGGCGTATCGGAGCGCACAGTATACGACGAGCAAGAAGCACAGCAGCGCGGGAACGTCTTCCCCGACCTCGTGGGCCATGGCGAGAAATCCCCACGTGACCGTCAACAGGAACGCCGATAGCCGCCCAGCGAGACGGTCACGCATCGTAACTCCGATCCGGTAGGTGACGTAGACGCACGCGATAGCCACCACGACGTTGATGAGACGTGCGAATAACAACCCCCACGTCCAGATCCAACGCGGCGTATCGAGCCAGTGTGCCCACAGGTCGAACGCTTGTTGCTCGGGCAGCGTCGTGAACGCCTCGAGCTGTCCGAATACGACGGCTGCGGCGAACACCGGCAAAAGAGCGATGCCGAAGAGATAAAACGACGCTCCGTACGCTCGTCCCCGCGCGATCCCGTCGAGGAATGATTCCAACGTCGGCTCCTCGACGTAGTATCCGACGGCGACCATCACGTTGTTGATGCGCCACCGCTCATCGCGCGTTGCGAAGTTCGGAATCCGATGCCAAAACCAAAAACCCGCGAATACCGCGGCTGCTACCAGAATATACGGAAGATACGGATCCGTCTTGAGATCGTCAGTAACCTGCTGTTTCGCCCGTCCCAGCAGGTCACCCATCGCACGCCACATACAGGCGCTTCAACGAGGAGTGCATATAAACGATGTTAGTTTGACTTTTCGGCTTCTGGGCTGTGGTTTCCGAGAATGACGGAACGATCGGACGAACGTTTTTATTATCAGTTGTTCTTTCCCACCGTATGAGGTTCGTAATTGTGGGCTACGGACGGGTTGGTATCAGAACGGCGGACATCCTCCGGTTAGAGGACCACGAAGTCGTGATCGTCGATACCGATCCGGAAAAGGTCGAGCGCGCCAAAGAGGAAGGATTCGAGGTGTACGCCGGTAGTGGGGATGAGGAATCAGTATTGCTGGAAGCTGGCGTCGAGTCCGCCGACGCGGTCGGCGGGATGACCGGCGATCTGAACGTGAACCTCAGCGCGTGCGTTATCGCGGATCAATACGACTGTCGGACGGTACTCCGGATCGACGACGACTATCACGCCGACATCTACGAGAAGTACGCCGCGGAGGTAGACGAAGTGGTGTATCCCGAACGGTTGGGAGCAGCAGGAGCGAAAACTGCCCTGCACGGGGGTGATTTCGATGTGCTCGGAGCACTGACGGAGAACGTATCGGCCGGGAGCGTCACCGTCGGTGAAGATGCGGCCATCATCGGGGACCGCGTCGTGGGTGTCGACTTGCCCGGAGAGTCGCTCATCTACGCCCACGGCCGGGAGGGCGAATCGATGACGATCCCGCTCCCACAGACGACGATCGAAGCCGGGGATACGATCGCGTTCATGGCCGATCCCGATCTCGTTTCTGAGGTTCGCGGGCTGCTCAGCGGCTGAGAACGCTTTAGCGACCGATGAACGTTTGCCCCTAGAGAACGACCGGGGACGTATGAGCTGGGAAGCGCTGTTCGACTGTGCCGATGTGTACGACGTGACTGTCGAAGAGATCGAGTCCGCGCTCAGTGCCCGTCGGGATGACTGAGATAACGCGAATCGTTGTCGACAGCGACGTGCTCGCGGCGGATCTCCTCGTCGGGGGGAGTGCCCGTGAGGCGCTCGACATCATCCGGTCGCATTCGTGGATCGAACTGATAGCGAGCGATCCCCTCCTCGCCGATGCTCGCGCGGTAATCGCGGAGCTCGCTTCCGAGGAGCTTGCTGTGGCGTGGTACGAGACGATCGAACCCGAACGGTCGGCCGTCGATCACCCATCCGGGGATCATCCCGCGCTTGCCTCAGCGTACCACGGAAACGCGGCCCACATCCTTTCGTTCGACGATCGCCTCAGGAGCGCGGAAACCGGAATCGAGATCAGAAAACGAGTGGAAACGAGCGTCAAACATCCCGACGCGTTCGTCGCCCTCTTCGATCCCGAACGCTTCTATGAAGTCGCCTTCGACGAACCGTATCCGGGACCGGATCGCTCTCGAAACTGAACGTTACGATCGGCGACGGACCGCGAACAACGCCGTCACGAAGAGAGCGACGATCGCAGCCGGACCAGTGAACTCGGTCCGAACACACTGGTTTGATCGTCGTCGGTTTGGACCCCGACCCGTCCGGTTCAGGGGTGGCAGTAGCGTCCTCGGCGTCAGACGACGAATCCGATCTCTGGCAGTTCTTTTGTGGGTGCCTCGCTAGCGGGTACATAAATCGTGTCCTGCATCCCTCGAGTTACCTCAGCAACCGATTCAACCTTGAGGGCATACTCTCCGGATTGGGACGCGGTCGTTGAAAGCCTCGTTGTCCCAACATCCCGGTGTGCGTTGCTACTGTCCAGTTCCGTTTCGTTCTTGGAGTACCGATCGATCTCCTTGCTGACTAAGCTCACCGCCTGTGGATGTTCCAGTGATCGGCATTGCGAATTCCTGCACGTCGTTCGGTTCGTTTGCTTCCTTACTGTTGGCGGCTACGAACGACGGGACTGTCAATCCAACCACGAACAGCACAACAAACACGGCAGTGCCAATGCGTAGTGGACGTAATCTGAAATCTATTTATCTATGTATTAATTTCTATATTAGTATTTTCTGTAATATTTAGAAACGGGCAACAGTTACGAATGCGGGGCAAACGGAGACCTCTTGGTGTCTAGAGCAAAATCTGCCGTCGTAGAGAGAGTAGCAACTGGTCCAGTGTGTGTCTGTGAAGCGTCAGCGGACATCCGAGTCTGCGGTAATGGTCGTCCCCGGCCCCCGACACTGCCGAAAGAATCACCAACAACTAGAAGAACTGACCCCCTACCGCTCGGCAAACCACTCCGCGAACTTGGCGAGCGCACGCCCCCGGTGTGAGATAGCGTTTTTCTCGTCAATCGACATCTCCGCGAACGTCGTGCCGTCGTGTTCGAAGATGGGATCGTAGCCGAAGCCGCCGGTGCCTCGTGGCTCGACGATCCGGCCGGGGATTGCCCCCTCGAACAGTTTGACCGGCACGCCCGTCGCGTCAACGGTGTCGTCAGTCGCCGCGGTGGCGCGTTCCTCGACGGCCAGATCGTCGCCGCGCCGCCCTCGATCGACCGAGTCGGGTGTGGCCGAAAACGGCTCACCGTCGCAGTAGGCGATCACACACCGGAACGTGGCTCGGCTCGCTCCAGCGTCCAGAGCCAGACGGCCGACGCGTTCGATGCCCAAGGTGTCTTCTGCGAATGCGGAGTACGGACCGGGAAAACCGTCGAGTCCGTCGATGAACAGTCCCGCGTCATCAACGATGACCGGCTCGCCGACGTGGTCGAATGCCGCGCGCGCGCCATCCACGGCGATCGGAGCGAGCGTTTCGGACTGGATTTCGGGATAGTCGTAGTCGAAAGCCGTCACTGCATCGTCACCGAGATACTCGCGTGCCTCTCGAACCTTCCCGGGGTTCGTTGTCACGTAGTGAAGCATACTAACCGCTCGAACGCCGTTCAGAAAATGACCATCGGTTCCCAGTTCAGTCGACGATAACCTCGACCGGCTCGTCGTCACTCGCCGGCTCATCCTCCTCTCCGCTTTGTTGTTGGTAAAACAGAGCGCCCGCTACGGCGAGGACGATCCACGACCGCCAGTTGGAAAGGTTCAGTGTGTATCCGATCCCAAACGGCTTTTCGACCAACATACCTTCATCGGGACGCCAGTAGGCCGACAGCATCCGACCGAGACTCGGACGCTCAAAATTGTACGGCACACCGAACAGTTCACCCGATTGTGGCTTATCGACCATAATCTGTGGTATGTCCGGCATGGTTAAACCATTTACCACAACTTGTCATCAGTTATGAAGTTCTCGCAGTCCGGGCGAGGGTATTTTTACGATTGGTACCGACCACGTCCTTCGATCGTTCGTAGTTGATCGATGACTGTTGGATCGCCAGCATCGCGGTAGGCATCTTCGAACGCTTCGATCAGGGGATCTGGGGTGAGCGCCGTTCCAGCGATGCTTTGAGAGAACACGTGGAGATCCATTGCGTGATCCTCAGTCGCCTCGGAGTGGTATGCGAGTCCGAAATCGATGAGCCACGTTCGATCGCCGACACGAACGTTTCTGGTCGTGGGATCGCCGTGGACGATGTCCGCCGCGTGAAGCGTGGCGAGAAGGCGTCCCACATCCCGCACACGGGCTTCAGTCGGATCGTCACGGAGGTCTACGGTTCCAACGTGTTCAAAGACGATCCGAGGCTCTCGTTCGTCCACATCCTTGAGCACTGGCGTCGACACACCGATCCGTCGCGCATCGCTCGTCACCCGGGCCTCCGCACGGGTGCGTTCCCGACGAAGCCGCTCGTCGAGGTCGGGATGTCTGTAGGCCTTCGGAACCCGCGTTTTGACCACGTTCCCGTCGTCGATCTCGACAGTTGCCTCTGCCCCGCGCTGGGGATCGTCAGTGACTGAGCTCGTTGTTTCTGTCGAACGACGATCGGAGCCAGTCCGCCACGTGACGGGCACCTCATCAGGACGAAAGTTCGGACGCACACGGGAATCCTCGATAGAGATATCATCGCCGACAGCAGCCATTTTCGCCCCGAGCACCGCGATCATGCCGGCGTTGTCTCGGAGAAAGCGTGGTTCCGGGGCGTAAAATGACGCTCCTCGCGCAGCACACATCGTTTCGAGCATTTCCCGAAGACGGTCGTTCTGTCCGACGCCTCCACCGAGAACGAGTTCGTCCGCCCCTGTCAACGACAGCGCCCGCTCTGAGACCTCCGTGAGCATCGCGAAGATCGTTTCTTGGAGCGAAAAGCAGACGTCCTCGATCGCCACACCGTCGTCGTAGGTTTCCTTGGCCGCGCTCATGATCCCCGAGAAGGAGAAATCCATTCCCTTGACCACGTAGGGCAGATCGACGTAGTCGCCGTCGGCCGCCGCGGCTTCGACCTTTGGACCACCGGGGTGTGACCAGCCGACGTGGCGAGTGAACTTATCGATCGCGTTGCCGACACCGGTGTCCATCGTTTCCCCGAGCACGCGATACCGACCGTTGTGATAGCCGAGAATGTGAGCGTTGGCACCGCTCGCGTTCAAACACACCGGAGCGTCGAATCCCGACCGGTGGCGACCGATTTCGAGGTGAGCGAGCATGTGGTTGACGCCGACAAGTGGGACGTCGAGCGTTCCCGCCAGTGCCCGCCCAGCGGTCCCGACGATACGGAGACACGGTCCGAGTCCCGGCCCTCGAGAAAAGGCGACGACATCGATCTCGTCGGTCGAATCGCGGGCACGACCAACCACCTCGGGGATCGCTTCGCGCATGTGCTCTGCGGCTTCGCGGGGATGAATACCGCCGCTCTCCGGTTGGTACTCGTCGGTGAAAATTGACACCGTTTCAGTCGTTGAATCGTACACTGCGGCACTCGCGGCCCACGCAGTTCCCTCGATACCGAGAACGCGCATCTGTTTTTCAGTTTCTGGCCGTCGGATCAGGCCTCTTCAGTCTCGGTCTCTGGGTCCGTTTCGGCACCGATCTTGTTTCGGTCGAGCATGTACGACTGCTCAACGTCTCGTGCGTGTTCGGCAGTCTGATACACTTTGGCGTATCCGATGGTTTTTCGCATCCCGTATTTCGTGTCGAGTTTGTGAATAACGACCTCGTCGGCGTCTTTGTTCATCATGGCCGCGAGACTGTCGCGTACCGACAGTCGCGATGGCGTTGCTTCCTCGTGAACGACCCGAAACTGAACATCCGAACGGTGTAACATCGGGTTGTCCTCTTCGTTGATGATTTCGATGTCCATGTTACCGATACTTGCCTCCGAAACAGCTAAAAGGATTTCGAAGCACTAACCGTTCGGTGTGATGACGGCACGGCCCTCGATCTCACGGTGTTCGAGTTTCTCTGCGACGGTATTGATCTCCGCAAGTGGGTAGTGAGTGGTGTGGAGTTCGACGTCGCCCCGATCGACGAGCGCCATGAGTTCCTGTAACTCGGTGTACCGACCGACGAGCGTTCCACGGTAGGCGAGTTCGCCATCGACGAGTGCCTGTGCGGGTTGATGGACGTGGCCACCGTATCCGACGACGTGGTAATCGCCGCCCGACGCGACGATATCTGGACCGGTCGCAGTCGTCTCGTCGCTTCCGACGAAATCGAGCACCTGAGTGGCTCCCGTTCCGTCCGTTATCGAATCGATGGCCGAGACGAGGGCTTCGTCGCTCGAATTGATAGTGTGATCGACGCCGAGGCGCTCGGCCAGATCGAGGGCGTCCTGTTTGATGTCAACAGCGACGACCGTGGCGGCCGACATCGCCAAGAGACACTGGACTCCGATGTGACCGAGTCCACCGACGCCGATGATGACGGCAGTCGATCCGGGAACGAGCTCGGTGGTCGCCTTCTTCACGGCGTGGTAGGCGGTGATGCCTGCGTCGGCGTGGGGTGCGATCTCTGCTGAATCGACGCCATCGGGAAGCGTGATCACCGACCGCTCGTTGGTGAGCAGATACTCCGCAAACCCCCCATCGGTGCTCAGCCCGGGAAACGCGAGGTTCTCACAGTACATGTCCTCGCCGAGCCGACAGGACCGACACACCCCACACGTCCGAACGGGATGACAGATGACCTGATCGCCTTCCATCACCGTCGTCACCCCATCGCCCACCTCAACGACGGTGCCCGCGTTCTCGTGACCCAGCGTCATCGGCAGCTCTTGAGAGACGTACTCCGCCCACATCCCCTCGATGACGTGATTGTCGGTCTGGCACCACCCAGCTCCGTCGATCTCGATGAGCAGCGTGGTGGGATCGGTCACCGTCGGCCGGTCGATCTCATCGATGCTAAGCGCACTACTCATCTCATCGGTGTACTCGTGGAGGCGTGCAGCTTGCATGATAATATCTAACAAAGGCCGCAAAGGAGTAAAAGATATCGTTCGATTATTCTATATATCTATCGCTTCGAAAGTCATTTGTTACCGTGCAACACACTAGGGAACGGGATGTACCACCACGAGGGAGAGGACGTGTTCATCCTCGATTCGCACATCCACCTCTGGGACGCGAGCGAGGAGAACATCGACCACGAGGGGGGAGAGCAGTTCATACAGTGTTTTTATGACTATCACACGGCGTTCACACCGGAAGAACACCAATGGGATCTCGAAACGTACCGGCAGTACGGGCCGGAGAAGATGGTCAGAGATCTCTTCCGGGATGGGTACGTCGACATGGGAATCTTTCAGCCGACGTATCTCACGGATTTCTACGCGGAAGGGTTCAACACGACCGATCAGAACGCCGAGCTTGCGACTGAGTATCCCGAGCGGTTCGTTCTCAACGGACAGTTTGATCCCCGCGACGGAGATGCGGGACTCCAGGAGCTCGAACGACTGAAAGATGACTACGGGATTCAAGGGGTGAAACTGTACACGGCGGAGTGGCGCGGCGACTCGAAGGGATGGCGGTTGGATTCGCCTGAAGCATTCGAATACCTCGAAAAATGCGCCGAGCTCGGTATCACGAACATCCATCCACACAAGGGACCAACGATCAGACCGCTCAACCGGGACGCGTTCGACGTGGCCGACGTGGACGATGCCGCCACGTCGTTTCCCGAGTTGAACTTCATCGTCGAGCACGTCGGATTACCGCGACTGGACGATTTCTGTTTCATCGCTGCCCAAGAGCCGAACGTGTACGGCGGGCTCGCGGTCGCCGCACCGTTCGCACAGAATCGCCCGCGGAAATTCGGTGAGATCATGGGCGAGTTGCTGTTCTGGCTCGGGGAGGATAAGCTCCTGTTCGGTTCGGACTACGCGCTATGGGAACCAGACTGGCTAGTACCGACGGTGATGAACGCCGAACTCACGCCCGAGCAACGCGAGGAGTATGGGGTCTCGCTCACGACCGACGTCAAAAAGAAGATCATGGGGGAAAACGCCGCGGAGCTGTATGACATCGACATCAAGGAGAAAAAGCGAACGCTGCAAAACGACGCCATCAGTCAGCAGTTCGCTCTCGAGGACGGCGAAACCGCCGCGGATTGATCCCATGACAACCTCCAAATCATCACCCACCGTCGATCGAGCCGCGGTCATAAATCGGCTCGACAGCGTCACAGATCCCGAACTCGATCGATCGATCGTCGAGTTGGGATACATCGACGACCTTCGTGTCGAGTCAACCGTGTTCGTCCGGTTCACGCTTCCGACGGCGTGGTGTTCGCCCGCGTTCGCGTGGATGATGGCGGTCGACATTCGCGATTCGATGAGCGAACTGTCCGGTGTCGAACACGTTACCGTCCGACTCGCCGATCATATGCACGCCGAGGAGATCACCAACGGCGTAAACGAGGGCCGCGCGTTCGATGCGGTGTTCGAGGATGCCATGGATGGCGTTGAGGCGGTGCGCGCGACGCTCGATGCCAAGGCCCGGCTGGCCCGCCAGTACCGCGCGGTGGAAACGCTCCTTGGGGCGGGACTCGATCCGGAACAGATCACCGGGTTACGACGGACAGATCTGACGTTCGATGAGGAGACGAATCGGGTGGCCATCGCCACTGATGGGGTGGTGGTGTACGCGCCAGCACCGCCGCTCACCGAATACGTCGAAAAAGCGAACGAAACGGGGATTCTCTGTGAACCCGATGACCGACTGTTCGTCACCCCGGAGGGGACTCCCATCACACCCGAGGCGTTCGAACGCGTCCATCACCGCGCCCGGTCGGCCCGAACGAACATGACCGGACAAGGAGCGGTCTGTGAAGCGCTTCAGGACGCCCGGTACGGACGCGGTTCGGTCGAACGATGACGAAACCGGATCAGTCTCGCCACTTGATCGAACAGCCACGCGAAGGACGGAAAGCCGTTTCCACCGGCTCGCCGGCGAGCACGGCGTCGATGACAGCGCGCATCTCAAAGCCCGGGTCGCCCGATGGGTCCTCGTCCGGCCCGGTTGCGTCGTCAAGCCGACCGTGGTACGCGAGCTGGAATCCATCATCCTCATTCGTAAACAGGAACGGATCGGGCGTACACATCGCTCCGTAGGCACGGGCGACGGTTTGGCTTTCATCACGGAGATACGCATCATAAGCGATCGTTCCTTCCGAAACGAGTTCGCACATTCGCTCGAAGGAGTCGTCGGGATACTCCTCCGCGTCGTTCGGATTGATCCCCACGACCGCGACCTCGTCGTAGTCGGCTGCGATCGCGTTCAATGCGTCCATCTTGGCCTTCGCGTACGGACAGTGGTTGCACGTGAACACTAGCAATAGGACCTCATACCCCTCGAAATCCGACAGTGAATACTGGGTATCGTCCGTACCGGACAGTTCGAATGCCGGTGCCTGATCGCCGCGTTCGAGTTCCTGTGTTGACTTTTCGAGCGCCATACTGGAATCCTTGTATCCGAGCGCAATGTGTGTTCGCCCCCACGTTTTTCCACTCTTATGCAAAATCGTGGGCGAAAAAAAGCCACCGGCTACCGCTCGCGATGAGCATACTCACGTACCACCACGCACCGCTACCGCCTACTAGACCAGGACAAAAGCGATCGCGCGAATCCACAAACGTGAACACGGATTGGACCACCGCACCATCGCGTCGTTCATGAACGTGTTTGCTGATGCTAACTATCTAGTCTCATAGCACCCGTGAATTGTACAGGTGTCTATCACGGTTTGGATGGGCAGAATTTGATGAAAATTAGAGTAATTATAAAGTTGGAAAGAATTACATGATCACCATAATAATTCCATATTAGAAAGAGAAATAACCGCGATGGCAAAAGATGAGCCTTCCGACGAAGAAGAGCGAGAACTGTGGGACAGACTACTCACAACCACCACCGAAGAGGAGTTTCGGAAATTCGTTATTGACCAATTAGCCCTACGTCCTGACGAATCGGTACTCTCGGTGGGGTGTGGCCCTGGCTTCGAGACAGCAGCTCTCGCCCAGCATATCACAGAAGAAGGAAGTATCACCGGTATTGATCTAAACGAGGAGGTGCTAGCCGCGGCCAAAGACCGGTGCGGCGATTTCTCACAGGTGTCATTCAAGCAGGGAGATATCACCGACTTGCCGGTGGCAGATGGGAGATACGACCTCGCTATCGCCAAACAGGTGTTTTCTCAGATTTCCGATGTTGAATCGGCACTGAATGAGCTTTATCGCGTAATCAAACGGGATGGCCGAATGGCTGTCACTGCAGGCGACAGGCGGACGCACGTCAAGCATACCCCGACTGACCGGATGCAGCGTGCCGACGACATCTATCGGTCTGAGATGACCGATCGGCAACGTGGGACACGCCTCGTCGGATTGCTTCCTGAGACCGGCTTCAGCGTTGAGAAAGTCATTCCACGTGCAAAGATTCAGACCGAGATTAACGCTCAGATTGAGCGAGGGATTGAAATACAGCGGCGATTTTTACAGGCGAGCGATACGTTTGACGACGCCGAAATCGAGACCTGGGAACAGGAGCTGAGAGAACTCGACGAGGCTGACCAATTCCTCTCCTGTGGGACGGCCTTTCTCTACCTCGTTCGTAAACCTGAGTAGGCTACTGTCTTTGCCCTCTCTATCAACCGCTCAGAGCGTCTGGTTGAGAGTATGTATAGTCGTCTAAAGATTTCAACAGAGCTATCCACATATATCAACACGCAGTGACACGGGGTGAGCAAGCTTCCCCGAGTGTGGCGGACAGGGTGGTAGCAGTAAGTGACCTACCTGCACCGCGACCGCTTCGCCTCCGCTCGCTGGGCAAACATGTTGTTGAGGGATGTCTTACACACCGCTCTTCTATAGAAACCAAGAGATAGAGACAATGGCTAGGACAGTAGAAGGCATAGGGTCCACCCTAGCTACTATACGATACTCGTAAACACCTTTTTACTTCCATATCGGAGTGTGTACCGATGCCGTTCACGCTCTACCATCTCGGTCCAGCACTACTGATCGGCCTTCCGCTTCGCCGCCGGATCGATCTCCTGACACTCTGTACTGCTAGCGTGGTTCTCGATATCTGGCCAGCACTCGTGTTGTTCGGAGTGTTACCGGGACCGTACCACTGGGTTGAACACACGTATCTCGGTGGTGCCGTCGTCGCTGGTGTCCTCACAAGCGGAATGGTACTGGGTGCGCGCCAGTACCCAACCCAGTTCGATCGATGGCGATCTGATACAGGCAGCCTCACTGGTCTCGTTGTCCCGGCTTTCATCGGCACGTTGTTTCATGTCACGCTCGATAGTATTACTCATCCGACAATGGATCCGTTTACCCCGATCGCTGGCAACCCGTTCTCTCGACTCCTGACACTTATGGAATTGACAGATATTTGCGCTACTCTCTTATGTATCGGTCTTGTGTGGCTCATACTCCTATACACAGCAAGAAGGCAAAATTCAGAGATGTCGTCCAGCACGGCTCTGGATCGGTTGTTTTCGATCGGTCCGCTGCACATGCTCAGCATCCCTCTCAGACACCGGTTATTTGGAGCCAGCATTGCCGTCCTCGGCGTTGCGATACTTCTAGTGGCCGGTCGTACCGATATTTTCATCGCGAAGGTCATATGGGGTGCTTCCGGCGGGATCATCCTGTTCAACGGGCTGTATCTCAACGGCGTCCGGCTTCGATAGCAACACAAGCACGATGTTGGTAGCACGCCCGACTCCTGTCGAATATGGTGGCATGGTGCGGTTTCATCCTGAGGGAGAATATGCGGATGCTTCTCACAGAGAAGTACAGTTATCCACCAAAAACGTAAGAGAGCGTTATCTCACGGTCGCCGGTTCACCCGCTGGAGCCGTCGTCTCCCGAACGTTGATACCGTTACCCTGAAGTCGCTTGTACATCGTTTCCGGTGTCACACCGGCGTAGCCGGCCGCCTGTTCGAGCGTCAGCGTTCCCGACTGGTACAATGATATCGCAGCCACGACCGCGTGTTGGCGCATACGTCATAATGTGTCTCAATACCCTATAAGCATACTGTGAGGTTATATCTCATTATATGCCGTAGGATCTCACTGTGTAGCAAGGCTTTTTGCCGGCGTCATCGCCAATTCCGGCATGGACACACGAGCCGAACTGCTCGGTCTGTTGCGCGAGAACGCCCGCTACTCCGTGAGTGATCTCGCGCGTCTCACCGGTCGAGACGAAAACGAGATCGAGGAAGCGATAACCACCTTAGAACAGGACGGTGTTCTTCGGGGGTATCAGGCCGTGGTGGACTGGAGTCAGGCCGACTCGGAGCCGGTTCGGGCCACCGTCGAACTCAACGTGGCGCTCGATCGTGAGACGGGGTACGACGACATCGCACGACGGATCGTGAAGTTCGAGGAGGTGCGCTCGCTCCGTCTGGTGAGTGGAGATTTCGATTTCGCCCTCGATGTCGAAGCTGACTCGATGGGTGCGGTGTCCCGGTTCATCAGCGAGCAAGTGGCTCCAGTGCCGGAAGTCACCCAGACGGTCACCCACTATGTGATGGAGAGCTACAAAGAAAACGGGATCGAATTCAGTGACGGGCACGACGACGACCGCCTGTCGGTCACGCCATGACGGGACCGTCGATCGCCGAGCGTGTTCGTCAGGTCCCCCCTTCAGGAATCCGTCGGTTTTTCGAACTTGCCGAGGAAATGGATGACGTGATCTCCCTTGGCGTGGGTGAACCGGACTTTACTGCTCCCTCGCGGGCGCGGGAAGCGGCTATCGGTTCTATCGAGCAGGGGCGCACATCATACACCGCCAATCGGGGGAAGCGCGAACTGCGTGAGACCATCGCGGACCACATCGAGAAGTGGGATCTCACCTATGACCCGGACGAAGAAATCCTCGTGACGGCGGGTGCGAGCGAAGCGCTCGATCTGACGTTTCGTGCACTCGTCGATCCAGGCGACGTCGTGGCTGTCACTCAGCCCTCATACGTCTCTTACGTTCCGAGTGCCATCTTCGCGGGCGGGACAGTGTGTCCAGTCCAAACGAGAGCACGAGACGAGTTCGTGCTCACGCCCGAGGTGCTCGAAGAGGCCGGAGCTGGGGATGCCGATCTGCTCGTGCTCTGTTATCCGAACAACCCGACTGGCGCGACGATGACACGAGAAGAACTCGCCCGGGTGGCCGCGTTTGCCCGCGAGCACGATCTCACAGTGCTTTCCGACGAGATCTACGCCGATCTCACGTACGTCGGTGAGCACACCTCTATCGCCAGCTTCGAAGGGATGAAAGATCGGACAGTGGTGTACAACGGCTTCTCGAAGGCGTACGCCATGACCGGACTCCGACTAGGGTACGCGCTCGGGCCGAGTGAGGTGATCGACGCGATGAACCGCGTTCACCAGTACACGATGTTGTCCGCGCCCACGACTCCACAGTACGCCGCTATCGAAGCCCTTCAGTCGTGTGATGACTCCGTCGAAGCGATGCGAACCCAGTACGACCGTCGTCGGAAGTTCGTGCTCTCGCGCTTGGAGGAGATGGGTATCGACTGCTTCGAGGCGACTGGTGCGTTCTACGTCTTCCCTGAATCTCCATGGAACGACGCCGGGGCGTTCGCCGAGGCGCTCCTCGAAGAACAGAAGGTCGCAATGGTTCCCGGCACGGCCTTCGGAGAAGGCGGGTCAGGACACCTTCGTCTGTCGTATGCGACCGGCTTGGAAGACCTCCGAACTGCGATGAATCGACTCGAACGGTTCCTGCAGTGATCCATCCCCGGGATCGTATCGGATCAGCCATCACTAGTTGAAGAATAGATGTTCATCAGATGTATTTAAGGAATATACATCCATCACAAGAAGTTCTTAAATACAACCCCGTGATACACTATAACACGATGGAAGACAAGACGCTAAAAGACGTATCCCACACACCACCAGCTGGAGAGTCGATCGAACGGGTGTGGAAGCGGGGATACGAGACGGACGTCGAGTAAAAACAGCTGTAGACCCTCGAAGTGAGGGAAGTGAAGTAGCCTGACCGCGTCAGTTTTCGTATGGCCGACACCAACGGATCCGAGCAGTCTACAGAAGACGGTGACGTGATCGTTCCTCTGTCGGTGTATAAGATCGTTACCGTTTTCTCGACGCTCATCGCTGGGGCCGCAGTCGTGGCGGGGTTCGCTGTGCTGGATACGGCGACTCAACAGGCTCAGGCTCCAGCGAGTGAGATCGACGTTCCGCTCGCCCTGCTCGGAGTCGCGGCGATCATCGCAGGATCGGCGGTGTACGTCTTCTCGACCCGGTTTCGAACCGCTGGAATGGGAATGGGAAACGCTAAAGACGACGGTGACTAACAGCCGATAATGGCCGACGAATTCATCAAGGGGTTCACCATCCTCACGACCAGCATGCTCGGATGGATGGTTATCGCTGGCTGGTACAACACGCCGGGCTTCGAGGAGGCACAGCTCTCGGCGGCAGCACCGGAGAACTTACAGATGCTCGACCAGTTCGCGCTCACGTTCAAATCAGGGCTGCTGTGGTTCGCCCTCTTGGGAACGCTGACGTTCTGGGTGTTCATTCCCGCCGGGCGCGAGCTACGGAAGGCGATGGCCACCGAGTGATCGTGTCGGACCAACCTCTTCGTTCGTCGACAGGAGACGAGAAACAGTGTTTATAGATCGCGTTCAAACGCGGAGACGGATCGCGGTGCTCACTACGAAGTCACACGATTTGGGTCCAGTACGGTCGGATGAGGAAAAACAAACTGAGATACCCGGCGTACAAGACCACTAACAGGGAGGCAGCGATCGCGCCTTTCGGTCGTTCGAGAGGGAGTTCCTGTCGAACTTCGACCTTTCTGGCTTCGAACTCGAAAAAATCGGTGAGTGCCATACCGAGTACGAGGGTCGAGATCACGACACCGGCGTGGTATTCCAGCGTCGTATAATAAAACGCGCCGAGGATGAGCAGTAGATTCGTCCCGACGAGTGCGGGATGGCGTTCGATCGCTTCTGCACCGTCCGTTTCGGCCTGACGAACGACCGTTCGATGCCCGACAGCACGGGCTATGACGTTCACCACTGCGAGAACGAAAAGCACGTGTTCGATCTGTGGACCGATGATCGTGTCGATCGGGCCGAACAGCGAAGCCGCTAGTACCATACCTACACCGGAGAGGTGCTTCCATTAGAGCCTTTCCAATCCTCGTTCGATGTCGATCGTTTCGATCGTCGTTACTGGCTGCAAGCGGAGTGGCTCGGCGGGCGAAACGGTTCCGACCTGACGCCCATCGACGCGGAGTTCAACGGCCGTATCGTCCCGGTCGACGGTGAGTTGAACGTCCGACAGCGAGACGACCCAGTGGTCGGCATCGATCGAAAACGGCGCGATCGGAGCGACGACGCCGACGTCGGTTTCGGCCGCGATTCGCGGCCCTCCAGCGTCGTGAGCATAGCCGTGACTCCCAGCAGGGGTAGCGACCACGACGCCGTCGGCTCGGACGCTCATGATTCGCTGTCGTCGCTGGCCGTGAGTAGCGACGACAGTGTACTCGGAAATGCGCGCTGGCTCTTCGGTGATCAACGTCACGTCCGCGAGCGCGTGAATGAGTCCATCGGACCGACCGATTCCGATGACCGGATGTGTGACGGTGAGCTGCTGGGGTTCGGTATCGGCGTGGTCGTTGGGTCGGTCTCGATCCGACGAAAACAGGTCAAGCAACCACGGTAGCTCCGTTTGAACCCGGTCCAGAGAGAGCGAACCGAGGCCGGGCGTGTCGGTTCCGATTGGGAGGATCGGGGCTGATGGATCCGGAACGAGCGATCGGAGTGCTGGATCTCCCACAGCGACGATGAACGCAATATCGTCGTTCTGTCCGGTGCGATGATCGACGAGTGGAGTCCCACCACCGGATTCGACCGCGGTTACGACCGGCTCGACCGCATCGCCGACGACACCAACTCGTGGGTCGGTCATCAGTAGCGTTGTTGGTCCGCCTTGCTAAACGACTTTCGAGGATCCATCGTCCGGAAGATCACCGATGAGCGACAGTCCTTCGGCTTTGCCCTCTCGTTGTAATGCTGCGATGATCTCCGTTCGTGGGCGGTGATGGAGCGACGTCTCATCGCGTGCGAGTAACACGAGGAGTTCGGTGACGAGGATCGCACTCTCGCGGAGCGTTCGCGGTTCTAACTTGTCGAGCGTGTCCGCGCGAGTGTGTCCCCATCCCCGACCTCGGCTGTCGGTTTCGCTCCTGAGATGAAGCCCTGGAACTCCGCCTTCAAGCACGAACGGCCAATGATCGCTGTGGGGATTTTGGTGGGGAATCTTCGAGATCGGGTGATCGAATCGATCTGCGATCCGGTCGAGGACATCATCGAGACCCGGAAATCCGTGAGTAAACGCCGAAATCGTTCGATTTCGTGCGACACCGTCGTTGTTAACGACGGCCTTGATCCGATCGAGATCGATCCGATCGGCTTCGTGTTCGGAGCCACACAAGCCGACTTCCTCTGCGCCGAACGCGACGAACCGCACTCGTGTCTCTAGCTCGTCTTCACGCATTGCGAGCGCAGCGGCGAGTTCGACGACCATAGCCGTCCCCATTCCGTTGTCCATCGCACCCTCGGCGATGTCGTGTGCATCGAGGTGGCTTGTAACGAGGATCTCCTCGTCCGTGTCTGGACCCATCACGGCGTGAACGTTTTGGCTCGTTGCGGTACCGACGTTCGCTCCGACCTCCACCGTGGCTGGTTCGCCTTCGAAGCGCCGGACGAGTCGCTCTCCCACCTCCTTGGACACGCCAACGGCAGGGATCGCACCGATCGGTTCGGCAGGAGTTCCGATGCTACCGGTTGGGGCGAGACAGCCATCGATGTGATTTTTGAAAATGAAACCAACTGCACCCGCTTCGACCGCACGACAGTACTTCTCGCGGCGGTGAATGAACCGATCGTACCACTCCGGGACGGTGCTCGACACCACTACGATCGATCCGTTCAGATCGGCATCGAAATCAGCGGGAAGACCGTGCCCGAGATCGACCAGCTCGCCAGTGGTGTTCTCGGGAGGGCTGCGCGGCAACGCGATACTTTCGTGGCGACGACCGCCGGCTCGGACGGCACTCGATTCCCGTTCCCATCCTTGGATATCGAACACATCGAGATGGACCTCACATCCACCAGCCTCTGCGAGTGCGTCACGGGTCGCCACTGCTGCCTCGCGTTCGCCATCACTGCCAGCCATCCGGTCGTCGATGTCGACCAGCCGTTCGAGGTGTTCCCATCCGACAGTGCTCGTAAACGTCGTACCGATCCAGTCGGTCATACAGTACACACTACAAACACGACAGTAATCAGTTCGATGACCGTCTTCGAGCGGTGAGAAACTACCCGTCGCCGTTTTCGTCAACGATCACGACCGATCCGGAGACGACATCGACGTTGATGAGCGTTTTTACGTCGTGATCGTCCATTTTATTCTCACCGCCAACCTTTTTGATGACTGCAACGATGTCCGCGATGTCTGCGCCGATCTCTTCGAGGGCACTGGTGATACTGTGGAGCGTACCTCCCGTCGAGAGAACGTCATCGAGCAACAGCACCCGATCGTCGGGTTCGACATCGTTCAAGTACATCTCGTTTTCCGAGTAGCCCGTTACTTGCGCGAGCGAAACCTCACCCTCCAGACCGTACTGGCGCTTCCGAATGACGACGAGCGGAATGTCCGTCATCAACGATACGGCTGTCGAAATGTGGATGCCCATTGCAGCCGGTGTCACGATCTTATTGACACCGTCGAGATCCGCCTTTCGGATAATCCCGATAACGATTTCGCGGAGCAACTCCGGTTCCAACATCGGAACCCCGTCACTGATGGGATGGACGAAGTATTCGTACTCCCCCTTTTGAATGATTGGCGCGTCCCGAAGCGACTGAGAGAGCCGTTCCATGCTGCCCGTACATGATGAAGACGTAAAAGTACAGCTTGTTGTACTTGCGTTCGAGAGCCGTTCTCACATCGGACGACCGGTCGATCCGGCATCTAGTATAGAATATGGTGTATGTTATGTGTCACTTGCTCGTTTACAGGCGGTCGAGGCGATTCACGAGGAAGTTGCTCCAACACGAAGATCCAGCCGGTTACCGAGTAGGTTCCAAGACCATCCCTTCTGAGGCTGGTGGGTTTTATTCCCATCCGGGACGGTTCACCGCTTGCGAACGACACGAACCCCACGGTCGATGAACAGTGTCGTCGAATACCGCGAGTCACACCATCCGAAGGGCAGGATTTTCTCTTCGAAGGAAGATAGAGATCGGGGATAACTGAGTAGTATACATCAAGTAACGATGAAGGGAAGCACAAGAGTTAGAGGCGATACTGACACAGAGTATGTAAGGGAACGACGGTTCAGTCAGCGTCGTCCCGGGACCACAATGCCGGACATTCGATCGAACCAGAGACGGGCGGTGCTTCGGAGTGTGAGCCTCGTGTTTGCCGGGAGCGTTGCGGGATGTATGAATCTCGTAGGAGACGATCCGGATGCATCGAACGCCGAGGGAGCGGCGGATCAGACGCCGGGGAACGGCGGAGCGACCGGCACGACACCGCCTCCACCGGACGGTGAACCCCCCTATATGCATCCGGCGAGTGGAACGACCGACTACGGCGTTTCGTTGGATGACAGTCCAGTAATGGGTTCGGACGATGCGCCGATCGATATGTACTACTGGAGCGATTATCTCTGCCCGTTTTGTTCTGATTTTTCACTAAAAATACATCCAAAGATAAACCGCAACTTCGTTGTTGATGGATCTCTGCGGATCGTCTTCCTCCAATTGCCGAACATCGGACCGAACTCGTTGCCGGCTGCTCTCCTCTCGAAATGCGTCTGGCAGCAGGTGGCCGATGGCGATCCCAACCGGTTCTGGAAGTGGCACCATTCGATATTCGAACAGCAAGGCGAGGAAAACAGCGGGTGGGCTGACATCGACAAACTCCTCACCATCACCGAAAACGCCGGATTCGATACCGATCCCCTCAAGAAATGTATCCGAAACAGACAAGACAGTATTAAGGAGGATATCCAAGCCGAAATCGATGCCGCCAATCAGGCGAATATCACAGGAACACCCGCATTCGTCTTTGTAAACCCCACGACGGAGAACACCCAGAGGATCACCGGGACGCAACCGTACGACGTGTTCAAACGTACGATACAGTCTATAAAAGACGTTTGATTTGTTCCGACGTAACTATTTATAAATCGTGTTCGACCTCCTCTTGGTCTGCTTTTTGGATGATGATTTTGTCTTCGCGGACCCGGACAAACACCTCATCGCCGATCGACATTCCTGCGACCGTCAACTCGTCCTCGTGTAGATTGAGGTGAGCGTTGTGGTACTGACCATCTGCATCCTTGGTCCCACTGGGACTGAGTTTCTTCTTCCTCACCATCGGACTAACCGTTAGCCATTGTCGGGGAAGCGTCCATTTAACTCTTTTTAGGCGATTCCATCCTGATTTTTTCATTTCGTTCAAGAGTTCTACTAACTCGGTTCCACACCCTCGTTCGATCGTGACGGCCACATCATGGCATCGTGGTGTGAAACAGTGTCGTCGTTCTATCGCTGGTCGGACTGCGCCAAACGACGAGGACCTCAGCACCACTATCGACGCTTCCGGTGTAGATCGTTTCTCCCGCCGTGTACACCGCATCGGATCCGCCCGGTTCGAGCGCTCCCGACCCGACTGATGTACCATCCACGACGATGTCGATGGATCGAATGGCGAGCGAATCACCGCTGCCGTGGCGAACCGTCACCTGTTCACCGTCGACGGCGAAATCGAGACGCGCCTGTGGTGGTTGTTCTTGCTCCCCGCCGAGCCCGAATACGAACGCACCGATAACCGCCGCCAGTATGACTGTTATTGCGACCATTACGATCACACCGATAACCGGCGATACTCCCCGTTCCCGCTCGTACAGCAATCGTTTCGTTCTCATTGTATCGATACCCACCAACGTACCGTCGTCCGTCCGACGATCGTCCAACCATCCGGTAACTGAACGTGGTAGAGGAGATCCCAGTCGGTCCGTGACGATCTGATACACGGACTGGCTGGATCGACGTCGCAACACGTCGATTTCGTCTTCGATTTGCGTTTCGATGCCTCTTCGACCCGAAGGGATGATGAATGCACATGCGATGGCGGCCCGCTCGGGACGTTGCGAGTGAAAACGACCGACTGGGACCATAGAGCGTGTCTCCAGAACGCGATCGACCCGATTCGACCTGATCTCCGCGTTCTGGAACGAGACACGGAGAGCGTGCCAAACGATGAATCGCTCCGTCGCATGTGCAAGGCTGAGTGGTCCCGTTTTTTGGTATAAACCTTCGTACGCTCCGTTCGGGAATCCCATCTCGGCCCTTTTTCGTGTTCGCGTCGAAGCGATCGGTCAGCGTAGTTGGGTGGCGAGTTGGTCGGCGATAGTGAGACCGAGTCCGGTCTTCGATCCCACGTACTCCGTATGGTCGTTCGGACCGACGAGTAGCGCACGGGTTTGTCGTTCACCCAACACGTTCGTGTCGTTTGCAACGACAAAGGAGAGATCAGCCCGATCGAGGGGACCACGGGCTGCTTCGATCAGGTCGTCGTCGTCCCCATCGCTTTCGAGTTTGAATCCGACGATCGGAAGATTCGGGTGTGTATCGCGGATGGTATCGATGAGCTTGGGTGTCGGTTTGAGATCGATCGATAGCTGCTGGCCCGATCGGACCTTCTCGGAGCGCGTTTCGGTGGTGTAATCGGAGATAGCAGCTGCCGAAACGAGCGCGTCCGCCATCGGGGCGTGGCGTTCGACGGCATCGATCATTTCGCGCGCACTCTCGACCTGCTCGACGGTAGCATACGACACGTCGGTTCCGTCGTGGACCAGCGTGACGTTTCCACCACGGACGTAACACGCGCGTGCGACAGCCCGTCCGGTTCGACCGGATGCGCGATTCGTGATCGTCCGAACTGGATCGATCCGTTCGGCTGTCGCACCGCTAGTCACGACGATGTGCTTGTCGGCTAATGGATCGGATCCCGTCTGTTGCGCGAGCGATAACACGATCGAATCGTCGGAGGCGATCTTTGCCTTTCCTTCCTCGACGCGGGGATCGACGAATGTCACACCCCAAGATTCGATCCGCTCGATGGCTTCGAGCACGCCGGGATGATCGTACATGGGTTCGTGCATCGCCGGAGCGACGACGATTGGAACGTCGGTCCCGAGCGCAGTCGTCGCACACGTAGTTACCGGCGTATCGTCGATAGCGGCCGCGATCTTTCCGATCGTGTTTGCTGTCGTGGGTGCGATGAGGACTACGTCTGCCCATCCATCGTGTCCACACAGCTCGACGTGTTCGACCGATCCGGTGATCTCGGTAACGACAGGGCGATCCGTGGCAAATTCGAGCGCCCATGGATGGATGATTCGTTGTGCGCTCTCGGTCATCACCGTCCGTACGGTCGCCCCACACCGCCGGAGTTCGTGGGCAAGTTCGACGGTTCGAACCGCCGCGATCGACCCAGTCACACAGAGCGCGACGTTCACTCCTTCGAGCATTGTTCAGTCATGGGAGCTAAACTGTTGTAAATGGTCCCTCTTGTGGGATCGAGTCGGCATCAGGAGTACGTCGAGAGAACAGTATACTTAGGAGGATGGCAGATAGATAGGGATTGTGGACGCCGTTGAAGCTAGCACCGTAGTGTATCTGCCGCCCGAGGAGGTGTACGAGTTTCTCGTGGATTTTCCACGATACGCGAACTATTCGGAGCACATCACTGAGGTTCGTCAGTATGGCGAGGGCAAAACGGGGACGAAGTACGACCTCGTGTTTGCGTGGTGGAAGCTGTCATACACCGCTCGTTCGGAAGTCACTGCGCTCGATCCGCCCACCCGCATCGATTGGGAACTGATCAAAGACGTCGACGCCCACGGCCACTGGACGGTCGAACACACACCGGAGAAAGCGCCGGACGACGAACCTGACGCCTCGGAGGTTCGGCTCCGAGTGGAGTTCAACCCCGATTCAGCGAACAAAGACGCGATCGATTTACCGGCGCTCGTATCGCTCGATTGGGTGATCAAAAAGGTGACGCCGAAAATCGAAGCGGAAGCGAGAAACATCGTTCGGCGGATCGTCGCCGACCTCGAAGGCGAGGAACGTCCTGTGGATGTTGCTATTCACACCGCACCCGACTCGATGTGATCGTTTCGGGTGCTACTGTTCGTAGTCACCACCGTACCGGAGGAAGAAGTACGCCAGTCCCAGCGTTGAGACCATCGTGGCGAACGTCGCAACCCCGAGGTTTTTCGTGCCTTGGCTGACGGCGGGCGTGACGGGAGCGGCTGGCTCTTTCCGTGGGACCTGCCCGACGGCGAGCGCGCCCAACATCCCTTGGCCCTTGTGTGGTTGGCAGAAATAGGGGATCACGCCCTCTTCATCGGCAGTGTACTCGAAGGTGCCCTCGCTTTTGATCTCGCTTTCGAACTGTCCGTCTTCGGCTTGGACGTTGTGACCCGGTCCTGCCCACTCCCAGATGATCTTCGTACCGGGATCGACGTGGACCGCCACGGGATCGAAGTTGTTTGAGCTGTCCGGACCGACCGTGATGGTGACTTCTCCTTGGCCAGTCATATCGGTCGTGCTGCCGTCGCCCCCCCAGCCGTTGGCGTCGTCCAAATACCCACCGTAGTCGATCGGACCTGAGCCACCACCGCCCGATCCACCACCGGACTCGGCTGTTCCGTTCCCAGTTTGGTTACCGGTTTGATTACCGGTCTCGTTTCCAGTTGTATTTCCAGTCTGGTTGCCGGTTTGGTTGCCAGTCTCGTTTCCAGTCTGGTTACCGGTTTGATTACCAGTTTCGTTCCCGGTGGTGTTGTTCCCTCCTTCTTGGGCAGCCACAGAGCCGCTCGCTCCAGCGACGCCAGCGGTTGCGGAGACGCCGGTCATCCGTAGGAAGTCGCGGCGGTTCATTCCCTCGTCCGTAGTCATGGTGGGGGCTAAGAAACCGGCCGTAGTGAATACTTTGATTCTCCCATCGACTTACAGGCGGTAGTCATGCTCACCGGTTTCGCTTTCCAAAAAGGCCGTCAAGAGATCGATCGTGGCGGTGAGATCGGCGTGGTGGACGCTCTCGGTGACGGTGTGGAGATACCGCGTCGGAACGGAAATAGCCCCGACCGGCGTGGCTCCGTGAGTGGTTTGGAACCCGGCGGTGTCCGTTCGTCCACGCGGGAGGATCTCCATCTGATACGGTATCTCCGCTTGCTCAGCGACCGACTGCAGTCGGCTGTGGACCTTCGGATTCGTGATAACGCCCGAATCTTTGAGTTTGATCCCCGTCCCCTCGCCCAACTCGGTGACGTGCTCTTTCGCTTGGTGGGAAGGAATATCGTTTGCGACCGTCGTATCGAGCGCAATAGCTAGATCGGGATCGAGATCGACACCGAGCGCGCTCGCACCGCGTAGCCCGACCTCCTCTTGAACGGTGGCAGCAAAGTGGATCGTCACGTCGGGAGCGGTGAGTTGCCGGGCGGCGGTCACCATCGCACACACAGAGACGCGATTGTCGATCGCTTTACCCGTGATATGGTCACCGACCTGCTGGGTGCTCTGGTCCATCGTGATGAGATCACCGACGCTCACGCGCGTTTCGACGGTCTCTGCGTCCAACCCTACGTCGACGTACACGTCCTCGATCGACTGCTCGTCCGAATCGTCGTCCGTGTGTGGGGGCGTCGATCCGATGACGCCCGGCAGATCGCCGTCATCGGTGTGGACGGTGACCCGCTGGGCGCGAAGCACCCGAGGATCCCATCCACCGAGAGCGTCGATCGTGAGAAATCCGTCGTCAGTGATGTGCCGAACCATGAACCCGATCTCGTCCATGTGAGTCGCCACGACGACGCTGTAGTCGCTCGTGCCGTCGAGCGTCCCGATCACGTTGCCCATCGCGTCGGATCGAACCGTGTCCGTCGTGGCCGATAGTTCCCGGCGAACGATCTCCCGAATGCGGTCTTCGTACCCGGGAACACCACTCGTTTCCGTCAGTTCTGCCAACAAACCAGTGTCAAACTCGAAGTCCGTCTCGAACGCACCCATATGCCATCTACTAGATCGGCGTCTATATCAGGGGTGCGTCTCGAATATGTATCAGACGACTAGTAATTGGGGAACAGGACTTTCGTTGGCTTACACGTCTCGGTCGATCACGAACCGTGTGAACGCGGCGAGCTGGTCGGCGACATTGGGATCGAGATCGAGTTGTTGCAGGCACGCACGCGCGTCGTTCGACAGCTGCTGTGCTTTTTCGCGTGCATAGTCGACGCTACCGGTTTCATAGAGGAGTTCGACGACGGTCTCGATTTCCTCGGTGGTGTTCTCGTCGGCCCACAGGATGTTCTCCATCCGCGCGACCTCTTGTGGTGAGGCGTTGTTCGCAGCATGGATGACCATCAGCGTCTTTTTTCCCTCACGGATATCGTTTCCGGCGGCTTTACCGAACGCTCCGCCATCCTCGTCACTCGTCTCAATGTCGAGTATGTCGTCGCCGATCTGGAACGCGACGCTCATCAGCTCGGCGAACTCGCCGACGGTTTGTTCGGTGGCGTCGTCTTGTCCCGTGACGATGGCAGCGAGCCGCGCAACGATGCGTCCGAGACAGCCGGTTTTACACGCACACATCTCCAGATACTCCGCTTCCGTGATGTCGATGGTTTGTTTGTTATGCCAGTAAATGTCCATACCCTGCCCGAGATGTGTCCGATTGAGTTCGTGCATCAACATCTCGTAGGCAGAAAGCCTCCGTTCGGCGGAGAGATCAGCAGGGTTGTGGGTGAGGATCTTCAACGGAAAGAAATACATGGCGTTTCCTGCGTTGAGTGCGACATCCTTTCCCGAAATGTGATGCAAGGCGGGGTCTCCACGCCGCATGTCCGCCTCGTCTTCGACATCGTCGACGATGATCGTTCCGTTGTGGAGGATTTCCGGAATACAGGCGTACTGTAGGTACTCGTCAGGATCCTCACCGAACCCTTCGACCAGTAATAAGAAGACGATGGCCCGCCACCGTTTCCCACCCCGATCGAGGAGGTTCCAAACTGGATCGGACAGGGCACGCTGAAGCCCGTTTGAATCGTATTCGTAGCGTGCTGAACCGAAAAACTCCGAAAGATACGCCTCGTCGATGGTTCGTGGTAGCAAGCGCTCGATTTCCCTGTCAACGACCGGCCGCCACTCCTCAAACACCTCCCGCATACCCTGCTTCACTCCGTCCTCATTCAAAAGCCTCGTTATTTTCGTCCGACGGTGGATTCAGAAGGACTAACCAGTGTTCGGATCACAGCAACAGAATCAATGACACCAGAAATATAGCGGGAGGTAGATTTGAACTACCGATCTCCGGGTTATGAGCCCGGCGGAATCTCCTGGCTATCCCATCCCGCTATTGCCTTTTAGTTCGGTCACGGTAGTAAGGGTTATGATTCGTTCGCCGTCTGGTAATCATACCCACCCATCACCGGTGTGATCGGTTGGTCGTTCAGTCAGAAAGATGTATGTCTGGTGACGGGTGATTGACCGCATGGAGTATTGGCTCGTGATTCGGTGGCTTGTGGTCTATCTTCTTTTGTTAATTGCGGGGGTGCCGATCACCGCGGTGTTGTGTCCTCGTCTCGAAAATCGAGGGGTCGGCATTGCGCTTCCGGTCGCCCTGGCCAGCATCGGTCTTCCGGTGTACTGGATCGGACAGTTGACGTTCGGCTGGGTCTCGATCGGTGGTGGAGTGGTGGCGCTCGTCGTCGTGGTCCTCGTCGTTCGGTCCCGAGAGGCGATCGAAATCGATCGTCGTCCGGTCGTCGAAGCGGCCGTCGTGTTTACGATTTCCTTTCTCGGCTTGGTGATCGTGCGCTCTGTCGATCCGGGGATTCATCCCGCCGGGGGGGAGAAGTTTCTCGATTACGGGCTGTTAGCAAGCCTGCTTCGCGCGTCAGCACTGCCCCCAGAAGACTTCTGGTTCGCTGGCGAGTCCGTGCAGTACTACTACGGGGGACACATGCTTTCTGCGGTGTTGTCGACGCTGACGGGCACGACAGCACCATACGGCTACAATCTCGCGCTGGCTGGTTGGTACGCGATGTTAGTGACAGGTGTGTACGGGCTGGCCGGTTCACTCGGCGCATCTGTCGGACTGTCACGGTGGCGCACCGGCGTATTCGGTGGGATCTTCGTGGGCGTTGCGAGTAATCTTCAAACCCCGGTGCGCGCGTTGTTGTGGCTCCTACCCGACGAAACGGCAGCATCGATAGCGAAATGGCTGAACGTTCCCATCGAAGGACTCGCCGTCACGCCAGCGAACTTTTCCTACTGGAATGCGAGCCGGGTCATTCCCGGCGTGCCGACCGATCCAGACTCCTATCGCATCGCAACCGAGTTCCCGCTGTTCGCGTGGCTGAACGGCGATCTCCACGCACACATGATGAGCACTCCGTTTTTGGTGGTCGTCACGACGCTCTGTTTCAGTTACTACCGGAGTCAGCCCGCCGAGCGCTCACTTCGCACGACGTTGTTAGCCACGGTCGGAGTGCTGTCCGGACTCATCGGGTTCATCAACATGTGGTCGTTTCCGACGGCACTCGGGGTAGCGTGGCTCACGCTCCTGTTCGCGTCTCCGTCGGGGACGATGCAGGCGACCGCACGTCGGGCGTCATCGCTTCCGCCCCTTCGATGGTTCGAAGACCAAGAGAGGAAGTGGTTCACCCGTGAACTCCAGCACGTCGGTCGTTCACTCCTCATCGTCGGAGGAATGGCACTGGTTGGAGTAGCAGCGACGCTTCCGTTTTGGCTCGGTCCTGCGAGTGGCCGGGCGATCGGTCTCGTTTCGGATCAAACACCCTTCGGCCCGCTGTTTCTCGTCCATGGAGGATTTCTGCTCGTGTTCGTTCCCGTGTTGGTAGACAGATCGAGCATCATCGTCCATCTCAAGCGCAGACCGATCGTGTCGGGTGTGGTGGTCGGGCTGTCGATAGCAGTTGCCGCGTGGCTTGGGTTTCCCGCGCTCGTTGTGATCGGTCCGATCGTGCTCTGGACGTGGGCGCGCCTCAGGGCCGAACAGCTCACTGACGAACCCCGTGACGCATCACTCGGCTATCCAGGGGTACTCGTGCTCGCAGGTGCGGGAATCGTGTTGCTCGTGGAGCTGCTCTATCTTCAGGATCAGGCGGCATCAGGGCGGTTCAACACCGTTTTCAAGGCGTATTTCCAGGTGTGGGTGTTGTGGAGTCCGGCCGCAGGCGTCGGACTGATCTGGCTTTTCCGCTGGCGGCCTCGCGGTGTTCGTCTCGGACGGCTGTTGGTTGCCGCAGTGGTCCTCAGCACGGCGATTTACGGGCCGCTTGCGCTCTCGAACCATTTTACCGGGAGTGCGCCCGACGCCACATTAGAAGATCCGACGCTCGATGGGTTGACGCATCTCGACACCGTCCATTCCGACGAAGCCACCGCGATCCGCTGGCTCAATCGACAGCCCGGTCAGCCGGTCGTTGCCGCCGCCCCCGGAAAAGACCAGTACAGCTGGGTGAATCCCGAATCCGCACTTACCGGTCTCCCGACGATTGTCGGCTGGACACACGAAATCATCTATCGCAACGCCTCGGTGTACAATGCGCGGGCGGCTGACGTGGATACGTTGTATCAGGGACCGCCCGAACGAACCATCGAACAACTCCAGCACTACGATGTGCGCTACATCTACGTCGGTCCGCGCGAACGCCAACGGTACGATGAGCGCCCCTTCGATCGAATCAACGGACTCGAAAAGCACCGCTTTGGGGACGTGACCATCTACGAGGTGAACCAAACGAGGCTGACGCCAACACGCAATCTCACCGCTGAAAAATCACTGAGAACGGTTTGACGTGGCGTTCGATCCGTTGGAAACCGATGTGTCGGTGTCGGTCAGTTCGAACACGGCCACACCAGGGTTTTTATGCCGAAGCGAATATTTCTCGGAGGCGTTCATCGAATGAAGCAGCCCCGGATCCGGACTGTATTCGTCGCCATGCACGGTGTAAACGTCACGAGGGACATACACGTAGTCAGGCTGGCGGTCTGAAAGTCCGAACAACACGTTGAGACAGTCGACGTTCGAACAGGTGGCGATATCACGAAACAGCTCGTACTCCGTGTAGTAACCCGAAGTGGTGGTCCATTCTGCACCCCATGGGCTGAGGATTACCGTCCGTTCGGAGTAGTAGGGAACCCACTCAGCCGCATCACTGAGGACCACGAACGTCTCGTTCGGTTGGGTTTCGTTTTTGATCCAGTCCACTGCCCGCAGATCATCGTCATCGACCGTCTGTGGTTGTGTCCGGCTGTCTTGGTGGGTGGTGGTCAGTTCGCTTCCTGCGAACGCGACGCCAGTACCGACCGCACCGAGAACGAGGACGACAGCCACCCCGATCGGTACCATCTTTCTGTGGGTATCCGAAATCGAGATCGACAGATAACTGATGATAGACGACAACGCCGGAACGACGAGATCGACAACGAGGACGGCACTCAGCATGGCACCGGCAACGAAGGTAAACCGTTGCTTACCGATGATATAGCTGGCGATCACCATCCACGTCGGAAGGAAGTATCGCCGCTGATACAGGGCGTACAATCCCCCCGCGAACGCTATGACATAAAACGGTGTGACGACATCCATATCCCAGATCGGGTAGACGAACTGGGATGCGAGTCGACCGACACCACCGAACAGTCCAGTGTGCGTTCCGCTTGCTGAGAGGTAGATATCCAGCCCGTGGGTGGTTGCGATCTGCAACCACCACGGAGCGGTGAGCACGATTCCACCGGTAGCGACGATGGCACCGTTGAGTAGTCCACGCAACGTTCGATCGTGAAAAGCGAACAATAGAAGATAGCTACTACCGAAAAACACCGTATACACCGGGTGTGTGAGCAACGTCAGGGAGAACAGAACCGTGCCCGGCACCAACCATCGTCGGTCGCCGGTCTGGAAGAGTTTCACCCCAGCGTATATTCCGAGCAGGGTGAACAGCACGGCAACGGCTCTGACGATTCCTCCTGCCGAGATGTGCCATCGGAGTACCGACGGCGTGACGGCGAAAAATATCGTCCCGATACCAGCTTTCCCGGGGGAGCCAACCAGTTCTTTCGTGAGATAATAAAACGGGATCAGATACACGACAGCTATCGCACCCGGAACGTACAACTCCAGCGCTACCGGATCAACGCCCGTGACGTCGGTGATGATGGCAATGAGGTAGAACACGAGCGGCGGATAGGCGAACGGGATCCCCCCTTCGAGATAGTGGGGGATCCGTTCGGGCAGCACATACCCGTTCTGGATGATCTCTTCGACGAATTGGAGATACAATCCACCCTCATACGCCGGATGGGTGTGCGTCAGAAGATACGCGATGTACACCCCACTGCCGACGAAAAGCGACATAGCGAGCCAAAAACGATCGTCGAACCAGAGACCAGACGCATTCTTATCGCTCATATGAGATCTTCGATCCAGATTTCGTTCACGTTCACTTTCTCGTTTCGATTCGTGATGGTCCGTTCCAAGCAGCGAATTCAGACTCCCGTGGGATCATTACCGGGGATGGCTTTGGCTTTGGCTTTGGTCCGAACGCGAGGTGGTCACGTAGATGCTGTCTTTGTCGAGGATGAACTCGTCGATAAACGCGGCCACGAACACCGCAGACTGAAACACGAGATACGGCCAGAGGGTGAACGCAGCGAAGTATTCAGAGAGATGGTGGGACTCCCCATCGATCCAATCCTGTAAGAAGATGATATACGATACGATGATGGGAGCGATCGATATGAACGTCCATACGGCCCAGCCGTTAGGAATGAGCGTCGTCGTCGAAACGCCGGACAGACCGTTGAACAACGGCATGGGAAACACGAGAATGAACAGCACTGGGAGGATCGCATAAACGAAGGTGTACACGGCGTCGATCTTCTTCCGGGTCGAAACCGCGCGTTCTTGGGGCAAAAGCGGGAGATACCGAACTGCTACCTGCATCCATCCCCGTGCCCACCGTTTTCGCTGATTCCACCACGCAGACAGCGTTGCGGGGTTTTCTTCGTAGGTGATAACTTGCGGATCGACGTGCAGTTCCTTACCGATCTGGTGGATCTTCGAAGACATATCGATGTCCTCGACGAGGATTTCCTCATCGAACTCGCCGAGTTCGTCGAACACCTCCGCACGGAAGAACGCCTGTCCACCGCCGAAGATGGTGAATCCGTCTACGACCTCCCGAGCGAACAGATCAGCCTTTTCGGCGATGTGACGCTCGACGGTCGCGTGGAGTGCCAACAACGAGTCCGTCGGATTGCTTCCATAGCACCGTCCTTTCACACACCACGTGTCTTCGTCCGCGAGGAACCACGATACTGCGCGCCGGATCGCGTTCGGTTTGAACTGGTGGTCGGCGTCGATGCTCGCAATGATGTCTCCCGTGGCGTGTTGCAGCGCGTAGTTCGTCGCCTTGGCTTTCCCTCCACCCGGCTCGTCGCGCTCAACAGCTATGAATCGAGAATCGCCAGCGGCAGCTTGCTTGGCGATTTCGGCGGTTCGATCCGTCGAGCTCGCTTCATAGCAGAGCACGACTTCTAGCTTCTCCTCAGGGTAATCCACTTGCTTACACGCCTCGATCGTTCCCGGTAACACCGGCTCTTCGTTGTACGCCGGTATCACAACTGATACCGTGGGTAACACCGCGTCGTCGTCGATCTCTGGGGGACTCGTCCCGGAAAACGCGAGTACTGCAGACAGAAGTGTCCGCCCAACGAGTCCGATCAACCCGATCAACAACACCGTGTTGAGTACGCTACCGTACCCCTCGATATACGGAATCGGCAGCAGGACACCGATAACGAGTAGTCCCGTTATCGTCGTATACGTCGTCATTTTCTTGAAAGATAACGACGTCTCTTCGACCGTCTTGACTTCCATACAGAGAAAGCAATCCGTTACCTAATAAATCAGTGAAATCGTTCCGGTTCGTTGCACGTTCAAAGTGTCGTTGCAGACCGTTTCGTCGATTCATGCCGCTTTTCTAGTAGTATAATGACTGTATCGTACCTGGGGTTCAGATGCCAAAATACGGGGAATAACCACCTATTAACCCAATTACGGAGTCGATAAACGCCGGGCAATACGATAGTGTACTGATAGCAGATAAAAATTCATTAATAACCGTGACAATACGGTGCGTGTGGTAACAATAATTTGATATTAGCTGTGGACGGTGATCGATTCGGAATCAGCGTGGTCGGTCTCTAAGTACATCGGAATGTACTCGCGGCGTTCGTAGGTTTCCCGCTCGTCTTCCGTACCAACGGTACACCACAACTGAACCCGCTCGGGACCGTGCCAGTCGCCCTGTCGCTTGACCGAAAAGCAGACGACTTCGTCCTCGTCGTACTCGATAACCGCGTCCTTCCGGATGCCTGGATCCCCATCGATGATGAGATGCTTCATGTTCTTTCTCGATTCAGCGTCGGATTAAACTTTACCAAGGAGAATTCTCAGACGCCGCATTACAGAATATGGTGGTCGTCTCCGCACGGCCCCTGTCGGCACGATGGAGCCTGCCGGTCGATCGTCTGCTGGAGAGGAAAGCTGATTACCCCTGCCCATGTGGCTGGCAGCGTATGGAGCGTTTTACTTCGTTTTGAGGCTGTACACGCGCTTTCTGGCGTCAGTGAACGAGAAACGGGAGTGGACGACACCGATCTCATCCAACTGCGAGACCGCATACCGCACTGTTCGCGTGGGTAACAGGGTCTCTTCGGCGAGTTCCTGTTGGGTGAGTGGTCCATCGTATTCGAGTACCTTGGCGACCAACTTCGCGCTCGGTGGACAGTCCTGCAACCCGTCCACCCCAACCTGTTCGTCTCGATCGTCTGTAGTGCTCATACCGTCAGTTAATAATGCAACTATGTAATATTTCCCATTTCAAAATTACCAAGAATAATTGTAGACAGTAGGCGGTAAATATTGGCACAACGGAATCACGGCGTCTGTATTCTATGTGTTTGCGCGTGTGCGATCACTATCGTCAACGATTCCCCGATACTGGCCAGATACGGTGTAGACGACCCGAAACCTCTTATGAGGACAAGCGCTATTCCCGGGTAGATGACCGACATCGTTGACGACGTCGAGTGGCCTTACGAACCCGACGCGTCACAACAGGAAAAGATCGAGTCACTTCAGGAACGACTCGAAATACTCGAAGGACAAAACGAGGAGATGCGGGACGAGCTCCTCGATGCGAACGCAAAAAAGAACAAATACCAGCAGAAGTTGGAACGGCTGACCCACGAGAACAAGAAGCTCAAACAATCGCCGCTGTTCATAGCGACGGTGCAAGAGATCTCAGAGGAGGGGATCGTGATCAAACAGCACGGCAACAATCAGGAGGCGCTCACCGAAGTCACCCAGGAGATGCGCGAACAGCTCGAACCGGACGATCGGGTCGCGGTGAACAATTCCCTGTCGATCGTTCGCGTGCTCGACGCCGAAACCGACGTTCGTGCGCGGGTGATGCAAGTAGAGCACGAACCAGAGGTCGCCTACGAGGACATCGGGGGTATCAGCGAGCAGATCGATGAGGTCCGTGAGACCGTCGAGCTGCCACTGACCAGTCCGGGACGATTCGATGCGGTGGGGATCGATCCGCCGTCAGGGGTGTTGTTGCACGGGCCGCCGGGGACGGGGAAGACGATGCTGGCCAAAGCGGTCGCCAACCAGACGGAGGCGACGTTCATCAAGATGGCCGGCTCGGAACTCGTCCATAAGTTCATCGGAGAGGGGGCGAAGCTCGTTCGGGATCTGTTCGAACTCGCCCGCCAGCACGAGCCAGCAGTGCTGTTCATCGACGAGATCGATGCGATCGCTGCAAAACGCACCGATTCGAAAACCTCCGGAGACGCCGAGGTCCAGCGGACCATGATGCAGTTGCTCTCGGAGATGGACGGCTTCGACGACCGCGGCGAGATCAGCATCATCGCCGCCACAAACCGCTTCGATATGCTCGATCGCGCCATCCTCCGCCCCGGACGGTTCGACCGCCTCATCGAAGTCCCAAAACCAGATCTGGAAGGTCGGGAGATGATCTTCCGCATCCACACCCGTTCGATGAACGTCGCGGACGAGGTGGATTTCGAACAGTTGGCCGAGGATACCGAAAACGCCAGCGGTGCGGACATCAAGGCGATCTGTACTGAAGCAGGGATGTTCGCCATCCGAGACGACCGGCAGACAGTCACCCGCGAGGACTTTGAAAACGCGTGGGAGAAGATCGATGACGACGAAGAAAGCGACGGCGACGAGATCAGCCGGACGTTCGCGTAACCGTTTTTGGGTTTCCAGTTTCGTAATAGGTGTCGTATCGACGTTCATTTGAACGCGTGTTCCGTAGCCGGGATATGGACGATCAACCGGGATTGAGCGATCAGTACCGGATGTCGAGTCCGTGGCCGGTTTTCGTTGCGCTTGGGCTCGTCCTTTCGGAACTCGGGGTGCTGTTTGGGATCATTCCGCTGTCCGTTGGTGGGTTGTTGTTGTTTACCGGATCGGTCGCGGGGATTCTCACCGAATCCGGGTATACGCCCGATCTGTGGCGAGTGATGAGCATTCTCGGTACGGTACTAGCCGTGCTCGGTGCGATACTCGTCGGAACACAGCTGGGATTTGCCACGCCCGACACGATGCTGTCCGAGTTGATCGATGCCTTCGGTGAACAGCCAAACGGAATTATCATCCGGGGCGTTTCGATAGTCGTTGCGGGCGCGATTGCCGTCGGTGTGGGTGCTGTCGCGCCGTTCGTGCAGTCCGATTTGAAGACACCGTAGAGAAGAATCGATACTCTATTTACCCATCCACACGGAAGCCCGGTATGGCATCGAGTGTCTTCGACCGCGAGACACTGCTCGATCTCTCGGTCAACATCATCCCGCTGGGTATCATCTTGTTTTTCATCGCCGTGTTCGTTGCCCTACCGGGATTTGAATACGATCCGTTCATAACGACGATCCAGATGAGTCTGCTGGTGATCCCGTTCATCGGACTGGCGGTTCTCACGTACGTCTCCGGGAAGGCGATCACGAAAGCAGAACAGGAGCTTGAAGAACAGTAACTGCTGCGGATATCAAAGGTTTGAAAGCACAGATTGGAACTGTAAAACGAGTGAATGAGGTGTTCCTCCGCACGAACGAGTCGGGCGGGAAGTCTCCCGTGATAGTTCCATAACCTTTCTAATCACCCGGTGCCGATAGGTCGTATATGGACCTATCAGCACAGCTCGCGCTGACTGTTTTGATGGGGTTATTTCTCGCTGCTGTAGCGATGGCCCTGTCGCGCATAGAGGACTGGCGGTCGTACACGCCGCTTGCGGGCGGGGGAGCCGCAGTGGGCGGGGAGACGGGATACGTTTCCAAAGAGAAGCCCGCTGGACTCGTGCGGTGGTTGACATCAGTCGATCACAAGGACATCGGGATACTGTACGGTGTGTTCGCAGTCGTCTCCTTCGGGTGGGGTGGTCTAGCCGTCCTGTTGATGCGGGTGGAACTCATGACGCCTGCGATGGATGTACTCACCGGCCTCGGCGGTGAGAACTTCTACAACGGGTTGATGACGAGCCACGGTATCACCATGCTGTTTCTGTTCGGGACACCGGTGATCGCGGCGCTCGGTAACTACTTCATCCCGTTGCTCATCGGGGCCGACGACATGGCGTTTCCCAGGATCAACGCGATCGCCTTCTGGCTGCTGCCACCGGCTGCACTCCTTATCTGGGCGGGCT
The DNA here is from genome assembly GCF_023115355.1 of Halocatena salina. Lineage (NCBI taxonomy): Archaea > Methanobacteriati > Methanobacteriota > Halobacteria > Halobacteriales > Natronomonadaceae > Halocatena > Halocatena salina. Next base: position 946,051 of record NZ_CP096019.1, read on the forward strand.
TTTTCCTCGATCCGATGACGGACGGGGCGATTCAGGCGTCCCAGACGAGTTGGACGATGTACCCTCCGCTCTCCTCAGCACAGGCCAATCCCGGCGTGGATCTGTTCTTGTTGGGACTGCACCTATCGGGTGTTTCGACTACGATGGGCGCGATCAACTTCATCGCAACCATCTTCACCGAGCGCGCGGAGGATGTTAACTGGGCCAACCTCGACATCTTCTCGTGGACGATCCTCACCCAGTCGGGACTGATCCTGTTTTCGTTCCCGCTGTTGGGTAGCGCGCTGATCATGCTGTTGTTAGACCGTGGCTTTGGGACGACCTTCTTCGCGGTCGACGGCGGTGGCGCGATGCTTTGGCAACACCTGTTTTGGTTCTTCGGCCATCCGGAGGTGTACATCCTCGTGTTGCCTCCGATGGGTGTGGTGAGCCTCATTCTCCCGAAGTTCTCGGGCCGGAAGCTGTTCGGCTTCAAGTTCGTCGTCTATTCGACGCTGGCCATCGGAGTGCTTTCTTTCGGCGTGTGGGCACACCACATGTTCGCGACGGGAATCGATCCGCGCATCCGGCTGAGTTTCATGGCGGTGTCGATGGCGATCGCCATTCCGAGTGCGGTCAAAACGTTCAACTGGATCACCACGATGTGGAACGGTGACATCCGGTTGACGGCACCGATGCTGTTCTGTGTCGGCTTCGTCTCGAACTTCATCATCGGTGGCGTGACCGGGGTGTTCCTCGCGTCGATCCCCGTCGACCTCATCTTACACGATACGTACTACGTGGTGGGCCACTTCCACTACATCGTCATGGGTGCGATCGCCTTCTCCGGCTTTGCAGCCATGTACTACTGGTATCCGATCTTCACCGGTCGCATGTACCAGCGGACGCTCGCGCGATGGCACTTCTGGCTGTGGATGCTCGGGTCTAACATCACCTTCTTTGCGATGTTGTTGTTGGGTTACGAGGGTATGCCACGCCGGTATGCGACGTACGAACTCTCCGAGGGCGGTCCGTTCTCGGTGCTCATCCAGAACCTCCACGTGATCGCCACCGTCGGCGCACTCCTCATGGCTGTCGGGACGATAATCTGGCTGTGGAACTTCGTAGTTTCGTGGTACGAAGGGCCAAAAGCGGGAGAAGATCCGTGGGACCTCCGTGAATACGGCATGGAAGCCCGCGAATTCGAATGGCACGCCGACCGGATCCAAACGACCGTCACCGACGGTGGCGAGGAAGAGGTCCGTACCGACGGCGGAACCGAGTCCACCGAAGAGTAATCCGGCTTCCAGAACCGACTGATTTTCGTCGTGAGTTCATGAGAACAAGCTTTCGAAACTCGAACGAACAGGACGCTCGTATTCCCGGGCGGATAGTATGAGAACGCCGGAGATTCGACAGGCAGCCGTCGAAGATGCCAGCACACTCGCGGCAGTGTATCGAAGTGCGTATCAAGAGAACCGTGAGCTTGGGTTTCCTGCGAGCGCGGGATCCGTATCACCGGTCACCGTCGCGGACTGGATTCGAGAGACCGAGGTCTACGTCGCCACGATCGATGGCGAGATCGTCGGCGGCGTACGGCTCGAGCTGACGAAAACGGAGGACGCTCAGCTCAGCCGGTTCGGCGTCCACGAGACGTACAAGGGAGAGGGGATCGGAAGTGAACTCCTCGCTCATGCAGAGAGACGGGCCTCCGACCGTGGTCACACGACGATCTGGCTCACGACACCCGAAGACCATCCGTATCTCCCCGCGTTCTATCGGCGTCGTGGATACGAGAAAACGGGCGACTATCCCCTCGAAAATCGTTCCTACGACGAGATCGTCATGGAAAAACAGCTTCGGTAGCTGTCGAATTCACGTCTAAAGGAGGGGCAGGGATTCTCCGTGACGATCGCTCGTCGTCACCGAACACTCGTGACAGTATGGAAACGTACCAATACCGGACGAGCAGTCAGTACGCGGCGTTCGTGATGAGAACGATTCCGGTGACGAACATCAACACGGCGATCCCAGCGAGGACGAGGATGAGGAGATCCTTTTCGCGCATACGGTGCGTTGTGGACGCAGGACAAAAGGCTAATCGTACCGGTGATCGTAACACCACTGTGAGTCACGACGGTTCCGCCTACGACGGCCAGCGGTTCGTCACTGGCATGTACTTCGCTATCGTCGGTGTCGCTGCTCTCGCGGGATACATCATCGGTACCCTTCAGATCGAGGGGATGGATCCGGAGCTGTTCGGAGTCATCCAACTCCCACCGACAGCGATCGGGATGGCCCTGTATGGGGGAATCACGGTCGGAACGTTACTGGGCGTGTTGTTGGTTGTGATGGTCATCGTCTCGAAACGGTATGCCGATCCCGACGGGGGATCGTGATTCCATCCGCGAGGTTAAACGGCAGTGACCCTTGTGTTCTTTCATGTATCACGTCGTTACGGGGATCGCCCCCGATGATCCGCAGGGTCGCTCGAAGGTAACTGCCATCACCGATCTGCCCGCCGTTTCCGAATCCGTTTCGGTGACGATCGTCCACGTGACCGACGAGGGAACCGATCTCTTGACGATCCCGTCGGTTGCGGCGGCCCACGAGCGACTCACCGACCACGGGATCGACGTGTCATTGCGCGCTGTGGACGGAACGCCTCTGAACGCCGTGCTCTCGGTGGCCGACGACGAAGATGCGGACCTCATCTGTATCGGAGGCCGGCGTCGCTCTCCAGCGGGGAAAATGCAACTCCGCAGCGGTTCCAAGGCGGTCGTACTCAACACCGATCGGCCAGTATTGATCGCCGGAAGCGAGGAGAGCTAACATCCGTACAGGGTGGTGCGTCCGAGTTGTCCATCACCACCATCCACAAAATCGCGGGTATGATATGCCCGGGCGCAAAATTCTCCCCTACTGGGGTGTCGACGGACACCGATCGACGCACACCATGACGAACCACGATACCGGCAGCCCCTTCGCACCACACACCCCCTCCGAGACGGCAGCGATGCTCGCTGCTGTAGGGGTAGACAGTGAAGAGGAGCTGTTTGATATTCCGGAAGACGTACTGTTCGACGGTGAGTTTGGCATCACTCGCCAGTCGGAACAGTCAGTGATCGAAGAGACAGCGGAACTACTGGGGGAAAACGACGATCTGACGGAGTTTTTGGGTCGTGGGCATTACGACCACTACGTTCCGTCGTGGGTCGACCACATCGCGGACCGGTCGGAGTTTCTCACGAGCTATACGCAGTATCAGCCCGAAATCGCCCAGGGATTCCTACAAGCCCTGTTCGAGTATCAGTCAATACTCGTAGAGTTGACGGGACTTCCCGTAGCGAACTGTTCGATGTACGACGCCGCCACTGCGCTGGGAGAGGCCGCAACCCTCACCAGTCGCGTTCGCGCGGCGACGGGCGAGACGGTGCTCGTCCCCGAGTTGCTCGATGCGCGTCGGCGCGACGTAGTGGAAAACTACGTATCCGGAACCGAGTTGAACGTCGAGTCTTATCCGATGGACGACGGGAACGCCGACCTGACGGCGCTCGAACGCCGGATGGACGAGGACGTTGCGCTGTTGTACGCCGAAACACCCACCGTCCGAGGCACTATCGAAGAGCAACTCTCCGAACTCGGACGGCTCGCACACGCGGCCGACGCACTGTTCTGTCTGGGAACCGATATCGTCGCGCTCGCGCTGTTAGAAGAGCCTGCAAGCGTTGGCGCAGACATCGTCGTTGGAGAAGCGGGATCACTCGGGCTTCCGATGAGCTACGGCATGGGTCTCGGGCTGTTCGCCTGTCGTGAGCGGTTCTTGCGGCAAGTACCGGGTCGGCTCGTCGGTGCCAGCAACGACGCGACGGACAGACGAGCATACACGCTCACACTCCAAACGCGGGAACAACACATCCGCCGGGAACGCGCAACGAGCAACATCTGTACGAATCAGGCGTGGGTCGCGCTCCGAACGGCGATGTGTATCGCATCACACGGCCCCGACGGATTGGTCGAACTCGCAAACGACTGTGTGACGGGGGCACGAGAACTCGCCGACGGATTGGACGCCATCGATGGGGTCACAGCCCCGGTACACGATCGACATCACTTCCGAGAGTTCATCGCTCGCGTTCGGGATGCACCGGACGTACGAAAACGACTGGAGACGCGCGGGTTCGCCGTTCACGCCATCGACGATCACCATCTACAGGTGTGTACGACCGAGACCAACGCGGACGAACGCGACCGTCTCTGCACAGCCATGGAGGAAGTCGTATGAGATACGATCAAGCGCGGTGGACCGAAGACGAGGACCGATACGAACCACTGCTCGCAGAAAAACGATCGACGACGGTCGATGTCGGTGGAACGGAGTCAGCACTCCCGGAGGATCTGACGCGCGAATCGCTCACGCTACCTGACCTCTCCGAGCCAGAGCTGACCCGTCATTACACCCGCCTATCGGCGATGAACTATGGAATCGAGAATGGGCCGTTCCCGCTCGGCTCCTGTACGATGAAGTACAATCCCTCGTTCACTGAGGATGTCGCAGCACTCCCGAGTGCGAGCGTTCATCCTGATCGATCCAAAGCGAGTGTCCAAGGAACGCTCGAACTCCTGTATCGATTGCAGGAGTATCTCGGCCGGATCGGCGGGATGGACGCAGTCACCCTGCAACCGCCGGCAGGAGCGGCAGGTGAGTTCACTGGGATCCTCATCGCCAAGGCCTACCACGAAAACAACGGCAACGACAGGACCGAGGTGATCGTTCCGGACAGCGCCCATGGAACGAACTTCGCCAGCGCAGCGCTCGCGGGGTACGACGTAGTGAGCCTCCCCGGCGGCGAGGACGGGCGGGTCGATCTCGACGCGCTCACGGCAGCTGTTGGCGATGATACTGCCGCACTGATGTTGACGAACCCGAACACGCTAGGGCTGTTCGAACGCGATATCACCGAGATCGCCGACATCGTGCACGACGCCGGTGGGCTGTTGTACTACGACGGTGCGAACCTGAACGCGCTGCTCGGACGGGCACGCCCCGGTGATATGGGCTTCGACGTGATGCACTACAACGTTCACAAAACGTTTGCGACGCCCCACGGCGGCGGTGGTCCGGGTGCCGGTCCCGTCGGCGTCACTGAGGAACTCACAGAGTTCCTTCCCGAACCCCGGGTGAGACGGACAGACGAACACGGAAACGGATTCGAGCTGTTCACGCCCGAGCGATCGATCGGACGCGTTCACGGCTATCAAGGCAACTGGCTGGTGTTGCTCAAAGCCTACGCGTACATCGCCCGACTCGGGGACGTCGGGCTCCGGGATGCGAGCGCCAAGGCGGTGTTGAACGCGAACTATCTCGCCAGCCAGATCGAATACGACGTTCCGTTCGGACCGTTCCACCACGAATTCGTCGCCAGTGCGACCAACGACGCCGCCGATATAGCCAAACGGATGCTCGATTACGGCGTCCATCCGCCGACGACGAAGTGGCCCGAAGCCGTTGAACAAGCGCTGATGACCGAACCGACTGAAATCGAAAACAGACGAACGCTCGATCAACTCGCAAAAGCGTTCAACGCCGTTACAGCCGAGGACGAAGCAATGATCGAGACGGCACCCCAACGCACTGCTGCCCGACGGATCGATCAAGCCACTGCTGCCCGAACTCCGCGGCTGTCGTGGCAGGCGCTGGACGAACACGACGAACAGTAGATCGAGACCACCGAGTCACGCTACAAGGAGTTCATTCCCATCCCAACGTTGGGAGACGACGAACGCAGTTGCGACAGTACGTGTAGATCGGATCGTTTTCCGTGCCACACTGGGGACACGTGATTAGCGTCGAGTCGATGTCCGACGAGGGAGTGCCGCCATCGAACGACAGCATCGGCTGGGGATCGTTCGGATCGATCCAATAGGGGTTCGGGGCAAGGGTTGGGACATCGTCGTCGGAGTCGTCCTCTTCCAGACGGCGAGCGACGTAGATGAGGATAGGGATCTGGAGTAAGGGAAAGACCGCGAGGACGATAAGCCCCCACACCAGCGCACTCATAAGCGCACTACGTTAGCTAATGACTTACACATTACGGTGTTTTTATACTTTCTATTCGGGCCGAGCGGCGGTAATTGTATAGTGATGGAACGACATACCACGGTCATGCCAGCAGAATCGGTCGTCTCCCTCGGGTCGATCGGCGGCGTCACCGTTGGCTTGGGCATCTTGTTGATCGGCGTTGCCAGTCACGGGGGTGAACCACTCCAGGCCGTCGGCGGTGTAGTGGTGTTGCTCAGTATCGCTGCGCTCGCCATGTCACTGTCGAGACTGGACAGTTCGATGGAATCGATCGAGAAAGAGTAACGCTATTGTACTGCCAGGAACAACCCACGTATGCAGTCCCGTGGTGTAGCGGCCAATCATAATGGCCTTTGGACGTGAAACGGCGCTGTCCGATCGCGGAAGACAGCCATTGACCCCAGTTCGAATCTGGGCGGGACTATCGGATTTATCGTTTCTGTGGCCGCTGTGCTGTATGAATCAGTTGTGGACTCGTGCGTGAAACCAAATGGTAATAGTTGTTCCTACAGATACGCCGCGTCCCACCGGGTCGCTTTACGCTGATTTCCACACTGGTTACATTCGGCGCGGCCCATCGCGTCCATAGCGATATCGAGGCTGTCGCAGTTCGAACAGAAATAGCCGTAGAGATCGGTACGGTCCGTATCGTTGTAAGCAGCGAAAAACGGCGCGACACTGCCACGTTCTGCGTCGTCGTAATCGATGTGTACGTCGCCGTTGTTACCCATGATGGTTTCGATATCGGTGGGTTCGTCCTCGACGTAGATGTTTTCGACGTACTGAGTACCGTCGATGTCGACCCGCTCATCGCCGGCTTTGACGAGTCCGTGCTGTTCGTAGAAGTCGTTACCACTGTGGTTATCCCGGAGCACCCGTCCACGAAGCCGCGATGCACCCATCGTCATCAATCGGTCGTAGATAGTGTTGTACAGACGCTCTCCAACGCCTTCACCCCGGTAGTCAGGATCGACGTGCAACCAGAGAAGATCGCCGTCACCGTCCGATTCCACGACGACACCCTCCGCAAATCCAACGACGTTTTCCTCTCGTTCTGCAACCAACATGACATAATCGGGTTCCTCGAGTTTGTCGATGATGTCCTCCTCGTCGTACCACTGTGTCACCGCGCTTTCGATGGTTTGAGGGCTGAGTGAGTAAGAGGATTCGAGCGACCGCCGCGCAATCGTCCGAACTGATGCCCCATCCTCCAGTTCTGCTGTGCGTATGTTCATATTATGCTAAACTCATTCTGGGACAATAAACCCCCCTGCCGATGGTGAATATTCGGTGATCATCCATCAAGAGATCGTGAGATTCCGCCGGATAGACGCCATGAGACCCCCGAAACGACAATTATTATCTTTGCAGAATACTAAATGCATTATAGGCACTTCTGATAACAACTAGTTGTCTAATACCAATATATTGATGCCATTGACGTAATGCATCCGGATGTCGAAGCTAATATTGACCTCCTCCACGCCGTAAACGACATGGAACCTGACCATCGGATCGGCCAGTCGTCGCCTTCACGGGTCCAACCCGCACTCAGCGGGAACCGGGGACACTCCGGTAGAACTCTCGTTTCCTCCCGCATATAGGGCTGTGGCGCGGTCAAACACCCCATCGGCAGCCGTGTCATCGCCGTGTGACGAACAGACCGCGTTCGTCACTCTCCCTTGTCTGTTCGGGAACGGCCTCTCACTGCTGTCGTAGCAATCGGAAAGGAGTGGATCACAAGCAAAACGATAGCAGTTTGAAATCCGGGGAGGCAACCGCTGGTAGTTGTGTCCGCTATGATCCGCTCGACCTGTGTTGACGAGATTCGAAGTATCTTGTTCGTACACCAGAAATATCTGATTTCTAGAGATGACTGAAGTCGCAGCTATGCGCTCGTAATCTGTATCAAGGAAGTTCCTATCTGAAGAGTGGAGGCTTTCTCTCGGTCCGAACGGTTGAACCGCCTCTTCGTAACCCCGTAACCCTCAAGACTATAACACCACTATCCACGTGCAACATGAGCACTTGGCGGTACTGGGGGCGGTATTGTGGGGGTTGAGATACGCGAAAATCCCGTCTCTGACGATGATTTCGAGGAGATGAAACAGTTCGTCCGCGACTATCTCACTGCGAGCGTAGAGGGCGAAGAGGACGGCGGACGGATGCGGTGGTATCCGTGGCACTCTGCGGAGTATCGGTTTAACCACATCCTGAACGTCGTGTCTATTGCAACACATATCGCAGAAAAAGAAGGGGCGAACGCCGACGTGGTTCGTGTGGCAGCGCTGTTTCACGACATTGCGAAGCTTGAGGTCGACCAAGACGTTCACGCCGAGGCCGGTGCTCGCATCACACGGGAATATCTCCGGAGTCACTGCGAGTATCCGTCCTCGTTCGTGGACGAAGTGTGTGATTCGATCGAAAACCACTCCTATCAAGGGCCACTCACGGATCTGCCGCTCGAAGCACGTTGTCTCATCGAAAGCGATCTCCTCGATAAGGTCGGTGCCAACGGGATGACGCTCATCCTTCTTCGCATGGGCTATGAAGCTCGAACCCACACGGACGCCCCAGAAATGATCAATCGGATCGTCGAACGTGGTGAAAACGTGATCGACCGGATCGTAAGCGACACCGCAGAGAGCATCGCTCATCAGCGGTTGAAACGCGTTCGGTGGTTTCGCGAGTGGTTCATCTCGGAGGTGGCACAGCTAGAAGAGGGCGAGCCAGAGGTGATGGAGTAGACTCGAATCAGTCCATCAGCAACGTCACCGCATCGATGAGAAAGTAGACGCCGAACCCAAAGAGTACGAGCGCGCTTGCAGCAGCGGTAAGCGGTGCGAACGAATCCATCCGTTTTCTCGCGGCGATGAGCATTGCCGGAAAACCGACGATCCAGAGGGCGACCCCACTGAACAGTCCGAGCAGGAGCACTGGCGTCCCCGTCTGGACGACGAACTGACCGGCGAGCGCCGTCGACAGCGGTGCGAGTACGTCGACCGTGCCCGGATCGAGCAGCGCGACGCCGGCGGTCAGCCAGAACAAGATCTGATAGGGATTCGTGATCGCCAGCACGAACGCCCGGCGAAAGCCCCGGTCCGCTCCAGCAGCGTTGGCCGTTCGAAAGCCGCTTTGGAGGTCGGTGGCCGTGTCATAGGCGAAATACAGCATCAACACGCCACCAACGGCGACCATCGCGGCCCGGAGCGTCGGCAGGCGTTCGACGACTGTTACCACACCCAACAACGCACCGACGAAAAAACAGATATCCGCCATCATCGCACCCACTCCGGCGCGGACGCCCGACCGCCATCCGTGGGCCACGCTCTCCTCGGCGATGACGGCGTTCATCGGTCCCGGTGGAGCCGCGAGCGCAATCCCGAACACTACACCGGCTCCGAACGTTACTACCTCGGTCACAGTGGGTGTAGGGTCGAAAATGCGAAAAAACGAACGAATATCGATCGTGGCCGGAGAGAGCACTGAAAGAGGGAAGATCGTTCAGCTTCCGGGTTACGATAGTCTCAAAGGAGCCACAGTCACGGATGTGATGGGTGATATCTCGTTCCGTCTCAGATCCCTTGACCCATCAGGTGGCTCCGGAGCAGATCCGCGTCTTTCTCCGCGCTCGCGGTGTTGATGAGAACGACCGTATCGTCTTCATCGAACCGTTCGCGCAGTTCCCACGCCGCGCTCGCGGCAGCACCCGTCGCAACACTCACCCCGATCCCTTCGTGGCTGGCGACGGTGACCGCGCTTTCGAGGATGGTGTCGTCGCTGCTGGCGAGTGCGCCCCCGCCCGTCTCACGCAACGCATCGAGGACGAGCGCACCCCCTTTGGGATCCGGTCGTTCGAGTGCGCCACAGACGGTGTCAGGCACGTCCCACGGTTCGTGTTCGTCGGCGCCAGCGTCGAACGCCTCCACGATCGGCGCACACGCCGCCGATTGGGCGGCGTACAACGCCGGCACCGAATCAACCAGCCCGAGATCCCGGAGTTCCCGAGCGGCCTTTGCCATGCCGACGAACGGCCCACCGCCCACGAACGGACAGAACACGGCGTCAGGCACCTGCCACTCCAACTGTTCGATGAGTTCGTACAGCACTGGCTTCGTGCCTTCGTGTCGGTAGGGGGTTTCGAACGGCTGGAGGGAGTACCAGTCCGCCTCGGCGTTCCGAAACGCTTCGTTCGCGTCGTCTAACCGCCCACCGACGACATTCATATCGCCGCCGTGGACGTTTATCATCGCTTTCGTGAGAAACGACGACCGAGAGGGAACGAAGACGTGGCTGGTGATTCCGGCGCGGGCAGCGTAGGCGGCCACCGACTGGCCGCTGTCGCCCGGCGTTGAGAGGGCCACGTCGCTCGCGCCGTGCTGACGGGCCGCCGAAACGGCGAGCACGCTTTCTCGATCCGCGATCGTTCCCGTCGGGTTCGTGCCTTCGTCTTTGATCACCACGCGACCGACACCGAGTTCCTCGGCCAGCGACGGACAATCGACGAGCGGCGTGCCTCCTTCACCCAGCGACATCCGTGCGTCGGCCGGGATCGGGAGAAGTTCCTCGTATTTGCCCGGTTCGAACGGCCGCCGCTCGATCTCCGCTCTGGAAAGCTCGATCGCCTCGTACGCGTACGCCGGATCGAGCGATGCGCCATCCGGATGGTGGCTCGTCGTCGCATCGAACCGCTCGTCGGTTTCAGGGCACCGTAGCCCCGCGAACGTCGGGGTCGTCTTCATGCGTTGGCTATCCCGGCCCGCGACTAAGCACTGTTGGGTCCGATCAGCCGATGTACCTGAGATCGTCGTCGGTCGGCGCTGCTCCCTGTTCCATCTCACGGATCTTCGTGACGACTTCTTCCATCTCCTCGGCCCGTTCTTCCAAGGAATCGTATCCGACTTCGAAGTCGAGAATCGTTTCGAGGGTTTCGAGGACGGCACGAGCGCTTTTCGGATCCACGAGATAGCCACTCGTCTCACCCATGAGACAGGCGGCTTGTAGTCCTCGCCGGCCACCCAATCCGAGCAAGAGACCACTTACCCCAACGATCCCCCCGGCTGGCTCGTTCTCGCGGAATTCGATGAGGTCCGACAGTTCCTCAACGAGCGCCTCCGAGGACGCCGCACCGATGACGCTGTACTCCTCGATCAGTTCACCGGTTGGAACGCCCCCCAGTGTGAACACGCGCTCGACGCCGTATTCCTCCGAAACGTCGAGGATGGTGTCCGTCAGTTGGTAGTGGCCGGATGGATCCTGTGCCTGATGATCACCGGTCAATACGATCAGATCGTGGGACGGATCCTGATCGGATGGGGACTCCTCGGAGTCGGTAGGGGTAGACAGATCCACCTTGTGGAATTCGAGACAGGCCAGTTCTGTGATGCCGTCCTCGATCGTCACCTGTGGAGGGAAGTGCTCGGAGTACAACCGGCAGAGAAGCGTCGTTTCGAACTCTTCGAGGAGGTGTTCCGCAGCGAGCTTACCGACGTGACCGACGCCGGGAAGTCCTTCGATGAGGATCGGAGCGTGGAGATCAGGTTCGGCGACTGTCTCGATATCGAACTCGTCCATGCAGCCTATTCCTGTGCTCGCCGCTTAAGTGCACGTCGGTACTCGCCGTATCGGTCCGTCGGATCGTACGGTGCCGGCGCGCTGTTGACAGCATCTCCGCCGCATTCCGGACAGCTGGTGGTAAGCGTGTACACCGGTCGGTCGTGGTGCTCGGACCACGACGCACACACACGGAGATCAGAATGCATCGGACGGCGATTAATTGCCCTCGCCTTCGGTCTGTTGTTCGCGGTGGAACTGCGCGGTGCCGCCCCGATCCTCGATGACCGACTGGGTGCGATCGACGGTTGCAGTGAGTTCGTCTTCCGCGAGCTTGTACGAGGGTGCACGGACTTTGATGCGGTATTCAGGCGCACCCACGTAGGTCACGTCGAGTTCCGTCTCCTCGCCGATCTCCCCGTTACCGGCTGCCGTTTCGAGGGCTGCCCGAATATCGTCGACGCCGTCGGGGTTTGGTGATTCGAGGTGGATGTATCCCGTAACGGTAACGTACGGCACCGAAACGTTCGCGCGAGCGGTCTCGACGATCGCGTCGATCTCCTCGTCCGTCAGATCGGTGTCTACAAGCGCCTCCCTTCCACGGATCGCCGCCTGTTCGAAGCCCTCATACAGTGTGCCGAACGCTCCGAGCAGCTCGTTGGCGACCGTACCGTACTGTTCGTCGGAAACGTCCTCACCGAACGCTAACGTCATCCACTTATCCGCTTTCTGTTCGTTTTTCCACTCCTGGATCTTCTCAGAGCGTTGGTGATCGTTGACGTCTTTGAGCGAGAGATCGATCTGTTGGGTGCTTTGATCCACATCGAGCACCTTACAGACGACCGTCTCACCCGTGCCTACGTGGTCGCGGATGTTTTTGATCCATCCGCTTGCGACCTCGCTGATGTGTACTAGCCCACGTCGATCGGTGTACTCCAAAAGATCCACGAACACCCCGAAATCCTCGATCTCATCGATCCGGCCGACGACGAGATCGCCCGGGTCAGGCCAGCCTGTGTATTTCATGCTCGTCGATTGTGGACTGACGGGAATAAAGGCACCGTATACCGGATGCACCTCCAAAACAGATCGTTACCGACTACTTAAGCGTGATTTTGACGCGTGATCGTCTCGGTGACCTCGCCCTCAAAAACGGCCTTGCCGCCCGTGGGACGGGCGAGAACGTGGCCACAGACCGCACATGCGACATCGCTCGCAGCCTTGCCATAAAGGGTCTGTTCGTTCTCACAGTCCGGGCATGTCACTCGGTAGAACTGTCCCGCCATGATCACTCCTGAAACTCCAATCGACCGGCTCGCCATCCCTCGCGGAGGTGGGCGTTGCCGCACTCGCTACACCGGTAGGTCAGGTTGGTCTTTTTCGTCGGTTTGTTCCCCGCCGGTACTTTCGAGAACTTCCCGGCGTTCCCGATACCGGATTTCTGGCGCTCGCGCTGGCGGCCCTGAACCTCCGTCATTCCCGAGGGACGCCCGGAGCGAACTTTCTCGACTTCGTGCTCCTCATGGGAGTCACAGTTCGGACAGTACGTCCTGAATCGGCGTGGCATCTGCATGGTTACTGAGTCTACTTTATCGACGCCGCATTAAAACCCGTTTGGTTCGGACCAGAACGACCGGAGATCGAATCAACCGTTCACGTCCGCGTGCATTCCTCGGAACGCGCTTTGGAAAGTTTCGATCGCGCCCGTGGTGTGAGTTCGTACCCCAACACCGGTTCGGAGACGGTAGCGACGAGTCCTCCGACACGAAGCTCGGTGAGTAGCCCGTTGAGATCGCTCTCACACAACTCCGTGAGATCGACCAACTCGACTGCCGCGATCGGATCGTTGTGCGAGAGCACGACCAACAGCCCGAGGGCACGATCGTCACGGACACCGATCTCCGCGCCGGTAGCGTCGGGGACCGTCGCTCCGAACGCTTCTAGCGGTGGAGTCTCCTCGCGGAGTTCGAGCCGATCGGTGTCGATGTAGCGCTCTTCGCCCGTGGCCGGATCACACACGAGCCACGCATCACAACCACGTTTCCGGAGAAGATACTGAGACCCATCGTCAGCCCGAACGGTGCGCATACCGTCGGTACTAGCCGACAGCAGTTATCGATTCCGGTGGTTTCGGTAGCGGAGATAGCCGATCAGTAACGCAGCCATACCTACTACGATCAGACTCCCGCCGAACCGGAGTTGTTCCCTGAACACCACGAACAGCACCCCGAGGCTGAGGGCGAACAGCCCGACGTTAGCCATCAGTACCAACAACCAAAACGTGCGGCGCAGTTCGGGCGGAACATCGGTGTCGCTCGGATCGGGGGCCTCCGGGATATCGATCCGAGGCCCGATCGCATCGGGATCGGTCTCCTCTGGCTCGACGGACATGGGATCGAACCCATCCGGATCCGTTGGCCACGAACTGTCGTCCTCTCGGGATGGAGCCACACCGGGCTGTTCTCCGGTCAGTCACAAAAGGTTCTCGTTGCTGTGTGACTACTACAGAATCGGTTCGTCCCGGATCAAACGGCGTCGTCGAGCCTGATGGCGCTACAGGCCTGGATCCACGCCAATGGGTTATCAGCGTCGTAGAACACGACACCCTCCTCAGTCTCATACGCCTCCGTCGTCGCGATGGCATCGGAGCCGGGTGACTCGGCGCGTTGTGCGTCCGTCGACATCAGGGTGTCATTGTCTGACATGCCGTACTCCACGGTGGTGACTCTCACGGCATAGGTTTTGGGGGCCTACCCAAGGATTGCCGATGTCGATAGCTATCCAACGAACGGCGAGATCATCGGAGTTTTTACCCGTTGGCGGCCATCGATACCTATGACCGAGAACGCGCGCCTCACGGATTTTATACGGGAGGAGGAGACGAGCCAGCGACCGCCGGGGGAAGCAGCGGCAGTAGCTGGTAACGGGGGCGATCCCCACGCTGCAGACATCATCGATACGTCAGCATACCGGTATCCAGACGCTGAGGGTACGGTCGAGCTGTCGGTCATGCAGGTCGATTACACCATCGAGGGACGCGGAGCTGAAGAGCATCCGATCTTGCATATATTCGGCCGAACTACTGACAACGAGACTGAACACGTCCGAGTTCGTGAGTTTCGACCGTATTTTTACACGCCGACACGCTCGCTCGAAGCACCCCCCGAAACCGAGTACGATCGGCTTACTGGGAGTGAGGACGGGTATGAAAGCATTCGGGGAGAGCCGTTGACGAAAGTGTTCGGTCAGACGCCTCGAGACGTCGGTCAGTTGCGTGACCACTTCGAACATTACGAAGCGGACATCCTCTTTCCGAATCGGTTGCTCATCGATAAGGACATCACCAGCGGTGTCCGCATTCCCGAGCGTCGGACGCAGGATGGGGTCATCGACGTCCCTCACCCCGAGATCGAACCGATCGAACTGGACGCCGATCTCCGAGTGAACACCTTCGACATCGAGGTCGACGACCGCAACGGCTTCCCCGAGGACGGCGAGCAGCCGATCCTCTGTCTCACCAGCCACGATTCCTACGAGGATCGCTACACGGTTTGGCTGTACGAATCGCCGAGTGGGAAACCAGGGCCCGACGAACTCCCCGACTACGACCCTATTTCCGGGGGGATCGACGTGGACGTGCGCCGGTTCGAGAGCGAAGAGCGGATGCTCGACGGCTTTCTCGAATACATCGAGACGACTGATCCAGACGTGGCGACGGGGTGGAATTTCACTGATTTCGATATGCCGTATCTCCTCGATCGGTTGGAGAAACTCGGTGGAACCGGATCGCTCGATCCCGATCGGCTATCACGGGTGAACGAAGTGTGGCGCGACGACTGGCGGGGGCCGAACGTGAAGGGCCGAGTGGTGTTTGATCTGCTGGACGGATACAAGCGCACGCAGTTCACGGAGCTAGAATCCTACCGGTTAGACGCCGTGGGCGAGGTGGAACTCGGCGTCGGGAAAGAACGCTACCCGGGCGACATCGGTGATCTCTGGGAGACCGATCCCGAGCAGCTGCTCGAATACAATCTCCGAGACGTGGAGTTGTGCGTCGAACTCGATCGAAAACAGGGAATCATCCCGTTCTGGGAGGAGGTCGCCACCTTCGTGGGGTGTAAGTTAGAGGACGCGACGACGCCAGGGGACGCGGTGGATCTGTACATCCTTCACAAGGTGTACGGAGAATTCGTGTTACCCTCGAAAGGCCAACAGGAGACCGAGGAGTATGAGGGCGGCGCGGTGTTCGAACCGATCACCGGCGTCAAGGAGATGGTGAGCGTACTCGATCTGAAATCACTTTATCCAATGGCGATGGTTACCACCAACGCCAGTCCCGAAACGAAAGTCAGTCCGGAGTACGACGGCGATGTGTATGAGGCACCCAACGGGACGCTGTTCCGGAAGGAGCCTGACGGCATCATCCGGGAGATGGTTAATGAGTTGCTCAGTGAACGTGATGAGAAGAAAACTCGACGCGACGAACACGATCCTGGCAGCGAGGCATACGAGACCTACGACCGACAGCAACGAGCTGTAAAGGTCTTGATGAACTCGCTGTACGGCGTTCTCGGATGGGAGCGATTCCGTCTTTACGATATGGAGATGGGCGCCGCTGTGACAGCAACCGGACGAGAAGTGATCAAACACACTGAAAAAGCTGCTAATAAACATAATAAAAGAGTCATATATGGTGACACCGACAGCGTCATGATCGAGTTCGGTCGTGATCTGTCGAAGAACAAAGCCATCGAGCAATCGTTCGAGTTGGAGGACGCGATCAACGATTCGTACGACCAGTTCGCAAAGGAAATACTCAACGCAGAGGAGCATCGCTTTGAGATCGAGTTCGAGAAGTTGTACCATCGATTCTTCCAAGCCGGCCGAAAAAAGCGGTATGCCGGACACATCATCTGGAAGGAAGGCAAGGATGTGGATGACATAGACATCACTGGTTTCGAGTACAAGCGCTCTGATATTGCACCGATCACCAAGGAAGTCCAGCGTAAGGTCATCGAACTGATCGTCACGAGTGAGGGCGAGGAATATCAGGAGGCCGTGACCGAATACGTCCACGACGTGATCGAGCAATTCCAAAACGGGGAGATGTCCGTCGAGGAGGTGGGTATTCCCGGTGGAATCGGTAAGCGGCTTGATAGCTATGATATCGACCGAGCACATATTCGTGGGGCCAAGTACGCGAACAAAATGCTCGGGACGAACTTCGCGCGCGGATCGAAGCCGAAACGGCTGTACCTCGACCGAGTACATCCCGACTTCTTCGATCAGGTCGAAGACCAGATTTCGGACGAGGAAACAGAGCTTTACACCGAGTTCAGGAGAGAACAGGACGTCATCTGCATTGAGTACGCCGATCAGTTGCCCAACGAGTTCAGTGTCGATTGGGACACGATGCTCGACAAAACACTCAAAAATCCTATCGAACGTATTCTTGAAGCCATCGGCATCTCGTGGGATGAGGTCAAAAGCGGACAGCAACAAACAGGACTCGGCGAATACGTGTGAGTGATAAAGAAATGAAGATGATCACAGTCTCGCTGTCGACCACAATGGTCGTGCTATGCGGTCGACACGAGTGCCCTCCACGTGTTGGGACCGGTAATTCCATCAACGGTTAGATTCCGGCTGCTTTGGAAGGATTCAACCGCAGATTCGGTACTGGGACCGTAGATACCATCGACGGAGATATTATACCCGTATACCTCGCTGAGCTGGTATTGTACTCCTCCAGTTGCGTAGCTCCGATTGCTAGGACTACCCGAACCCCGGCTCACGGTGACTGTCAATGCGCTCCAGGTCTCGGGACCCGTGATACCATCGACACCCGACAGCCCATAATCCCGTTGGAAAGCATAAACGTTGCTTTCTGTTTCGGGACCGTAGATACCGTCGTAGCTATCCAAATAGTAGCTGTGTTCACCGAGCAGAAATTGAATAGTGCCAACGTCGGGACCCTGGTCACCACGTGAATAGGTCGGCCACGTGTACGCCATCGCCTCTTCAGTAGTGGTGGCGATGCCGACCACACCGACAACACTGGCACCAGCAGTTTTCTTGAGGAACCCACGCCGACTGAGTGATCGTACTGTATTTTGGTGGGTGTCGTTCGATTCGATCGATCGGGCCGCTAAATCCTTTATCATTGTCTTTACGTATTGGTCATCGTTCTATATGTTATCCATCTGTCTATTCTTCGAATCGATAACAGAGGTAGCGTCATATAGCACCATTCTGTTACCTCGACCGGAATTATACGGTATCTTTCAGGTCGGTTGCTATTGGTGGTTCTCCCGCATTCTTAGGATATTTCACACCACACATCGTCATTGACATCGTTTGTATTAACATTACTGAATGGTAAACTAATCATTGATAGTCGCACATATAATACGATTACGAATATCACCGCAGTTCGCTGAATAGCGGCCTCAAAAGTGTCTATATGATTATTGTTTATATACGGTCGTACATCAGATACCACGAATTCGTTCCGTACTCGTCCTTGCTCTTTACAGCCACCCTTGGCTGTGGAGGAGTTCGCCGTTCAACACGCTCGCACCGGCCGCTCCCCGAATGGTGTTATGAGCCAAGCAGTTGTACTGGACGCCATCGGCAGTCCCTTGGAAGCCCCCCGCAGTAACAGCCATCCCATCACCACGGAGTCGGTCGAGTCGGGGTTGTGGTCGATCCGGTTCGTCGTCGTCGAACACGTGAACGAGCGGATCGGGGGAGCTGTAGAGATCGGCCGAGGAGTATGACTGCATTGCGCCACGAGCGTCTGCTGGGGTAATCGACTCTCGGGTGTCGACCCAGACGTTTTCGAGGTGCCCATCGAGCGTCGGGATGCGATTGCACGATGCCGCCACGTCTACCCCATGCCAGTCGATTTCTGCCCCGTCAAACGTGCCGAGGAGCTTGCACGCCTCCTGTTCCATCTTCCGTTCCTCTCCACCGATGTGCGGGATGGCGTTGTCGATGATCTCCATCGAACTCACACCCGAGTACCCTGCTCCCGACACCGCTTGTAGCGTGGAGACGGTGATTCGTTCGAGACCGAACGAATCGAGCGCCGCGAGCGTCGGCACCATCGTGATCGTCGAACAGTTTGGGTTTTTCACCAGTGCCCCCTCCCAGCCGCGTTCATCCTGTTGGACTTCGAGTACGCCGAGATGGTCAGGATTCACTTCGGGAATGGTGAGCGGAACGTCGGACGCGGTCCGGTGGTTCGAGGAGTTCGAGGAGACGACGTAGCCCGCTTCACAGAACGCCGGTTCGACACGCTCGCCGACGCTCGAAGGCAGAGAGGAAAACAGCAGGTCGACGTCGTCGGGTACCACGTCGGGATCGGTCCGACGGACGGTCATCTCCGCGATCGAGTCGGGAATCGGCGCGTCGATGCGCCACTTCGCAACATCGCGGAAGGGATGGCCAGCGCTCGCGTCGCTAGCGGTGAGCACAGTCAGTTCGAAATCAGGGTGTGGTTCGAGCAGTTGAATGAGTCGTTGACCGACAGCTCCAGTCGCACCGAGGATTCCAGCAGTGACAGTCATTACCGAAGATGGGCCGTGCCGAACAAAAACGGTTGTGATACGCACAATTGGCGCGCTATGCTGTCACGTGGTCGAGTAGTCGCCGGGAGAGCACTGACGCCGAAACCGAACCGCCGACGTACCAAGCGAGCCAAACCTTGATCGGTCCGATGAGTGTGGCTGAGAGAGGGACAGAACCGACGATCGGGACGGTGAGCGCGACCGGAACGGCCGCTGCCGTCGGTGCAATCATCGCCCACCGAAGCCAAAGGAACACAGGTACCGTCACGAGCAGACTCCACACGACGGGACGAAACTGGAGTTTGATCGTTGCTATCCAACTGTTCACGAACGCTCGGTGTTCCGGTGACAACTCTTCTTGTGTCCCTGCACTATCACCGTCGTGAGCGGTCGATAACGCCTCCTGTAACTCCGTGAGACGGGACTGGAGTCGGTCGAGTTGCTCGTGGTCGTGGAGACAGTAGCGGATCACAGTGGATGAAGCCCCAGTCACACCGGCCAATCCGAAGAAAAACAACGTGAACGGGATGACTGTCACGAGAGGAGCAAACACGAGATCGAGAGCGGTAACGACGAGGTGTTCGACAGGAGTCAACAGATATCCTGACACCAAAACGAGCGAAAGGATGCCGGCCATCGTATCGTACACCGTCCAACCACCGCTTTCGAGGACCATACACGGGATAAATGTCGAACAGATATTAGTTTTTCTCTTGGATCATGACAACGGATTCCATCCACTGCGACCGGTAGAGACGGCTGGATCATTCGGCCGTCGCGTCGGAGAGCCGTCGGAACACGGTTTCCAGTGGCATCTCGTCGAGATCGAACTGCAACAACGGATACGAACTGAGGGTCTCCATTAGCGTGTTGATATCACCGGTGAACGTAAACGACACGTCCGTCACGACGGACGACCGGCTGGTCGTCTTCTCCTCCGGTTCTCGGCAACCCGCTCGAGAGTCCGCCGCGAAAGAAACAGTTTGAACGTCGAGATCGTGAACGCCGTCGAACTCGAACGATGACGCAGTCACCGCTGTCGCGATACGGAGGTGAACGACCTTCCCACACCGGTGGCGCAACGATTCGACCGGTTCTGTTCCGAGTAGACGGCCGTCTCGAAGAACGGCGACCCGGTCACAGAGCCGCCACACCTCGTCTACCGCACGTGAAGCGAGAAAAACGGTAACACCGCGGCGTCGTTCCTCGTGGATGAACCGCGTGAAGCGGTGACGGTCGAACGAGGGACCTCCCACGCCCCTACCTACCATCGGCTCATCCATGATCACGAGCGCTGGATCGTGCATGAACGCGCCAACCAGCGCGAGTCTCCGTAGCTCATCCGGAGAAGAATTGCGTACACGGCGGTCAACAGGAGGATCGAAGCGCGCCACCAGCTCTTCGCGCCGGTCATCACCCTTGATCTGTCCGCGTGAATCGAGGATTTCTGCTCCTGTCGCGCTCTCGTCGAACCGTGGCGACGCCGGAAGGTAGCCGATGTCGGCTTTGTGCCGACGAAGATCGTTGTGCGGATCGAAACCGAGAACGGTCGCTTGTCCCGCTGTCGGTGACTGGATCCCGAGCACCGTTCGGATCGTCGTCGTCTTCCCCGATCGCCGAGGACCGATCAATCCGAACACCTCCCCCTCCTGCACGCTGAACGTTAGCGAATCGATTCCCGTCCCATCCTCGTACCTCTTGGTCAATCCCCGTAGTTCGATCGCTGCCATACCGTGAATGGCAGCAAGGATTACACATCAATTTTTACATATTGAACGACAAAACGGAGAATGGATCGGACGGTAGACGATGATCGATCGGACGGATGGGTATCATCCCGCTAGTTTGAGAGGTGTGTTACTGGGGGGTGGCGCCTTTCTTTCGGGTGATGTAGCCAGCGATCCGGTTACGGACGGATTTCGATTCGATGTTGGTGAGTTCCATGACGAGGTCCTTGTTTCGATCGAAGTCGTCGTCGAATGCCTCGGAGTATCGTTCCAGCAGGACTGTCGCCGTTTTCTTGACGTAGGCGGGTTTGATGGCCATGCGGTCGTTTCCCTGCGACGAGGCTAAAAGGATTCGTTTCGTGTTTCAATCTCGTCGTGAGCTTTTGCTCTGTTGAACCGAACACCGGGAGTTGGACGCATCCAACCTGCACGTCTCACGTGGACTAGATCGACTGCATGTATTCAGTCGCCGTCCGTACTGCGTCGATAGTCAATTCTTCCCGGCAGATCGTCTCAGTGTCATTATTGGCTGTCACCGTCACTGTAACAGTCTCCGGCCAGTCCGCTCCACGACGAACGTCGATCGTCTTTCCCGTCTCCTCGTGCTCGTAGCGGGCAAAGACATCGTTGTCGTCGGTCTTGATCCGATCCCAGCCGTTCACATCTATCATATCGTATCTTCTTTCTGACGTATTTTTAATCATTGTGGACATCGAGAAAAACTCGAATGCGCTGTTTGGTTCAAATTTATAATGGGATACTCACTGTTGTAACAAGACACGTGTCCAATCTCTACAATAAGCCTTCTGGCCACGTTTCAACCCAAGTTGGACTCCATGCTGATATAACTATTACATATATAGATTAGGGACACTATGTTTCAATTTGGTAGTGGGTTTCTGCCCTATCGTGACGTAGCTACTGGCACGTGAGACCTTGCACGGCTGTTACAGGAGGGTAAAAACCCACTACAGGGTTAAAATCTCACTCAACCAGTTCTTCGAACCGTTCCCACGCCGCTCGCTCGCGGTCGCCGCCACAGCGTTCGACCACGGATTCGGCTCGATCGATCTGCGCCCTGAGTTCGTCAGTGTCGTACTCGGGCACATCGAGTCGTGAGGCGGCAACGGTGGCCTCGACGATGGCGTAATATCCCCGGTTCGTCGTCGGAACCACACGCTGTTCGATACCCGATTCGACGGGTGTGAGTGCCCACTCCTCCCAGTCCTCACCCGTTCCGATCGATTCGACGGCGACACGGACCCATGCGTCAGCGCTATCGAGGATCGGCGACGCTTCTTCGCGGATCGAACACGCTGCCTCGACGAAATCAACGGGATCGCGGGTGAACTGGACGTATCCTTCGCCGCGCTCGTGGAAGTTACGACGCGTGCGCGTGCGTCCCCACGTTCGGGCAGTGATCACCTCGCCAGCGAACAGTCCAAGCACGGCGACGTTCCACCGATCGTTCGGTCCCAGCGTCGTGACGATCGACTCGGTGACACCCGACAGTTCGAGGGGCCATCCATCCCCAGTCACACCGACACCCCCCGTTCGAGCGCGAGAAACAGTGCGGCCGCAGTGATGTCGGCGGTCGTTCCGGGATTGATTCCCTGCTGAACGAGCTCCGCCGCAAGATGCTCGGGTGCGATCGTCCCGTCGAGCGCCGCCTGTGCGCGCTCGACCACCTCGGTTGCCGTCTCACGGTCGTGTCGTTTCACGATGAACGTGTCCGGCTCTGCAGCGAGCAGTCGGAGATACGCGTCTGCAGCCCGATCAGCAACGGGACCGTCATCTGCTTCGATCCAGTCGGCGGCACGAAACGAACGCGGAAACGCTTCCGTCCACTCTCGGGCGACGCCGTCGACGTCCGTGCTCAGCTCCATTACGTCGAACAGCGTGAGACCGCGCTCTCGCAGCACCGACTCGGCGCGGGCCCCGCGCCGGACATCGAGTGCGTCGAGCTCCGACGGCGGATCACCAACACCTACGTCCACGTGTTCGAACGCCCGATAGAAATCACAAGCATCCTCGACAGTGGTAGCGCGAACGATCTCCTCGACCGTGTCCGAAGCAAGGGCGGTCTCGGGATCCACGCTCGCGGCTCGGACGAGCGGAACGAGCAGCAACAGCGCCCCGAACTGAGTGTTTCCGCCCTTCTGTTCGGCCATACCCACGACGCCGCGCTCGAAGGCACGACCGACCGCAGCACCCTGTTGTGCCAACAACAGCCCCCGCGTGCTTCCGACGGCACCAGCCATGAAATGCTCGAACCGGAGGTCGTCGTACTCGTGGCGACGATCCACGTTGCCGGGCTTTGGCGTTCCAGACACTTCGAGTAACAGCGCCAACTGGGCGTTCTGTGCTGGTGATCTCACGCATCGGCCCTCCGATCGATACCGAACCATTCTACTGTCGCATCGTAGACACGAGAGAGCACGCGCGGATCGTCGCTCGGTCTGCCGACGCTTACCGCGTCCGCGCCGTAGTCGAAATACTCCCGTGCCGTCTCCCGGTCGCGGACACCGTTGTTCGCGATGAGGAACGCATCGCTGTGTGCAGCCACCTCCTCGATCACCGGCTCCGAGTCCATCGCATCGATGTGTAGGATATCCGCCCCCGCTTGGCTCGCTCGTCTCGCTGTTTCGGGGAGGTCGACGCCCGGAACCTCAGCGCGCATTTTCACGCTCGTCGTTGCGCCCGTCTCACTCACACCGCGGACGTACGCACAGAGCCTATCGAGATCGGCCAACAGCGTTTCACCGGCACCTGCCGTACACATTTCGTCCTGTCTGCAATGGGCGTTGATCTCGACGATCGCGTCGTGCTCATGGCAGACAGCAGCCGCATTCTGGAGTGGTGTGAGTGAGCTACTCCGGACGTTGAACCCGGCGGTGATCGGTAACTCTGACAGTTCGGACAGTTCCGTATCGATGAAGGCGAGCGGATCAGTGGGCAGAAACTCCTCTCGGTCGCGCGCTGTGAGTGCCCGAGCGGCGTCACGGGTGGGTCGGTCGAGCGCGATTCCACCCAGAAACGCACAGCCGGCGTACGGGGCAGCCTGCCGTGCCCAGGCCGCATCCGACGCACCGCTCAGACTCGCCACCGCAATCCGGGGGGCGAACGCCGCGGGAGCCGATCGACCCATCACTGATCACCGTCCGTCTCGGGCTGGGTGGCGCTGGGCGGTGCCGTGTGTTCGCTCAGTTCGAGCGCATCGCGGACCGCGCGGGCGACCCGCGCCGCGTCGGCGTCGGTGTCGAGCGTCGTGTCGGTTCGCACCACTGGCCGGTCAAGCGCGGTCAGATCCTCGGAATCGAGCACGAACGCATCCACGAAGGGGTAGGCCTCGGCGACGCCAGCGGTGCTAGCTTCATAGCCCATTGCGCGCATGAGCTTGGCCGCCGGGCCGGAAAAGACCTGATCACCGATGAACGGTGAGACTGCGACGACCGTCGTCTCGAACAGCGCTTGTTCGAATCGCTCCATCGACAGCATGGGCCCGATGCTCGTCACGGGGTTCGACGGACCGATCACGACCGGTTGGGACAGCGCGTCGAGCACCTGCTCGGTCGGCTCGGCGTCGGCTGCACCCCGGAACTCCACCGTCTCAACCGGTGGCTCTCCGTCGTGGCCGACCCAAAACGCCTGGAAATGCATCGGTCCGTCCGGCGTGTGAACGATCGTTGCCACCGGATCGTCGCTCATCGGCAACAGGGTCCGATCCAGACCGAACGCGTCGGCTAGCGTTTCCGTCGCCTCCGTCAGCGTCGCACCCTCATCCAGCAGGCTCGTCCGAGTCACGTGAACCGCACGGTCGCGGTCACCGATCTGCATGAACTCCCCCACGCCAGAAAACCGTCGCCACTGGGCGATCTCTCGGCCAGCAGTCTGTCGATCCTCGGGAAGGTAGCGCGGTTCGGAATCGAGTCCCGTTCGGTCAGCGATCCGGACGAGTTCGTCGTGAGTGATACTCGGATCGTCGTCGATCCCCCACCACGTTTTACGGTCAAGCACACCGCCGTCCAGAAAGAGTACCGTATCAAGATCCGGCGAGATGAGGACACCACCGAGTTCGATGTCATCTCCCGTGTTCCCAACGACGACCGTTTCGGACGGGGGAAACACGGTATCGCTCCCGGCGAGCAGTTTCGGGGTGCCGGTTCCACCAGCGAGGAACGTCGTCATACTCCCAACCGGGAGATGTACGAAGATAAGTGCTTGTGGTTGTACTTGTACACCCAGTTGCTACCACGGGCACAGTTTAGCACGGCCGCGTTTTTATCGTCCGAACGCAAAGTGCAGTCCGTGACGACGATCAAAGACAGTGTTCACGACCATATCGAGGTCGAGGGCGTCGCCGCCGCCTTGCTCGATACGCCGCCGGTCCAACGGTTGCGTCGTGTCAGCCAACTCGGGACGGTCGATCTGGTGTATCCATCAGCCAACCACACCCGGTTCGAACACAGTCTCGGCGTGTACCACATCGCCAACCAAGCCCTCTCGAAGCTCGGGATCGGGGGACAGAACGCCGACCGGATTCGGGCGGCGGCGTTACTTCACGACGTGGGACACTGCCCGTACAGCCACAACATCGAATCTCTCGTCCACCGACATACGGGGAAATACCACGACGAGGTATACGAGCTGCTCGAATCGTCGTCGATCGCAGCGGTACTAGAACGTCACGACATCGACCCTGAGACCGTGGCGGCGCTCATCGCTGGAGAGGGACAGTACGGACAGCTCGTTTCGGGTGAACTCGACGTTGATCGGATGGATTACCTCGTCCGGGATGCCCACCACACGGGCGTCCCCTACGGCACGATCGATCACGAGCGCTTCGTCAGAGAGCTACGATTCATCGATGGGGAACTCGTGCTCGACGCTGGCAACGTCCAGACGGCAGAAAGTCTGCTGCTCGCGCGGGCCCTGATGAACCGCGCAGTGTACAAACATCCGACCGTTCAGATCGGGCGAGCGATGCTCCAACGAGCGACCGAACGGCTGTTGGCAGCCGATGCCACCGATCCTGAGACGCTGCGTCGGATGGACGACCACGATCTTCTTGCTGCGCTCCGTTCGTGTCCGGCGACGACGGAGTACGCCCGTCGCCTCGATACCCGAACGCTGTACAAACGCGCAGTGTGGGCGGAACTCGATGACGTCCCCGACGAGCTACTCGAGATGAACCACGAGCGAACACGAGCGCTCGAAGCAGACGTAGCCGACGCGGCCGATGTCGATACCGAAGCCGTTATTTTCGATATTCCCGGAGAGCCGTCGATGCCCGAATCGACGAGCCGCGTCGTCGTCAACGGAGAGGTCAGGACGCTTGCGGGCGAATCGACGCTCGTCCGCGCGCTCATGGCAGCCCACCACGACCGATGGCGGTTTGGCGTGTACGCACCCGAAGCGTCGGTTGACGCCGTCGGCCGCGCGACCGAACAGGTGCTTGGACTGGAACTTGACGCGCTGGTCAACGACCTCCAGCTCGGTCGACCCGCAACGCTCGATGAGTTCACCGAGGAGGGACGATCGTGAGCACGCAGCTCACCGGGACGATCCTCCGAGGCCGCGAGTTCGAGCCGGTCGAGGGACGGGTCGTCATCGACGACGGCCACATCACCGCCGTCGAGGAGACGACCACCGACTCGACGGACATCATCCTCCCGGCGTTCGTCAACGCCCACACCCACATCGGGGATTCGATCGCAAAGGAAGCCGGTGGGGGGCTGTCGCTGGACGAACTCGTTGCGCCGCCAGACGGTCTCAAACACCGCCTGCTCCGAGCGGCAAGCGACGAGGAGCTGACACACGCAATGGCCCGCTCGCTGCGGTTCATGCAACGAAGCGGCACCGGTGCGTTCCTCGAATTCCGTGAGGGCGGCACTGCGGGCGTGCAGGCGCTCGAACGCGCGCTGGCGGACGATGATCTCGATCTGACGGCCGTCGTGTTCGGCCGAGAGTCGATCGAAGCGATGGAGATAAGCGACGGGTTTGGGGCCAGCGGTGCGCGCGACAGCGATTTCGAAGCGGAGCGAAAAGCCACCCGCAACGCTGACAAACCGTTTGCCATCCACGCCGGCGAGCGCGATCCCGATGACATCGATCCCGCCTTCGATCTCGATCCGGAGCTGCTCGTCCACATGGTCCACGCCCAACCCGACCACTTCGAGCGACTCGAAGAAACTGAGACGCCGGTCGCCGTCTGTCCCCGGTCGAACCTCGTAACTGGCGTCGGGCTGCCACCCATCAGACAGCTCCTCGATCACACCACCGTCGCGCTCGGCACGGACAACGTCATGCTGAACAGCCCCTCGATGTTCCGGGAGATGGAGTTTGCCTGTAAGTTCGCGGACGTTACCGCCCGCGAGACGTTGCGGATGGCGACGGTCGCTGGTGCCGACGCCGTGGGACTGAACTGCGGTCTCATTGCGGAAGACAGAAACGCCCGACTGCTCGTACTCGACGGCGATTCGGACAACCTCGTAGGCGCACGCGACCCCGTGCGGGCGGTGGTCCGCCGGGCGGGCGTGAGCGATGTGAAACGCGTGGTGCTGACGTAGATTACGGTTCGACCGGATGTTCGGCGACAGCGATCCCATTGCCTGTTATAGCTGATGTCCCGGAGGTCACTTTGTTCTCTACTCGCACATCGAACCTTCCCGTCGCAGTACCGGGTGTGCTAAGTTGTGTCGCATCAGCTGTCGTTGGATCTCCATTGTAAATTTCTCCTTTGAATGTTAATTCAACTGTTGTCGTTTGACTTCCTCCGTTAGTTGATACTCCGAAGTGATCCGTTGAATAAGGATCATCAACGACAACATACCCTCCTGAACGTGGGAGACCGGATGGATCGTCGTAATTTGATGAATCGATATACCCATTTGATGTCGGTGATGACTCACTGACCCAGCCGTTTTCTGCGATCACACAGATTGGGCGTCGATGCGATGTTTCGATACCAGAATATGTCCCGGTGGATTTAATACTGTATGTGCCACCCACTGGAACGGATGAGAAATCATCTGGAGTTTCAATATAACCATACCTTGATAATTCTCTCATTCCTTCATCGATAGCAAATGTTTCTTCCTGCCAAGTTTTTGACATAATCTCAGTTCCGTTTCGTAGGAGTCGGCTTGAGAACACTGCACGTCCGTGTGTGACTGTCGAATTGACATCGTCCCAATTATACGTCAATTCACCGGAGAAAGCCACATACGCTACTGCTCCATTTTCGGACTCAACTACGGTTGGACCCGATATATCGACCGTTGCCCCAGCAACACTGTCACTCAGAAACTGTACACCAAGGCCACCAGCGATTGCACCACCCGCAGCCATTCCTATTCCTTTCAGGTAACTTCGTCTGTCCATTATTTCAGCGGCGATTTCTCGCCGACTTATTATAAATATCCTATTATAATAAATTCACCTTATTGTTATTATCATATCTATAGTTTATATATTATTTTATTTATTGTTATTTATGTGCTGTTAATCGATCAGTTCGGAACTCCGTTCGTGTCGCTTTGCCAGTTCCACGTAGTGCTCGCCGGCGTAGGTCCACGGCGAGTCAGGGACGTGCTCGCGGACCTCCGCGGGCGTGCCGACGGCGATGTGTTCCGACGGGATTTCAGTATCCTCGGTGACGACGCTGCCGGCGGCTACGAGGCTCCGATCGCCGACGTGTGCCCCATCGAGCACCGTCGCACCCATCCCGATCGTCGCGCGCTCACCAACCGTCGCCGCGTGCACGATCGCGGTGTGGCCGACCGTGGCGTACGGACCGATCTCACACCCCTCGTGACAGACAGCGTTATCCTGAACGTTCGCGCCCTCTCTGAGTACGATCGCGCCCGAATCGCCCCGGAGCGTCGTGTTGGGCCAGACGCTCGCTTCGGCCTCGATCGTCACATCACCGATCACGACCGCCGTCTCGTCGACGCGGGCCGTCTCGTGCACTGTCGGAGCTGTCCCTTCGAACGAACGTAACACCATACCCACTCGGAGGCCAGCAGACGGATAAACCCACCCACTGCGCCGCCAGCGTCGGCTCGGACGTAACCACCAAGTCGCCGTGCAGCGGGTAGTTGATATGGAGCTGTTCGACTCCCAGCCGATCATCGGAATGGTCCACCTCGATCCACTGCCGGGCGCGCCTCAGTTCGACGGCGACCGTGCGGCGATCCGCCGGCGGGCGCTCGACGACGCCCGAGCGCTTGACGCCGGTGGCGTCGATGGCGTGATCGTCGAGAACTTCGGAGACGCGCCTTTCTATCCTGAGGACGTTCCGACCCACGTCGTCGCGGCGATGACCAGCCTCGTCGGGGCTGTGGCCGACACTGTCGACGTGCCGGTCGGGGTGAACGTGCTTCGAAACGACGCCGAGGCCGCACTGTCGATCGCCGCCGCGACAGAGGCGTCGTTCGTCCGGATCAACGTCCACACTGGCGCGCGCCGCACCGACCAAGGGATCGTCGAGGGACGAGCACACGACACCCTCCGGCTACGCGAGCAGCTGGACGTTGATGTGCGGATTCTTGCTGACGTGGCGGTCAAACACAGCGAGCCGCTGGGGCCCGAAAACGTGCAAAACGAAACCCGGGATGCCGTCGAGCGCGGTCTTGCCGACGCTGTGGTCGTCTCCGGTGCGGGCACCGGACACGATGTCCCCCGTGACCGCCTTGACGCTGTTGCCGACGCGGCCCACGAGTGTACGGTCCCGGTGTACGTCGGCAGCGGGGTAACCCACGATACTGCCGTGGAACTCCTCTCGGTTGCTGATGGCGCGATCGTCGGCTCGGCGCTGAAGGCCGACGGCAACGTACACGAGCCGGTGGACCGATCCCGCGTCGAGGCGCTGATTGACGCGATCGACTGAACGGATCAGCGGCAACGAGTCATAGTACTTTAATATAGTGTGACGTGCAATATTTGCCATCGAATGACGACACACAAAGAGCCGCTGTCGTCGGTCCTCAACACCATTGGAGAAACGCCGCTGGTCGCCGTCCACACCGATCTGTCGACGGTCGACGTGTACGCCAAACTGGAATCGTTCAACCCCGGCGCGAGCGTGAAAGATCGGATCGGGAAGTACATGCTCGAACGGATGCTCGACCGGGGCGACATCGATCCCGGCGGCACGGTGATCGAACCGACGGCTGGAAACACGGGGATCGGATTTGCGATCGCGGCCCAACAGCTCGGTCTCGAAGCAATCTGTGTGGTTCCTGAACGGTTCAGCCGGGAAAAACAACAGCTCATGCGCGCGCTGGGTGCGGAGGTGGTGAACACGCCGACCGAGGCCGAAATGTCGGGCGCAGTCGAACGGGCGCACGAACTCGCCGCGGAGATCGACAACAGCGTGGTTCCACAGCAGTTCTCGAATCCGTTGAATACGGAGGCCCACTACACAACGACAGGGCCGGAGATCTATGAGGCGCTCGACGGCGAGGTCGGGGCGGTCGTCGCCGGCTGTGGCACGGCGGGTACCCTAATTGGGATCGGTCGGTACGCCCGCGAACAGAACCCGGACACACACGTCTGTGCCGTCGAACCCGAAGGGTCGGTGTATGCGCGGTTTTTCGGGGAAGAGACCGACCACGAGGAGTACAAGACCGAAGGCATCGGAACGAGCGATCCGACGACGAACGAGCTGTTCGAGCCGGAGCTGGTCGACGACGTGCTGCAAGTGAGCGATCGGACGGCACAGGCGGAGCTGAAACGGCTCGCTCGCGAGGAAGGCCACCTCGTCGCGTCGAGTTCGGGCGCTGCCAGCGTCGCCGCTCGACGGGTTGCTGAACGGATCAACGGCGGGCAGCTGTCGGTGCCACACTCGACTGTCGTCACGGTGTTTCCCGATTCGAGCGATCGATACCTCTCGAAGGGAATCTACGAAGAGTTCGAGGCGTGGGAAGGGTAAAGAGAGGGCGTCACGCAACCAACGACTCGCCGGTCATCCGATCGGGCACCTCGATTCCCATGGCTGACAGTACTGTCGGTGCGATATCGGGAAGCGTGCCGTCCTCGCGCACCGCGTGGTCGTCGTCCGTCACCGCAACGAACGGCACCGGGTTGGTGGTGTGTGCGGTGTGGGGGTCCTCTGGGGTGCCCATCTCGTCGGCGTTGCCGTGATCTGCGGTGATGAACACCTGCGCCCCAGCCTCGCGACACGCTTCGACGAGCCGGTTCAGCTGCGCGTCGACGGCTTCCACGGCCGCGACGGCCGCCTCGAAATCGCCGGTGTGTCCGACCATATCCGGATTGGCGTAGTTGAGCACGAGCAACGCCGGGTCGTCGCGGTCGATGGCGTCGATCGCGGCGTCGGTCACCTCGGGCGCGCTCATCTCGGGTTGGTGATCGTACGTCGGCACGTCGGGACTGTCGACGATGGTTCTGTGCTCGCCCGCGAACTCCACTTCTCGGCCGCCGTTGAGGAAGTACGTCACGTGGGCGTACTTCTCGGATTCGGCGAGTCGGAGTTGCGTCCGATCGTGAGCAGCGACGACCTCCCCGAGCGTGTCGGTTGGTTCGTTGGGCGGAAACGCGACCGGGAGATCGAAGGTGGCGTCGTACTCCGTCATCGTTACGAGACGCGTGTCGGGTGGCGTCGTCTCGAAGGACCATTCGGGACGAATATCGGCGAGCATCCGAGTCAGTTGCCGCGCCCGATCCGCCCGGAAGTTACAGAAGACGACCGCATCGCCGTCGGTGAGTGCCGGTCCTCCCTCGATCAGTGTCGGGACAACGTACTCGTCGGTCTCCTCGCGGTCGTAGGCGTTTTCGATGCTTTCGACGGCGCTGGTCGCGGTGTGCTCTGCGCTCCGGTTGACGATGGCATCGTAGGCGCGTTTCGTCCGGTCCCAGTTCTCGTCTCGATCCATCGCGTAGTAGCGCCCGGACACCGTGGCGACGTGGCCGGTTCCAGCCGCCGAAGCCACCGCCTCCAACTCGCGGAGATACCGTATTCCGCTCGTCGGCGGGGTGTCACGACCGTCGGTGAACGCGTGGGTGACGGCTGGAACCTCGTGATCCGCGATCAGTTCGATGAGAGCGTGCAGGTGCGATTGCAAGGAGTGGACGCCGCCGTCGCTGACTAATCCCATGAGGTGAACGCGTCCATCGTGTGCTCGTGCGTGCTCGATCGCATCGGAGAGCGCTTCGTTGTCGGCGATCGAACCGTCGGCGATCGCATCGGAGATACGCGTCGAACTCTGGGAGACGACCCGGCCCGCGCCGATGGTTAGGTGACCGACCTCGCTGTTACCCATCTGTCCGGTCGGCAACCCAACCGATCCTCCGTGCGTCGTGAGCGTTCCTGAACCGTTCTCCGATCGGAGGCGGTCGAACGTCGGCGTCCGTGCGGCGGCGACCGCGTCACGTCCATCCGATCCGATCCCCCACCCGTCGAGGATGATGAGCGCCGCGTCCATATCCAACCCTCGTCACCTGCGGGTAACTAGCCTTCGTTTCGAACACCGGCCGCTCTCGAATGACTGAGGGCATACCTACCACCTCTCGTACCGAACCTTTCTTGTTTGAATAACCACTATGCATCATTACAATGGAGGATGTGCTCATCCCACACGATGGATCGGAGCCATCCGAACGTGCGCTTGCACACGCAATGGAGATCGCTCCGGATGCACACTTGACGCTCCTCACGGTGATCGATCCGTCGTCGGGGTTCGGAGCGGGGGCTGGTGCACCGGGAGCTGCTGAGGTGTGGTATCGGTCCGAGAAGAGCCGCGTCGAATCCCGGCTTGCGGACGCAAAGCAAACGGCCGAGCGGCAGGGAATGGAGGTCGAGACAGTGGTCGAGATGGGTCGTCCGGCTCGGACGATCATCGATCACGCACGCTCGAACGACGTGGATCGGATCATCATGGGGAGTCACGGACGACGGGGCGTCTCTCGGCTACTGTTGGGAAGCGTCGCTGAGACCGTCGTTCGGTGCTCGTCGATACCGGTGACAGTGGTGCCGTAAAGCGTCAGTCGTCGGCCGGACCCGCGTGTTCGGAATCGAATATCGGGAGTTCTTGCCGGATCGCGTTTCGTTTGATCAGTGCGAATCCGACCATGACGACCCCGAAACCGGCGATCGTCGTGAGGGTGATGTGTTCCCCGAGGGCGAGAAAGCCGGTAACAGCGGCTACGGGCGGAGCAGTGTACGAGACGAGATTTATCTCGATCGGGCCGAGGCGGTCGAGCAGCGAGAAATAGATGAGAAACCCGATTGCGCTCGCAAACACCGACAGATAGCCCAGAGCGAGGATCGCCTCGGTCGTGATGGTGATCGCCTGCAGAGATTCACCGAGTCCGACGCTGGCCGCATGCATGAGCACAGCCCCGCCGAGCATCGACCACGCTTCGAGCGATTCGATCGGGAGGGTGGCATCGGATCGACGAGTGAGCACGCTGCCCAACGCAAACGAAAGGGCAGCAATGAAGATCAAGAACGTCGCTACTACGTCCGAAGCGAACAGGTTCGAGGGATTCGGTCGTGCCAGAACGATCACACCGAGGAATCCGAGTATCAAGCCACTCAGTCCGAGCGTTCCGAGGCGTTCGCTGGGGAGCATGAGACGAGCGAACGCGGTCGTCAACACCGGTGAGAGCGACACGACGATCGCTGCAGTGGCGCTCGTCACTCCCGGATCGGTTTCCCCGATGAACAACAGCGCATGGTACGCTCCGATCAGAAACACCGCGCCGATGGCGACGAGGTGCCACTCGCTTCGAGTACGAGGGACGGGATCGTCGAGTACGTACCACGCGTATCCGAGCATCAGTACGCCGGCGATGTCGTATCGTAACGCAGCGAACAGCACCGGCGGAAAATACTCCACTCCAACCTTGATTGCCATGAATGCTGATCCCCACAGAACCGCGAGCACCAAAAACAAAATGAGATTTCGGTAGCGCACATGTAGGCTCCACACGGGTCGACGGTCTACGTTCCGATCCCGGCAAACGTCAGCCCGGCTACAAGCCGATCACCGAACCATCGCGTCGACCGTCAGCCACCCCGAAATACTCATCATCCCTGACGGCGATCGCCTGCACGTTGCCCAACGACGTCGATGTCTCCTCGACATCGTGGCCGAGCCGACCGAGCTGGCGGCGACTCGCGGCAGGGACGCCCTCTTCCCAAACCACTGCCGGATCCACGTCAGCGTAAATGCGTGGCTCCACGACGGCATCCGGGAGACTCATCCCGAACTCGGCGACGTTGAGGATGACCTGTAAAATCGTCGTGATGATAGTTTTGCCGCCGGGCGAGCCGATCGTCATGAACGGTTTGCCGTCTTTGAAGAGGATGGTCGGGCTCGTGCTGCTGAGCGGTCGTTTGGTCGGTTCGACCTGGTTGGGTCCACCCGGCTTGGCGTCGAAGTCCGTCAGCTCGTTGTTCAGCATGAACCCGTGTTCTGGCACCATGATTCCCGTTCCGAAGAACTGTTCGATGGTGCTCGTCCACGAGACGAGGTTGCCCTCGCTGTCAGCAGTGGTGAAATGGGTGGTTTGTCCGAGATCGCTGCGTAGCGGGCTTTTGAGTCGCTTCGAGCTCTCGCTCCCATCATGCTTGCGTGTCGAAACCCGGTAGGGATCGCCGGGTTGATACGCCCACGGATCACCGGGGTCGGCGTTTGCGAGCCCGGCACTGTCGGGATCGATCAGGCTGCGCCGCTGGTCGATGTACTCCTCATCGAGCAGCCCTTGCCACGGCGCATCAACGAGCGCTTTATCGCCCATGTACTCGCCGCGATCCGCGTACGCCAAGTGGAAGGCTTCGATCAACGTGTGATACGTTTCGGCCGAACGACGATCGTACTGACGGAGATCGAACTCCTCCAACAGTCCGAGGAGTTGTGCGATCGTCAGCCCGCCTGAACTCGGAAGTGACTGCGTCCGAACGGTCAGATCGCCGTACTCTCCGACGTCCGGATGGTCGACGGTGACGTTGTATCTGGCGAGGTCGTCGATCGTCATGCTGCCACCGTGCTCCTGAACGACGTCGGCGGTCGCCGTTGCGATCTCGCCGTTGTAGAACGGACCGATTCCCTCATCCCTGATCTGTCGGAACGTGTCGGCCAACGACGGCTGTACCAGTTCATCCCCCGGTTGAAGCGGCTCGCCGTCGGGTACGAACACTGACCGGGCAGCGTCGTTGAACTTCCTCCGTTCCTCTTCGATCACGCTTGCGAGATGCTCGTTCACCGTAACGGGACACTCACCGCTAGCGAGCTCGATCGCTGGCGCGATCAACTCCGAGAGTTCCCGCGTTCCGAACCGCTTGGTGGCCACGTCACACGCCCTGAGCGTGCCGGGAACGCCGACCGCCTCTCCGAGCGTGATCCGCTTTTCGAAGGGGATCGGTTCGCCCGCATCGTCCAGAAACATCTCGGAGGTCGCGCCGAGCGGTGCCCGCTCGCGGTTATCGATCGAGTAGAGTTCGTCTTCCTCGGCCATGTAGACGAGCATGAAGCCCCCACCACCGATCCCTGAGCCGTGGGGTTGTACCACGTTCAGCGCGAACTGCGCCGCGACTGCAGCGTCGATCGCATTGCCTCCGTTCCGAAGCACGTCTGCCCCCGCCTTGGTCGCTTGGGGATGGACGGTCGAGACCATTCCCTCCGATCCCGTGTCCGTCCGAACCTGCCGCTTCGATCGATTCGCGCCCGTTTCGGACGCACGAGCGGCCGAAACCGGTATCGCGCTCGCACCGAGCGTAGCAGCCGACCCTTTCAAAAACGTCCGCCGATACGTCGTCACCGAGGCGTCGTTACCGTTTGTGTCTTCGGCCGACCGATCGCTCGGGGAGTCCGCAACGTCCTCACCGTCGTCGTGCGTCATGGCCTACCCTACGCTCACGTTTCCCTGTAAACATATCGAAAAACCAGACATCCTGCCGGTTGTCTCTCGCTGTGACACTGATCCGATGTTCGAGATGTGTCGTTTGTTGTTGGACGACACAGGAACTAATAATTGTGTCTATCGGCAGCAGATTTAAGGTGGGCGAGGAGTAGTGATAGATATGGCCGCATACGGCCGGCCGACGTTGCGAGACCTATTCGATGAATCGCCGACTCCTCATATCGCTCATCCGCCGCGAACGCATCACCGTGATTTTTACATCGCTAGCGATGGTTCGTTCAGCGACGCCGGTGGCGGGCTTGGTGTCATCATAGAAACCCGTGACGGCGAGCGTGTCGTACGCCGGTCGCTCCCTGATGACGTTCCGAACAACAACGTCGCAGAGTACCGTGCGTTACATCTCGGGTTGGACATCCTCAGCGCCCGAGCGCCCCGAGACACACGGGTGGGAGTGCTCATTGACCACGATAATTTGGCCGCGAACGTGAACCGAGCGACGATCGCTGCCAAACAGCCAGCCATTGGTCCCCCACACCCGTTCCGGGTTCCTGGTCAATCTCGCCACCACTGGCGGGGGATCCGCGCTCGGATCGCGGGTTTTCAGGAACTTCGTGCTGCTCGGATCGACAGCAGCGAGAATCCGGCCCATCCGCTTGCGAACACCCCCGAGCAGTACGCCCACGTCAATCAGGAGCCGGACCGGTGTATGCTCCCTTCACACCCTATCGAAACCGATTCGACGGGACAGTTCCCCCCACCGTCACGGGCTAACCGACCGCGTCACGCCAGCGACTGACAGCACTGTTTTCGATCTCGGAATGTGACATTCCTCACGCCAAAAAGACGTGTCGCGGCCGATCAGTGAGGATGTCCCGGCCCCACTCGACCGTCTCCCGAAACTCATCCGATCGGAAAAACGTCATCGCATCGGCTTTGGAGCGCCACTGACTGGCGATGAACATGTCGTTTTCGTCTGCCGTATTGATCATGAGATCGGTTTCTCTGTGACCGTCCATCCCTGCGAGTACGTCACCAACCGATCCGAACGTGTCAAGAAACTCCTCGCGGTGCTCGGGTTTCACGGTGTAAAACATCCCCATCGTTCCGAAGCCGTCCGTCTCCTCGTCGGATCGGGCGATGATTCCCGGGAGATCAGCGAGGTATCCACCCGCGGTTTCAGCACCGCTTTCGGTGTCCCAGAGACTCACCACGGCAGACCGTTCGTGATCGCGTGCGCGATACACGCTCGTTTCGACGTGTGTGTCATACCGATCGAACCCATCGCTGAGATCCGCGACCTCGCGTTCGAGTTCGTCGGTGGGCGCCGTCGAGTAGAGCACGATCGCATGAACGTCCTCGCCGTGAGGCTGTCCGGCGTAGATGTCGAGAGACGCAAGCTCAGACCGCAGATCCGACGATTCAGATGTCTCGTGGTGGGAACCGCTCTCGTCGTCAGCAGGAGTGGTACCAGTTGATCCGGTGAGCGTCTCGGTCACTCCGGGAAGATCCTCAAGGAAGCCGGCAGCGGTGTCGGCCGCGCGGGCGGTTGTCCACGTACTGATAACCGTCGGTTCATCGCCCTCGTGAACGAACGTCTCGATGTGACTGTCGTAATGCTCGAAGTTGCCCCTGAGATCGTCGACGGCATCGGTGAGTTCCTCGGCGGAGCTGTCAGACGACACGAGAACGACGTGGGAGTCTGTATCTTCGGGTGCGTCGAGCGACACTCCGAGACGGTCGAGGCGCGTCGACAGATCGGTGGTGGTCGAGTCGTCGTCACGGGCATCCCAGTCGACGGGGGCACCGGCCAACACGGCGTCGAGATCCGACGGATCGAAGCGCCGTCCGAAATAGAACGAGCCGAACTCCGCGTACCGCGAGGAAGACGGATCGAAGCGCATCTCATAGAGGAGATGTTTGATCTCGGTCGGATCGTCGGCGAACAGCGTCACACCCCACTCGTAATCGTCGAAGCCGATGCTACCGGTGATGATCTGTGTCACCTTGCCCGCGTACTCCCGCCCGATCTCGCCGTGGTTCGACATGAGATCCGCGCGCTCCTCGAAGGGAAGATCGTACCAGTTGTCCTGTTCCCCGCGGCGTTTGTCCATCGGATAGAAACAGACGTGTTCGGCGTCGGGGATTTCCGGCTCGATCCGCGAGCGGATGTAGCGGGCCATCCCACTGTCTTCGACGGTCTCACCCTCGAAATACTCCTGAGACATGTAGCCCGAGACCTCCGTCACCGAGACGTACGAGGACGTCTGCTCGGTGAATCGAGCGAACGGTGTTCGCTCGAACCGGCGTTCGGCGGTGTCGAGTTGAGTCGTAGTGGGTCGAAGATGGAGAATCAACAGATCGGCTTTGTGTCCTAACACGGTGAACACCGCAGAGCCACCAGTCTCGCCATCGGTGTCGGCGAGCGACTCGTGTGCCTGTAAATAGTCGACGCCGGACTCGATGGCCCGTTCACGCTCGTGTTCGGGGGCTTCACGCCACGCGTCCCAATCGACGGTGCGAAAGTCGTGTAGCGCGTACCACCCCTCATCGGTCTGTGGTGCTTCGGGCATACGAATCGGTTCGTATCCGGCGGACAAGGACCTTTGGAGTTGGTCCCGTGCCGATCGGTTCTCATACGTCACCCAAGAACGGATTTCAGTGCGTATCTCCAGCGTTCGTACGTTGAACCGTGTGTTCTCTGACAGCGCCGCAATGCTCAGTGAGGGGCTGTAGCATGGCACTGACAACGAACCGCGGATGGGTTGCTTGTTCGTTTACGCCTCGATTTCGTCCAACGGAAACTCGACGAGTCGTTCGCCGCTGTCTGCACAAGTCACGGCGAGGACGCTGTGGGATTGACAACACGATTCGACGACCTCTTCGTTGTATTCGATAGCACCGCCGTCGCCGGGACAGTCCTCCAGAAACAGCCGAAGCCCATTGAGGAGCTGGCCCTTCTGGTTGGGCGAGCGCTCTTCCCAGTGCGGATCGAACTCGGCGAGGACCGCTGTCGCACTGACGTCGGCGATCAACGCGGCGTTCGATGGCCATTGTCCGATCATTCGCTGGCCCTGTCGGAGTATCCGAGCGTCGTCGTGGGACTCGATGGTGTACTCCTCGTCTCGCTCGTCGATTCCGAACGACGTGGCAACGCGGTCGGCACTCGCATCCGTGTCCTCTACTCGTTCGATTTCTTCGGTCCATCTCGCCGAGAACTCCTCCGCCAGGCAGAGGTCGTCTTGCTCCTCACACGGCGTGAGGACACCGATTTCGAGGAAATACTCGTCGGGATCGAGATCCGTGGTAGCGGCCGGTGATTCGTCGGCCGTCGATTCCGAACGTTCTTCGGATTCTCGAGAGGATGCGTTGGAAGCCTCCTCCAGTCGTTCGTCGCCTCCGAGTCCACTCCGGACCGGAACGTCGTCGGGGTCCTTGCCGAACCACTGGAGCACCTCCGCTGGCAGATACCGTTTGGTGAGCGCGGGGGTCCCCGGGACTAGGTACCCACGCAGATAGATACACGCGAGCGATCCAGCGAACGCAAGCCCACCCCAGAGGCGCGATTTGCGCGAAACGACGAGGCTCCCAACCGCTGCGATCACGAGGTTCACGACCGTACATGGCAAACACCGATCCTCACCGGTGTATTCCGGCTGCCGGAGTTTATCTACTATTTCCTTTCCCATTATATATGGACAGCCACCTGGCGAAGCATCTATCTTTCGGTTTTGTTGTCAAATCGGTGAACGGTCAGTTGAACAGCTGTGGACCGAACACCATCAGGATCAACCCAGCACCCATGCTGAGTCCGACGAAGGTAGTGATAGTACGCGTGATAATT
Organism: Halocatena salina; assembly: GCF_023115355.1. NCBI lineage: Archaea > Methanobacteriati > Methanobacteriota > Halobacteria > Halobacteriales > Natronomonadaceae > Halocatena > Halocatena salina. Next base: position 985,690 of record NZ_CP096019.1, read on the forward strand.
CGACCGTTTTTGATGGGCAGCCGCGAGACGATGGCTTCGGTGCTGGTTCGGAGAATGTGCCCGCCGTCCAATGGATAGGCTGGGACACAGTTGAAAAATCCGAGGTTGATGTTGATCCAGCCGGTCCAAAACAGCAGGTTGGCCAACAGGAACACCCCCTCACCGAGGAAGCCGAACGGACCGCTGATAGTGTAGAAGTTCGTGATCGGGTCGACGAAGCCCGCGAAATTGTAGGAGGTGAGTCCGACGGCTCCCGCCAGCGGGAGGAACAACACGCTAATCGATTGGCTGAGGAACCCACGAATGCTGAAGCCGGTGCCACCGCCGAGCATCCCAAGGAACTGCTCTGCGGGGTAGCCGAACACGCCGAAATCGTCCACGACGATCCCACCAGTTCCGCGATGGAGACTCACTCCGAGGTAGCCGTGATCCTCGGGTCCATCAGTGAGCGTCGTGTTGTACTGGCGTTCCGTGTCGTTGACGTAGGCGGTCACCGTGACTGACTCGCCGGGGGAGGTATCCGAGAGACTCCGTTGGAGATCGGTGGGGGTCACGATCCGTTCTCCATCGACCTCCGTGATGACGACACTCGCACCGTCGGGCACGTCGTCAGCGAGCGGACTGTCGTCGTTGATCCGTCCGACGGAAGCCCCAGCGATCAACTCGAAGCTCCCGTTATCCGTCGTCACTGTCGTCACCGGATTGGTTTCGATCGTCTCGTAGAACTCCGCCCGGGTGGAGACCTGACTCCCGTTGACCGTTTGGATGTGCGGCGGCGTACCATTCTCACCCGTCGTCATGTTCGCATCCACGACGCCCGGTGCCGTGTGTGTCAGAAACAGCTCGCGCTCGACCTGTGTCGTCGTTTCCGACCCATTGCTATCCTCGACGGTCACCGACACCTGTTGAGCTTCGATTTCGGTGAGCGTTTGATCGAGATCCGACTCGTTTGCGACCGATTGATTGTTGATCGCCGTGATGCGGTCCCCTCGATCGATACCTGCGTTCGCGGCCGGGGATCCATCGACGATGTCGCCAACGGGAGCCCCCGGTGCAACGGCGATCGAACCGACGACAGGACCGAACAACAACACGAATCCGAGAATCGAAAGGGCAATGTTGTTCGTCACGCCCGCAGCGAACATCCGTGTCTGTGTCCCCCGGTCGGCTTCGAGTCGGCTCTTCTCTTCGGGTTCGACGAAGGCTCCGATCGGGATGATCGCCAACAGTGCGAGCCCCATCGATTGGATATCGATATCCCCGACGCGACAGAACAAACCGTGGCCACCCTCGTGGACGACCAATCCGACGAGCAGCCCGAAGATGATCTCCGGGGCGACAGCCAGCGGTAGGAAGTCGTTGACCCCCGGGATCACCAACACGTTCTGGGGTTCGTTGATGGCAGTCGGCTGGGGATTCGACACCGCCACGATTCCGGAGTAGATCACGCTCACGAACACGCCGACGATCACGACGAGCGACATGCCGACGCCGAAGTTACCCCACGCACGCCAGAACCGTTTGGGACGAGACAGCCGATCGAGAAGCACCTTTCCGTACTGGGTGTGAATCGTCGTGATCGGCCCTTGAGCCCGTACCTGCTCGGGAAGCCATCCCCGCTGTTGAGCAACTGTTACGAGGAGCCAATAGAGCATCAGCCCACCAAGAGCCAACCAGAGCGTATCAACCATCGTTCGTCTCAAACAGTGGTACTCGTATGAGCCTTATCTTCTTTCACGTCGTGATGTTTCAGTATCGTTGGTTATCCCTGATCAGATACTTCACACACGTTATTCCGTTGGCGTCCGTTCCCGACGGAGTCGATGAACCACGAACTCTTTGCTTACCGCAGACAGGAACGGACCGAGTCGGGGACCTTGTGGCTGACCGAGAAACAGCCGATACCCCAGTTCGAAGAAGTCCCCCACTTCGATATCGTGCTCTCGGGCGATGTCGTAGATGTGCTGTTGGAGCGTCTCCCCGTCGGGATCCTCGTGATCGATGAAATCGGCGAGTGAATCGAGCGCCGCAGCTTCGTTCGCCGAAACCGAGATGTCGGGCAGGGACTCGGCGAGTCGGTAGTTGTACTCGTTGTCCGTTCGCACTGCCCACGTGCGTGCCTTCTCGACGCGTGCGAGTGCGTCATCGACGACCCATTCCGGACCACCGGCAGGAAGGTGACCGCTGCGACGGGCCATCGACGCACGAAGTGCCCTGTCGTCGGTCATCCCGAGCACGGCGGCGAACGTGTAGGGAATACGAACCCGGTCTTCACGGACCGAATCCACGACCATCGGATACGCACGTTCCGCGATCGCGTGCTCGCGGTCGGTCGCGTCGACTCGATCGAAGTAGGTCGATTCGAAACGATCGAACTCATCGACGAGCTGATCGAGCTGTTGTACGTCGAAATCACGCGCGCGCTTGGGATCTTTCGTGAAGAAATACCGAAACACCTCGGGTTCGAGCATCGAAAGCACTTCATCGACGGTAATGACGTGTCCCGAAGAAGAGGATAGCGCCGTCCCGTTGTACGTGAACCATTCGTACACCATCGGCACCGGGGGCTCGGTCTCAAGCAGTTCCTGACAGATCTCCGTCCCGCTGGGCCACGAACCACTGGCGTGGTCCTTCCCGAACGGCTCGAAGTCGACGTTGAGTATCGTCCACTGAGCCGGCCACTCGAACCGCCACGGAAGCTTGCCCTCACGGAGGGTTGCCGTTCCCTCGTGACCACACCCCTCGATGACCCGATCGCCCGCCTCGACGGCTTCACAGACGTACTCGACCGTCCCGGCCTGTAGATCGATCGCCGTCACGGTTTCGGTCAGATGTCCACACGATTCACACTGGGGGACGAACGGGACGTACGTGTCGTCGACCTTCTCCTGGTACTGCGAAAGGATTTCACGCGCGCGGTCGCGGCGTTCGAGCACCGTCCGGGTGACGTCTTCGAACGCGCCGTCGGCGTACAGTTCGGTGTTCGAAACGACGTCGATCGGCACACCCATCGTCTCCGCACTCCTGCGTAACAGCTCGGTCTGGTGGGCACCGAACGACGAACAGCAACCGAACGGATCCGGGATATCGGTCAACGGCTTGCCGAGATTCTGTCCGAGTGCACCGGCGTCCACGTCGTCGAGACCGACGATCTCCCCATCCAGCGAGGCGAGCGTCCGGGGCATCTTTCGCAATCGATCCTTGTCGTCGCTCGTGAACACCTGCTCAACCACGTAGCCGCGATCGCGGAGCGCTTGGGCCACGAAATACCCACGCAGGATCTCGTTCAAATGACCGATATGGGGAACACCGGAGGGAGAGACGCCGCCTTTGATCGTGATCGGCTCTTCGGGGTCGCGAGCTTCGATCTCGTCGGCAACCGCGTCGGCCCAAAACGCGCGGTGGTCAGTCTCGGTGTCTTCGACCGAATCTGACTGCCCGGAAGCATCGTTCCCCGTCATGGAACGATCTCCGTTCCATCGTGTTCGCTGGCTCCGATCGCACGGTACACGTCGTCAGGATCAGTACCATCCAACACGATCGTTCGGGTCCCAGAGCGCTGGATGAGCTTTGCCGCGAGGAGATCGACGGGTGCGTTGCTCCCCGCGCTCATCTCGATGTCCCCGATGATATCGACCAGATCGGTCGTTGCAAGCTCTTCGTAGTGTGTCGCATCCGGATTGTCCTCGGGATCCTCGCTGTACACACCCGAAACACTCGTGGCATAAACGAGCAGATCCGCATCGACGGTTTCTGCGAGCGCAGCCCCCACCGCGTCCGTTGTCTGTCCGGGCACCATCCCCCCCATTACAGGAATCTCCGACCGCCGGAGCGCAGCAGCAGCGGTCTCGTAACACTCTGGTGGTGTCGGAACGGCCGCCTCACCGAGAGCAGCAATGAGTAATCGGGCATTGAGTCGCGTCACCCTGATTCCGAGCTGATCGAGCGCCATTTCGTTCGCTCCCAGATCACGGCCAGTCTCGATGTACTCACGGGCAATCTTCCCCCCACCGACGACGAGACCGATCTCGTGGCCAGCTGAACGAAGTGTTTCGACGCAGTCGGCGTACGCCCTCACGCGCTCATCGTCAAGATCCGGCGCAAGAACGCTCCCACCGACAGAAATGATTACCCTCATTGTCACGCCGTAACCCTGTTACCCGTTTAAGCGTTATTAACGCGATATCGAGGATATCCCCCTTTAGCGTCGCAAAATAACTAAACCGTGCCGTCGGATACAAGTGGTATGCACACCGTCACTGTCGTCGGTCCCCACGCATCGGACCTCATCGAGCGGTTGGTCAGCGAGCTCGCGACCGACGGATCGGTCGCAACCGTTTCCTCGCTTCCGGTCGCCCCGGCACCGGGATTCGAGGATGCGATCGGATACACTGCTGTGGGAGCCGGAGTCGCCGTCGGAAGCAGTTCCGATGGATGGACCGCGTACAACGACAGCGACGACCGATCGGTGTCCGAAATACTCGACGAACTCGCGCCGAACTACGACTACTGCCTGCTCGAAGGCATCTCCGATGCGGTGTTGCCCACGATCACCATCGACGGCGCCGAACACGCCGGTGAATCGATCGCGGCAGTCAAGGATTCGAACGACTGTGCGCTCGAGCCGCTGCTCGACGCCATCGATGATACTGATCCCCACGAAACTCTTGACTCCCTCGTTGAACGCGTAAAAGGATCGCCTCGTGCCGATAGAGCAGGAGCGATCGCCACCTTCACCGGTCGCGTGCGCGTGAAAGATGATCCCGATGACGATCCGACCGAACGGCTGGAGTTCGAAGCCTACGAGGACGTCGCAGCTGATCGGCTACGAACCATCAGATCCGAACTCGAAGAGCGCGACGGCGTCTATGAAGTGTGCCTTCATCACCGAACCGGCATCATCGAACGAGGGGAAGACATCGTTTTCGTGGTCGTGCTCGCCGGACACCGAGAAGAGGCGTTTCGAACCGTCGAAGACGGCATCAACCGTCTCAAAGACGAGGTCCCGTTCTTCAAAAAGGAGGTGACGACCGACGAGGAGTTCTGGGTTCACGAACGGACACGGTGAGCCGCGCGGGCGCACCCCCCGATCGATCATCCACCAGAGAACAAGAGATATTTGCCTATTCCCAAGCAAGGAGATCGGATGCTGACTAAGGAAAGTGAGAATCCAGAACGGACGCTCCGAATTCGAAATAACGGCCTCAGATGCGGTTTTAAAACGTCTAGAGCCATCTAAGCTGGTTATGAATGGTACGTTTTATGAGCTTTCAGACGGCTTTGAGCCCACAGAGCGTGAATTAACCCTAGGGTTCCTTCCCTTATATGCTGGTGTCCACTAACAGGAGTAATGTGAAAAAAGATGAGCGCGATCCCTCAACGCAACGCTGAATCCTCCCCAGCAAACAAAGAAGAACGACTTCTCGCATATCTCCACCAGCAGACCGTGGAGGGTAACGGTGAAGTGTATTTTAAGAGCAAATTCATCGCGGACGACGTCGGTCTGTCGCCTAAGGAAATCGGCGCGTTGATGTGTAAGCTATGTGACTCGGACACGAAACTCTCGATTGAGAAGTGGTCGTACACGAGCGCAACGACGTGGAGAGTCACCACAGACGGTTAGGTCCCTGTCGATTTTCCCCTCTGGCTAGTCCACTGCCCTCCGATCGGTTTTCCCGTGTGAGCCGTGCGTTTTGGAACAGGGCGGTATCACTCACGGGGTTTATTTTTGCTGAGACCATGATGTCGGTAATGGCCGACACCGACGAACCAGTTGGTGGACCTCCTGTCGAAGCGTTCTCGTCGGTTTTCGATGTCGCCGAGATTCGGAAAGAGGACGATCGGCTGTTGTATTTCGGAGAGCCGACCGTCTCCGCTCCAGTGCTCGAACAGCACGTCTGGCCACTGTTCCGAAAGCACGGCTATGAAGTACGGCTGACGACTGTCAGCGACGACGAAACGGACCCCATCACCGGCGTCGAGATCAGCACGGAACGACGGGCACTCGTCGCCGAACAGCGATCGGTCGGTATCGACGGTGTTCCATGGAACAACCTCCTGTTTGCGCTGCTCACGATTGCAACCACGCTGTACGCAGGGCTTCAGTGGTACGGATTCGACGATGATCCAGTAGCTCTCCTCCGAACGTGGCCGTTTGCGGTCGCCGTCCTCGGCGTCCTCGGGATCCACGAACTCGGTCACTACGTGATGAGCCGGTATCACCGCGTGAACGCGAGCCTGCCGTATTTCATCCCCGTTCCGACCATCTTCGGAACGATGGGCGCAGTCATAAAGATGAAAGGACGGATCCCGAGCCGAAAGGCGCTGTTCGACATCGGCGTTGCCGGGCCACTGGCCGGACTCGTCGCCGCCATCGTCGTAACAACGGTGGGGTTACAACTCGATCCAGTCACCGTCGACGGACCGATCTACCAGATCGAGAGCCTGAACTATCCCCCACTCATTCAACTCATCGCGGCGGCCACCGGCACACAGCTTTCGTTCGCCGAAAGCGGAACGCGGGTTAATCCAGTCGTCGTCGGCGGCTGGGTCGGTATGTTCGTCACGTTTCTCAACCTGCTTCCGGTCGGTCAACTCGATGGGGGACATCTCCTGCGTGCGATGCTCGGCAAACGACAGGAGACCGTGGCGGCATTCGTCCCGGCCGTGCTGTTCGTGTTGGGATCCTATCTACTATTCGTGCGTGAGTTCGAGCTCGAATCCGTCTTCCTCTGGTTTTTCTGGGGACTCATCACGATCGGCTTTGCGTACGCTGGCCCGGCCCATCCGATCCACGACGAACCGCTCGACACACGACGAATGGCGATCGGCGTGGTCACGTTCGTGCTCGGACTGCTCTGTTTCACACCTGTTCCGTTCCAATTGGTGTAAACGATTCGACGCTAGAGAACAGCGAACGAGTGCTGTAAGATATAATTCCATATGTATTATTAATAGGTTAGTGTATTTATGCATATGTAATATATCAACACATAATCAATAAAATGATTATTGCTACAGCTATGGTAGTCACCGAGGGAATATACGGTGTATGAGTAGAAAGAACGATGGGACAGGGCCGGGGGGCGCCACCTCTGGGAGGGCAAGTTCAGAACGGGAATGACCGACGATTGACCGACGAACGTTGCTTCAGGGGATGGTTTTCGCTGGTATCGCTACTGGTGGATTGGAGCGACTCGCCGATCGGGTAACCGCCTATGATGGTGGATACGACGACGTGTACGACCGTCACGATCGCCTGACGGATGCGATCGCCAAGCGTGAGCAGACGACCCAACGGTTGTTAACCGATCTTACCGAGATCGAAGCGGCGTACACCAGTTCGTACTTCGAACACACAAAGCGGTTATGGAACCGAGATGTATCCGGCTCTCTTTATGAAAGAGATGGCCATGGAAAAAGACGGGGACGGTGACCCCTATCTAGAGGAATTCGTCTCCGTCGATGCCCACGAGACTGTCATGCGTCCGCTCGTTCAAAACCGTGATGGGTACGGTGGCATTCCACAGGGGGACGAGCGACGGTTCATCAGCCCCCAGTCAGTTCACTCGTTTCCGACAGAAGGGATGGATTCGTGGTCCGGAACGATACCCCCAGCACCAGCACCCGACAGCGACCACATGGCAGGTGAAATGATCGATCTTTACTGGATGTCGGCTCTGCGTGATCGCCCTTTCGATACCTACGACGGCGATATCACGAACGAAGACATCGCAGCGGACCTCACCGCCATCGTCGAGGCAGATCTCGAGACGATCGATTACGGACCGAACCTCTCACAGTTTCTAATCCAAGACGGGATGTTCGGTGCGTTCCCGGTCAGTCCGAAGATCAAGACGTTCCACCGAGGACAGGACTACGGTACCACTCGTGATGAGTGGTTGGGACTGATAGCAGGCCGAGGAAAGGGGGCCGAAGCGTCACCGCCGGAATCGAGACTCACGGTGGGACCGAACACGTGGAGTGTACTGATCGTCAACGTCTTAGGATCCGATCAGGCTCCCTGGTGGGCGACGTTCGCCGTCCAGCACAACCTCAAACACGGCCACGGATACGACATCGCCGTCGATGATCTCGTCGGTCCCGAAACTTGGCAGGCGCTCGTCGATCGCTTATAATCATTCGAAATCCGATCGAACCGGATTAGTGGCTGTACCCGCGGTCTGGGAGCGGTTCACCGTCGATCGTCACACCGCGTTCGGTGACGGTGCCGATCGGCGTCACCGGCACGGATGCAACCGTCTGAACCGTCCCCACGTCGTCAGTCGTGAAGACGAGTTCGAAATCCTCGCCGAAATGAACGGCGTGCTCGAACGCTTCGGAGGCGTCGGTCGTAGTGCTGTACACGCGCTCGTCGATCGGGAGCGAATCGCGGTCCACGTCGAATCCACAGCCGCTGGCGTCAGCGAGTTGGTGGAGCGACCGAGCAAGCCCGTCGCTAGAGTCCATCATCGCGCCCGCGTGAGATGCGATCGCCTGTCCGGTAGTGACGCGCGGCTCGAAGCGAAACAGCGAGTTCGCCGACTCGGGATCGTGCTCGAACAGTTCGAGGGCGGCCGCGCTGCGTCCCAGCGTACCGGTCACACAGAGTGTTTCACCCGGCGTTGCTCCCGATCGGGAAACCGGGGAGGTACCGCTGCCGATGGCGGTCGTCGCAACAGTGAACTCAGCGTGTTCGTCGAGATCCCCACCGACGTACGCCGCATCGCACAGGTCACACGCTGCTCGCGCACCGTCGATGAAATCCCGCAGTGCGTTCTCCTCGAAAGAAGGTGACCCGTACACCGCGACCGCTGCCGTGGCCTCGACGCCCATGGCGGCGATGTCGGACAGCGATGCGCCGACCGACCGCCATCCTGCCGTGTACCGCGTCGTTCCGGTCGGAAAGTCCGTGCTTTCGTGGAGCATATCCGTCGAAATCACGAGATCATCCACGACCGCCCCGTCGTCACCCGCCGCCGGAAGCCACGAATCGATGAGCGAAAGTGCAGCCCGTTCGTGCATCGTCGTCACCACTACACGATACGTTGCAATGAGTATCCCGGCCCCACCGTGGCTTTGCCGCCCACTTCGTCACGTTCGCGTGGACCCCCCGACGGTAAGCCGAACGGCACATCGATGTGTTTAAACAGCGCGCGAGAGGATAAACCCGTAATGACGACGTTTTACGACGTGCCGACCGACGCGCTCATCGAAGCGGTCGGTGAGGAACTCGACATCGAAGCACCGGAGTGGGCGGCCTACACGAAATCGGGCGTCTCCCGCGAACTTCCCCCCGAAGATGAGAACTTCTGGCAACGTCGTGGGGCTAGCCTCCTGCGGCGGGTGGCAATCGATGGCCCAGTCGGAATCGAGCGACTGCGGACGCAGTACGGTGGCTCGAAGCAGGGATCGACGCGGTACCGCGTCCGTCCCGATATGAAAGCCGACGCCAGCGGTAACGTCATCCGTACCATTCTCCAACAGCTCGAATCCGAGGGTCTCGTGGAGATCGCAGAGGGAGAAGGCCGACGGATCACCGGCGCAGGTCGTTCGCTCCTCGATGAGACCGCATCGGACGTACTCGAGGATCTCGATCGCCCCGAACTGGAACGGTACGCCTGAGTGTTCTGACAGTCGATCCGGCTTCGTCCCACCGACCACCACCAGTTTGGCCCGTCACGGTTTTGTGTCGTCCTCTCTAATCGATGGGCATGTCGAGCGAGGACGAGCTCGAGGAACTCCGACAGAAGAAGATGGAACAGCTCAAAGAGCAACAGCAACAGCAGGACGTCGACGAGGAGGCGCTCCAGGCCCAACAGGAACAGGCCGAAGCCCAAAAGAAGGCGGTGCTTCGTCAGAACCTCACCGATGGCGCTAGAAAGCGCCTCAACACGGTGAAGATGTCCAAACCCGAACACGGAGAGCAGATCGAGCGCCAAGTGATCGCTCTCGCACAGAGTGGTCGTGTGCAAGGTAAAATCGACGAGAATCAGATGAAGCAGCTCCTCGATGAGCTGACACCGGATTCTCAGAGCTTTAATATTCGCAGGCGCTGAGGCAGGTGATCGCACGTCGTGCTCGCGCTACCGCACAGTTGAAGTGTATTCTCCGAGAGGATCGGATATGTACGAGCACATCAAGGGGTTCCGTGATTTCTACCCCGAGGAGATGGGTGCGCGACGGTCTGTCGTCGACACCTTAGAGCGCGTTGCCCGTCAGTATGGCTTTCGAGAGGTGGGAACGCCAGCACTCGAACGCACACAGCTGTACGTCGACAAAAGCGGCGAAGAGATCATCGAGGAACTGTATTCGTTCGCCGATCAGGGCGGGCGGGAGCTCGCACTCACCCCAGAACTGACACCGACCGTGGCACGTATGGTCGTCGCCAAACAACAGGCGCTCACGAAGCCGATCAAATGGTTCTCGACGCGCCCGTTCTGGCGGTACGAAGAGCCACAACAGGGTCGGTTCCGGGAGTTTTATCAGACGAACGTCGACAGCTTCGGTTCGTCCGATCCGGCAGCGGACGCCGAGATACTCGCGTTTACGGCGGATGCGCTCACCGAACTCGGACTCACAGGCGCGGAGTTCGAATTCCGCGTCAGCCACCGGGACATCCTGGGCGGACTGCTCGAAACGTTCGACGCTGATGTCGACGTGGCTGGAGCGATCCGCGCGGTCGACAAGCGCGAAAAGATCGAACGGGCGGCGTATTACGATCTGTTGGTTGAATGTGGTCTGACACGATCACAAGCCAGCACGTTTGATGAGCTGCTGTCGGCCAACGATCTCTCGGAGCTGACGGCGTTTTCCGACAACGAGCGACTGACCGACGCCGTCACGAACCTTCGGGAAGTGTTGGCAGCCACCGAGGATTTCGGTGCACGCGAATACTGCACGGTCTCACTGGATACGGCACGCGGATTGGATTATTACACCGGGACCGTATTCGAGTGTTTCGACTCGACGGGGGATGTCTCCCGATCGGTGTTCGGCGGCGGTCGATACGACGATCTGATCGAAGGGTACGGCGGACAGCCGACGCCAGCGGTCGGCGTTGCACTGGGACATTCGACGCTCTCGTTGTTGCTCGAACGAGCGGGGGTGTGGCCCGAGGAAGCGATCACAACCGATTACTACGTGTTGCAGGTCGGGGAGACACGCAGCGTTGCCGCTGAGATCGTGCAGTCCTTGCGTACACTCGGCCACACTGTCGAAACCGACGTTTCGGGACGGAGCTTCGGGGCACAGATGGGGTACGCCGACAGCATCAACGCCCAAACGGTGATCATCGTCGGCGAGCAGGATCTCGAATCCGATCAAGTGACGATCAAAGACATGCAGAGCGGCGAGCAGACGACGGCACCGCTCGATTCGTTCCCGCCAGAGCAGGGACGACCGACGTACGACGACTACGCTTGATGCACCGCGCGTTCCGACTGGCCTACGACGGCAGCAACTACCACGGCTTTCAGCGCCAGCCCGATGTACCGACCGTCGAAGACGAACTGTTCGGCGCGCTCATGGCGCTCGGCGTCTTCGACGGAGACCATCGGCCAGAGGGCTATGCCGCTGCCGGTCGGACAGACAAAGGAGTGTCTGCTGTCGCCCAAACGGTTTCTTTTGACTGTCCAACGTGGCTCGTACCACGAGCACTCAACAGCGAACTTCCGTCTGCTATTCGAGCGTGGGCGAGTGCCGAGGCACCGACTGGATTTCACGCGACCCACGACGCCTCCTACCGCGAGTACACGTATCACCTCCACGCACCGGATGCGGATCGACAGCGAGCACGCGAAACGTTGACCGCGCTCAGTGGGTCCCACGATTTCCACAACTTGACCGTTGATACGGACCGTACTCGGCGGACGCTCGAGACAGACCTCGAAACGGCTGGTCCGTACCTCCGTGTTACACTCCGAGCACCCGGATTCGCTCGTCAGCTCGTCCGCCGCATCGTCGGACTCCTCACAGCAGTCGCACACGGTGACCGGGATGACGTCGATCGCGTGCTCTCTTCCGAGCAGCTCACCGGTCCCGACGGCGTGTGTGCCGCCCCGCCCGAGCCGCTGGTGTTGACCCACGTCGAATACCCCATGCTGGACTTCGATCGTGACGTTTCGGCAGCGACAAGCGCCACGAAACTGTTCGAGACAAAACGAATCGAACAGGAAACACGATCACGAGTAGCTGGGACGATCCATAGAATGATCGATGAACCATTCACCAATCAGTAATGGTGTGACGACATTTTGCAGTAATAAAATCGTATAGTAATACTATCATTTGGATGTGATACTAACCAGCATCGCCATCAGATATCGTAATGCGGCTCATAATACGCCTGTATAGAATACGATCGGACGCAGGAGCTTTATAACAAAACAGAAACGGCCACTCAGGAGCTACTGCGTCATGCCGAAAGACAGATCGAAGCGCGATGGGATTGGACGAAGAGACCTGGTAAAGATGCTCGGCGCAGCTGGTGTTACGATCGGTACTCTCGGGACGGGAGTCACCGTTGCGTCAGCTAGTGACGATGGAAAAGGTAAGAAACACCACAAACGGAAAACGCCGAAAGACCTCAACATCGGATACACGCGCAAATACGGGGAGTGGTGGCCCGACACGTACGACGATATCGGGAAGGAAGTCGACCCGGACAAATTCTACATCAAAGGGGACAAACGGAAAGTAGTGATCTGTGCCCCCTTCCCGTTCTCAGTTACTTACGCTACTCGTAAAAAGAAACATAAGAAGAAGCACGAGAAGCACGATAAAAAAGACGACAAGAAAGACGACGAGAAAGACGACAAGAAACGGAAGAAACATCACCGGAACGGCAAGTCGCACGGTCGCTTCAAGGGCTGTAAAAAACAAAAAACGGTCCGTGCCAAAAAGGATGGGAAGCATTACCGCGCTAAGATCAAGTGTCCCAAGAAAAAGGAGATCTGTTGGTTCCGTGTCCACCATCCGGACAAAAAGGACGACCACAAGCACCATCACGACCACGATGGTCGAGACCGAGATCGGGACCACGATGACCGAGACCGGGATCACGATGACCGAGACCGGGATCACGACCACGATGGTCGAGATCGAGATCGGGACCACGATGACCGAGACCGAGACCGAGATCGGGACCACGATGACCGAGACCGAGACCGAGATCGGGACCACGATGACCGAGACCGAGACCGAGATCGGGACCGAGACTGCCGAAAGAAAAACGACGACTGAGATCACGCACCGCTCAGACGTTTTGAGATCGGGTAGCACCCGGATCATTTCTTCCCCGATATTTTTTGACGGCTGGAAATAACCGAGCGCGATCAGAGAGAACCATCGGTAGCAGTCGCCGGATCGTCACGACGGAGGCTCGTGTACAGTTCCACTGAGAAGAGGGGCACTGGTGCTTGAAACCCGTCCGTAACGAGACCGACGAGTGGGATGAACAGATTTCGTGCACTACTACAAACCAGCGCGAAACCGGACGTCGAACCTGCCGAATAGAGCGGTTAGGCGGTCATTACTGAGGGAAACACGTTCATACTTACGTGGGTAGCTGCGCGGACAGTTACTGAACAATGAATCGGCCGCACGACGATACAACCAGTTCATCAACGGCGTACGAGCGTATGCTCGGCTTGAGCGCGAAAGCCGTGGTGGTCGTGATGGTGGTGGTGACTGTCGGTGCCGTGAGCATCAGCATGGCACCGATCGCAGACGCACAGGACGGTACCCCAAGCGACAATGGAACCAACGCCTCGGAAACGTTCGCTGTCGAACAGGGTGATACGTGTTATACGGTCACACCGATAGGAGACGGAACGAATAACGTGGTGTCCTTCTACGACTACCGCACCCACGGAAGCGGATACAGCTCCCGAGGAACGACCGACCTACAGGTCGAAGACACGAGCCAGTTCTTCTTCCACAAGGGGAACGGAGGACTGAGCCTCGTCTTTATCCACGATCAGTTTTCAGGAAACCGGAGCACGGGCGGCGGAGCCGTAACGCTCGTGATGCGCGGCCTGCCGGTCACCGGTGGTTGGACCGTCAAAGACGATGGCTACGCCGGAGCGAACGACACCTTCACGTTCAACAAATCGATGACGACTGCGTCCTGGGGATGGAACGGCGGTCGTAACGACGGTGGTGTCTACCGAGCACCCCCAGACGACTGGGACAGCGAGATAACCATCGATCCGCAGTTCAACAGGGAGGCAAACTCCTACCCCTACCCCGGTTGGGATGGTGATGGCACGATGAACCAAGTCGAGCGCTGGATCGTCCGCTCCGGCGACGAACAGGCCCATGCGCTCAATATGTATGATGAAGTGAAGATAACCCCGGGGACGTGTGACTCCAAAGGCGGAGAGCAAACCCAAACCCAAGAGCAGGGTCAGAGCCAGATGAACAACGATCAGGGTTCGAACGAGAACTCCGAGGGGTTGCGAACCATCGTGTCGGGACCGGGATTCGGGGTGGTGCTGACGGTGCTCGCCTTGGCTGTGGCGCTGATTGCGATCGTCGCCCACAGACGACAGTAAACCGTCCGATAGTCGCATACGGATCTCCGATCAGTTCGAAACCATTTTTCTAGACCGGGAATCCGGAAGAAGAGTCGGTCCGACGATGCGTTTAACAGAGACGGGACGAACCGTAGTACATGAGTTCAGTTCCAGAGCGTGGAGAGATCGACGAGCAGTACAAATGGGATACAGACGATCTGTTCGTGAACGACTCGGAGTGGGAAGACAGCTACGAGCAGGCCGAGTCGCTCATCGAGGAACTCGAAGAATACGAAGGCCGCGTAACCGAGGACGCTGAAACGCTGTTAGCTGCGTTGCGTCACTCCGAGCAGACGATGCGCACCGTTTCGAACGTCGTCACGTACACGCGGATGAAAAGCGACGAGGACACTCGTGACCAGCAGTATCAGGCGCTATCAGCGCGAGCGCAGTCGTTGATCGCCGACGCCAGGAGCGCAGCGGGGTTCATCGAGCCGGAGATCCAAACGCTCACCGAGACGGATATCGAGGAACTGATCGACCGAGAGCCAGCGCTCGAACAGTACGAGCAGTATTTCGACGACGTGCTCCGGCTGAAACCGCACACGCGATCGACAACGATCGAGCAACTACTCGCTGATTTCAGTGACGTAACCGACGCGCCGGGAGAGATCTACACCATGCTGACGAACGCGGATATGGAGTTTCCGGCCGTCGAGGATCCCGATGGGAACGCGGTCGAGATCACGCTGTCGAATTTCACGACATTGCAGAAAAATCCCGACCGGACGTTTCGTCGGGAAGTGTACGAATCGTTTTATGACGAGTGGGAGTCAGTGCGGAACGCGATCGGAGCAGCATATAAAAAAAGCGTGACTGCTGATGTGAAACAGGCTCGAGCACACGAGTATGAAACCGCCCGCGAGGCCAAACTCGACGGCACCAACGTTCCACTCTCGGTGTACGATACCCTCGTCGAGACGGTCAACGACAACCTCGACACACTCCACAAACATCTCGAACTGAAGCGCGACGTGCTCGATCTCGACGAACTTAGAATGTGGGACGTGTACATGTCCCTCACTGGAAACGAAAGCCCAACCGTAACCTACGAACAGGCGAGATCATACGTCACCGACGCGGTTGCACCCCTTGGAGAGGAGTACCAGTCCCGGCTGGCAGCCGGACTCGATGCACGGTGGGTAGACGTCTATGAGAACGTGGGAAAACGGTCGGGAGCCTACAGCAGCGGAACGTACGACACCCAGCCGTATATCCTGATGAACTACCAGGACGATGTGACCTCGATGTTCACGCTGGCTCACGAACTCGGTCATTCGATGCACAGCCAATTGGCGAAAGAGACACAGCCGTACGTGTACAGCGATTACGAGATCTTCGTTGCTGAGGTCGCAAGCACCGTCAACGAGACGTTACTCACTCACCATCTCCTCGAAACAGTCGAGGATGAACAGCTTCGCCGGCACGTTCTCGACCAGTATCTCGAACGGTTCCGATCGACGTTGCTGCGACAGACCATGTTCGCAGAATTCGAACAGAGGACCCACGAAATCGTCGAAGACGGTGGGGCGCTCACGCCGGATCGGCTCGATGAGTTGTACGGCGGGCTGAAACGCACGTATCTCGAACCGGCGGTCGTCGACGACCGGATCGATCGGGAATGGATGCGTATCCCCCATTTCTACAACGCGTTCTACGTCTACCAGTACGCGACCGGGATCAGTGCAGCGGTTGCGATCGTCGACCAGATCCTCGACGACGACAGACCCGACGCTGCAAAGCAGTATCGTCAGTTCCTCCGCTCGGGGTCCCGAGACTATCCCCTCGAACTCCTGCAAGATGCTGGCGTGGACATGCAACGACCAGACCCCATCGAAACGACGTTTTCGACGTACGAGGAGTATCTCGGCGTGTTCGAGCAGTTGACCTGATCAGTTTCGCATCAAACTGATAAACGCGTTGTCGTCCATCTCCTGCGTTCTATCTTCAAGTCGTGTGGCGAGCCTCTCGATCCGTGATCCGAGTGTCGATAGTTCCTCCTGTGATGACGTTGCCGAGGCGAGAAGCTCGCTCCGCTCAGCGAGCAAATCGAAATACTCAGCCTCCAGCTCACGATAGTCCTCGTGAGCGAGCATCTGCGAGACGACCGACAGCAGCTCGTCTTTCGTAATGGGTTTCGTGAGCGCCGCGTCGGCTCCAGCCTCGATGAGATCGAAATTGGACTCGACAGCAGTCGCCATCACGATCTTACAGTCCAATTCTCGTTTTCGTACCTCCTTGATCACTTCCCGCCCTGTCATGGCTGGCATCAACCGATCCAACACCATGATATCAACGCTGTCATCAATGAGCTCTAGCGCACGTGTACCGCTCTCTGCGGATCGTATCTGATAGTCACCGGATAACCAGTGTGAGTAGATGTCCACTAACGATGATTCATCCTCGACGATCAACACGACTGGATCCGTATCACTCATTGAGCCGCAAACACACGCCAAATTGATTAATATTCCGATTATCCAACTATATCAAGACTATTGTATTATATTGAATACTAATGTGTAATTATGTCCGGGTCGAGACGGGTTTACTCATTTCGATGCTTGGTTGAGGGCGTCGAGAGCCGTCGCTGCGTCCTCCGTGGCGGCGAGGAACTTGCGGGCGCGATCAGGATCCTCCGTCGTTTCGGCGTGTTTGGCGAAACGCGTGATGGTAGTTACGAGCGACTGGCGTGCCGTCGAGAGATCGGGATCGGACGGAACATCGGCAGCTGTAGCTGATGTGTCCGTGGTGGTCGTGTCGGTAGTCGGTTCCGTGTGGTCCTCAGACGGTGCCGTTTCATCCTCGATTTCGATCTGCGTTGACGCCGTCGTCTCTGGCGGCTCCGATGACTCGGCGTCCGCCGTGGCCTGTTGTGTATCAGTTGCGGACCGGGGTGTGTCCCCCGATCGTTGTTCGTCGGTTCGGACCTGACAGGTCGGACAGAACTCCTGTCCCTCATACCGGAAAAGCGGATCACTACAGGTGTCACAGTGAGTGTCCGTCATCGTTGCCCCTTGAAGAAGCAGTTCGCTCATGCGCTCCGTGCTTTCGCGTTTTCGCTTGTCCTGTTCGAACTGCTTTCTAAGCTTCTCACGCTCGGCATCCTCGTCAAATTCGCTCATACACGAAAGGAAGTGGTCGATCTCAAAAAGATCTCCGACGGAAACCGAAGCGTACCTCTCGATCATGGCTGATCGAAACGTCGTATCTCGTATACGTTTTGTTCGAATCCATTGGTTCAGATTATAATGATTGTACAGAACGGTGTAAACGATATTTTATGCATGCGTTACCAATGTCGAAATGATAGCTTTCGAAGCGTTTAACCGGCCCGTACGCCGATTTTGGGGTATGGTAAAAGTCAGCGTAGTCGGCGCGGCAGGGACCGTTGGTGCAGCGGCTGGATACAACATTGCGCTCCGCGACATCGCCGATGAGGTAGTGTTCGTGGACATTCCAGATCAAGAAGACACGACGATCGGGCAGGCTGCCGACGTGAACCACGGCGTCGCCTACGACGCGAACACGGATATCCGACAGGGGAGCTACGAGGAGACGGCTGGCTCCGATGTGGTCGTGATCACGGCGGGCATTCCACGCAAGCCCGGACAAACCCGGCTCGATCTGGCAGAGGACAATGCGCCGATCATGGAGGATATCGGCGCGTCGCTGGCCGAATACAACGACGATTTCGTGACGATCACCACCTCGAACCCCGTCGATCTCCTGAACCGGCATCTGTACGAAGCAGGTGATCGTGCCCGGGAGAAGGTGATCGGATTCGGTGGCCGCCTCGACAGCGCACGATTCCGGTACGTGCTTTCTCAGGAGTTCGACGTGCCGGTGACAAACGTCGAGGGGACGATCCTCGGTGAACATGGGGACGCACAGGTACCGGTGTTCTCGAAGGTGCGAGTGAACGGCCGGGATCCGTCGTTTACGGACGAGAAAAAGGATCGTATTCTCGGAGATCTCCAAGAAAGCGCGATGAACGTCATCGAGCGCAAGGGAGCGACCGAGTGGGGTCCAGCAACGGGTGTCGGACACATGGTTGAGGCCGTGCTCCGGGACACCGGCGAAGTGCTTCCTGGTTCGATCGCGCTCGATGGCGAGTTCGGTCACAGTGGCGTCGGTCTCGGCGTGCCGGTCAAACTCGGCCGAAACGGGGTTGAGGAGATCGTCGAGTGGGAGCTTTCCGAAAGCGAACAGGAACAACTAGCCAATGCGGCCGAGAAACTGGCCGACCAGTACGAGAAGATCGCGTGAGAACTCTGCCGACGGCTCGGAGCTGACGCCTACCCAACGGATAGAGAGCCGTCGGTCGGTACACTTTTCATTCCCTACGGATTCCAACACGTATGAATAGATCTCACGTCGTCGCAGTCTGTGGCAGTCTTCGGGACGGTAGTTACACCCGAATCGCACTCCAGCACGCGCTCGACGGCGCAGCCGATCTGGACGCCTCGACCGATCTGATCGATCTCCGGTCGCTTGAGCTACCGGTGTACGACGCTGACGCCAACGATGCGGGCGATTCCGACGAACTCCGAGAACGGATTCGGGAAGCCGACAGCGTGTTGTTGGGATCACCGATGTACCACGGCTCCTACTCCGCACCCCTGAAAAACGCGCTGGATTACTGTGGATTCGACGAGTTCGAGAACACCACGGTGGGACTGCTCGCGGTGTCGGGCGGTTCGTTCACAGTCACGACGCTCGATCACCTCAGATCGGTGTGTCGCGCGCTGAACGCGTGGGTGATCCCCCACCAGGCTGCGATCCCAAGCGTCAACAGCCAGTTCGAGGACGGCGAATTCGTCGATACAGACATCGAGACCCGAGTCAGAACCTTGGGGCGGCGCGCCGTCGAGTACGCCACGATCGAACCCGATCCCTACACCGTCGAAAGCGCCGAAAACGTCGGTGCAGACGACTAATTTCGAAGTGACGCCTGCGCACGATGCGTATGGTGACCGGCAGATCGATCCCTCGCCGAAGAACGACAAGAGTCACACGGATCGGCGGTGTTGTTCGAGCATGGGCGACGATTCACAACGGATCGAGACGCGGGCGATCCACGCGGGCCAACAGCCAGACCCCGAAACGGGAGCGGTGATGACGCCGATCTACGCGAGCTCGACGTATGCACAGGACGCGCCGGGCGAGGACCGGGGGTATGAATACTCCCGAACCGGGAACCCGACTCGAGCGGCGCTCGAAGCGAACCTCGCTGATCTCGAAAGCGGTGCTCACGGCCGAGTCTTTTCGAGCGGAATGGGCGCGATCAACACCGTGCTCAACCTGTGTGAATCGGGCGATCACGTGGTTGCGAGCAACGACGTGTACGGTGGCACTCATCGCCTGTTCACCCAGGTGTACGACCAGTACGACGTGTCGTTCGACTTTGTGGACATGACGGATCTCGATGCAGTGGCCGACGCTGTCGGCTCGGCCACTCGCGTAGTGTGGGTCGAAACGCCGACCAATCCGTTGTTAAGCGTGATCGACATGGCAGCCGTCGCAGACATCGCTCACGAACACGCTGCGCTCTGTGCGGTGGACAACACGTTTGCGACGCCGTATCTCCAGCGTCCACTCGAACACGGCGCTGACGTCGTCTGTCACTCGCTCACGAAGTACATGGGCGGACACTCCGACGTCGTTGGGGGAGCACTCATCACTGACGACGCCGAACTCGACGAGCGCTTTGGCTTTTATCAGAACAGCGTCGGCGCGACGCCGAACCCCTTCGGGTGCTTTCTGGTGTTGCGAGGCGTGAAGACGCTTCCAGTTCGCATGGAACGCCACTGTGACAACGCGCGTGCACTGGCGGCATGGCTCGAAGACCGCCCCGAAGTCGAGTCCATCTACTACCCCGGATTGGAGAGCCACCCGACCCACGAGACCGCAGCCAAACAGATGGACGACTACGGCGGCATGCTCAGCTTCGAACTCGACGCAACGTTAGAAGAGACGAGTGCAGTCGTCTCGAACACGGAGGTGTTCACGCTCGCAGAAAGTTTGGGCGGCGTCGAGAGCCTCATCGAGCAACCAGCAGCGATGACACATCAGGCGATACCACGGGAAGAGCGGATCGCAGCCGGATTAACCGACGGTTTGATTCGAGTCAGCGCCGGTATCGAGCACGTCGATGATCTCCGAGCGGATCTACAGCACGCGTTCGATACCGTATGCCAGTGAACATCTCGGACCGGAACAGAAGGCGAAACTGATAACGGCAGAACACATACCCCGAAGCAATGAAACGTCGGACGTATCTCTCGGGGGCAGTAGCTGCCGTCGGCCTTTCGATGCCGACCATCAGATCACCGATCGACGTTAGTGAACAAAAAAAGGACACGACGGGCGAGCTAGAGGCCACGGCAACAGTTCTAGAAGGGACCAAGTACGAAACGGAGCTGTATGCGATCGATGGGACCGACGAGGGACCGACGGGCATCGTGGTCGGTGGTGTCCACGGAGACGAAAAGTCCGGATACCGGGCGGCCGAAACGGTGGCGAGCTGGCAGTTCGAGACCGGTCGGGTGATCGTGCTTCCCCGCGTGAATCGACCAGCGATCGAGCGGAACACTCGCCACGGCGTCGGTGGGGATCTCAATCGACAGTTTCCGCCCGGAGAAACGCCGACGACGAAGCTCGCACGCGCGATCTGGAACGACGTAGTGATGCGATACGAGCCGGATGTCCTACTCGATCTCCACCGATCGAAAGGGATCTACAAGTTCCATCCGGACTTCGTCGGACAGTCGATCTACCCGACGAACGCCGGATCCGCACCGTCGAACGCCAAGGAAACGATCGATATACTGAACAAAGAACACGTTCCGTGGTACATGCCGTTCCACGAGTTCAAGCCCGGAAACACGGTGTACGGCAGCCGTCCGATGCTCGTTCACAAGGCCGGTAACGATCTGAACATACCGGCGTACATCGTAGAAACGGCGCGATTCCTCACCGATCTCGACACGCGGATTGAATGGACGACCGCGGCTGCGGAATCGCTGCTTTCGTTACACGACATCGGTCGCGCAGGGAAGGGTGAGCAATGACTGTATCGGATATCCGGCGGATCTTCGCCGGACGGAGCGTCATCGTTGTATTCGTGCTCCTCGTCGGTCCGCTCGTCGTCGGTGCCATCGACAACGATTTCATGACGCCCTTAGCGCTCCCAGGATACGTCGCGCTGTCTCTGGGGAGTTCGATCGGGAATCAGCTTTTTCCGAACTTCGCGCTCTGGGTGTACTGGGCACCGTTCTTAGTGGGCAGCTACGCCGTCTCGGTCGTTGTTGGCGGGATACACCGGCATATTCGACAGTGAAGAAACACAACCCAGAGAAACGAACAGCCAGTGGCAGTAGCTTTTTGATATGCCCGAACTGTTCGGTGGTATGAAAAAAGCAGCACTCGATGAGATCCAGACCGTTCCGAACCCGTTGAACGTGCATGAGATCCGCAAGCCGATTTCGATGGTGCTCGGAACGACCGACTTCGCCATGAACTACTTCGAACTCTCCTCTGGCGAATCGTTTTCCGGTGGTATTCACACCCATCACGATCAAGAGGAGGTGTTTTTCATCGTGGAGGGCACTGCGACGTTCGAGATCGGTCGGGAAGGAAGAGAGGAGGTACGAGTCGGTCCGGAGGCAGCAATCCGCTTTGAGCCGGGGGAGTTCCAGTGTGGCCACAACTACGATGAGGAGACCGTCGTCGGGTTGGCACTCGGCGCGCCCGGCGCGATGCACGACTGGGACGAACTGGAATCGATCGTTTACTGTCCGGAGTGTGAGAAGAAAACGGGCCACGGTGTCGCACTCGAAAACGGGGACTTCCAACTCACCTGTACAGTGTGTGAATACGACCACTGACCGGCGTCAAAACAGCGCGTCGCTTTCTTCGAGGATGCGCGCCGGGCCGCCGACCTGCCAGCGTCGAGTCGGTGCGTGCTCGCTGACGGCGCGTTCGACTGCATCGACGTGTTCGGCCGTCGTGTTGACGTAGACGCTTGCACCCGTATCGGTAGAGAAGAACACGGGGATTCCATCGCGCCGGAGATCGCGCACCGTCTCGAAGATCGACAGCGTGGTGGGCTGCCAGTACACCCACCCGGCAGGACCGGTCATCGTCGTCGCAGCCAACGAGAGTGAATCGTGCTCGGCGAGCTCGAACGCCGCTTCGAACTCCGCGCTCAGCAGCGCATCGCGCATCTCGACGATCTGGCCGTGGATATGGGCCAGTCGGGCCTCGAACATGTGGCTGTCGGCGGCCTCTTTGTGTGCTTCTTCGGTTTCCTTGTACGCCGGTACCTCACAGCCGATGACCCGTAGCTCGTCTTCGAGTTCGGTGTCGATGCGCTCTGCCCGACAGTCCACGTCGTTCAGCCCCGTCCGGAGGTGGGAAAACGCGCCCGTTACTGCCCGTGCCGCCGAGGACGAACCGCGGCGGGCGATCGTGGAAATCTCCGGACGGCTCAACTCCAGCCCGGCGGCTTCACACAGTGCCATCGCGGCCGCAGCAAAGCCCGACGATGAGGAACCGAAGCCGATGTTCGTTGGAAACGAACTCTCGCTTTCGAACCGAACGGGCGTCTCGATCCCCGCGCGCGAACGTACCTCGTCGATGACGGTTTCGACGCGCTCTGCGGCGCGCCCTGACACCGCTTCCCCGTCGATCACGATCCGATCGGACGTGAGCGACGGATCGAATTCGACGGTCGTCGTCGAGTTGC
This sequence comes from Halocatena salina, assembly GCF_023115355.1. Classification (NCBI taxonomy): domain Archaea; kingdom Methanobacteriati; phylum Methanobacteriota; class Halobacteria; order Halobacteriales; family Natronomonadaceae; genus Halocatena; species Halocatena salina. The sequence continues at coordinate 1,009,015 of NZ_CP096019.1, forward strand.
TCGGTGCGGTGCAAACGCTGATCGAATCGTGATACGGAAGCCGAAGCTCCGGATCGCGCATTCCGTGATACTTGATGAGTCCCTGAATCGGATGGGCTCGCGCTGTCGCCTTCATTCGCATATCTCTCAGGCGTTCCACCGTAGGCTTAACTGATTCGACTCATCACAACGGAGGTGGGGTACCCGCCGATCAATCGATCTCTTCTCGTTTGTGTTCGCCCCGCGCAGCTTGCTCTCGGTCGTGTCCGGAGGCTGGTGAGACAGCACCACGAACGACGGCGTATCCGCCGAGGATGAACAACACACCCCAGATCAGAAACGCTGCGTCCCACAAGAGGACAGGACCGGGACCAGCAGGCCAAACGTGATGAATGCCGAGAAGATGGTGGTTGATGATTCCCTCAACCACGTTGAATACGCCCCAACCGAGGATCACAGATCCGAACAACGCCCGGCCTGATGCAGGGACATCCGGTTGTTGCCACGCCCGCCAGAGGAGAATGATTCCGAGAACGGTGAAGACGTAGGTAACGACGTGGAAGAACCCATCGACCATCACGTTCAGTCGGAGGACGCCGATGACCGTCGTGTCGGTGACGGCGGACAACATGTGGTGCCATTGGAGGATCTGATGGATGACGATCCCATCGAAAAACCCGCCCAATCCCAAACCGAGAAGGAGACCAGCCCGAACCAGCGGCTTTGCGCGTTTCTGAAGACCTAGCCACGTCTCTTGGTCGCTCATAGGAGAAATTACGAGTGCACAGATTGAAGAAGTAATGTTAACAATACTCACATCCTGTTTGTTGTTTAGCTAACATCTGCTCGGAAAAGAGAGACCACAATCACTACTGCGTCTATCACGATTATCGTTCTCACACCCCACAACAGCAAACGTTGCCGTAACTGGTGGTTATAACCTCATGTAGATATATGAGTCACAAACATGGAGAACGAGGAGCGGCGCACGCGTGGCTTCGGAACGCGGTGTATCCACGCTGGGCAACGAGCGGACGAGGAAACCAGGGCAGCAGCACCACCGTTGTATCAAACGTCGTCGTACGTGTTCGAGGACGCCGACTACGCGGCTGATCTGTACGCTCTCGAGGCCGATGGCGACGTGTACTCGCGGATCAGTAATCCAACAGTACGAACGCTCGAACGCCGTCTTGCGGATCTCGAAGGCGGCGTCGGCGCGCTCGCCACGGGGTCGGGCATGGCCGCGCTGGACGCCGCGACGCTCGTGCTCGCCCGGGCCGGGGATAACGTGGTGTCGGCATCATCGATCTACGGCGGAACGCACGCGTATCTGAGCCACACCGCGGCGCGACGGAACATCGAGGCACGCTTCGTCGACACGCTCGATTATGGAGCGTACGAGCGATCGATCGACGAGCGCACGGCGTACGTGCATCTCGAAACGATCGGGAACCCATCGCTGGTGACGCCCGACATCGAACGGGTGGCTACCATCGCCCACGAGCACGGGGTGCCGTTGCTGGTGGACAACACGTTTGCGACCCCCGCGTTGTGTCGGCCGATCGAACACGGGGCAGATCTCGTCTGGGAGTCGACGACCAAATGGATCCACGGATCGGGGACGACCGTCGGCGGGGTGCTCGTCGATGGAGGCCGGTTCCCGTGGGCGGAGTATCCGGAGAAGTATCCGGAGATCGGCGGTGAAAATCCCGCGTTCCACGGGCTGAACTTCGCCGAGCGATACGGAGACAGGGCATTTACCAACGCGGTCCGCCAGCGATCACTCCGGAGTCTCGGGGATCAGCAATCACCCTTTGACGCGTGGGTCACGCTCCAAGGATCGGAAACGCTTTCGCTCCGGATGGAACAGCACTGTGAAAACGCGCTCGCGGTCGCTCAGTTCCTCGCTGACCATCCATCGGTCGCGTGGGTCACCTACCCCGGATTGGAGTCTCACGAAACGCACGACACCGCTCGCCGGTATCTAGAGGGCGGGTTCGGAGGTATGATCGCGTTCGGGCTGGAGGGTGGATACGAGGCCGGAAAGCAGCTGTGTGAATCCGTGGAGCTAGCGCAGTTTCTGGCGAACGTCGGGGACGCGAAAACGCTCGTCATCCATCCGGCGAGCACGACCCACGCCCAGCTCTCGCCCGAGGAACAGCGCGCAAGCGGTGTCACTCCGGATCTCGTTCGCCTGTCCGTCGGTATCGAGGAGGCAGACGACATCATCGCAGATCTCGATCGATCGATATGAGTGAGACGGTTTCTCTGGGCGAGTTTCGCTTTGCGTGTGGGGAATCGATCCCGAACCTCGAACTCACCTACGAAACGTACGGCGAATTCACGGGTGATAATGCGGTGTTGGTCTGTCACGCGCTCACCGGAAGCGCCCACGTCGCTGGCGGACGAACGAGGGAGACGAGCGGACAGGCCCGTGCGTGGTGGGACGACATCGTCGGCCCGGGCAAGGCGATCGACACCACCGAGTATTACGTCATCTGTGCGAACGTCCCCGGATCGTGTTATGGATCCTCGGGACCGGCCTCAACACGACCGGACGGTACGCCATACGGAACCGACTTTCCGCCGGTTACGATCGCCGACTGGACGGAGACCCAACGAGCGTTGCTTGACGAGCTTGGGATCCCGCATCTGTACGCCGTCGTCGGAGGGAGCGTCGGCGGGATGAACGCACTCGACTGGGCGAAACGCCATCCCGACCACACCGAGCGAGTCGTCGCCATTGCCGCCGCTCCGCGGCTCGATCCCCAGTGCCTCGCGCTCGATGCCATCGCCCGGCGCGCGATCACCTCCGATCCGAAATGGCAAGACGGTGACTACTACAATACGGACGCCTCTCCCACCCACGGATTGGCACTCGCCAGACAGATCGGACACGTCATGTACCTTTCTAAAGACTCGATGGACGGGAAATTCGCTCGACGAGCCGCCGGACGGGATTCGCTCCGCGACACCTTCCCAGTCGACTCCGCGGCGGGCTTTTTCCCCTATCGGGACGTGGAGTCGTATCTCGATTACCAAGCCGAACGCTTCATCGAACGGTTCGACGCAAACAGCTACCTGTACCTGACCCGGGCGATGGACAACTACGATCTCGCCTCGGGATACGAATCGAACACCGACGCGCTCGCGGCCTTCGACGGAAAAGCGCTGTGTATATCGTTTACCGGCGATTGGCATTTCACCGTCGACCAATCCGAAACTGTCGCTCAAGCGTTTCGTGCAACGAGTACGGACGTCGCTCACCACATCATCGATTCAGACCACGGTCACGACGCTTTTCTCGTCGAACCTGAAAAGGTAGGTCCTCCGCTGGCCGATTTCCTCGCCGACGGCGTGCGTGGATCGGCCGTTACCGATACCGCTACTGAGGAGGATGAACGGGCGTTCGCTCCCGTTCACACGAGTCTGTTCGGGTAGCACTCACTCGCGCCAGACGAGCGGTCCGACACCGACGATGATGGCGAGCAAATACGCCGGTCGAGCAGTAACGATCGATAGCGTGAGCGGGGCGATCCCACCGACGTCAGTTCCTGCTTCGGTGGCCGCCCCCTGTATCAACACGAGGAGGTAGACGGTGGCGATCGTTGCCATCGTGACACCTGCGGCCATCAATGGGTTATCGTTGATCCAGTCCAACACACTCTCCACAGACTGCTGTGAGACGGCCGTTATCTGTGAACGCATACCCGGTATTTGACATCCCCCGAAATAAGTGTACTCGACATCCTTACGCCGATCACGTATCAGTCTTTGATCACGTTCCGTTCCGTGAGTAGCTCCGCCAGTTCGTCCATCGCTGTGACCGTCACGTCACACGCGGGTTCGACCGCCGGTTTCGGTTCGTATCCCACCGCAAGTTCGGCGTATTCGAGCATCGGCAGATCGTTCGCTCCGTCGCCGACCGCAACAGTGGTCGTCGGATCGAGCGAGCGAGAGAGATCGGCTAACGCCTCGTCTTTGGTGCCTTCGATGAGCGGTCCTTCGACGTCACCAGTGAGCGTGTCGTCCGCCGCCGGGAGCCGGTTGGCGACGACAGTGTCGACGGTGACGTCCGCCCGGTCGAGAGCCGCTCGCACGCCGCGTTCGAACCCACCAGTGAGAATCGCAACGTAGACGCCAGCATCACGGAGTGCGTCGATGAGATCGCCAGCTCCCGGTCGAAGCGCCACCGCTTCGAACGCGCGCCGAGCGGCCGTCATGGGAAGTCCATCGAGCAGCGCCGCCCGTTCGCGAAGGCTCGTGGCGTATCCAATTTCGTCGTTCATCGCTCGTTCGGTGATGGTCGCCATTTCGTCCGCGACCGACTTCTGTTCGCCCAGCAGGACCGTCATCTCCGAATCCGAAAGTGTTCCGTCGAAATCGAACGCGAGCAGCTCCATACTGGACGCTCTCACCACGGAGGGAAAACCGAACCGGATCGAGACGAAGCGCTCTTTGACTGGACGTCATATCATTCACCCCATTCTTTATCGGAATTATTAACTAACAGTGTGAACACGAAAACGTATGGGTTCGAGGCGCTATGGGGGAATGGCGGACCAACATAAAGCCGCACGAGATAAATACGATCCGGATACAGAACGACGTAAACAGAAACGCACAACGAATACAGCAATGAATCATCAACGTATCCATCGAACGAGTCGTGCTCGTCCTTCGTTGATTCGTCTCTGGCCGATTCACCGACAGGACCGGTCGGAAAACGCGCGTGGCGGGACATCACGGCTGGAACGATGCAGACGGCGCGTGAGAAATACAACGTGGCCGACCCCGGCCGTGGAGAGGAGGTCTCTCCGGCGGACGGTTCCGATCGGCTCCAACGACGAACAGGAATGGACACTCAGATAGGTACGTTCCGGAACCGCCTCGATGAGGCCTTCGAAAAGGGGCATGCATGGGTGCTGTTACAGATCCGAATGCGGCTCCGGTACGTGGTCGTCCTCGTCGTCGCGGTCTCGGTCCTGGTCCCGGTGTTGGGCCAGCAGGTCTGGCTTCCACCCGTGACAGTCGGTGGGAACCTGCCGGTTCCACGCTTCTCTGACGTGTTCGTGGGGACCACCTTCGATCCGGTGGTCTTCTTCGGAGGAGTGGGACTGCTCGGGATCTACTGGCGTGTCGGGCGGACGGAGTACCAACTCCGCCACCAACTGTATGAGGACATCATGCTGGTGCCGCTGACGGAAGCGGGCGACCGTTACGGTGATCCTGCCGGTTCACAGCGAGCGGTTCAGTTCGAGATGGACCGTTCGGTGTTGGTGCTCGGAGAAACCGGCAGCGGGAAAACCGAAGCGATCAAAGTCCTCGCTCATCAACTGCAGGCCGAGCCCGACGAAGCGTTCGTCGTCTTCGATTACAAACAGGACTATCGGACGTTCTTCCCCGCGGAAAACGTGGTCCGACTGTCGTCCGACGACTCGGACGTGATCTGGAACGTGTTCGAAGAGATCGAGGACGACGGCGATTGTGACGAGATCGCCAAAGCGATCTTCGTTGGGGCCGAAGTCGACAACGACTACTTCACTAACGCCGCCACCCAGGTGTTGGCCGACGTACTACGATTGCTCCGGATCCGTGCCGATCGCTCCGACGTGGAACCATCGAACGAGGATCTCGTGAAGTTCTTGAACGATGTTGACGTGGATCATCTACGCGAAGGATTTATCGAGGAAAATCTTTCGTCAAAAAAGCATTTCCCGGCAACTGTCGAGGCGAGTAGTAACATCGTCTCGATCCTCGAAGAACGAGTCAAAACGGTGTTTCGTGGCGACTTCTCCAAGGATGGGTCGTTTTCGGTCCGGAAGTACATGGCCGATCCAGACGGACAAATCCTGTTGTTGGACTTTCCGATCCAGCAATCCGCCTCGGTCCAACCAATTTTCAGATTGTTGATCGATTGGAGTATTCGATTCGGGTTGGATGACGAACGAGACTCATACTACATTTTGGACGAGTTCGCGGCGTTGCCGGAGTTAGACATGCTCGAACGGCTGATCAACGCGGGGGGAGCGTACAACTGCTATGCGATCTTAGGGGTGCAGGCGATCCCCCAATTACGAGATACCTACGGAACCGACAAGGCCGACAGCTTGCTGAGCGGGTTGGCCCAAGAGATCCACCTCCGAGTGGGACAAGGCTCGGTCGAATACTGCCGCAAGCGGATCGGCCGAGAGCACGTCGAGCGCAACGTCGGTCCCGACGACGACGAACGGCTTGTCGAAGTCGACGATGACATCCGCGTGTTCGAAGAGTACCCCATTGAGGAGGACACCCTCCAGAACTTCGAGGCCGGACGCGGCATCGTCCACACTCCCTCGGGACGACAGCGCGGCCGCCTTTATCTGCTCGACGCCATTAGCGGCCGCTTGCTGCCCGCCGACCGTCCCGGACTCGCTGCGCGACTCTGGGGCCGATTGATCGGTCGAGAACCACGTCGGTCGGCGCTCGAAGAACGGGAACCGGACCGCCAACCTCGACTCGAAGAAAGACGAGAGGACTGAAACGGACGGCGTGGATGCGTTCGTCTGCCGGACAGTGAAACGTATTAACCACTGGAATCGACAATATTTGCCATGTGTGAGGAGGAAGAAAGCGTTATCTCCCCACCGACGGAGACCGAGATATGAAGGTACTCGTCACGGATCCAATCGCGGATGCTGGATTGGATCGGCTCCGTGAAGCCGGTTTTGATGTCGAAACGGCGTACGAGGCGGACGATGAGGCGCTACAAACCGCCGTACAAGACGCCGTCGGGCTTATCGTCCGGTCGGGCACAGAGGTGACTGCGGAGTTGCTCGAGGCTGCACAGGAGTTGGTTATCGTCGGTCGGGCAGGAATTGGTGTCGACAACATCGACATCGACGCCGCAACCGAACACGGTGTGATCGTTGCCAACGCCCCCGAAGGGAACGTCCGTGCCGCCGCAGAACACACGGTCGCAATGATGTTCGCCACGGCACGCTCGATCCCACAGGCACATACGCGTCTGAACACCGGTGAGTGGGCGAAAGGCGAGTTCCTCGGCACGGAACTCAACAACAAGACGCTGGGTATCGTCGGTCTCGGGCGCGTCGGCCAAGAGGTGGCACGCCGGTGTGGGTCGCTCGGAATGGAGCTGGTGGCGTACGATCCGTACATCGGCGCGGACCGAGCCAACGCCTTGGGCGCGGAGCTCGCAGAGCTCGACACGGTGCTCGAACGCGCCGACATCGTCACCGTCCACACGCCGCTCACACCCGAAACCGAGGGGCTGATCAGCGAACCCGAGCTGGCGAAGCTCGAGGGGGGCTATCTCGTCAACTGCGCCCGCGGCGGGGTCGTCGACGAGCACGCGCTCGCGGCTGCGGTGGAGGACGGCGTTCTCAACGGAGCGGCGCTCGATGTGTTCGCCGACGAGCCGCTGTCGGACGACAGTCCATTGCTCGGTGTCGATAACGTCGTCGTGACGCCACATCTGGGTGCGAGCACGGAGGCCGCACAGGAGAACGTCGCTACCAGCACCGCCGATCAGATCGTAGCCGCAGTCAACGACGAGCCGGTGATGAACGCGCTCAACGCGCCGTCGGTCGACGCCAGCGCGTTCCCGCGCGTCGAGCCGTACATCGGGTTGGCCGAAACCGCCGGTCGGATCGCAATGGAGCTGTTCGACGCTCACGTTGAGGAGGCCCACGTCGAGTACGCTGGCGACATCGCAACCGAAGAGATCGATATCGTTACCGCCAGCGCGCTGAAAGGGATGTTCCGCCAGCTCGAACCACAGGTCAACGCCGTCAACGCCCCCTCGCTCGCCGAACAGCGCGGGATCGACGTGGTCGAGTCCAAAGCCAAACAGGCCGAGGATTTCCAGAGCCTCGTAACGGTGACGCTCCACAACGGCGACGGTGAAATCAGCGTCAGTGGCACACAGTTCGTCGGGGAGAACCCACGCATCGTTCGCATCGACGGCTACCGAGTGGATGCGATCCCACACGGTCACATGCTCGTCGCCCGAAACTACGACGAACCCGGTGTCATCGGCTTCATCGGCACCGTGCTCGGTGATTCAGGGATCAACATCGCCGGGATGTACAACGGCCGGGAAACGATCGGCGGGGAAGCGCTCACCGTCTACTCGCTCGATGACGAGCCTGCGACAGACCTCATCGACACCCTCGAATCCGACGACCGCATCATCCAAGCACAGTATCTCTCGCTGAACGATCGGTGAAGCAGTCGGACGGCTACTATTTCGTTCCTCTGTCGGTTAGTTCCTAGTTCTTTTCGTTTTCGGACCGATATCGGTGGTATGTCCCTCCGAAAGAAGGTGTTCGCGTTCGATTTTTCCGCGTGGAATCGACCCCGACGAGCCAAGCGTATCGCGCCCGTGGTCGCTAGTGTCGGGGCAGTACTCGGAACGACGGCCTATTATTTCTGGGTGGCTCCCGCCATCGGCTCGGCGATAGGCGGAGACGTACTTCGCATCCTCATCACCACCGGAGCGATTTTTGGAGCGTTCGCGCTCCTCGCGTTGTTCGATCGAGAGACCCGCCCACTGCACGACTTTCGGCACGTTTTAGCCGGGTCTCTCCGTCAACTGAAACATGGCCCTCGGCGACGTGGCGATCGCAACGGTGGTACTCCTCGCGGTAACGGCGAGTTTCCCGTTGTTGTTGTACGGCGCGTGGATCGTGATCGACGCCGAGGAAGTGACGTGGGACGTGCTCACTCACCATCTCAAATACATCCTGTCGGGACTGGCGCTCACGACGATCCCGATGCTCGTGTGGATGATCCCGCGGCTCCCCGAGCAGCTGGGTGGATTTTCCGCGTTACACGCCATTCTCGGGCTCCAAGCCTACGCCATGCTCGCGTTTGCCTTGACCGGCATCGTCCGTATCTTCCGGGCCAAACGAGAACACGACTTGTATCACGACTACGACGAACAGGTGTTGCTCGATGAGATCGGCGGCGAACACATGCGCCACTGGCGGTGGCGGCTCCGGATCGGGGTGTTCGGCTACATCGTCATGTGGATCCTCGCCTACGTCGTCGGTGTCGTCCGATATCTCACGCGCTATCACATTTGAGAAACGCTCAGGCGTTCACCACTGTTCGTTGCTAGCGAGATCCACGTCATTGTCGAGCTTCGAGGACGGACAGAGGTCTTCGAGCACACAGTCCGCACACGCGGGATTGCGCGCCGTACACGTCGCCCGACCGTGATCGATCATGAGATGGGTGAACTGCTGCCAGTGCTCTTCAGGGACGAGTTCCATGAGATCCGTTTCGATCCGTTTCGGAGACTGTTCGGTCGTGAGACCGAGCCGTCGGGAGATGCGTTGGACGTGCGTATCGACCACGATCCCCTCGACGATGTCGTGACCGTGCTGGAGGACGACGTTTGCGGTTTTGCGACCGACGCCGGACAGCTCCGTGAGATCACTCATCGTGTCCGGGACCGATCCGTCGTACTCGGTGACGATCGTTTGGCACGTGTTCCGGATGTACTCGGCTTTGTTGTTGTAGTAGGTGATCGAAGAGATGTCCTCGGCGAGTTCGTCCTGATCGGCCTCGGCAAACGCTTCGGCCGATGAGTATTTCTCGAACAGGTCGGCGGTGACCGTGTTCACCCGTTCGTCGGTGCACTGGGCCGAGAGCATGACCGCGATGAGCAACTCGAGCCGGTTGGAGTAGTTGAGGGAAATGGTCGAATCCGGATACGCCTCCAGCAGCCGGTCGATGATCTGCGTCGCCCGGTCGGTGTCCGATCGCTGTGTGCCCATATCGAACCACCGAACGGTTCGAACTTGTGCGTGTCGGCTCGGAAACCGGACGAGTATCCCGGCGACCCCGTTCGCTCCGACGTCACGAATATGGAACTGGAAACGGATTTGAGAACGCTTTTGTCGAGTGTCCTCCTCGTTCACTACGAAGGATGTACACGGGGAGAGGGACGTGGATGAGAGCCGAGCAGCAGTTGATCGTTCTCTATCGGAGTGAACGATGATCCAGGCGACAGTGTTCCAGGTCGACGATTATGGACCGTGGACCGTCACCCCATCACCCCGACCGGAGATGGATCTACAGACGCTCCAATCCCGATTGTACGCGGAAATAGCGGGGTTCATCGGAGACCGGGAAGGGTACGCCTTCTATACGAGAGGGGACAACATCGTCGCCATCACCAACCGGCTCGATCAAGACGCTCACGAGCGGTTACAGGCATCGATCGGAAACCGATATCCGGTGACGGTTAGCGTCGGTATCGATGTCGGTGATACGCCACGCGCGGCACTCGCTGGGGCGAGTGCACAGCTCCGGGCTGCTGGCAGTGCACAGGATGATACCCGAACTGCGACCTGTCGGGGCGAGACAGCCGATGCAGACGCCGGAGAAGTGACCGTGGGCCACTTCGACATCGAGAACGCGACCGATCGGCTCACGGACCGACTCGACGCGTTCGAGGTGTACACCACCGTCCAGCAGTGGTACGGAACGCTTGCCCGGCACCTCTATCAGGAACACGAGTCGCTCGCGTTTTTCGTCGGCGGTGACAACGTGGTAGCGATCTGTCCCCCACTCGATCAGGAAACATATCACGACGTGATCGACCGCGTTACGAGCCGAACTGACGTTCCGTTCCGTGTCGGTGTTGGTACGGGAAAAACGACCCACCGAGCTGGAATGGCAGCAAAGCACGGACTCGAACAGGGACGTGAGACCGATCGAGCCGTCGTGATGGTCGATGGATGCCCGACCCCGAGCGTGTAAGAGAAACCGCTAGTGGTACGGATACCGCGACTGGGCACCACACGAACACGTGATGACCACGTGTCCGTCCTGCAATCGAACGCGTGCGTTGTCGCCCGCCCGAAGATACACATCGCACCGATCACAGGTAAACCGCTTGAACGACCGATCCAGTCCACACCGATTTCGTTCTGCGATGCGGCGTGCACGCCGGACGTACGTCCGCGCGCGGTCCTCGTGGCCCTCCCGAACGGCTGTGCGTGCGAGCGCGTGCAGCCGATCGATCCGCTCTTCTGCGATGGTCATCGCCCGGTCACACCACCTGTTCGATGTATAGCAAAAAAAGCCAGTCGTTTCGGGAGCCCGCTTCCACCGGGACCTTACATGTAGCCGAGATCGCGCAGTCGGGACATCAGATCTTCCTTGTCCTGCGCACGACCGGCGCGTTCTGTCGTCTCTTCTAAGTTCTGTAGCCATGCGGGTTGGGTGTCGGCTTTGTCCGTGCTCACTTCGCTACCCAACGAGCGGAACCCTTCGAAGTATTTCGGACTAACAGGGAGATCGGCGTGATCAAGGCCGTTCGGGAGATCATCGTAGTCCTGTGGGACGTGGCCCATCGGGTATTCCTCGACGGTGTCCGGAACGACGTAGTTCCAGAACGCGTCCCAAACGGCGCTCTCTTCGAACTGCAGAATCGGCTGAACCCGATCGTGTGGCGGGTAAATGTCGGGATCGTGGCGCGGACTGAAGAACGTCTCGTCTGCGCGTGCCTCCTGTTCGTCCCACCGAATGCCCGAGATGATGCCGTCGATCCCGTGGGATTCGAGCGTCTCGTTGAGTGCGACCGTCTTCAACAAGTGGTTCCCGACGTACGTATCGAGCAAGAACGGGAACGTGTCCTCCTCGTATTCGAGAATCTCACGAACATGATGTTGGTTCTGTTCGTTCAGATCCGAAACCGCGATCTCTTCGCCCGGCTCGTCTGCCAGATCGCCGACGTCGTCGTTGCGGGCGTAGATCACGTCGAGATCCCATTCGTCTGCCCACCGATCCACGAAGCCCATCAGCTCATCGAAGTGCTGGAAATGGTCGATGAACACGGCAGGCGGTACCTCAAGCCCGTGTTCCTGTGCGACTTGAGCAACGAAGTACAACGTGAGTGTCGAATCTTTCCCACCCGTCCACATCACCGCGGGCGACTCGTACTCTTCGAGACCGATCCGGGTGACCTCAATGGCCTTCTCGATCTTGTCCTCAAGCGCCGGGTAATCAGAGGGCTGCTCACCTTCACCGTCGTCGTACGCGACATCGAGATACTCGGGAAACTCCACCATATCGTAATTAGATATTATTACCAGCCTAAAGTTGTTTTCGGCCGCGTTCCAGACCGTGAATAGATAACACACGACAGGCTGAAGGAGCGTATTGTAGAGAGCAACGGTTCCGGCTGAGCGGTATCGTGGTTAGCTGATGAATTCGTTGTTCCGCCAATCGACGCCGTTCGATGCGGACGAGTCGTGCGGATCCTCCCGTACTTCGATCGTGGCAGGCCGGTCCTCGCCATCGACGATTCGGGTTGCTTCGAGTTGCCCGTTAACGGCGGTGATCGCTGTGAGATTTCCTTTCTCAGCGTTGCGAGCCAGATCACAGAGCACCTCGAACATCGGATACTGGAGTGCCGTGTTCTGGAGCACTGTTTCTCGATCGCCTTTAAAGCAGGCGTATTCGACGAGCTCCGAAGGTCGTTCCTCTTCTTCTTCTTGCTGTCCGAACGCTCCCCATTGTGGACCGCTCGGAGAGGTCGACGTGCCAAACGAGTCTGGGTCCTCTTCTTCTTCTTCGTCGAGATACACCCGATTTTCGCTGACACTGGCTTTTAGCTGTGCCGTCGGCGTGTACTTGCTAATGTTGTCTTCGGCCGCGACGGCGCTGAGGATGAGGGTGTTGTTTCGCCGCGTGATCTCTACTTCGTCGATTTCGACTGGTAGATCAGCTGATTCAAAATGGGAATGAACGTCTTCGAGTGGCAGTTCGAGCGTCGAGTGAAGCGTGTATACGTGGCTGGTCATAGCTATGACAGGTGCTCTCCGGGGCACTGGCATCCCCGTGACCGGAACTGGTCGGTCCATTCTATGGATTCGTCACTTATACTGTTTTCGAGCCACACACCACAGAAGTCGACAAACAGACAGATGTGACACTCGACACTATCTCGTCGTGGTGTGTGATATATAGGAGTACACGTGTTGTAGTGGTGATATATGTGTCGTCAACTACTGTCAGTCGTCAGGGTTTGTTGTAGCTCGCCTCGTTCGTCAAGTTCCGCGAGGATGTCACTACCGCCGATGAACTCCCCATCGACGTACACCTGTGGAATCGTTTCCCAATCGCTGTGTCGTTCGAGGGCTGCTCGGTACGCATCGAGCGCATCGAGTACGTTGACCGTTTCGAGGTCATCGCGGTGCTGGTTGATGAGTCCCAACGCTCGCCGGGAGTACCCACACTGGGGCATCAGCGGCGTGCCTTTCATGAAGAGGACGATCTCGTTGTCTTCGATGGCCGCGTCGACTCGTTCGATGACTTCGGATTCACTGAGGTCCGGTGCGGGATCGAACGCCATGGAACCGTGTTTTACGCCTCGACGGAAACGTGTTTCGCCGGAAGCGTGTAGCTCACTCGTATCCAGGAGGTTATGACTGGGGAACACGTTCGAACAACTATGACGAACGACGCAGTGTACGACGTAGCGGTCGTCGGTGGGGGTCCTGCCGGATTGACTACTGCGCTATACGCCACACGACTCGGACACGACACAGTCCTCATCGATCGCGGTGGTGGACGTGCCGCAATGATGCTCGACACCCACAACGTGATCGGTGTAACCGAATCGGTGTCGGGAAACGAATTCCTCCAAACGGCGATCGAACAGATCGAAGGGTATGGAGCTGACTACCGCCGTGAGTTCGTCGGATCGATCGAGCGGGTCGACGATCGGTTCCGACTGGTGACCGAAGAGGCCGAACTCGACAGCGAGCGCGTCGTTCTCGCCACCGGATTCTCTGACGTGCGTCCTGAGCCACCGCTGCCTCGAACCGGTCGAGGGCTGCATTACTGCCTCCACTGTGATGCGTACATGTTCGTCGACGAACCAGTTTATGTGATGGGTCACGACGAAAGTGCTGCTCACGTCGCCATGATCATGCTCAACTTCACCGACGACGTGGATCTCCTCACTCGAGGGCAAGAACCGACGTGGGGGGAAGAGACCGATCGACAGCTCCGTGCTCACCCAGTCGATATCGTCGACACCGACGTAACCGGCACCGAGAAAGGCACCGACGGCTGGCTTGAAGCGTTCACGTTCGAGGACGGGACCCGACGAGCGTACAGAGGCGGATTCCCGATGTACGGCTCGGAGTACAACAACGAACTGGCGGAGACGTTGGGCTGTGAACTGAACGATGACGGCACCGTCGTTACTGACGACCACGGACGGACGAGCGTCGACGGCGTCTACGCTGTCGGCGATCTCACGCCCGGCCACAACCAGATCCCCGTAGCGATGGGCGAAGGAGCCAAAGCGGGTATCGCGATCCACTACGACCTTCGAACGTTTCCGAAATCCCTCGAGGAGATCGAAGACGAGGGAACAGTTGGCACCGAGGAGGTACCAGCCGTTTCTGACGACCTCCGGGAGTCCGCTAACCAGCACAACGCGGCCGAGGCGGACGATTAGCTGGGCGAATCGGTCAGATTCCTTTACATCCTGTGTACGGTTTCTCCAGCGAAGATGAATCCGGGGACCTAACAGCGCCAAACGCTATCGATGATAGAGTGGTCAACGTCGGGGACGGTACGGGCTATAAACCGATCACTAAGTACTACCTTTACCTGACATAACGAAGATGAATTGTATACAATCCAACTAAAATGGAGTTCAGCAAACGTTCAAAGTGGGTGCGGTCGTGGATTGAACTGACGTTATGAGCTACGAGCTACCACCGCTACCGTACGAGTACGACGCGCTAGAGCCACACATCTCCGAGCAGGTGCTCACGTGGCACCACGACACCCACCACCAGGGCTATGTGAACGGCTGGAACAGTGCCGAGGAGACGCTGGCTGAAAACCGTGAATCTGGGGATTTCGACGGATCGGCCGGTGCGATCCGCTCTGTCACTCACAACGGCTGTGGACACGTACTTCACGATCTCTTCTGGCAGAACATGTCGCCGGAAGGCGGCGAGGAGCCGTCCGGGGCGCTCGCCGACCGCATCGAAGAGGATTTCGGTTCGTATGAAGCGTGGAAAGGCGAGTTCGAGGCCGCTGCTGGTGACGCGAGCGGCTGGGCGCTGCTAGTGTACGACAGCTTCTCGAATCAGCTCCGGAACGTCGTGGTCGACAAGCACGATCAGGGCGCGCTGTGGGGTTCCCACCCGATCCTCGCGCTCGACGTGTGGGAACACTCTTACTACTACGACTACGGTCCCGCTCGCGGAGACTTCGTCGATGCCTTCTTCGAGGTCGTCGACTGGGAGGAACCGGCAGCACGCTACGAGCAGGCCGTCGAGCAGTTCGAATAAGGACGGTTGGGTTTCCGCTATTCTCACCGCGCTCACCGGTGAACGCGGGAATGGCGAGAATAACCAGTATAGTTAGTACCGATCCTATTGTGCAACGGACGAAAGTCTCATAGTTGATTGATGGACTAGTTACTGTATGGAGCAGATTCGGTGGAAACGGCCGTGGCTTGCGGCGTTGCTCGGCGTTCTCGGTACCGGGTTCGGACACGTGTATCTTCGGCGGTGGTGGCGCGCAGCCGGGTGGTTTTTCGCCTCGTTCCTCACCTCGTGGTGGTTCGTTCCTGAAGAGACGTTACAGACGGCATCGACGCTCGTGGTGAACCCTGGTTCAGCCTCGGTATCCGCGCTTCCAATGATGGATCTCCTTCCGGTCTATCTCGTCCTCGCTGCCAGTGCCATCGACGCCTACGTCATCGCTCGCATGAACAACCGGCTGTTGATGGAGCAACGACAGGGGATACAGCGGTGTGATAGCTGTGGTCGCCAGCTCGACCCGGACGTATCGTTTTGCCAGTGGTGTGGTACCGACCAAGACGAAACGTGATCCTACAGGATCCGTTCCCCATCGTGGATGGGATCCAAATCACTCCGTAAGCGCTTTTTTATCTGTTTTTCCGATATCGGTAAGAGGAATCTCCTCGACGAATTCGACCTCTTCCGGTAGTGCTTGCCGCGGAACCTTCCCCTCTAGGTGAGCACGGATCTCCTCAGCATCAAGATCGTCGACATCCGGTTGGGGTTCGATGTAGATCTTCACGCGCTCGCTGCCGGGGCGGTCCGGATCGGGAATGCCGACCGTCGCGGGCCGTCGAACGTCGGGATGATCGTACAGCACGTCGTCGATTTCCTCCGTATACACCTTCAGTCCCGATACGTTGATCATGTTCTTCACGCGATCGACGACGTAAAATCGACCGCTGGAATCGATTTTCACCACGTCGCCCGTCGCCACGAACCCCTCTTCGTCGAACGCCGATTTCGAATCGTCGAGATAGCCCACCATCCGTTGTGGTCCGTTGACGTACATCTCGCCTTCTCGTTCGTGTTCGACGGCCTCCTCGATGGAGATCTCCTCACCAGAGTCTACATCGATCAGTTTCACCTCCGTGTCCGGAACCGGTACGCCGATCGTCGGATGATCGAACGTGTCGGTGGCGCTCGATTCCCCCGTTATCATGTCGAGCAGCCCCCGGGCGTTGAAGTGGGTGATGGGAGACATCTCAGAGAGACCGTAGCCCTGTGAGATCCCCTTGGATTTCTCTTCGAACTCCTGTTGGGTTTTGTTCGCCAGCGGAGCAGAACCGGAGATGCCGATGATATCCTGTTCGAGTTCCTCATCGACGAGTTCCATGAACTGCGTGGGAACACCCAGCATGATGAGCGCGCCGAACGTGTTGATCATTTCGACCATCATCTCCGTGTCTCGCGCATCGGGAACCAACAGCATGTTCAACCCGAGTTCGAGCAGCGAGTGCATCACCGAGTAGCCATAGGAGTGATACAACGGAAGCGCCATGATGGCCGTTTCTTGGCCACGCATGAGCTGGGCCATCTGGGACTGGCTGGCGACGCCTTGAAGCGCGTTGGCGTAGATGTTCCGGTGAGAAAGCCGACAACCCTTCGGGAGGCCAGTCGTTCCACCAGTGAACAGGAGCGTGTGAATGTCAGTTGGGGGATCGAAGTCGATAGTAGGGGGATCGGGATCGGTCGCCGCGATCACGTCACGGAACCATTCCACACCGTCGAGATCGTCGTGGTCGGCAGGGGGGTCGGGTGAGTAGTCGTCGACAGTAGTGAGAATGACGGTCTCGATGTCGAGCTCCGATTGCAGTCGGGAAATGAGGTCTCGGTGTTTGTCCTGACCGATGAGTACCGACGGTTGGCCCTGTTCGAGACGATAAACGAGATCGTCCTCGGCGTCGAGGAAATCGTTGGGAATGTGAACGCCGCCAGCACGGGAGATGGCACACGTGGCGACGATGAACTGGACCGATGTGGGAAGGATGGTTGCGACACGGTCGCCTTTTCCAACCCCTTGTTCCGCAAGCGCCGTGGCGAGTCGCTCGGTATGATCGAGCACCGTCGGGTAAGTGTACTTCTCGCCGAGCTGTACCAGTCCTTGGTCGGGATACTCGTTTGCGGCAGTGTACAACAGATCGTGGACCGGCTCGTCGGGATACGGCTCGAGCGAACGCGGGATCCCGAACTCCTCGTACTCATCGTGCCATGGACACTGAATCGTATCAGTTTCGGACATCTACCGGAACATGCTAGTCGCTACGCTTAAACTCACTCGCGTGAATACGCGGGGATATTTGAGTCTGGACTAATCGTCAGCAGAGGCGAGGTCGCCCGCTTCGCTCTTGTTTTCGATGCTCGGTGGATACACACCCCGACGAAGCTTGAGATCCGAGAGCGGCCGTGCCATACAGGTCAAAGCGTAGGATTCGGCTTCCTCCTCGGTGAGACCTCGTTTCTCGGCGACGGTCTGTTCGACCTCTCCCTCAATGATCTCCGCCGAACAGGCCAAACACATCCCGACCCGACAGGAGTACTCTTGAGCGATCCCTTCCTCGATACACCGGCTCAGAATCGTCTGTCGGTCCGAAACTGTGATCGTCTCGCCCGTTCCGACGAACTCCACCGTGTGTTCGGTCATACTGACAGGGTTCGTAAGGGACCACTAAACAGTTGTTGGAGTTGCGATCGACAACGGAATCGGTGTTCCAGTGAACGGATTTATTATTCTACCGACGTATTCATCGGGCATGAGTGCTCCCCGTAAACGAGCCTGGAACAGGCTCGATGAGATCGCATCGTTGCTCGTTCTCGGAGGTGGATTCGTCGCTATGTTCGCCGGGAGCGAGCAGTTCTTTCTCATCTGGATTCTGGGATTCGTCGTGTTCGTCCCGCTCATTTCCATTCTCACCGACGGAACGATACCCTCGACGCTCGACGACGATCACATCACACAGCCATCCACGGCGACCGAATGGACGAGAGGACGAGAACAGCAAAGCGCAGATGATCCGGACCCGTCCTCGACACAGGACGCTCTCACAACGCTTCGTGAGCGCTACGCTCGCGGAGATCTCACTGACGAGCAGTTCGATCGAAAGCTCACCCGGTTGCTAGAGACCGATACTCCCGAGAACGCTATGGAGTGGCGCGAACGGACGGAGCAAAAGATCGGAATCGATCCGGAGACAGAAACCGAACGGTGAAGAACTGACCACAGAATCGATAACGGTTTTCTTACTGGGGAATCTCTGTGAAGTATGACCACCTACGATGTCGTCGTCGTCGGTGCGGGTACTGCGGGGTGCTATGCTGCAGCCACAGTCGCCCGAGCTGGCTACGACGTGGCCATCCTCGAACGCAAGACGGCACAGGAGGCGGGCCACATCGCTTGTGGCGACGCGATCAAGGGCGCTGCGAACTTTCCCGATGCGATCCCGAAATCGCAGATCGAACCGGCATTTTCGAACACCCACGTCGATCATGGTCGGCTCGAACTTCCTTCGGAGAACACTAAACTCGACATTCCAGTGCCCGGTGAACTGGCCGTTCTCGACCGCTGGGAGTACGGCCGTCTCCTCATCGACGGCGCAGAGCAACGAGGAGTGGACTTTCACTACGACACGGTGGTCAAAGACGTGCTCCAGGATGATGGCCGTATAACGGGCGTCACGGCAGTCAGTGACGGCTCCATGACCGAGTATCTGGCCGATGTCGTCATCGACGGTGCAGGCGCGTTGTCCTTGCTCCAAGATAAGGCCGACTTCTCGGGAGCGACGTTCGACACCAACGTGAACTACTCACAGTTTTGCTCGGCCTACCGCGAAATCGTTGAGGTCGACGAGCCAGTCGAATGGGACGACGCGCTCGTATTCAAACCGACTGAGCGTGCCGCTGGCTACCTGTGGTACTTCCCACGATCAGCCACGGAGATCAACGTCGGGCTGGGCTTCCAGATGAACGAACAGCCAATCAAACTCGTCAAGGCACTCAGGGCAGATCTCGAAGAACGGGACGAGTTCGTCAACGCACGCGTCACGGACAAGCTGGGGGCAGCCCTCCCGACCCGGCGGCCGTACGATTCGGCGGTCGCGCCCGGCTTTCTTGCGGTCGGTGACGCCGCGGGTCACGTCAATCCGACGACGGGCGGCGGAATCGCCGGGGCAGCCTACGCCGGTCAGTACGCCGGTGAACAGGCCATCGAGACGATCGAATCCGGCGACGTTGGGGAATCGGCGCTGTGGGAGTACAACAAACGGGTGATGGAACACTTCGGTGCCCGATACGCCGCGCTCGACGTGTACAACATCTTTATCACCGCTTACGATCTCGACGACCTCACCGGGCTGCTCGCCGCGGTTCCCACCCAGAAGTTTTCCGAAGCCCTCTATTCGGGTAGCACGAGCATCGGCCCCCAGATCGCGCTCAAAACACTGTATCGGAGTATCGGCCACTGGGACACGCTGTTCGACCTCTACTCGACCAAACGGCTCGCGGACCGACTCCTCAAACATTACGAGAATTATCCAGATTCCATCGAAGGATTCGATGCTTGGAAGATCCGCCGCGATCGGATCCTAGACGACATCTACGCTGCCTCAGGCGCTGACGCGAAATACTAAACTAATACTAATACCAATACTGAGCCAGAAAACAGTCGTCTACAACTACGAGGAGGTTTCAAGCGAGCCGTGCGCTGGTGTTTGCCGACTCGTTCGCGGGTGCGGTTTGATTGTTCGTTGCGGTCTGATTGCTCGCGTTTCCATCCGTCGTGTTACCCGATTCATTACTCGATTGCTGTTGTTCGAGCCAGCTCTGGTAGTCGGCTTGGCTTTTGACTTCGATGGTGCCGGTCATCTGGGAGTGACCGACGCCACAGTACTCCGCACAGTAAAGCTGGTAGGTGCCGGGGTCCGTCGCCTTGGTTTTCATGGTGTTGTACTGACCGGGGAAGGCGTCCTGTTTCAGTCCGAGATCCGGGGCGTGGAACGAGTGAAGCCAGTCCTGAGAGACGAGATGGAGATACACGGGTCGATCTTCAGGGATGACGAGCGTGTTGGTGCTCGTGACATCACCCTCGGCATCGATGTAGTTGAACGTCCAGGCGTACTTGTACGCCACCACCTCGATCTGTACGGCGTTGTCCTCGGTCGGTGCGTACGCGCCACTCGTGTTGTTGTACGTCAATCCTTCGACGTTTCCGCCCTCGGTGGAGGGCGAGTCGGCGGTGGGAGCGCCGATGTAGCTGCTCGCAAGCACCTGTGTGGAGGCCAATCCGACGAACAGAAGGATGATAGCCGTTGCGACCGTCCACGTGATTTCCAATCGTCGGTTCTCCTGTGTGGGTTTGGCTTCGCCGCTGTCTTTGAACCGATACACGGTGTAGATGAGAATCACTTCGACGAGCACCGTGATCGGGACCGCCGCATACAACAGGTTGTTGTTGAGATCGGTGATCAGCTTTGAGTTGATCGATGGCTGGGCGGCTGCCGGAGCGACGAACAAGGTGGCCAGTGCGAGACCGACACTGATACCCACCGCCCTCCGTATCCGCGTGGCAGTCATACCCGGCGGTTAGATAGCAGGCGGTAAATACCTGCTGAACTGCGGCCAAGACGACACACGTCGGTCAGGAAACGAAAAAGCGGGGGAATAAGTATGAACGCTTCCGAGTCACACGTAGTGTCCACGGAATCCCCATCACCGCGATTTACGAAGCTGCTCGTGGCCGCGCTCGTCGGTGTGTATCTACTCGTCGTCGTCGGGGCAACGGCTGCGCTCGCGGACGCCGTTCGAGCGTGTTCGACGTGGCCGCTGTGTTCGGGACCGATCGGTGATCTGCAAGTAACGATCGCCCTCGGACATCGACTGACCGCGGCGATCGTGGCAGGGTTGATCGTCGCCGCAACGGTCGTCGGCTGGTCGCACGCCACCACTCGTGTCAAACGCGCGCTCTGTGTCGTGCTCGTGTTGTATCCCATCCAGATCGGCGTCGGTGCGTTCGTTGCAACCACCGGTGTGCGGGGCGGACTCGCCGAGGTACATCTGTTCACGGGAGCGGCGATCTTCGTGTCACTTGCGCTCGCGCTCGCGTGGCAACTCGAAGCCGAAACCGGCCAGTTCGAAACCCGATCGACGGCACCACCGGCCGACCGAACGTCACAGTCCGACCGTTCGGTACCAGCCAACTCCGAATCGGTCGCTTCGGGGCAGTCCACCGAGACGGGCGTGGTGGCGACTGTTCGGGCGTACTACAGATTGATGAAGCCACGGCTGATGTGGCTGCTCTGTCTGGTGGCATCGGCAGGGATGGCGCTGGCCGCAGGAACGGAAGCGGAGCCGCTATCGGTCGAAACGGTGGTGTTGACGCTGGGTGGCGGCGTGCTCTCGATCGGCGCGAGTGGGACGTTCAATCACGTGCTTGAACGGGACATCGACCGGCGGATGGCTCGAACCGCAGACCGACCGCTTGCGACCGACACCGTCGGGGTCACCAACGCGATCGCGTTCGGCGTACTGCTCACGATCGCGTCGATCGTCCTGTTCGCACAAGTGAACTCGATGGCTGCCCTGCTCGGCTTCAGTGCGGTCGTGTTTTACAGCGTGGTCTACACGCTCGTGTTGAAGCCCAATACGGTCCAGAACACGGTCATCGGGGGAATTGCCGGTGCGATCCCGGCGCTCATCGGCTGGGCCGCCGTCACCGGAAGCATTGGATGGCCCGGATTCGTGCTAGCCGGCGTCATCTTCCTGTGGACGCCGGCCCACTTTTACAACCTTGCGCTCGCCTATCAGGAAGATTACGAGCGTGGGGGGTTCCCGATGATGCCGGTCGTTCGAGGCGAAAGCACGACCCGAAAACACATCGTCTACTACCTCGTGGCGACGTTGCTCGCCGCAATCGTGTTGACTGCGCTCACCCCGCTCGGCTGGCTGTACGCCGCCGTGACGGTTTCGCTTGGAGCAGTGTTCCTCTGGACGGTCGTTCGCCTTCACCGCGAGCGGACCGATCGGGCGGCCTTCCGAGCGTTTCACGCCTCGAACGCCTATCTCGGGGCGATCCTCACCGCTGTCATTATCGATATGATGGTGTTGTAGGATGGATGTGAACGCCGTCGTCGGCGATCGGATGCCCGACATCAAGACGGTGATGCGGTGGTCGATCGTGATCAACGTCGAGATACTGTTGGTTGGTAGTTATCTGTTGATCGCGCCGGTCACACCGACGGGCGTTTGGAGCTACGTCTACCCCTTTATTTGGATCAACGTCGCTCTCTGGGCGTTCAGCCGGACCGAGACGCCCACAGCGAGCCGGTCCAGACAGTACACTAGCGGGCTGATCGCACTCGGGTATCTGTTCGTGTTGGGTCTTTTCGGCGGACTCTACGGGCCGGGGATGGGTGAGATGGCGACCGGACTCCGGATCGAGTTCGTGAGTCTTCCACCGGGATGGAGTCCGGCCGTGTTGTACAGCGGGGAGCTGATCCGGCTCGCGTTGCTCCCGTTCAAAGTGGTCGGGTACCTTACGCTCGCCTATCTCGTTTACGTGACCGTTCTCGACGCCACAGGGAGCGCGACGATGGGGATCTTCGGGTTGTTCTCCTGTGTCTCCTGTGTCCTTCCACTGATCGCAGCCACGGTCAGCGGGGTCGTTGGGAGTGGTGGCGTACTGGTAGCGGTCGCTACCCGTCAGTCGTACGCGCTCTCGACGGTCGTGTTCGTTTTTACCGTGTTGCTGCTCGTCTGGCGGCCGACGGCGGGGAGTTTTTCCCAGCTGCGGACCAAGCTCGGAACATGACCGCCGTCGAGATCGAATACTGCGTCCCGTGTGGCTTTCTGGACCGAGCCGAGACGGTACAACACGCGTTGTTGTCCTCGTTCGGCCAGCAACTCGACCGTGTCGCGTTGGTGACCGGCGAGCACGGCGTGTTCCAAGTCAGCGTCGATGGCGATACCGTGTTCGACAAACAGGAAGACGACTACGACGTAGACGAGATCACGCGGGCAGTTCGGGAGCGGCTGTAGTGCTCCCGGGAGACGGAAGCCGGAGAACAGCAATACGAGCGTTCCACGAGCCGACGACTTTCTGCGATCGGGCACTTCCTACTCCATAGTGGATGCTGTATCATTAAAATGCATTCGGCACATTCAAAAAGATATGATTGATAGAACTTGCTAAGTATCTTCAGTAGGAGCTTTGCATACGGTTCTGAACGCGGAAAACGCTCTGCGTGAGTAAGGCGATATCGTCGCGGTGGCGAAGCGGTATGATGTAGACCGCGAGCGGTAGCGAGCGGCTTTTTCCCATCTTTGTTGCGTTCTCGCGAGCGCAGAGAGGAACGAAGTTCCTCAAGCAACCGGGCGCAGCCCGGTGACAGCGAGTGAGAGCCAGAGAGGCGCGTAGCGCCTCAAGCAGCGAGGAGCGAAGGCTACGAAAATCTTCGATTTTCGCGCTCCCGAAAACGCAGCGCGTTTTCGAGGACTCCTCGGGCAGTCGGCCTGCGGCCGACGACAGCCGGGCTTCGCCGAGCGGAAAAAAGGTGGATCAGAAGCCTTACGCCCGGACCACACCTCGGTTCGGATATGGTTCTAAACGCCGAGAACGTTCGGCGTGAGTATGGGGATACCGTTGCCCTGGATGGGGTGTCGCTCTCCGTCGATCGAGGGACGGTGTTCGCGCTCATCGGTCCGAACGGCGCGGGAAAAACGACGCTCACCCGTTCGCTAACGGGGACGACCGACTACGAAGGCACAGTCGAGCTGTTGGGTGCGCCACCGGAACGGACGGACACCCAGCGGATCGGGCTGCTTCCTCAGTCGTTCGCCCCGCCCGAGCGGCTCACAGCCCGGGAACTCATCGAGTACTACGGGGGGCTGTACGAGGAGGCTCGATCTCCAACGGCAGTGCTCGAAGACGTCGGGCTGACAGACGCGGCGGACACGTGGTACGAGTCGCTTTCGGGCGGACAACAACGGCGGGTCTGTGTCGGAATCGCGCTCGTAAACGATCCTGAGCTGCTCGTGTTGGACGAGCCGACGACGGGGATCGACCCTGCGGGTCGACGCGACCTGTGGCGGCTCCTCGAACGCCTCACCGACGACGGCACAACTGTCGTGCTCACCACCCACTACATGGAGGAAGCCGAATATCTCGCCGACACGGTCGGATTGCTCGCCGACGGATCGCTTGTCGCTACCGGACCACCACAGACGCTGATCGAGGCGTACGGGGGCTCGAATCGGCTGGAAGTCGAACTCGCCAAAAGCGTCGATCCCAACACGGCCGAACGTGCAACCGAACCGATCGGAAACGGCGTCGATACCACCGGCCGTACGCTCACCATCCACGGCGTGACGCCACGTGCGATCGGGGACGTGCTCGACGCGCTCGATGACGCAGGGATCGACTACGACGCGCTGTCGTGGCGACAGCCGGACCTCGAATCAGTGTATCTGGAGTTGACCGGGACGTCTCGTACTGAGACACCCGCATCTAACGCCGACCGAACGGAGGAGAGTACGACACCATGACGATCATACGCCGCGTTCGCGCCGAGACGATAGCCGCGTTCCGAGCGTTCGTCCGCAGACGGACGGCTGTATTTTTCACGTTTTTCTTTCCCGTTATTATTATACTCATCTTCGGTGCGCTCGTTCAGACCCAACCGACCGGTGGCGGGCTGTTCGCACAACCGCCCGCGTACTACGTGCCCGGCTATCTCGCGGTCGTTGTGCTGTTCACGCCGCTTTCCCGGGTCGGGAGCTCAGTCGCGCGTCACCGCGAGGGCAACCGCTTCGAGAAACTTGCAACGACGCCACTCTCGCGTGCAGAGTGGTTGCTCGCCCATACCCTCGTCAACGTCGGAATCATCGGCGTCGCGAGCCTCATCATACTTGGGTTGGTGGTAACCATCACGGGAGCGACGATCACGTTTTCGTGGCTGCTCGTTCCGTTTATCGTCCTTGGAGTGGCGTTGTTCTGTGGTTTCGGAGCCGTGTTGGGTTCCATTGCCGATTCCCAAGACGGCGTCATCGCCGCGAGCAACACGATCGCACTCCCGTTGTTGTTCCTCTCAGAAACGTTCATCACGCCGTCACTGCTCCCGACGTGGTTCCAACCGGCGCTCAATCTCTCGCCGCTTTCATATTTTGCGCGTGGCGTGCGAGCCGCGACGATGGGACCGGTAGCAGACGCCTACGGCAATCTCCTCGTTCTCGCCGTGTTGACGCTGTTGTTCGTCGCAGTGGGAGCGGTCGCACTCCCACGAACCGATTGACGCATTACCGCATTTCCAGACGAGGCACCGCCAACAACAGGAGTACTTCTGTGGCCTCGCGTGGCACCCACCCGTAGACGTGGTTCAACATGTAATACGTGACGATCCCGAGCGCGAGACTGACCGACCACGAAATGACGGCGATGCGTCCGACTCGGGCGTGAGCGGTGTCGACGAGTTCAGCGGGCGTGTGCGTGAGACCCAAGACGACGGCGTACAGCACCACGGGGACCGCCACCACCGAGAGAAGAATATGGACAGCGAGCATGAGGAGATACAGCGGTCTGATGATCGACCCGTACGCCGCGAGAAACTGCCCGTCGCTGATCTGAATACTCTTTTCGAACCCGCCGCCAACTTTCCACAGATAAAGCACCAGAAACACACAGATGAGCGCGAACGCGAACAACATCGCAGTGCGGTGTCGAGACACCTGATCGGTCCGGATGAAATACCAGCCTGTGAGCAACGACACCAGCGCGAACGAGTTCACGACTGCGATGAGATCCGAAAAGAGGAGGACAGTCTCTTCGGAAAGGGATGGAAACAGCGGGATGAACCCCCCGAACGCACCCAACACCAGCGCGTATCCGAGCAAGGAGAGCACACCCGTGATGGCTTTCGGGTGGTCTTTCACGATTCGACGACGGGTTGTGGCGGCCATACCGATCGTTCGATCAGCAGGGTTTTGGCCGCTTCGTTTCACGTTCTACGACCGCCTCGCTCTTGCCCATGTGGGCGTATCCACTCGGAACAAAAACCAGTTCATCCTATTATTTCAGTAGAGTTTTTCACTGATAAATCGTATGTTCGTGTATGGAGCGCAGAGCGTTCATCACTGGGATTACGGCTGGCGTAGGGATGTTCGGCGGATGTCTATCAACGTTGCAAGTCAACGACGGCAACGGGATTCGAACGACGCGGACGGAACGACGGAGCCATGATGTCGGTTCGAAAACGAGATTGCGGGTTCATAATCCCAACGGCTCAGTGACCGTAACAGGTCATGAGGAGACCACAGCGACGATCGACATCGAGATCCGTGGTCCGACAGAACGGTCGGTCGAGGCGGTGTCGGTGAAGACGGATCGTTCCGACGACCAACTCGCGGTGGTGACGGGATACGATCACACGAACGCCGAGCGGGCAGACGTGTCGTTGACAGTCAACTACCCGAACGAGGCACCGATCGAGCGACTCCGGACGACCAACGGTTCCATCGAGGTACGGGATACAGCCGGCGATCCTGAGCTTACGAGCCAAAGCGGAAACCTCTCGATCGAAAATGTCGATGGAACGGTCGCGCTCTCGACGAACAACGGTTCGATCACTGCACGCGACATCGGTGGGCTTAGAAACGCAACGGCGTCGAACGGATCGATCGAGATCGACGTCCCATCGATCACGGGCGACGTGGCCGTCCGTACGGACAATGGCGGGATCGACGCCGCGCTGGGACAGGACCTCAACGCAGCCATCACAGCGACCACTAGCCATACTCCCATCGACTTACACGGGGTGACGCTCGCCAAAGACGGCCCGACGACCGTTTCGGGCACGCTGGGAGATGGGATGCACACGCTCACCTTCGAGACGAACAACGGTTCGATCGATCTCCGACAGCTGTCGGCGTAAGAATCCATCGATGGAATAGCATCCACTGAGAGGAATCAGTGAGGATATGTGTGGTACGGCAGTAATTGCCGCCATGATCCCACCTATTGCGAGTCGGTTTGTGGCTGGGGAAACTCAAGCGGAGGCGCTCGAACACGCGCGTCAGTCGCGTGAACAGGGGATATACACCATTTGTAACGTGCTTGGAGAGCATTATCACGATCGAGCGGCGGCCAGTGAGGATGTGGATCGCTACCGACAGCTGTGTCGGGATATCGGACGGACGGACCTCAAAGCGTGTATCTCCGTCAAGCCGACACAGATCGGGCTTGGGATCGATGAATCGACGTTTCAGGACAATCTCGGTACCATCGTGGAAACCGCCCGGGATATGGGAGTGTTCGTCTGGATCGATATGGAGGATCGGACGACGACGGACGCAACCCTGGACGCGTTCGAGCGGTTCGTCACAGAGTACCCCGAGATGGGCGTCTGCGTCCAAGCGAATCTCCGGCGCACCGAAGAGGATCTCCACCGCCTCGTCGATCTTCCTGGGACGATCAGACTTGTTAAGGGTGCTTACGACGAACCGGAAGCCGTCGCCTACACCGACCGATCGGCGGTGAACGAACAGTATCGTACCCACCTCAAATATCTGTTTTCAGAGACGAGCGCCGGGGCGGTCGCCGTCGGGAGTCACGATCCCCAGATGATCGACCGTGCTATCGAACTCCACGACGCCTACGGGACCGCATTTGAGATACAGATGCTTATGGGGGTCCGGGAGGATGCACAGACCGAACTCGCGGAGGAATACGACGTTTACCAGTACGTTCCATACGGCGAAAAATGGGCGTCCTATTTTTTCCGGCGTGTTATCGAACGCCGAGAAAACCTCTCGTTCGCGCTCCGAGCGATCCTAGAGCGGTAACGGTAATCGATCGGACGGCGGGACTCCGTTGTCAGTTATTCGTCGCTGTGCTCCATTTCGGACGCTACCAGAACTTGCTCCGTGAGATACGTCCGAAGCCGATGGCGTGCCGTTTCCAGCGAGGCACCGACGGTAACGTTACGGAGTTGCGCACCGTTGATGTGCTCGACCAGAAACGCGGCCGTATCCTCCGGTTCGATCTCGTCGTCGACGACACCGTGATCGATCCCTCTCTGGAGTATTGAACGGAGTCGATCGAAAATGAGCTGATCGAATTCCGTCAGTCGTTCGCGGTAGGCCTCATCGTACGGCGCTTGTGCTTTGATTTCGAGAAGCGCTGTTTGGAACTCCTTCTGTCCGTCCCCCCGTGGAGTGAGCCGATCCTCGACGAACGTAACGAGTTGTGTTGCCGGATCGTCACCGCAGTCGGCTCCGATGTCTGCCTCGAACTGCTCGTAAAGATGCTCTAAGAACGCGACGAGAAGATCGTGTTTGCTCTCATAATGGTAGTGAAGTGCTGCTTTGCTTTTGGTCGATTCGTCCGCGATATCTTGCATCCGGAGCGACGCGTAGCCGTGCTTACACAACGCCCGGTAAGTCGCTCCCATCAGTTCCTCCGTGGTGTCCTCAGACATTGTTGTCGCAGTAACTGACTAGCCAGTTAAACCGCGTCATCACTAACTGGCCAGTCAGTTAAATGTGTTGTGGAATTGGATAGCAGTGTATCCTCACTCAAAACGATCGGAATCAATCGGACAGTTGCACGATCACGATCGTCCCGGCGAAGATCGCCAACATGCCGAGAACGATCCGCAATCCGCCAGCAACGAGGACAGAGGAGAAGGCGAGTGCGATAGCGATCGTTCCGAACACCACCGCTGGCAGCGCCCGTCGTATCGTCTGTTCGTCGATGGTCGGTTGTGCCCCGGGCGGTGACGGAGAGGGGGCCGGCCCCGATCCGTTCGTCCGGCGCGGACGACGCGATCCCGACAGCGTCGAATCGACGTTGACTGACGAATGATCTGGTGGGGTCGGTTCGATGGAGACCGGAACGAACCGCTTTTCGCTGCCGTATGCAGTCGCAACAGTCAACTCACCCTCAACTGCTACGCCCGATGAAACCGGAATCGTAAGCGAGAGCGTTTCCCCCTGTTCGATGTAGTAGTTAGTTGCGTCGAGATTCGCCACCTCTGACAAGTCCGCGTCGAGATTGAGGTACACGTGGGTCGACTCACCGTGATTCCGTAGGACGACATCGAACGCTCCTTGTGTCTCGAACTTCTCAGGAACCCTGAGCGTGTGCATCCCTTCGGGATTGACATCGACGGTGAGACTACCCTGCACGGGTTACTTAAATGGGTGTGGGCGTAAAAAAAGTACAGGTTCAGGCACGCCTCACTCTCTCATGTCAGGCGGCAACAAGTTCGGGATTCCATCATTGATCGGATACTCCGTGCCACATTCGGTACAGACGAGTTCTCCGTCGATGATTTCCGTCTCCGTTTGGTTCGGTTCCTTTTGGGTCACCTCGAGTTCGAGCGCTTCTTTGTCAAGAGGACAACACAGGATGTCCATTAGCGTCTCCTTCATACTTGTTCACTCGACGCTTCGACGCAAAAGCGTGCCGGGTCGGGACGATTAAAACGGGGTTTCGCAGACGATCGTTTCTGATCGGCCCGGGCCGACACCGACCGCGTAGATCGGCGTCGACAACTCCTCACTGATGTAGTCGAGATACGTCCGTGCAGCGTCGGGGAGCGACTCGTATCCCTGTTCGACGACAGCGGAATCGATTTCGGGCCAGCCCTCGAACGTCTTCGTCACGACCGCACACTGCCCCCATCGTTCGGTGGTCGATGGCATCGAATACAGTGTCTCCCCATCGAGTTCGTAGGCGTGGCCGACCTGAACCTCCTCCAACCCTGCGAGTACGTCGAGATGGTTCACGGCGAGTCCGGTGAATCCGTTCGCTCGTGCCGCGTGTCGGAGCATCGGCATGTCGAGCCAGCCGACGCGGCGCGGCCGACCCGTGACAGTTCCGTATTCCCCACCTTCGTCCCGAATGTACGTAGCAACGTCACTGGCCGCCGTATCTCCGCCGTCAGAGGGGGTTTGTCCCTCGACGTGTCCGAGTTCCGTCGGAAGCGGTCCGGTGCCGACGCGAGAAAGATACGCCTTCACGATGCCGACGATCTCCCCGTTGCCGACCGTCGCTGGTCCAAGCCCTGTCCCCGCCGGTGCACCGGTTGCAGTGGTATTGGAGGACGTAACGTAGGGATAGATGCCGTGATCGATATCGATAGCGGTTCCCTGTGCACCCTCTAGCATGACAGTTGCGCCGTCATCGATCTTCGAAGAAAGAAACTCTCCACCGTTGATTACCATCTCCCTGTTTTCGAGCCGCTGAGCGAAGCCCCGACACGTTTCATACAAGTGATCGACGTCGAACGCTTCGCCCGGATCGATGCCGTACACCTCCGTTGCGAGCGCCCGGTTGTGAGAGACAGCGTAGTCGAGCCGTTTGCGGAGTACTTCCGGATCGAGCAGATCCCCGACGCGGATGCCCCGGCGGCCCGCTTTGTCCTCGTACGTCGGCCCGATTCCTCGGCCGGTCGTTCCCGCTGCAAGATCGTCTTTCGCTTCCTCTTCGATGCCATCAAGCACGCGGTGGTAGGGCAAAATCACGTGGGCGCGCGCGGCGATCCGAACGTCCGGCTCCAACCCGCGCTCTCTGAGGGCGTCGATCTCCTCAAACAGCGTCGCCAGATTGACGACACAGCCGTTGCCGAGCACTCCCGTAGTACCACGAACAACCCCACTCGGAACGAGCGAGAGTTTGTACGTCTCGCCGTCGTGCACGACGGTGTGGCCCGCGTTGTCCCCACCTTGGTATCGAACGACGACATCCGCGGAATCGCCGTACAGATCGACGATACCGCCCTTGCCCTCGTCGCCTAGCTGTGAGCCGACGATGGTTACAGTCATACGCGGACGTTCCTGCCACCGCGCTAAACAGATTTCGATACCAGCGTCACCTACTACCGTGTGCGAAAACACTCCGTGCGTTCTCCCTGATTGTGATCGATTTAAACGTTCCCGAACCGTCCGTACGATCGAGTGGCTTGTTCGTGGCTCGCGGCCGATCGGTAGTCCGAACCACAACCGGTATACCGGGGAGGAAACACCACACGACAACTAGGTTTTTCGAGAAGACAGCAACATTTAAAAGCATCAAACACAAGTTAACAAGTGCCATGATAGATAGACTGGAGAAGGAAGTCGATATGCTGGAACGGCACTTACAGGTGCTGAAAATGGTCATCACGAACGAGCCGATCGGAATCGTAAAGATGTCCAACGAGACCGGCTATCCCCACCACAAGGTGCGGTATTCGCTTCGCGTTCTCGAAGAGGAGGATCTGATCGAGCCATCGAGCCAAGGAGCGATCACCACCGATCGGACCGAGGAGTTCGTCAGCGATCTCGACGGAAAACTCGATGAGATCACTGAGAAGCTCAGCGGAATGAAAATCGACGAGGTCGCGGAAGTAGAAGGATAATCAGAGATCCGGCATCGCAACGTGGAACTGCCGCTGGCGTGCTTCGACGAGACAGAGGTGGAATCCGCTCTTTCTGGAGAGGCGGACGTAGTTCGCCCGACTAGAACTGCTAAACAATCCCCCCCCACCGGCAGTAGCGTCGTCGGCGACCGTGAGCGCATCAGATTCGAAGTAACTCGTGGTAACGAGCAGTGCGCCTGTCACTGGCCACTGGCTCGCCGCCACGCTCGCGTCGTCGAGTAACGTTTCTAGTTCCGACTCAGTGGTTGGTTCGTTCGAATCGTGGATGTTGACCACCAACAGCGGATCACCCCGCTTGTCGAAACAGACGATGTCGAAGTAGATCGACGTGCCGTCAACGGTGTTGCGCGCGTGAAGTGCTGCCCGGTCGATATCCGGGAGGTAGTCGTACAGTTCAGCCAAATCGTCCTCGTACCCCGCGTTGTAGATGACGTGAAGCAGATCTCGGACGATCCACGAGACGACATCGAACTCGATGGAGTCAGTGAGAAACTGTTCGAACGGTTCGTCTTCGACGACCGTGTTTTCGGCGTCGAAGCTCGTGTGGTGTTCGAGCGTGAGGTTGTCGTTTACCTCCTCTGGGGGAGCCTCCCCGTGATACGCGTCGGTGAGCGTCGCCCGGTTTTGGGTATGATACCGGACGAACAACGAAGTCCCTGACAGTGCTTTCTCGGGAACCAGCTCCGTCGTATCACGGGATGTCGAGGACGACGTAGTTGAGGATGGTGACGCCGATTCGAGTTCGTTGATCTGCTCTTGTAACCGCGAAATCCGTGTGTTGAGATGGTCCCGCTCTTCAAGCAGGTTGTCCCGTTCGGTCTCAAGCGCGTCGCGTTCGCGTTCGAGCGCGGTAATGCGTCGTCGAAGATCCTCGACGCTTTCGCTTGCACCATCGGTTACCAGACGCTCTGACTGTCCCGGAAGCGCGCTAGGTGACGTATCAGAAGCCGATTCGCTCGTCTTCGGCTTCGAGACCGGGGCTGGAGCGATGGGAGCGACCGCGACTGTGTACTCGCCGGTGATAGTGTGACCGATGGTATCGGCCTGTTCGTTGGTTAAAAACCGATCCTCGGTTCCGACGAACGCGACACTCTCCGATCCAGTTTGATCGTACACGACGTAGTATTCGTCCCCACCGGAGGACAGTTGAAGATAGCCGATGTACTCCTGACGACCGTTCCAATCGTCAAACGCGTTGGTTTGGTTCTTGATCGGAACCCGCGAAGTGTGGTGAGAGCTACTCCGAACGGGTTCTTGTTCTAACATCGAAAAAAGCACCGGAAGGACCGGATCAGGACTGATGTAAATCGTTCCGATAGATGTTATCTCATCGACATCACCGTCGAAGACACCGACACTTTGGCCCTTGGACATGAGTATCCATGCGCCAGCGTGTACGGCCCCGCTGAATCCGGCACTCGCCAGGTCACGCAGTCCAACTTCCCCCTGTGTGAACTGACGGGAGGGCCAACTCTCGATTCGTTCCACCGTGCGCCTCTGCATATCCGTGTATTATCGGCCAAGAACAAATACTTTGCAAAGCAGCACTGGTCCAGCCCCCCCTCGTAGCTTCTAGCTGTTTCCCGTGTCGATCAGTGTTGGACGCGGCTCAGGTGATCGCTTGTCGTCGGAAAAGCGGATGTGACGCCCCGTTCCTGTCGGTCACGATCGCGTGTCGATGTACGAGGACGGCCGACAGCGATAGGACAGCTCCCGTTCGACTGGTTGGGGCAACCCATTCCACCTCGCTTGGGAGATGAGGTCACGCTCCCCGACGGCGACGACCCACTCCGTGATACTCGTTCGACGACCCTCTATCAGCAACGGATACTCCTTGACGCGCAGTACCCGATCGACCGGAAACTGCCGATAGCCGTTTCCAACGTCGATATCGACCGGACCGTTTTCGAATCCCGTAGAAAAGTCGCTCGTCGAATCAACAAGTATGTGATACAGATACAGCTGATACACTGTATCATCCGAATACACCGACGTACTGTCTCGCCCGATTTCAATGATCCGGTGTGTGATCCCATCCAGCCGTATGCGCTTGGTGTTTTCTGCCTCCCGGTTCGACTGGTCAGACTGCTGGTTAGTGCTCGTACTCACGATCCGATCATCGAGCGGGAACGCTCGGTTACAACGTATTTCAGCCAAGTAATATTAGTTTAACGGAAATTGTACCGTTCACACACCAACGCGAAACCGATCGTCTACCGGGGTGGTCGGAGTCGATAGTATCGTCGATTCAACTCGTACATGTACCCTTCGCGCATGGTTTTGAGCACCGCGTAGGTCAGACAGCCGATGACGATCGGGAGCAAGAATGTCAGGTCAAAGAGGAGATGGGGCGGCATCATCGTCGGCATGAGGTTTTTGACCGAGAGCGCGGCGATCGTGATCGAGAAGATCACGCCAGCCATTCCGACAGCGGCCCAAAACGGCTGCTCGACGGGACGGCGCGCCGATCCTTTGTTCAGGAACGGGACGATGGCGATGAAGCCGACGACGACGAGGTTCGCAAGCACTCCGTAGGTACGATCGGACATCAGCTTCTCCCCGCCCAGTATCGTCAGCTCGGGATTGATCCCACCGAGCTTGAGCAGTCCGAACGACCAATACAGATACCAGTCCGGAAGGATGACCTCCGGCGTCTGGGCGGAGTTCGCCGGAGCCTCTAGGTGGGGTGGCATGGTCGCCGAGAGAAAGAGGATCATACCGACGAAAAACGAGGCGATGGCGAGATTGCGGATCGTTTCGTGGGGCCAGGAGGGAAAGCCAAGCACGTCACGCTCGATGTAGCTCGACTCGGTCCGAAGGTCCTGATCCTCACGGCGAGCACGTTCAAAATACTCGTAGGTCAGCCGGGACAACCCCTGTGTACGACCCTTCCGATCGCTCCACGTCGGGGTTTCGTCGTCCGGGGCGACGATGCCGGTTCCGTCCGTCCGGATGACATCGTCAGTGGAGTCACTCTCGGTCATTGTTCGTTATCTGGAGTTACCATCGCGCTACCTTCAACGTTTTGTTAGTCCGATCGGATAATCTGAGATAGCAATCGACCGATCAGTGCGGTTCCGCGATACCTTGCATCCAGACGATCCCGATGTGGATGGCGATCAGGGCCGTCACGATGAACGGCAACAAGAACACGTGCATGATGTACATCCGTTGGAGTGTCGCGGGATTGGGAGTAAACCCACCGAAGATGAGGTTTGCCACCCACTCACCTAACAGTGGTATCGACAGCGCCATCTCGACGCCGATCTGGCTGGCCCAGTAGGCGAGCTGGTCCCACGTCAATAGATAGCCGGAATACCCGAACACCAGCGTGAGCGAGATGAGCACGATACCGAGCAACCAGTTGAGTTCTCGTGGCTCTTTGTACGCGCCCGTGAAGTACACCCGGAGCATGTGCAAGAACACTGCGGCGGTCATCACTTGGGCCGACCACCGGTGAATACTCCTGAGCATGTACCCGAAGTTCAGATCCATCATGATGAACTCGAGCTGTCGGTAAGCCATCTCCGGGTCGCCACCCGCACCGGTGGCACCGGGCGTATAGTAAAATCCGAGCAACGCGCCGCTGAACGCGGCGACGAGATACGCCAACAACGAGAAAAAGCCGAGCGAGTACAGCGGATACCAGTACCAAAACTTGTTGTCGAGGTTGTACTGCTCGGTGTGGCTCTTTGGCATCTGGAGGTTGACCTTATAATAGAGGTTCTCTAACAGCTCCAGATAGTCGACGACGCGAAACCGCTTGTCGAGCCACATGAGCGTTGTGAGATACCCACGTTCGACAGGTGTGAGGTCCTTGTTTTCCAACCAAGCTTCGTGGTCGTGGTCGTCTCGAGGTTCCAAACTCATCTCACTTACTCTCCTCCACTGCCGCCGCTGTCTTCCGACTCACTGCTGCTGTCATCGGCCGGCCGGGGAAGCGACGTAAAGGTCGTTTCGATGATGCTGAACGGATTGTACACGGACTGGTGGCACTGACAATACACCTCGTTTTCAGCGCCGAAGCGAGCACTACCCTCAAACGCCTTGTAGCCGGGCACACAACAGAAGTGAGTGCACTTGTTGAGCCACGCGATGACGCCCTGATCCGTGCTCGCCTCCAACCACTGGTCGTTTTTGGCCATCTCCTCGATCCGTTTGCTCCGCAGCACTTGAACCGGGATCGAAGTTTCGGTGTTTTGCGACCGCCACGTTGCGTCAGCGGGCTTTCCGAGACCGCTTTTGCCGATGTCGTTGCCCCAGTCCTCGTAATCGCTGAAATTGTCGATCGTGAGGGGATCACCGCCCGACAGTTCGCTGCTCTGCCATTCGTAGTTGGGGCTCGGCGCTGACTTGAAAACGTTGTCCTGATCGGCTTCAGGATCGATCCCTTCGTAGGTTTGGACGCCGCAGTACTGGAACCACTCCGTGGAGTAGGTAACACCGCCGATGTTGGTTTCCGCGACAGTGATCGTCTTCCCTCCTTGCTGAACCTCCTTTGGCTCGGGCCATCGACCGATGATCTCGCCGTTATTCCCGATCTCGATCGGGATCTGGGGCATGCCACGGGGGGCCGGACCGCCCGTGTTCTCGATCGCTCGGTACTTCGTAAGACCACCACCTTCACCCGACGAGGACGTGAGCGAGGTCGTTGCGACGCCGGTACCGGTCGCAACCGCGCCCAGCGATGCCGCACCAACGACTCCTTTCACGAACCGTCTACGACCCGTCTCAGCCGGATACTTGTCGTTATCTCGTTGTGCCATACGTATTCACCGTTTGTAGTACGGATACACTGCTCGTTTCATGCTCTCCCAAACGTTAACGTCAGAAGACTGCCCCTCCATATCTTCTTCTTCGACGTACAGATCTTCCCACTTGCGCCGTCGTTTTTTGACGACCATCACGTCCGGAAGGAATTCTTTTCTGTACAACAGAAGAATGAACGAGAGATCGACGAAGATGAGCGTGAGCAAGCCACCCAAAAACATGTTTCCGTAGGGATCGAGCCCCCACCCAGTAGCGAGTCCGTAGGTGAACATCCCCACGAACACGACTTCGAACACAGTGAGAAGGACGATCGCGATCGCCGCTGCTGTGCTTTCTCTGGGCGGTTCGTACCGATGGATCGCGCCGTAGCTGCTATCACCGGATGGCATTAGCTGTTCCCTCCTTTGGTGTGTGCGCTCTCACCGTATTTGAGTAGATAGAACGTGAACACGAGCGACGTCGTCATCATCAGCCCTGCTCCAAAGCCCACGTAGTGGGGTTGGATCGGAACGCCCATCTCATCAGGTTCGACCTCCTGGGCGGCAGCCGGTGATTTGTGAGGAACTTCACCGACGGCGAGCGCGCCTAACATTCCCATCCCTTTGTGCGGTTGGCAGAAATAGGGGATCACGCCCTCTTCATCGGCAGTGTACTCGAAGGTGCCTTCACTTTTGATCTCACTTTTGAACTGCCCGTCTTCGGCTTGGACGTTGTGACCCGGACCTTCCCACTCCCAGATGATCTTCGTACCGGGATCGACGTGGACCGCCACGGGATCGAAGTTGTTCGAGCTGCCCGGACCGACCGCGATGGTGACTTCCCCTTGCCCGGTCTTATCGGCCGTGCTACCGCTACTCCAGCCGTTGGCGTCGTCCAAATACCCACCGTAGTCGATCGGACCTGAGCCACCACCACCCTCCTGAGCGGCGGCTGGTCCGGCAACTGCAGATGTCGCAGCCGCGGTCCCCGCAGCGCCGCCGGCTGTGCGGAGAAATTCCCGTCTGTTCATACACAGGCTGGAGTCAGAACCGAGTTCGTATAAACCCACCGAAGCCGCCGACAGCGCCGCTACAGCCCGTGTGATGGCGTATCGCCCGATTCGTCAGTAGCGTCGTCACCGTCGCTTTCGAGTTCGTCTAACACTGTGGGCCGTTCGTCCGAACCACGGCCGACAGCTCGAAGCCGGTCTCGATACTCCTCGGCACGGAACCGATCGGACAGGCGGGCGTTGGCCACCATAATGAACAACACCACACCGACCACGATGAAACCGAGACCGAACACGGTGCCGATGAGCATGCTCTCGGAGACGCCGACGATCACGGCACCGATCGAGAAGACGCCCATCACCGCCATCGCCACACCGACGAACAGCATCATCCGGTGGCCGATCGATCCACCCCCTTCGGGCACCTCCGAGGGGTGGGGAAGCACTTCCCCTTGCTGTAATTCCGGCACCTCGTATTCGTCCATTGAGCACAGGGCAACCGACGGTTTGATATCCCGAAGGACGATCCCTTCCCCTTTTACGCTCCCATCTTCGAACACCACGGCATACCCCTCATCAGAGTATGCAATGAGCCGGTCGGGATCGGACAGCCGCTCGAGACGAGCGAACACGTCTCGGTCGATCACCCGCTGTTTCATATCCGCCTCGACACGGTCGAGCAACTCTGGGCCCGTGATCCACGTGTCGGGATCGAATGCAGCGTCCCACTCCTCCGGAGTCATCTGCTCCATGTCTCGGGGACCGAAATCGTCGAAGTCGTATTTCTCCTCGACCTGCCTGCGTAACGCCTCTACGGACGGCTCCTCGGTGTCCGAACCGGCTGGGTCACCGTTGTCCGGCGAACCAGCGGGCGCATCATCGTTCCGGTTGGAGCCACCACTCATTGTATTCCCTTCGGGTGGAAGACCCGTTAGCGTTGTGGTATGGACGTTACCCCGGGTATCGAACGCCGGCACAGGCGGCAGCTCGGATACGGCGCGCCCATAATAACAAATATTATTTAATATAATATTGTGTTAAATTCGTAAGTATTATTTGATATGATCGAACACATATGTTCGGAATGCGTATCTTTTACAAGCAGGGAATCCCGGCCTTCAGGCCGGGCGGGAATGCGACATGGTGCTGATCAACTGCCGTTAGTCGGCTGAACCGGATTCCCTTCGTTTGTTGTCGATACACTCTCTGACGAGACTTGAGAGATTGATGTGATTTTCTTGCAACCATTTGTCTTGCTCTTCTCGTATGGTGATTTGCTTTCGCTTCATCAAGTACTACTACAACATCGGAATGTATAGATGTGTGTGTTGTGTATTTATACACGTGTCCGGAACGGTGACGAAGACGTTGGAAGCCACACTCGCCACGCCCACACAGGGTAAGGAGTGTCGGCTTCAGCGTCTGTTGGACACCTACCGCGAAGCGTTGGCTGACTCGTTCGACGCTCACGCAGACACGATGTCGGCAGTCAACGACATCGTGACACCCGACGATCTGTCGTATCAAGCCAAAGACGCGCTCAAATCCTACGTACCGAAGCTCTTCGAGCCGTTCATCGAAAGTGGCAGTCGTGCCCGTCACCTTCGCAAGGAGATGTACACGACACTCAAGCGATTGCAGGAACGGGACGCCGCCACAGTCCACCGTGAGACGAGTCCGAAATCCGGACAGATGACGCTCACGGCCTTCCAGGACTGACACCTCACCGGGATTGCACTGTCGATAGCAGGCCCGGAATCCCACTGTGTAGGAAGCCCCGCCGTTTACGGCGGGCGAGGATGTCACCGTGCAAACGAACGTCAGCGAACGCGATCCGACGCGGTCGTTCGAAACGTACTACGACATCGAGCAGAGCTGGGATTACGGTTTCGTTCAGGTCTCCACTGACGGTGGCGAGACGGGGGAGAGCCTCTCAAACGGGAACACGGTGTCCACGACCGCGGACGGCGCTCATCCGAACGTGAAAGGGAACGTTCCCGGCTTCACCGGCCAGTCCGACGGTTGGACGAACCAAACGTTCGATCTCTCCGAGTATGCGGGCGAGGAGGTGCTCATCTCCTTCCGGTATGCGACCGATTGGACCACGAACAACGATGGGTGGTACGTCCGGAACGTTTCGGTGGGCGACAAACACCACGACGGCACGACCACCGGCCCGTTCATGAGCCAGCGCGAAGCGACCGAGCGGCCCGTCGAATACCAGTTCACGTTCATCGGAATCAAACACAACGGGAACTACAAGGTGAAACAGCTTGACGCGCGTACCTTCACTGAAAGCGACGAACGGGATCTAAAGCAGTTCCTCCACAATGGGAACTTCGAACGAGTGACCGTCGCCAGCACGTGGGCCGCAAACATCGGTGAAAGCGGGCGCGTTCCGGTGGACGTCGATCTCACGTTTCAACACGAGAACCGGACACGCTGATCCGGACGGAGAGATCGACCGTCACTGACGGACGGCAGTAATCATTTTTCCTCGCCAACACGGCTGATTACCCGATCACCGGAAGTCCGCCGGTCGCGTACTGATAAGCGAGCAGGAACTGGGTGGCGTTGTACAGCCCGTGAATGAGTGCCGGAACGAGGAGGTTTTCCGACAGTTCGTAGACAGCCCCGAGGACGAGGGCGAGAACGAACACCGTGAGCAGGGTTGCGAGCGTTTCCAGCGGTGAGCCGATCAGTCCGAACACGTGGATCGACGCGAAGACGGCACTGGCGATGAGGATCGCGCCAACGGGACCGAGGACGCGCCTGATCGATCCCTGAACGATCCCCCGATACAACAGTTCCTCTCCCGGTCCGACGACGAGGATCGACAGTGGGATCAACACCAACAGCAGTGTCGGATTCTGGATGCCTTGCTCGATGAACGAGCTTTCTGCGGGCTCGATGCCCAGCAACGAGGTGAACACGAAGCTGATTCCCTGCCAACCGAGCAACACTGCGACGATCCCGCCGAGAAGGTAGCCGATATCGGACAGTTTGGGACGATCGATTTCAAGGAGATCGAACTGCTCTGAGTAGTCGAGATACACGAGTCCGAACCCGAGGAATCCGGCACCCTGTACCGCGAGCGTGCTCAGCACCGCCATCCGTGCGGGATATCCCTCCATAGAGAATCCGACTAGAAGCAAGATCGACATCACCGAGACGGCGACGACGTTTCCGAGGGCGTACGCCCCGATCGCGATCGCGATCGCGCTTGCGATCGTCTGCAGTCGCCCGGCCGTTTCAGATTTGATCGACGACTCAGCCATCGTCAACCCACCACCGACAAGAACTCCGTTGATCCATTAGCGATCGTACGAACGGTCACCGAATAGATCTTGCGCGTTCGGAAAGCCGAGAGAGCGATACTCTGCTGTCACCGCTGACTATTGGGAGCGATCGGGGGCGACCACCAGCCGTTCTTTCTCAGTGATCGCGTCAGTTTCGGGCGCGTCGATGTCTCCGAGTAGTCCACGGGCAGCTCGTTTCCCCCATTCGACGGCGGGTTGGGTGAACGTCTCGACGTCAAGCAGTTCGCCGGCGAGAATACACGCGGCCTCCATACCGTACAGCAGTTCGCCGAGGCTCGCGGCGTCGAGTCGGTCGATCTCGACGCGGACGTTGGGCTGGCTGGCCGCCGCGAGACTCGCTTCGGTCGCCTCGAACTCCGCGTCGATGAGCTCGCCCACGCCGGTGTCTCCGAGATACGCGAGTTCCTCGATTTCGGTGTCCGGAATCGTAAGCTGGGACCGGTCACGCGGACGGACGAGCGTGATGAGCTTGTCGTGTCTGCCGGCGCGATACAGTTGGAGCTGTGAATGTTGATCGGTCGCACCGAGTGCCCGCACAGGGGTTTGGCCCATACCGTCCTTGCCGAGGCTTTCGGCCCAGAGCTGAGCGAACCATTCAGCAAAGTATTCGAGCCGCTCGGCGTAGGGAACGAACGCGTTCACGTGAGCTCCACGGCGTTCAAGCGCCACCGCCACGGCACCGTACGCGTAGGCCGGACAGTCGAAGATGCTCGGTGCTAACGCCGTCCGTCCGGCGTGTCCGCCTGCGAGCACTGCCTCGATGTCACAGCCGAGGATCGCGGCGGGGATGAGACCAACAGGTGAAAGCACCGAAAACCGCCCTGGGACCCCCTCCGGAACCGACAGCGTTGGCAAGGCGTGTTCGTCCGCGAGCGCGTGAAGCGGTCCCGACTCGCCGGTCGTGACGATCGTCCGGTCAGTCCAGTCGACGCCAGCGTCGGCCATTGCCTCCCGGACGACCAGAAAGTTTCCGAGTGTCTCTGCGGTGGTGCCGGAACGCGAAACGACGTGGACCGCCGTCTCCGAGAGGGGAAGCGACTCCACTGTCGTCTGCAACGACTGCGGATCGACGTTGTCGAGGACGGGTGCGCGTTCACCCACGCCGAGCGCGTCGGCGACGGTGGCGGCTCCCAACGCGCTGCCCCCGATCCCGACCGTAAGCACGTACTCGCTGTCCGCGAGCGGGGCGACGGCGTCGTGAATGGCGTCGGGATCGGTCGTTTCGGGCAGCGAGAGCGCAGCGTATCCGAACTCTTCGTCGGCGATCCCGCGCTCGATCCGGTCGTGGGCGGCAGCAACCCGGTCGTCGAGTCGTCGTAGTGAGTCTTCGGACACTCCCGGTTGTGCGACCGCGTCGAGGGCGTTCCCGATATCGATGTTCATAGTCGGTTTCAGGGATCGTGTACTATAAGTCGGGCGACACACGCCGAACCGACACCGCATCACTTAATCGGAACGGTTGCCTCTCCCCAACGATGGATGCGAGCACGACCGAGACCAGCTATTCGGGTGCGATCACGGCGGTTCCTTACGCCTTCCGAGCGAGTGACTCCCGGCTGTGCAAACTGTACGTACTCGTCGGCGGACTACTCACGCTCGGTGGGACGATCCTGTTCGGACTCGGGACTCTCGCGCTGTTGAGTTCGATCGCGGGCGCACCAGCTGGCGTGTTCACCTTCCAACCCGCGCTGTATCTGCTTGTCTGGCTGTTCGTCATCGCTCCGATCATCGCTCCCATCCTGCTCGTTGCACGACAGCACCGACTTCACGACGGGACGGTCGAGTACGACCGCTGGATCGCGCTGTCGGGCTTTCTCGTTCTCCTTGCGCTGTATGGGGGTGCGCTCATCGCAGCGCCAGCAGGCCAACGCGGTTCGGTTCCCTCTGGTGTTTTCGGGCCAATCGTCCAATTTCTGTACGGACTACCTCCGGAATCGGGCCTGATCCCGCCGCTGGTGGCCGTCCTCGTGATGGGGGCGGTGCATCGATTGCAGGGTCACCCGAGTAATTGATTTCACCAAACGGACGATCTCGGTGTTACCACGAAGGGAGGTGTCGGATAGGCAACAGCCAGTAATGCCAATGGGTGATGTGCGAAAACTAATCTATCGACACTAGTTGT
Source organism: Halocatena salina (assembly GCF_023115355.1). Classification (NCBI taxonomy): domain Archaea; kingdom Methanobacteriati; phylum Methanobacteriota; class Halobacteria; order Halobacteriales; family Natronomonadaceae; genus Halocatena; species Halocatena salina. The sequence goes on from NZ_CP096019.1 coordinate 1,051,947, forward strand.
AAGTTATATCGACGTTAACATCCCCCTCAAGATAGAACTCAGATGGGCCAGCCGTTGAATCCACAGTGTATCTATCCTCATATTGGAAGCTTGCGACCTCCCCAGTAACGAGTTGCCACCCGTTCCGGGAAGTTACACCTTCCACGTCCCAATAGCATTGCAGTTTGGCACCACCGGAATGCTGGACGGGGTAGCAGCCTTTGAACTCGTCCCCCTCAATGTTGTGCTCAATGATATTTGTGTCGGAATTCCAGAATCCGATGCTATACTGTCCGTTTCCGCTTATTGTTATCTCGATGGAGTCATGATATTCACCTATCGAATCTCCACAATTATTCGAAGTCTCTATGACAAGCCCCCCGCCACGGTTATGAACGTAGTGAAATTCAGCACGACCAGAAAGGGCCCAGTCGTCATCATATCCACTGTTTACTTTTCCACCGAACGTACTCGTGTAAGTTGCACTATCGTCTAAATGGTCATTTCCTTCAGTCGTGGTGCTGTGATTCACATCACCGTCCACTTTCGCCTCGTACTCTGCCGTTCCCTTTTTACCGGCCATAGTCACCCATCCACAATGAGACGCTGCTTTTGCGGAACCTGGGAGGAGGCTAACCCCTGTTACACCTACCGCTGCTGTACCGATCGTTCCAAGCAAACTTCGTCTATTGATTTTCTCTTCCATCGTCGCTATCAGAGAACATGTATGGGAACCATAAAAGTTATCATTTTATTTTGTATCTATAATATATTCTTATGATATATCAGCTATATCTATTAGATAAGTATAATTTACATGCCGATTGATTAGATAACTACACCACCGTCTAGATCGATGAATTCCTTGGTGACCGTTTGTAAGGCCTATCGTAGGTACGAGACCCATGACGACCGAAACTGAAAGCACGTTTCTCATCACGCACGCCGAAGCAGACACCGCAGTGCTCACAGACGTTCATAGCGGGCAGGTACACACTTTATCGGACAATCCGGGTGTCGAGGAAAACGACGTAGTCGAAGGAACGGTCGCTCCTGAGCCACCTATGAACGTCACATGGCAAATTATTGATATCGAAGAGCGCCGAACGATTCCGATCGAGCGAGGCGAGGAACCGCCGACGGCCCAAGAACGGGAGCTCGCAGCCGACCAGCCAGTCGGAGAGATCACCCGCCGAGAACGAGCTGGAACCGGGGAGATACACGTTCTCACCGTCGAGCCGGACGACACCGAGGGCGTCGTAGCGGACGTAATAAACGACGACGCGACGCGTACACGCGCTGCGCGACTGGGTGTCGACCGCGTCGAACTGCGATCCGATCCGGATGCTGGCGTCGTGAGTGTGAGATATTTACCATAAGAGACGGAAAGCACGGCTCATCAGGATTGTATAAAAAAGCTTATCCGATCTGGTCTCACACGGCCTGTCATGACCGACTTCGAGGTACCGGATGTGGAGTACAGCCGGTACACGAACCGTCAGCTCGCTGCGATCCCGCTCGCGGTGCTGGCGGTCGCTCTTCTCATTATTGCGGGATGGTACGTCGCTACTGGCGTGCCCGTGACGCCGGGGATCGATTTTACCGGTGGGACGGAGCTACAAATCTCGACGTCCGACTCTCCCGACCAGATCGAACAGACGTTCGAATCTCAGCTTCCCTACGAAGTGGATTCGGTCGCCGAAAGCGGCGATTCCTACATCGTGACTATTCAAGCGACCGAACAAGGCGAGGTTAACGAGATCATGAACACCGCAGAGCAGGAAGGGTATACGGTCCAATCAGCCCAAACGCGATCGGCGGCATTCAGCTCAGACGCCCAAGGACAAGCACTGATCGGGGTAGCCGTCGCGTTCGTTGGTATGAGCGTGCTCGCGTTCGTGTTGTTCCGGACGTTCGTCCCGTCGATCGCGATTGTCATCAGCGCCTTTTCGGACATCATGATTCCGGTCGCGCTGATGAACATCTTCGGTATACCGCTCTCGCTGGGGACTGTCGCGGCGCTGTTGATGCTCATCGGTTACAGCGTCGACTCGGACATCCTGCTCAACAACAGCGTTCTCCGGCGACGCGGGGACTTCTATGAATCCACGTACCGCGCGCGTCGAACCGGCGTGACGATGACGCTCACCTCGATCGTAGCGATGATCGTGATGACTGTCTTTTCCTCACCACTCGTGTTCGGTATTCCCCTGTTGCCCGACATCGGGATCGTGCTCGTGTTCGGACTCACAGCCGATCTGATGAACACGTATCTGCTCAACGTGAGCCTGCTTCGGTATTACAAATACGAGGGGGTCGCGGGATGAGCCGGAATTTCAGCCTCCGGGAAAACTGGCGTATCGTGTTACTCGTCGTGATCGTCCTGTTGAGTGCTGTCTCGATTTTCGCCCCCGTCGGTGACGGCGGAGGTGCCCAGAACGATACGGTGGGCAACGCCTCGGATTCGGCCACTGAGGGCCCGACGAACCTCCAGTTCGGACTGGAGCTATCGGGGGGAACGCGGATCCGAGCGCCGATGGTCGGGATGACCGCAGAAGACGTCGGATTCAACGGATCAGATCCGCAGGCACAGACCGAACTCGAGCGAGCACTCACGAACGAGCTATCACTGTCGTCACAGGACGTACGAGTGCGACCGACATCGCAGGACGGCGGAACTGTCGAACTGTTCAACGAGAACGTGACCCAAGAGGAGTTCGCTCGGGCGCTCCAGAACCAAGGGAAAGATGTTCAAACCGACGACATCCGAGACGGCGTCACCGACAAAACGCTCGAAACCGCTGAGGGTGTCCTCGATCGGAAGGTCACGGGGGCCGGACTGTCTGGTGGTGAGGTGTCGATCTCACGATCCACGACTGGTGATGAGGCGTTCATCGTGGTCGAAGTGCCGAACAAACAGCCAGAAGAGGTCATCGATCTCATCGACGATCGCGGGACAGTGCTCGTCGTCGCGCACTTCCCTGTAGAAGAAAACGGAACGAAAACGTACCGGAACGTCCAGCTGTTCACGCAGGAAGGAATCAAGGACGTCAATCCAGCAAACCAACCAGAGGGTGGACGACCGGGAGTTCCTATTATTCTTGAACAGAATGCTGCAAAGAATTTCTCCGATGCGATGCGAAAGTTCGGCTTCTTGAGTGAGCCGCCATGCACCTACTACACTAACAAGAACGATTCGGGCCACTGCCTGTACACCGTTTCGAACGGGAAGGTCATCAACGGAACGATCACAGAAGGAGAAATCGTGTCCGCAGCGAGCATGGGTGACCTGTCAACTAAGATGAAACGTGGTAATTTCGTAGACGATCCGAGATTTCGGATCACCAGCGCCAACCTCTCTGAGGCCCAAAACCTTGCGTTAGATATGCGAGCCGGTGCCTTGCCGACGACGCTCGACATCGACGGGGGGACCTCCACGTACGTCCAGCCGAGCTTAGCAGAGAAATTCAAGCTGCTCTCGCTCGTCACCGGACTGCTCACCATGCTCGCTGTCGCCGGCACGGTGGCCTACCGGTACCGAGAGCCACGGATCGCGGTCCCGATGGTGGTGACAGCGGCTGCTGAGGTGTTCATCTTGCTCGGCTTCTCGGCCGCCATCGGTCTCGCCATCGATCTCTCACACATCGCTGGCTTCATCGCGGTGATCGGGACTGGAGTGGACGATCTCGTCATCATCGCTGATGAGATACTCCAGCAGGGAGACGTATCGACGAACCGCGTGTTCCGATCGCGGTTCCGGAAGGCGTTTTGGGTTATCGGCGCGGCCGCAGCCACCACTATCGTCGCCATGTTACCCCTCGCCGCGCTGTCGCTCGGTGATCTCCAAGGCTTTGCGCTGATCACGATCGTCGGCGTGCTCGTCGGCGTGCTCATCACACGACCGGCGTACGGCGACGTGATCCGGAATCTGGTGTTGGATTGAAAATCCGATCCTCTCTCCTTTCCCGATCACTTGAGCAGTCTCGCCGTTTCCCCCGATGAACCGTGAAACACAACCGTCACCTCCCAATTATCGACAGTTGATTATACTACCACCTGATATGAAACGCTGTAGGAGACGATGTGTGAGAAGATCGAACGGGATGGGAGTGGCGAGGAGTGGGAGCATCTTCGACGCAGGACGTTCGCCCGCGACGATGGTGTCTGTCAACGCTGCCAGACCGAACGCGAGACCCTCCAGGCCCATAAGATCGTTTCTCGACCGTCTCACATCGTCGACGATCCGATCGAGACGCTCGTCACAGTGTGTCGACCGTGTCACGCCGTTTTGCATCCCGATACTGACTCGTTCGACAACGCACACAAGAAGGCACCGCTGTTTCCGGATTCTGATGCGCCCAAATCGGTCTCTCGGATGCGAACACGTGACGATCACGTGTGTCAGCGATGCCGTGCGGTGAAAACGGCGTGTGATGAACTCGTTGCATACGTCGGTCCTGACACCGACCGGCCGCTACTGCTGTGTCAACCTTGTGCAGGGGTACTTTACGCGCACGGCAATGTGGCTGCTGAGGCGTTCCGGGCAAATCACCGGTTTCCAGCCACTCAATTGGAGAGACTCAAATCGCAGGCGACACGATCGCCCCATCCAGATGCGCCACCTGCTGTTGCGATCGAGTGGGAGCCAGAATCGGATCAGCCCAGTACACCGCCATCGTCAACGGATGTGGATGAAACAGAGCCAGCCACGGCCACAGGGGATACAACGAATGAAGCGACTGATTCTACCGGAATAGAGGTGTTTTTCGAAACCCTCCTGTGTTTGACGCCGACGGGATTTATATTTTGGATGTTGGTTCTTCCGTTCACCGGCGGTGAAGGATTTGGACCGATCATCTCCGCATTAGTGCTCACTGTGCTGTTTGCTCGCGTGTTGATGCTTCGAGGGAATGCCATTGCAGTAGCGATACGGTGTTCTTCTGCGGCGATGCTCACGATATTTGGCATCATTGGATATCACATGAGCAAGGGTCCCGTCTGGTATGCTGTGGGGATTCCACTCGTCTCGATAGTCGAGTACGTCCAGTCGAATCCTGCTACGATGGGCGTGATCGTGTTCTCAGTGATGGGAGCCGTGATAGCCATGACGATGTACACCGGCTGGAAATCTGAATCACCAACGGATTGGTTCCTTATCGGTCGGATGATCACGGCTATCCTTTTGCTCACCGTGTTGTTGACGGGGTTTACGGTCGGTCTCTGGCGTCTCCTCGAGGCATTCATCTGGTGGGTGTTGGTGTTACTCGGAATCTCGCCACACATCATTGCTGCAGTGCTCTCTGGATGGCTGCTCGTAACCTTCGTGTACTACGAAGCTAGCCGGATTGACACTGTCGATCAGGCCGAAGATGTGACCTCTGTATCATCTAACAAATATCCTATGATCCATGAGAGTACAACAAAAATCGCCGCTCAGCTCAATATCCCGAAGCCGACGATTGCAATCTCCGACCGATCCATTCCCGAGGCGATAACGGTTGGCTACCGTTCTCAATCGATCACCCTCATACTGTCAGAAGGTACCCTTAACGCACTCAACGAGGAGGAACTGGAGGCGGTTATCGCCCACGAACTTGCCCACGTCGCTAACAGGGACGCGATGGTGATGACGGTCGCTTCGTTACCACTTCGCTTTGCGACCGGACTCCAAGAGCGTATAGAGAGTATTAGTCCGCTCACTACTATCGGCGATGACACCAAACAAGATGGCACGAACAAACTACCACCACGAGATAGGGGGATTCATTTAGTGTTCTGGGTCATCATATTCATTCCTTGGATCGGAACGCGGGCCCTTAAGGCGCTCTTTGCACGGCTCCCATCGTGGTTCAGAAAGAAATCGCCACACAACTACATCTGGATTCCACCGTTGATCATCGCCATCCTCACGAAGTACAGTAGTCGGCCTGCCCTCAGCATCCTGTCACGAGCGCGTGAATCGGCCGCCGATCGAACAGCCGTCAGGGTAACCGGATCGCCAGCAGCCCTCGCTAGTGCCCTCCAGACGCTCGATAAACGGATCAATGGGACCCAAACAACGGATCTTCGCGCGTCGCTATCGATCCTTCCACTTGAACCTTACCCCACTTGTATCACCGAGTATCCAGCCAAGACATCGAGATTTACGGATGTGCTACTGTTCATCCTGGCACCAAACTATGATGATACAGACAAAGAAGAAAACGGATCAATGATTGCAAAGCTGCTCCTTCGCACCGATCGATTGTTCTTTGCAACACACCCCCCGACCGCGCGCCGCATCGATGCGCTTCGAGAACTCATAGACGACCAAGATACGAATCGAAACGACCGATAGCTTGCTCGTTGCTCGTGATCTCAAAACGAATCGAGTGCCGACTGCTCGGCTGCCGCAAGCGCTTCTTTCGCCGTTTTCCACGATGCTCGGGCACAATCCGGAAGTCGGCCGTGCTCACCCACATACTCGGTGAGAAACGCACGCGTGGTCGAATCACTCGGGTAGCCGCTACCGACATCGCCGTACTCCTCACACAGCGCCGCGATGGCGCTGTCGCGTTCGACTTTTGCGATCACGCTCGCGGCACCGACGAGCGAGTACGTCTCATCGGCCCCGTGTTCGGCAGTGATCTCGACCGGGACCGACACCCGGTCGGTCACCCGCCGGGCGAACCGTGCTGGATCGGTGTCCGCGCCGTCGACGACGCCCGTTGTGGACGCCGAGACGACCTGTGAGATCGCCTCGGCGTGGGCGGCGACCGTGAGCGTGTTCATGTCGGTCGTCGGGTCGTCGATCCGGGCGGGCGAGATTCGAGCCACACCCACGCTGACGGACGGCTCCTCACGCAATCGGGTTGTGAGCGACTCCCGGCGCGCCGCTGAGAGCTTCTTCGAATCGTCGATCCCATCGGGAAGCACATCCGGTTGGGCAACCACACACGCAGCTACCATCGGACCTAACACCGGTCCCTTTCCCGCCTCGTCGACGCCGAATTCGTTCACACCTACCCCACCACTGTCGACCGGTAAAACCGTTGTGTTGGGACGGTTCCGACGGAGGGATAAAACGGCACCCCGATGATCGAACTGTGAGCATGATGAACTGGTCCTATCGACTGTGCCGTTTCGATCGGCGAGCACGCCGTCCTCCGAACGATGAGTGACCGAGGACGGCTCGCCTTCATCGTGTGGAGTGTGCTCGTCTCACAGGTGTTTCTGTATCCGGGGTTAGAAGATACGGTCGCCGCCCTCGGTGGCAACGGCACCATCCTTGCCGGAACGTGGTTTCTCGTCGCCGAATTCGGTGCGTTCGTCGTCTGTGCTGTCCTGTGGGGTGTCCTGAGCGATGTGCTCGGTCGGCGGACGCCACTCGTGGTACTCGGGGCTGCCGGTGGGGCCGCCAGCTACCTCGCGGTCGCGCTGTCCCCCCGGCTGGGCGTCACGTTCGGCGTCGTACTCCTACTGCGGGTCGTCGGTGGGGCGTTTACGATCGGTGCGTTCTCGTTATCGATCACGATGTTGATGGATCTCTCCGGCGGCCACGGTCGAAACATGGGCGCAGCCGGCACGGCGGTGGGACTGGGCGCGGCACTCGGATCCGTTGCTGGCGGTCAACTTGCGACAGTCGACCCGTTGGCACCCCTGTACGGTGGTGCGGCGCTGCTGGGTGGTGTGGCGGTCCTCGCCGCGACGATTCCGGATCGGAGCCCCGACAACGGGCTACCAGCTGACGCCATCGTCAACCACGTTCGCACCCGTCCCGCGCTCCTCGTGCCCTTCGCCTTCGGATACATCGACCGGCTGACCGCTGGATTTTTCGCGTTGACAGGAGTCGCTTACTTCCGGGATGCGTTCGGGATCGATGCCGCACAAGCGGGTCTCACGCTGGCGCTGTTTTTCGTGCCGTTCGCCGTGTTGCAGTACCCCATCGGCTGGCTGTCGGATCGGATCGGTCGGTTCCTTCCAGTGGTGGTCGGGTCGATGCTGTACGGCGTGACGATCGTCGGAATCGGACTCGTGCCCAATTACGCCCTGGCCGGTGGGCTACTGATCGCCAGCGGGATCTGTGGAGCGTGCGTCTCGCCCACGACGATGGCGCTTGTTACCGACATCGTTCCGGCTACAGAACGTGGTGTGGGGATGGGTGGCTTCAACGTGTTTGGAAGTCTTGGAATGTTGAGTGGATTTCTCGTCGGTGGCATCGTCACCAACCAGTACGGCTATCTACCGGCGTTTTTCGCGGCTGGGGGGTTGGAAATCGCCATCGCCGTGGTCGCCGCCAATGCGGTCAAACGGATCGCCACCGAATGAGCGAGACGGTGCATCCAAACGGCGGAGATCCCTGTAGAATCCGTCGGATGGAGAGCTTTGGTTCGAACGATGCAAATTCTTGAAGGCACCGCTCATATCGCCACGCTGTCGTCCAAATTGAGATCGGTCAAGACGAATTGAGAAAGAAATCCTTTAACCCACGTGGTCCAATGATTACGCGAAGCATTGATGTCATCTGCTCTGGTTAGTACGTCGTCTTGTCCGTCGGGGTGGTGGTCGGGGTGACTGACCTGCGGCTACTCATTCCGGTTTCAGAGTCGGTCACGCTACGGAACACCGTCGCATACGCTGTTCGTCATGCGCTCGAACGGACCGACGAAAACGATGGCTCGGTGGCGATCCACTTCGTGTACCCTCTTACGGAGCGCCCTACGTTCGATCCGGAATCGGAGGAAGCCGAAACGGCACACACGCTACTCGACCGGGTGACGGTGTGGGCCCAAGAGGATATCGAAGACGATGCCAACACAGTAACCATCGAAACCGCCGTGATCGGCGCAGAAGAGTATCTGTTCAGTCCGGGGGATTACGCCAACGTTCTCGTGCAGTACGCCCGTAACCACGATCTCGACGTTGCGGTGTTCGATCCCGGATTTTCCCCGCTCGGAACGACGCCCCTGTTGCCCCCCTTAGAAGCCGAAGTGCAGAATGCGGGGTTGGATGTCAGAGAGGCACCGGTCCAACGAGAGCGACGAAGCCCTCCCTTGGCACGACGTGGCACTGTCACGCAGTTTCTGACGCTGTTCGGTGTTTCGTACGTGTTTTATTTGTTGCTAGGAGGATCGTTCGAAACGTACAACCTCGTCACTGGCGTGATCAGTGCCGGCGTCGTTTCGGTCGCGCTGTGGAGGGTCTCGCTCACCTCGCCGGTTCGTCCCGTCCGGGCGGCCAAACAGCTCGGACGGCTCGCACTATATCTACCGTATCTCGTAGGAGAGATCGCAAAAGGAAGCGTTCACGTCGCCTACGTCGTTCTCCATCCGGATCTCCCGATCGATCCGGAGGTGACCGAGTTCGATGCCGCTGTGTGGTCGACGCTGTCGATAACGACGTATGCCAACAGCATCACGCTCACTCCCGGAACCCTCACTGTCAACGTCTCCCAGCGACGGTTTACCGTGCATTCGCTGACCTCAACCACACGCGAGGACCTGCTAGACGGAGCGCTCGAACGAGCAGTGCGCTTTGTCTTCTATGGCCGGGCAGCCATGGATATTCCGAGTCCGCGAGACCGCATGAACGACGAGGATGAGAGCCAATGACGCTCATCACAGACATCCTCTTTGGCGCTGCTGCCGTGTTCGTCACCGCCTCGTTGATCGCCGTCTATCGGATCCTGCGCGGACCCACGATGCCCGACCGCGTCATCGCAATCAACGTCCTCGGATCGAACGTCGTCATCGTCATCGCCTTGTTAGCAGCAGCCATCGGTGAACCCGGCGCGCTCGACATCGCCCTCGTCTATGCTTTGTTGAATTTCTTATTGAGTATCACAATATCGAAATTCACCGTCGACCGAGGTGAGGTGCTGTAATGGAGATACAGGAGATCGTGGTCCTCCTGTTGGCCGCCGGTGGTGTGTTCTTCGCTATCGTTGCCGCCATCGGTCTCGTTCGTCTCCCAGATGTGTATACGCGAACGCACAGCGCCTCAAAGAGCGAGACGTTCGGAGCAGTGTTGACGCTCACTGCGGTAGCAATCACGTTCGGCTGGGATCTATCGTCGCTGAAGACGGTGCTGCTGTTGGTATTCATGTTCCTTACGAACCCCACTGCCGCCCACGCTATCGTGCGGGCAGCGGCCGATCAGGACATCGAACCGTGGACGACGGAGGACGAAGAATCATGAACGAAATACTCGAGATCGCGCTGTTGGTGTTTGTCGTGGCATCAGCCCTCGTTACGGCGCTGTTGCGGGATGTACTCGGGTCGATCATCGCGTTTAGCGCGTACAGTCTGGGTATTTCGATCGTCTGGGTGTTCCTTCGAGCGCCCGACGTGGGACTCACGGAGGCCGCGGTCGGCGCTGGCGTCATAACGGTCTTGTTCCTGTTGACCATCGCCAAAACCGTTCGGCCGACGGGCGATCGGACGCTCGAACGCGTCAATCCCGGAGCGCTCGTCATCACGATCGCATTAGTCGCAGTGCTGTCGATGACCGTCTTCGCACTTCCACCGGTGGGAGCGTCGGATTCGGCGGTAGTCACCGACGACGTGACCGAATACTACCTGCAGAACGCGTACACCGAAACCGAGGTTCACAACGCCGTCACGGCTGTGCTCGCGGCCTACCGTGGGTTCGACACGCTGGGTGAGGCGGTCGTGGTCTACTCGGCAGGAGTCGGGATTCTCCTCGTTCTTCACAAGGAGGTGTTCGAATGAGCGACAGTACAACCGACGCTGAGACACCGACACCGTACGTCGAAAGTCCGATCATCATGACGACCGTCCGCATCATCACGCCGTTCGTGTTCACGTTCGGGCTGTTCGTGATGTTCCACGGTGCGGACTCGTCCGGTGGTGGCTTTCAGGGCGGCGTTATCGTCGGGACCGTCGTTCTCATGCTCGGGATGGCGTTCGGTATCGAGACGACACGAAGCTGGGTGGGTCCGAAACTCCCGGTCGGTCTGGTCGGTAGCGGTGTCCTTGCGTTCATACTGATCGGCATTGGGCCCGTTCTACTCGGAGGAACGTTTCTAGAGTATCACACATATGGGATATATCACGCCACCAAATACGGGATCGAACTGGTCGAGCTCGGAATCGGACTCATCGTTTCGGGTATCGTGACTGGCCTCTTTTTCGTCATTTCGTCCGGAATGGGAGACAATGGAGGTGAGACTGCATGATCGAGGTTCTAAACGATCGCCTCTACTACCTCGTGGCGTTCCTGTTAATCGGGATCGGAACATACATGATGATTGATAAATCTAATCTCGTGAAAAAAGTCATCGGGATGAACGTGTTTCAGTCAGGGATATTCCTGTTTTTCATCGTGATCGCGTACGTGTCGGGGGCAAGTCCACCGCTGCTGACCGCCCCGGGACCGTACGTCAATCCACTTCCCCACGTATTGATCCTCACTGCGATCGTCGTCGGGGTGAGCCTCACGGCCGTCGCTCTCGGACTCATCGTCCGCATTTATGAGGAATACGGGACGCTCGACACCGCCGTGATTCGGGAGGTGAGCGAGGATGACTGATCTCCCGGCGTTGGTGATCGTGTTCCCCATCTTCGCGTCCATCGTGGTGTTGCTCTTCGGACTCGTTCGCCAACGTATCGGATGGCCGATCGCCACGATCGCGTCGGTCGTGCAGGTCGCTATGGCGGGTTCGCTTGCGATCCGCGGGTTTGACGGTGATCCGGTTCGGTATGTGGTCGGCGGATTCACCACTCCCTACGGCATCGAGCTCGTCATCGATGGACTTTCAGCGACGATGATCGTTCTGGTGGCCGTCGTCGCACTCGGCGTTCTCGGATACGCGCGAACCGCGGGACCGCGCTCGAACTCGTTTTATGCGACGTACCTTCTACTCGTCGCTGGACTGACGGGGATGAGCGCCACTGGCGACATGTTCAACATGTACGTCTTTCTCGAAATCACGGGGCTAACGGCGTACGCACTGGTTGCCAGCGGCAAAAGCGGGCGGTCGGCGCTCGCCGCACTAAAATACCTCCTCGTAGGTACGTTCGGCGCGTCGTTGTTCTTGCTGGGGATCGGTTACGCGTACGTCGCCACGGGGACGCTCAACATGAACGATCTCTCCGGGCAGCTCGCCGCGGTGGGCCATACGTCCCCTCTGGTGCAGGCGGCGTTTGGGCTTCTCGTGGTGGGGCTGTTCGTCAAGATCGCGGTGTTCCCGTTGCACACTTGGCAGCCAGCCGCGTACGCTGGCGCTCCGGACACGGTGAGCAGTCTCATCTCGGCACTCGTTTCGACGGTTTCGGCGTACGCGTTGCTACGGATCGTCTTCTCCGTCTTTACTGTTGACTTTCTGGCGGCCAATCCGTTCGCGCGGAACGTGCTTATGGCGGGGGCAACGATCAGCATCGTGGTCGGGAGCCTCCTCGCAGTCGCACAGAACGAGATCAAACAGCTTCTCGCGTACTCGTCGGTGTCCCAGTTTGGACTCATCATCGGTGCCATCGCAGTGGGGAACGGCACCGCGTTGACGGGTGCGGCGATCCATCTCGTGGGCCACGCCATCATGAAAGGTGGCTTGTTCCTGACGTCAGGCTTGATCGGGAACAGCACCGGTGCCAGAACCGTCGAGGAGTTCGAAGGATTGGGTAAATATCTGCCAGCAGGCGCAGGTTCGTTCGGGATCATCGCGCTCGCGATGGTCGGTGTGCCGCCGACGATCGGATTCGTCGGCAAGTGGTACATCGCTCTTGGTGCGGTCGAAGCCCAGTCGTGGCCGCTTGCGGTCATCATCCTCCTGAGTACCCTGTTGACGCTGGCGTACTTCGCTCGGCTCATCGAGCGCATGTACTTCCGAGAACCGGCTACCACCACATCGAGCGTCGAGACGACAGAGACGACAGCCGCGATCGACGTCGCTACCGACGGTACCGGCACCGCTCCCTCCATGGGAATGTGGATGACGGTCGTGGCTACAGCCGTGTTGTCCGTCGTCCTCGGTGTCGTTGCCTTCGAATACGGACAGCTTCTTGAACCGACCATCGAACACCTTCTACCATGACCGACGTTACATCCCTCAGACCGATCGCTGCAGTGCTCGTATCAGCAATCGCTGTCGTTCTGATCCTCACCTCCCACAGACGACCGGCCCTGCGCGAGTCGTGGACGATCCTCGCTGCCGGAACGAAACTCGGCATCGTCGGAAGCATGGTACCGGGCGTACTCGCGGGTCAGGTGTACGTCACCGACATCGGGACGTTCGTGCCGGGCGTTCGATTCGCGCTGCGAGCCGACGCGCTGGGCGTCCTGTTCGCCTTGCTTGCGAGCTTGCTGTGGTTGGTGACGAGCTTTTACAGCATCGGCTACATGCGGGGGCTGGACGAGCACGCACAGACTCGCTATTTCGCGGCGTTTGCTGCCAGCCTCTCATCGACGATCGGTATCGCGTTTGCCGCCAACCTGATCGTGTTGTACGTCTTCTACGAGCTGCTGACGGTTGCGACCTACCCGTTGGTCGCCCACGATGGAACTGATGAAGCGCGTGCGGCTGGTCGGAAGTATCTGGCGTACACCTTCGGTGGTGGTGTGGCCGTGCTGGCGGGGACGGTGCTCGTGTTCTGGCTTACGGGAACGACGGCGTTCACGCCCGGCGGCATCGCACAACTCGCAACTGCCGATCCCGTCTTTGGGCGCACGGCGTTCGCCTTGTTGGCCGCTGGATTCGGTGTCAAGGCGGCGTTGATGCCGTTGCACTCGTGGCTCCCGGACGCGATGGTCGCACCGACCCCCGTTTCCGGACTGTTGCACGCGGTCGCTGTCGTCAAATCCGGCGTGTTCGGCATCGCGCGCGTCATCCTCGACGTGTTCGGACCGGATCTAGTCGGAGATCTTGGTGCAGGGCTCCCCCTCGCAGCGGTCGCGGCGATCACCCTCACGGTCGCCAGCATCATTGCGCTCCGACAGGACAACCTCAAACGCCGGCTCGCATTCTCGACGGTGAGCCAACTGTCGTACATCGTGCTCGGGCTGGCCGTTCTCAATCCTCTGTCGTTGGTCGGTGGGCTCCTTCACATCCCTGCCCACGCGTTCATGAAGCTCACGCTGTTTTTCTGTGCTGGAGCCGTTCACGTCGAGACCCACACCGACGACATCAGCAACATGGCGGGGATCGGAAAGCGGATGCCGTTGACGATGACTGCCTTCGGGGTCGCATCGTTGGGGATGGCTGGCATTCCGTTGGTTGCTGGGTTCGTCAGCAAGTACTACCTCCTTATCGGTACCGTCTCGACGGGACACGTCCTGTTCACTGGCGCGCTACTCCTGTCGGGGATCCTCAATATCGCGTACTTTTGGCCGGTGGTGTACACCGCCTTTTTCGAGTCCCCAGAGGAGGACGATCCCAAGCCGATCGTCGAGAACGTGTTAGGTGGTCGGTACGCAGACGAGGAGGTCGTTGCCGACGGCGGTCACGCTCCCGACGACGCAGCCGGGGAAAAAGACGACCACGGCTACGCACCGGATCACGAAGGACAGGGTCTACAAGACCGACAGGAGACACAAGCCCACCTCCATCCCGACCACGGATCCGATGGGGAACTGGCTTGGGAACACCGGGGATGGAGTGGTGAGGAGTCGACGTGGTTCATGCTCGGGCCGATCCTCTTTGTGGCCGCAGGATCGATCGTCCTCGGGATCGTCCCCGATACCGCCGTGTTCCTCCGGATCGTCCGACTCATCGTCACCGGCGCAACGGGGGTGAGCGTCTGATGGTCGATCCGATCGTGCCACCGTTCGTTCCCATTCTCGCGGTCGCTTTGATAGTACCCTTCATCGATCGGCGGATCGGCCACGCGCTCGGCGTCCTCGCGACCGGAGCGGTCGTCCCGTACGTCTGGCTCATGCCCAACGGGCAACATCTTCCGGCGAAGCTGTTCGGCTTCGACGCCGTGTTACTCAACGTCGATCCGTTCTCTACGCTGATGGGGATCATCTTCGCGTTCATCGGGTCCGTCGCCGTGCTCTACTCGTGGGCCAGTGACGCCTCATCGGTGCAGACGGCGTTCGCGCTCGGCTACGTGGGAACGAGCCTCGGTGCCGTCTTCGGCGGTGACTGGCTGACGCTCATCTTCTTCTGGGAGTTGATGGCGATTACCAGCACGCTGTTGGTCTGGTACTACGGTGGCCGTGCGGTACGCGCAGGGTTCCGGTACGCGGTGTTACACGGCATCGGTGGAACGCTGTTGCTCGGGGCGGTGGTGTGGCAGTACGTGGCCGTCGGATCGTTCCTGTTCACCGCAACCGCCGGCGGTCTCGCTGGCGACGTAGCCCCGGTGCTCGCGGGGATCGGAATCGGCGTCAACGTTGGATTCGTGGGGCTGCACGCGTGGCTACCGGACACGTATCCACGACCACACATCGCGGCGAGCGTCTTTCTGTGTGTGTACACGACGAAAACGGGCGTGTATGGGATGTACCGAGCGTTCCCTGACGGACAGCTCGCCATCGCCTACATGGGAGGGGTGATGGCCGTCTTCGGTGCGGGGATGGCGTTGCTCCAAAGCGATATGCGTCGACTCCTTTCGTACCACATCCAGTCACAGGTCGGATACATGATCGCAGGCGTGGGGATCGGTGGTGCACTCGCAACCGGTGGCGCGTTCGGTCACGTGTTCAATCACATCCTCTATAAGAGCCTGCTGTTCATGACGGTCGGGGTGATCATCTACCGAACCGGCGAGGAGAGCTTGAAAAAGATCGGTGGACTCGGCCGAAAGATGCCGATCACGGCCATCACGTTTACCATCGCTGCGCTGTCGATCTCCGGATTCCCGGGGTTCAACGGCTTCGTTTCGAAGGGGATGGTCGTCGGTGCCGCGCACAAAAAACACCTCGATGTGCTCTGGTATCTCCTGCTTGCTGGCGGCGTTGGGACGTTCCTTTCGTTCATCAAGCTCGGATACAGCGCGTTCGTCGAGGGAACGTACGAGACGCCGGTGAAAGACGCCAACCGGGGACAGTCGGTAGCGATGATCCTCGTCGGCGGGTTGTGCGTGCTGTACGGGCTGGTTCCGTCGGCACTGTTCACGCTCCTCCCGACCACTGGCTTCGAGTACACGACGTACACCATCGGTCACGTCGGCGAGACGCTGATACTGGGAGCCATCGCCGTCGTCAGCTTCGTGTTCCTGAAAAATCCGCTCAAACGAATCGGTCGCGTGCCCGACATCGATCGGCTGTACAACCCACTGACGTTGTACGGAACGCGTGGCGTCGTCCTCGCCGTCACCGAACTGTACGCAATCGTCGATCGGGTCGTGGTGGCGCTCACGCGTATTTCGGTCGATGTCGTCGAACAGCCAGAGCGAGCCGTGGAACGACTCACCGGCAGAGAGCACGTTCAGTTGGAGGCTAGCATCGGGATGAGCGTGTTACTCGTCACACTCGTTCTCGTCGGGACGTTCGCGGTGTTGGTCGTTTGATCCCGGCTATCGGCTGAGCCGAACGTCGAGACAGACGTTCAGCTCGTGCGGAGCGTACGATCGCACGGTGTGTCTGGTTTCGACAGTAACGGTGTACTCCGAGGCAGCCCCGCGGATGGCGCGCTCACCCGGACCGAATGGGTCGTCCTCGTGTTGGATGTCATAATAGTGGAGCAAACACTCATCGCCAGCCAGTCTGACGGCGGTATCGAGGAACTCATCAGCGCTGTGGGGAAGGTTCATCACGATTCGGTCGGCCCACTCAGTGTAGTCGATCTCGCTGATATCGGCGTTGATGGCCGTCACACGGTCGGAAACACCGTTTCGTTCGGCGTTCTCTTTGAGGAATTCGATCGCGACGGGATTGAGATCCACACCGACGGCATGCGCTCCGCGCGTGGCGGCGGGAACGGCGAACGGACCGACGCCGGCGAACATGTCTAGAAACTGCTCGTCAGGCCGGACCTGCTCGATGACACGGTGTCGTTCGGTGGCGAGCCGTGGGGAGAAGTACACCTCCGCGATATCGAGCATGAACTCCGTGCCGTACTCCCGGTGGACCGTTGTCGTCTCGCCCACGAGGACGTCCCACTCGCGCACACGAAGCTCGCCTTTCACCTTCGAGGCGCGGTTGACGACACTAGAGAGAGGAAGATCCGAAGCGACAAGCGCGTCCGCGATCTCTCTCGCCCGGTCTGGATCGTCCTCATCGAGGATAGCGATGTCACCGAGTCGCGTGTACGACGGCTCGAATCCTAGCACGTCGGACGGCATCGTCTGTTGATCGCGTTCGGGAACCGCGTGCTCTACGACGGTGTAGCCGTCTGGGACCGCCACCACGGGAATGTACAACCAGTCATCTTCGACAGTAATCTCGTATGCTGGATGAAGGAGATCGCGCGCGGCGAGTTCCTGACGGGTTTCCTCACCCGCAAACGGCCGTACGCGAACGCAGGGAACCTCACTCATGACTTCCCTCGCCGGTCTGTGTGACTAAGTCTGACGCTTCGACAGTAGATTGGCTCTCCAGCTTGGTGGAGGAACGACAAGATACATGTGCTCGCCAAGAAGATCACCGATAGTGAACGAACTGCGATGACGAAGAGTGTACGCGGGAAATACATCCGTCTGCTAGGCGGTGG
This sequence comes from Halocatena salina, assembly GCF_023115355.1. NCBI lineage: Archaea > Methanobacteriati > Methanobacteriota > Halobacteria > Halobacteriales > Natronomonadaceae > Halocatena > Halocatena salina. The sequence continues at coordinate 1,069,516 of NZ_CP096019.1, forward strand.
AGCACTGCTTTTCATCGGCGTCGGACTCATCGTGTACACGTTCTCGTCCCCGATAGCGAGTACCCTCGTTGCCTGCCCCGACAGTATGACCCAGTGGGAGCTGTTCGGATTCTCGCTTCCCATCGTCCGATCGGTCGAGATATCACTCACCAAGATGCAACTCTCGTGGTACGACGGCTGTAACACCAATCTGACCTCGCTGTGGATACCGCTCGGGGGGAGTTTGGGATTCCTGTTGGGAGCCATCATAACAGTGCACGAACTGAGAGCAAGTTAGCTGTGGCCGCTGTGAATCGTTCGACTGGAAGCGCAACTACCCTGTTGAATCCGGAAACGGAAGCAAGACAGCGTCGCTCTGAACGAAGAAGAGAAGCGGAGTGTGCGTACTGAACGGCGGAATCTCGTGTGACAGTGTCGAACCTGCGTACTTTGATATACTCGGCTCCATCACAGTCGTGATAGAATGACCGATATCACCATCCATAAGGGGATCACCTACGCTGAGCGCGAGACCGGTGAGATGAAACTCGATCTATACGTTCCGAAGAGTGAGAACCCTCCGCTCGTCGTCTACATGCATGGTGGTGGATGGATCACGGAAACGCGCTCTAACATCCCGGACCCAGAGCGGTACGCCGCTGAGTGGGACTATGCCATCGCCAGCGTCAGTTATCGCCTCCAAGCAGTTCCCGACGGAGCGGACGTTGAAGGGATGTCTGATCCAGCAAACCCCACCCCTCGGGGCACCTTCCCTGATCACTTCGTGGACGTGAAAGCTGGGATTCGGTGGCTTCGAGCCCACGCCGATGAATACGGATTTGATGCCGAACGAATCGCCGCGTGGGGGTCATCCGCCGGTGGGCATCTCGCCCTTCTGGCGGGGGTTGTCGATGAGGTAACCGATCTCGGAGACGCCTTTACCGAGGAGGTAGAGAAAACTGTCGTCCCCGAGGAAGCAGGCACTGTTCAGGCCGTTATCAGCTGGTACGGCGTTGCCGACCTTACGCTCACCGACGACGCAGAGGGTGTCATCCCGTTACTGATGGGCGGTCCTCAATCCGAATACCCCGACAGATACGCACAAGCGAGTCCAGTTTCTCACGTCACATCACAGAGCCCGCCAACGCTGTTGATGCACGGCCGCGAGGACGAGGTAGTGGATATCGAACACAGTCGACGATTCTTCGACACTATGGACGATGTGGGTGTGAACGCGATTCGCTATGAGTTACACGATCTGAACCACGTCTGGTCTGAGAACATCGAGGACATTGAGTCTGAACGCGTGGCGATGGACCTGCTCGGGGCAGATCCAAATCACGCTCAGTCAGTGTATGAAGCGACTCACGTGGAGCAGGGCCGATCGCCGGACTCACTCCTTCCGGACCTTCCGCCTGCTGGCCCTGAGACCATCCGACAGTTTCTCGACCGAACCATCAAGTGAGCGAACAACCGCGTCACCGGATCGTTCGAGCAGGGATAAAAACGATGCTGGGTATCGCTTCCAAGATTGGCAAGCCGACACTCATCGAGACGTTGAACGTCACTTCGAGCATCGTCAAGCCCGTTTTTGTCCGTTCAAAGGACGTGGAGTCGTCTGTTATGAATTCCCTGATCGATCCCTACACCGTCCATGGATGCAAAGAGCAAACGAAATGGGATGGAATGGAACGGGACGGAACGGAACGGAATGAACAGGCTCCGGTCGGTTTAACCCGGTTGATCCCCCAGCGGTGGTATGCTCACATTCGTGGGGTTGGGGCTGTACGACGAGCGTTCGATCACCGTTTCGGGACGGGAGGCGATCGCAAAAGCGGATCGCGTGGTCGCGGAGTTTTACACCAGTCGGCTCACCGGGACCACACTCGAAGCGCTCCAAGCGTATCACGACATCTCTATCGAGGTGCTCGAACGCGCGGATGTCGAGCAACGGCCCGAGTCGATCCTCGATACGGCGCTGACCGAACGCGTCGTCTTTCTCACGGCCGGTGATCCGATGATCTCAACCACCCACGTCGATCTCCGGCTCCGAGCGGCCGAGCGCGATATCGACACTCATATCGTCCACGGTACGACGGCTCAAGCGGCAGCCAGCTCCCTCACAGGGTTGCAAAACTACCGCTTTGGGAAGGCGACGACGCTTCCGTTTCCGTCCGCTCACGGCGGCGACACGGTTCCAACGAGCGTTCTCGACACGATCGACGACAATCGCGAGCGCGAACTGCATACGCTCGTGTACCTCGATATCAAAGCCCAGCGCGAGGAGTTCATGCGGGCGTCTACCGCGAGTGAACTGCTCTGTGAGCAGTACGAGGACGTCCTCGCCGTCGCAGTCTGTCGAGCCGGCAGCGACGACCCGGTCGTCGCGGCCGACCAGCTCTCCGAACTCGCTACCAGGGCGTTCGGCGCTCCGTTACACCTGCTCGTCGTTCCGGGCACACTCCACCACATGGAAGCCGATGCGCTCGTCGAACTCGCCGACGCACCACGGAACTGCCTCGACGGCTACTCGGAGTGAGCTGAATCACCCGAAACGACCGAACGCAGTTCGTAGTCGGTGCCTGTAAACAGGTACAACAGATCCTCGATGACGACCAACGTTGCTGGGAGTTCACGGACCACGAGCCACGTGATGGCGACGAGCACGAGAACCGATACGCTCTGTGCGAGCACCCGGTCGGCAAGGAAATACGACACTTTGTAGGGGTCCGTGGCCGAAAACGCGCCCAACACGAGCTCCGGAGCCACGTGGAGACGCTGCTGACCGAACGTCAAACCGATGAACGTGTTCCGAATGAGATTGAGAACGTAAATCACGGGGATCGACACCGCGAGCGCTCGGAGCTTCCGGGTGAGGGGTGCGCGAACGGCACCGATTAGCCCGCCGAAGATGGCCATGCTTCCGAGACCAGTACACGCGATCCGGATCGTGTACGTGAGCTGATGACCGGTGTCGTCGACGAACAGAAACGTGCTGCGTCGATCCGGTCGATCCACCACCGTCCCGCTGACGACGCGAAAGTCCGCTGGAGCCGTCTGGCCGAACAGCCCCATCACGAACTCCGTCTGGTGGGTTACGATCTCGATCAACGCCGTGGTCAACGACGGTATCGCTTCGAACGGGAGAAAGATGAGTCCCATCACGCCGACGGCACGGGACAGAATGAACAGGGAATCACGCCCCCGGAAGAGTAGATAGCCAGTGTACGCACACGCCGGAACGGCGACGATACAGCCGATCCCCTCGATGGCGCTTTTGGAGACGACGAGATAGTAGTGGATCAACGAAAACCAAAAGACCGCGAACAGTATCCATCCGACGACGGTGACCGGACGAGCGCCGTCTCTGTCCGTCGATTCGAGCACCGCGCCCCCGAGAAAGACGACAACCACCACCCACGCCAACGGATCCGAAAGGCGGTGACTCAACGCAAGCAACCGAACGAACTCCTCAACCATCATTGGTACGTTCGACCAGAGACCGCATAGCTATTGGGTTGCGCTTTGGAATCGGCTCAGTGGCGTCTGCCCATCGCGGCGATCAACGCGGTGATACTGAGAGCGATGAGACCAGCCAACGGTCCAAAGCCCGGACCGTCCACGTCCGACAGCCGAGCGTTCGATGCGCCGTCGCTGTCGGTTGTCTCCGTTCCTTGTTCGGTTACTCGGCCGTCGGAGCCGGCGTCAATTGCCGTTTCAGAGGGATCGGCGTCACCGTTGTCTGCCGGTTCGGACGGGCCACTCCCCGAGTGAGGCGGTGGGGCGGGCTGGTCGGTGGACCAATGGGTCGTACTTCCGGTCGAAGCGTTTGCTACGGCAATGATCGCTCCCCCATCGGCTCCGCGATACGGTCCATCGATCGAAGTGTTGTGACTGTCGAACTCTCCGTTGTCGTTCGTATCGAGGTGTGGAACTACGATAACGGTGCCGTCTCCTCGGTAGTCGCCGTCAAGCGTGATACTGACGTTCGAATGACTGCCGGGCTGGCGGTACTCGGAGACGCCCATGTAGCTCTCTCGGGCCTCCGATCGGTTCTGTGTGAGAAACGACTGATTGTACACTGCCAAGAAACCACCCTCAGAGAGGTTGGCGTCTTTTACCGTAATTGTCTTGGAACTATCGTTTTCGAACTGCTGGCCCGTGAGACTGACTGACGCGCTCGATGCAGCAGTGAGAACTCCCTCCGTCTTCGCTTCTTCGGAGAATCCTTCACCAGGGATCAACACCACAAACTGCGTTCCCTTCGTCACGTTGCCGAAATCGACGCGTAAACTAAAGCTCCCATCCTCTTTCACCCGCGTAGTGTGAGTGATGTTGAACGTCGCTTCCTCGTTCGATCGGAGGTGAACCGTGAGGTTCGTCTGCGGTGCAACCGTCGTATCACCGGTGATGGTCCGGTTCGAATCGGCGGTGAGTTTGAGCACATCCTCCCCGTTCGTCTCCAACGATGCTTTACGGGGTGTAACTGTGATAGGTGTAGAGACCGCCTCATCGGTGTCTTGACTGTCGACCGTCACGACAAGATCGCCGGTCGTAACACCGGTCGTACTGTTCGTGAACACCGCCCGCTCCGTATCGATCAGGGCGTACACATCGGAGCCGTCCGTCTCGGGAATCACCCGAAGGCCTCCCGTCTCGTTCGTCGCAGCAAGGTCAAGCGTCGTGTTTGACGCCTCGTTTTCGATTCGAACTTCGAGTACACCGGATCGAACCAGTTCGAGGAAACGTGCGTTTGAATTGCCGGATTCTTCCACTAGCGCGTTCGACAAGCCTGTAGCGGCCACCTCGATGACCAACACGTCTTCAGCAGCGATCGTCTCCGTCTCCGTGGCGAGTTCCGAAACGTCAGCTACTGTTCGTACGTCGTCGAACTTCGCTCCCGGTGCCGTCCGCGTCGTGACTGCCTCGATCGTTATGTCATCGGAAGATTCGGACGGCGAAATCGATCCGTCCATCGATCCATGCGGTTGCTCCATCCGTGTCGAATGGAACGGGCTGGACTGGACAGTCGAACCACCATGGGCGGGATCATCAACCATCCCGACCGTATGAAGCCGATCGGCCTGTGAAGTACCCCCCGTAACTGCACCGACGACCATAGATCCACTCATCGTACCCACAAACACCGAACACAGTACGACAACAGGTATGAAATAACTTCGAATCGTTCTTTGCGTCCCCATCGCGTGCCTAGCACCTCCACCGTTTCGATCTCCCATCCCTAACTTGGAATCGCTATCTATCGACTATGCATCCGCTTCACTAGTTGAACGATCCGATTCGATATTCCGAACATAGGCCCACCTTTATAAATGCTTTCTGGTACGTGTGGGAATCACCGTCCCAGTTCGTTCGACGAGACGGTCACCGAGGGTTTTCGATGGGTTTTACGACTGGACCGGAAGATGATGTACTATGGGCGATCAGGAACACAGGATCGAACATGACAGTCTCGGTGAGATGGAAGTTCCGATAGATGCCTACTGGGGGGCACAAACCCAACGAGCCATCGAAAACTTCCCGATCAGTTCTGTGACATTCGGGCGGCGGTTCGTCCGTGCACTCGGTGTCGTGAAGAAATCAGCCGCGCGCGCGAATCAGGAACTGGGTCACCTCGACGACGAGACGGCCGAACACATCATCAGGGCTGCAGATGAGGTTATCGCTGGCGAGCACGACGATCAGTTCCCGGTCGACGTGTTCCAAACCGGGAGTGGCACCTCCTCGAACATGAATGCCAACGAAGTGATCGCCAATCGAGCAACCGAACTGTCCGGAGGGACGATCGGCTCGCGAGACATCCACCCAAACGATCACGTGAACTTCGGTCAGTCGAGCAACGACATCATCCCGACCGCGATGCATGTCGCCGTCCTCGAAGCGATCGAAGGCGATCTCGTGCCCGCGCTCGAAACGCTCGAAAACGAACTCACAGCCAAAGCAGAGGCGTTCGATGACGTCGTGAAAACCGGTCGAACCCACCTCCAAGACGCAACACCTGTCCGACTCGGACAGGAGTTCGGCGGCTACCGCACGCAGATCGAGAAAGGGATCGAGCGGCTTGAGGACACGACGCCTCGTCTGGCCGAGCTTGCACTCGGTGGGACAGCAGTCGGCACTGGTCTCAACACTGATCCCGAGTTCCCGCCGCTTGCCGCCGAGTACATCGCTGAGGAAACCGGTCTCTCGTTCAGAGAAGCCGACAACCATTTCGAGGCGCAAGCCGCCCACGACGCGATGAGCGAAGCCCATGGAGCACTCCGAGTCGTCGCAGGATCGCTCAATAAGATCGCTAATGATCTCCGTTTGCTCGCTTCCGGCCCGAGAAACGGGCTAGGTGAGATCGATCAGCCCGAGAACCAGCCGGGGTCTTCCATCATGCCCGGAAAGATCAATCCCGTCGTCGCCGAAGCGGTCAATCAAGTCCACAAGCAGGTCCTCGGGAACGACGCCGCCGTTTCCGCCAGTGCAGCGGACGGACAGATCGATCTCAACCTCTACAAACCGGTGATCGCGCACAACGTTCTTCAGTCGATCGAGCTACTCGCCAACGCCAGCAGCGTGTTCGCGGAGCGCTTCATCGCGCGATTGGAAGCGAACCGTGACGACTGTGAGCGACAAGTGGACCGGAGTATGGCGCTGGCAACCGCGCTCAATCCGAGTATCGGCTACGATGCCGCCGCTGAGATCGGCAAGACAGCGCTCAAAGAAGGGAAGACGGTCCGTGAGGTCGCCATCGAAAAAGGCCATCTCACCGAAGACGAAGCCGATGCAGTGCTCGATCCGGAGAAGATGACTGAAGTCGGTATTCTCGGTGAGGAAAGCGAATAATCAAAGCTATCCGTTTTACGGACGGGAAACGAGTTTTGATTAATCTCGTTTTGATCCGTCGCCGTATCGGAACCTAGCGTTTCCCTGAACACACACGCGACGATTACTCTTCGATCGACCGTGAACGTTCCCACCGTTATACCACAGAATAACATCACTTTCACTTTGTTTCGCGCGACGTATACGGAGCACTATTTGTCAATATTCCATTCTTTTTGTGGTGTGATTGATCCAAATTCGTTAGAATTTTCTACTCGTAATGGCAATCACAAATAATGGATCATATCGAAGATATCTCACTTGAGGATTTGCAGCGGGCGCTCGATCAGGTCGAACGAAAAAAGCCTACTATGCGTCTTTTGGCAGCGATCGCGTACAAAAACGGCGTGACTCAAACGGAGCTTGCCGAATGGTACGGCGTTCAGCGCCGAACGGTGTACAGTTGGCTCAAGCGGTTGGAGGAGCCGACGATCGAGAACGCCGTCCGTGACGCCCATCGGTCGGGACGACCACGAAAACTCACCGAGGAGCAACAAGCTTCGTTGAAACAGGTTCTTCGTCAGTCACCCGGGGCGTTCGGCGAGGATGCTGTGGCCTGGACGCCGGAGCTGGTCCGTCAGTACGTACACGAGCGGTTCGGAATAGAATACTCGTTGCCGAGCTGTCGGCGTCTGATGAAAGAAGCTGGACTCCGGTACTGTTCGCCCGAGGACTGTGACGTAGCGGCGTTCCCCACCGAACAGTTGGACACGGATACGAAACATTGGCTGCCACAGTGATGCTGTGAGTCGGACCGATCGGCGCGGACTGAACGGTTTTTTACTGTTCGGACTCACATCACGACATAATGACCGCACGCGACTACGAGGACGTCGGGCTGGTGGCGGGGTTAGAGATCCACCAGCAACTCGACACCGATACGAAGCTCTTCTGTGAGTGTCCGACACTCCGGCGGGAGCCACAGACAGCGACACGAGAGGTAACCCGATATCTCCATCCGACACGCAGCGAGCTAGGCGAGATCGACGAAGCCGCACTCGAAGAGAGCCGCATCGAACGGACGTTCACGTATCTGGCCTACGACACCACGTGCTTGGTCGAAGAGGACGACGAACCTCCTCACCGTATCGATCGAGAAGCGCTCTCTGTCTCCTTAGAGATCGCACAACTGCTCGATATGAACGTGGTTGACCAAGCCCACATCATGCGGAAAATCGTCGTCGATGGATCGAACACGTCCGGATTTCAGCGCACAGCGCTGATCGCTACCGATGGCGAGATCGAAACCGACGATGGACCGGTCGAAATCACGGATCTACTCCTCGAAGAAGAAAGCGCTCAACGAGTCGAAGAGACCGAACAGGGCGTCACCTACAGCCTCGACCGGTTGGGGATCCCGCTGGTTGAGATCGGTACTGGTCCGGACCTCCGAACGCCCGAGCAAGCCCAAGAAGCAGCCGCCACGCTGGGGATGCTGTTGCGTTCGACCGGCTCAGTAAAACGTGGGCTCGGCACCATCCGCCAGGACGTGAACGTCTCCATCGAAGACGGTGCTCGCGTCGAACTGAAAGGGGTTCAGAGTCTCGATGAGATCGCGGCCATCGTCGAACACGAAGTCGATCGACAGCTCGAACTGCTCGATATCAGCGAGACGCTGACCGAGCGTGATGCAGGAGTCGGCGACCCGGTGGACGCGACTGACGTGTTTGCGGACACCGACAGCGGCGTGATCGCCGGTGCAGAGTCTGTCATGGCCGTTCCGTTGTCCGGATTCGACGGATTGGTCGGACGGGAGATCCAACCTGACCGTCGACTCGGCACTGAACTGTCCGACCACGCAAAGCGCAGCGGTGCGGGAGGCATCTTCCACACGGACGAACTGCCCGCCTACGGTGTCACCCAAACTGAAGTCGATACGCTCCGTGAAACCGTCGGTGCGGGCGACCACGACGCTGTGGCACTGGTCGCTGCTGATGAGGCGGTCGCCACTGGAGCGATCGAGGCAGTCGCTGACCGTGCGCGCGCTGCTATCGAGGGCGTTCCCGAAGAAACCCGAGGAGCAACCACCGAGGGAACGTCCGAATATCTCCGACCCCTTCCCGGTGCGGCACGGATGTACCCGGAAACCGACGTGCCACCTGTCGAGCCCGATCCCTCCGGCGTGGAAACGCCAGAGCTACTCACCCAGCGGGAGGAGCAATACGTCTCCGAACTGGGACTGGATCCCACGCTCGCGGAGCAGGTCGCGTACGGGCGGCGAATGGCGACGTTCGAACGAGCGATCGAAGCGGGCATCGACCCGACGCTCGCTGCCAGAACGCTCGAAGGCACCCTCACAGAACTTCGTCGTGACGACGTTCCTGTCGAAAACCTCACTGAAGAACACCTCATTACCACGCTCGAACTCGTCGGGGATGGACTTGCGAAAGAAGGCGTCACGACGGTGCTCAGACTTCTCGCAACCGACCCGGATCTGAGCGCCGAACAGGCCATCGAGGAGGCCGGACTTGCCGGTGTCGACGAAGGAACCGTTCGATCGACAGTCGTAGAGGTCGTCGATCGAAACGAGGCACAGATTCGATCGGAAGGGATGGGTGCGTTTTCCGCATTGATGGGCGAATGCATGGGCGCACTCCGGGGCAAAGCCGACGGAGAGCTAGTGAGTACTGTTCTCCGTGAGGAGATCCAAAAACGAACCTGACAAATAAACGAACGCGGGGAGGTTCAGTTGTGGACTTCCCGAACGCTGTTGCCATCTCGCACTTTGTCCTCACAGTTCGGACAGACACGAGGATTACTGACGTCATTCGGCGTGAACACCCGGGCGTACTGCCTCGACACGAATGCATCGCAATTTTGGCACTGAGGCATAGACTGTATGTGGTTGGGTAACACAAAATCAGTGGTGCTTGCAGTATCACCGATCTGCGCGAAAAATAGCGAGAGAGACGCAGGCTGCGATCGTTCGAGCGCGGTCTCTGTGGGTCAATCGAGATTGACGGTCGATAGCCGAGACGACACGAGCGAGGACGTTTCGGTCGTTTCGGTCTCCTCGTCCGTCGGGACCTCCTCTTGGGGCTCGGTCGTCGTGGGATGGAGCACCCGCTGGACCAGCGTATCGTGTCCACGGCGCAACCGTTCCGAAAGCGCCTGATGGGAGATCTCCATCTCGACTGCGAGTTCGTCGAGAACGATCTCTCGAGGTACTTTGAAATAGCCGTGCTTGTACGCAGTGACGAGAGCCTCATACTGATCGGCCGTCAAGCCGAGGGGATCGGGACCGTTGCCGTCCCACGTTTCGACACTGCTTACGTCCAATGAAAGGTTGTGCTTGGTGCAAAACTCGTCTAGCCGAGAAAGCGCATCACGGGTCGAAAAGAGAAGGCGAAACGTCCACTGTCGTTGTGTCGCGGCACCCGAAAGCACGAGACCTTCCGTCGCAGTCAACATCCGAACGAGTAGACAAACTCGACTGTTCCAGCGGACGTGACACAACGCCTCGTCTTGCACACGGGTCAGTACCTCGAATCCATCGACAGTCGGATCAGCTTCGAGTGCCGATTCGAGCGAACTCAGATCAGAACCATGGAACCGCAACAGTGGTGTTGCCGTTTTATCTCCCAATGCTACAATACGCTCACAGGTGAGTGAGAGATCAGAAATGCTGTTGAGCGCTTCGTGTAAGGCGAACTCGTCGGTGGGGAGATGGCACGTGATATGAGTTGCCATGATAATCAGAATCGGACCTTGTACGTATATATTTTGTTACCAAAAAATTAAATTATAATTTAAGGAATTATGATACGATTGTTCAGATCGACAGCTACGAGCCGTTTAGACCACCGAGCGGACGACCATGAGTACAATCTATTCGTGATTTTCCAACAGATGTACCACCATTCATGTCGGATGGATAATGGAACGGTGTTGGATCGTCGATGACGTCTGAAGCTTGGAGCTAGATCTCATGGGTTGAACCGCTATGCGTTTTATCCATCGATATGCGAGAGGTACCTTTCGAAGCTGTATACCGATGCCTGTTGGAAGGTAATGGTCATTCTAAGAGAGTTCGTTGACACGAACATTACAAGAGTATGGTTGTAATTGCATGGCAATGCGTCCGCGTATGTTCACGAATACGTCCGTGACTCCTCCGTACCATCGTATTCATTGCCATGATACTACTGATGATCTAGTTCGTTTTGGTACAGTATCCACGGTCAGTGGATCTCGACGGAACTAGTACGAGACCGATCAGTAATGATGGTTCTACCGACGTGCTCGGAACTGAGAATGGCAGGGAGCACACAACGCTGTCTCCCTGATGCACGAAACAGGTTATTCGTTCGAGTCAGCCTCGAGATACTGCGCTTCCCACTCGTTGCGGGCTTCGATCTCGCGCTGTCCTCTACGGGTCACTTCGTAGTAGTTCGTCCGCCGATCCAGCTGTCCCTTCTCAACGAGACCCTTCTCGACAAGGGTATCGAGGTTCGGATACAGACGACCGTGGTGAATCTCCTTTTCGTAGTAGTCTTCGAGCTCATCTTTGATTGCCAATCCGTGCGGTTCGTCTCGGCCAGCAATCACGTACAGCAGGTCACGCTGAAAGCCAGTCAGATCGTGCATGGACTGATGTTGTATCCGTTCACAAATAAGTCTATCGTTGGGGAATACAAGATACAATCCTGTAATCCGAGAATGATGGATATACTACCGTTTCTCGGATGATTCACAGGGAACACCCACCACGAGATGAACTTCTTGTCATATTCCATATAATGTATTTGAAGATAGTCGTTGTTGCTGTAAATATCCACTCCCAATAGCACGACGCAAGTGTGTGAGTTCAACAAACGAAGATGAAAACCAAAACCTCCCGTTTATCCAGGGAGAAACGAACGAGGCGGTAGTGAGAAAACCCCTTGCCTCAGCTTTGATTCCGAAGAGCGATACTCAATCACGACCGAGTGGTAAACTCACTCATTACCATCACGTCCCCACCACACACGGTTTGAAACGAACCAGTCTACTCTCCAACTCGTCGTACGTAGAATACGAGTATATTTCTCACATACTTTATTGCTTCTGAAACGGGCGGTCCAACGCGCACAAATATGTCGTATACCATATCATATCACACAATAGAATTATATCTTTTACTTTCTATATTGTATTATGGATGCAAAAAGTAGAATTATCATCTATCGCTCTCGGCTGTCTACGGAGTTACTGCGCAACACAGATGCGCTATTCACGGTTTTGGGCTCGATTAAACGCTGGCATGGATCAAACACCTCTGCCCCGGGTTTTAACTGTGTATTTCTATACAAGATGAGTAGACCGCTGTATAAGCTAGATTGTGGAACACCATATATCGAAAATCACTATAGGTAGTTTTTATGGAATTGGAACAATCATATATTTAGTCTGTCACTGGGCGTTCGATCCGATTGTACAGAAACATATTTATTGATTATATTTTATTATTGTTCGAGTAAATATTCGATGACGGCCGTAACAGTATTGATCTCATAGGTATAATAAAATTTCTGTCGTATTGTGCCACTCCAGTACCCAGTTTAGACGTGGTTCCGGAGATACGGAACGATCTGTCGGTGGATCTCTGTCGCCCGTTTGGCTTCGTCCGCGTCGTCTGGCCAGTCGGTCTCATCCCACGTTGCAACCACCGTGTCTGGTTCAAAAGCGATATCCGAAGACAGTCCGCCAAGGGTGCACTGAGGACCGACAACTCCTCCTCGTGTGAGTTCATCCAATAGATCTGCTGGGTCACCTGCTTGAGAAGACGATCGATCGTCAGGGACCGAGGAAGAAACGGACGAAGCGGCTCCGTCACCCGCAGGTACACGATTGAGGACCTCACTCGGGGGAGACCCCCCGGGGGTTCGTTGGATACCGGCGACGTTGTGCTCGGACCCGTAGATCCTGAACTCGTTTCCTACTTCGGTGTCCGTTATGTGACCGAGAAACGATGGAAACCACGTGTCTGGCAAACCACGCACGGGTTGGACTGCAAACTGTCCGTCTTCAAAATAAAAAACACGTGATCGGACGTGCCACGGGTGCACGCCCAGAGACGACTGCTCAGGAGTACGGACAGTATCGGACTTCGAAAAGGCAGCTCGATACTGGAAATGGCAATACGGATCGCTGTCGTGATCGGTGTTACAAACCACAGCATCGACCGAATGACGCTGGATCGCTGGATCTTCGGAACGAGGGTCGATCTCCGTAACCGGCGTTTCCTCGAGCGCAGTACAAACGTCCTCTGGGGAGGGAAGCACAACCGACGGAAGCGTTACTGTTCCAAATTTGAAACGTTCTGAATTGCACATCGGTTTTACCAACCTGATCACCGGATTAGTATTAAATTTTCCCATAGGTGATCAGATGAGAGAGTTTAATGGAATGATGATTATCAAGCGCATACACTGATTATTTTATAATAAACGGCAGATAGTTTGCCCCATCAAGATCCATGTTTTATCGATAATAGCACCAACCGCGAACATTTGTTGGGATACGAGCAAACGGTGGACATCTCATACAATTACATTGTGATTAGTGCGTAAAAGCGATCGACGTTGCACTGCGGACGCCAAAATTATCATGTATAGTTGATTTTCAAAAATAATGTATCCAATATATACATGATGTAAGCATCACTCTAGTAAGTGGTCGTAATATTCTAGATATCAGGTAACAATATTGCATTTGAGTTATACTGTGGTAAGTTAGATACAGATTAGCAAGTATCACAATATAAATTCCACACCACACCTCATGTTCAAAAGTTATTGTAATGTCAATATATAGTAAAATATAGGACGTCTCCTATTACACATTATACGGCAATTATTTTAGTCATACAAAGACATAGAGCACGTCCAAATGTCTATACTCTTCTATCGAGGGACGGAAACAGCTCATCTACCATCAAGGGTCGTTTTCTCGGATTGAGTTTGACTCGTGATTAACTGTTTCACGATCTCTCTCCTCCATGGCGAATTGCTTCGGTATGAGTACAAAGTGGGTTCGCACGTACAGCAGCGCGATTTGAGAGCGTTCCAACGTGATGGATCCTACCGATACCGGACCGCAGTGGAGACAGAGACCCTGCTCACGAGAGGTAATTACAGATGGACTCGCCGGGATTTGAACCCGGGGCCTCTCCCATGCCAAGGGAGTGATCTACCCCTGATCTACGAGCCCGCACACGGGTGTATCCGGTCGGGTGACTTAACCCCATCGAAGCGTCGAGACGGGAAGTAGAAACCGTTTTGGGGTTGACGGCGTACCATCGGATGGGAACGGCACGGCCACACATCCGACATCGGCGTGGGCTTCCACGGCTTGGGAGTGTGGTAGTGCAACAGCGACTCGTCTCGTGCGAGCGCTGCATAGAGCGTATCGTGTGGTTCCAATCACAACCATGGCACGAATGCACACCCGCCGTCGAGGGTCGTCCGGTTCGGACCGCCCGGCGGCAGACGAACCACCGGAGTGGAGTGACGTAGAGGCAGACAAAATCGAAGAGCGGGTCGTCGAACTTGCGGAACAGGGACACGATCCAAGCGTGATCGGACTCAAGCTCCGAGATGAAGGCGTTCAGGGCGTTCCAGTTCCCGATATTAAACTCGCGACTGGAAAGAAGGTGACCGGGATCCTCGAGGAACACGACGCCCGACCGGATATCCCCGAAGATCTCCGGAGTCTACTCGAACGTGCGGTACGCCTCAACGAGCATATGCAAGACAATCCTGGCGACCACCAGAACAAGCGGGCGCTCCAGAACACGGAGTCGAAGGTTCGCCGTCTGGTGAACTACTACCGAGGAGACGAAATCGATTCGGAGTTCGACTACAGCTACGAGACAGCACGCGAACTCCTCGACCAGGAGTAAGAGCAGCTCGATAGTACGATGTCCACCGCTGATCACACCGCAACCGATCGCTCTGTACGTGCTGTCGTCGCCGAACTCGACGAAGCGGAGTTCGTCCAGTTCGTTACGGCACCGGATGGAGACGCAGTAGCAGCGACAGGTGTTCTCGCACAGGGACTTTCGATCCCGTTTCAGGCTCGTGTGGCCAGAGCCACGGCCAGTGTGAGCGAAGCGGATGTGACGGTTGCTGTCGGACAGACAGGAGGTGACGTTTCGATCACGGGTCGGCCGTTATCGGTCCGTGCCGTCGAGATCACGCAGAAACGTTCGAGTGATACGGAAACGAACCTGTCGCCGCCGCTTCGAATACTCGCACTCGCCGGTATCATCGCGGCTGAACGGGACATCGAGGACTATACGGACGTGTTTGGCCCGCTCGTTGAGACGGACGAACGTCCGGGGCTTGCTATCCCGACGACCGATCCGGTCGATGGGTTAGCACACACGACGTTGGCCCACGCACCATTCTCGGGCGATCCGGATGCGACGGCCGAGGTAGTTGCCGAGATCAGTGAAACGGAACGCGGTAGAGACCCCCGCGTGCTCGCGTCAATGCTAGCGGTGTCGGTCGTCGACGAACCGGACACCCACGCATCGACGGCGATCGAGCGGGCGCTCCATCCCTGTGTGGTCGAATCGGACGGGAGTTGCCCGTTCGTGACGCTCGCGGGATACGCGGACGTACTCGACGCACTCGCTCGATCGAATCCGGGCGAAGGATTGGCGCTCGCACTCGGTCACGGGAGTCCCGAGAACGCACTTGCGTACTGGCGTGAGCATTCTCGGAACGTCCACGACGCCGTTCGAAACGCGGAACTCGACCGACATCCGGAGTGTGTCGTCGTGGATCTCTCCGGGATACCGGTCTCGACCGTCGAACCGGCCGTGCGACTCGTTCGAGAGTATCGTTCGCCGGAACCGGTCGTACTTGCCACCACGGATGACGGTGTCGTAGCCACCACACAAACGAGAGAGCGGGACGTTAGAACCCCGCTGGCTAGCGCCGTCTCGGCGGTCGAAGACGAGACGACGGTAACGGAGCGTGGCCGGTATGCCCACGCACTCATAGCGCCGGAACCCCAAGATACCGTTGTGAATGCGTTCCGGGAGGCGATCTGAGATGGTCCGCCATGTAACCATCCGGACGGAGACCGACAACCCGAGTGTCATCGCAGCGGCACTCACGCCGGATAACACCGAAGAGATGACGACGACGATACGTGATGGAACGATCGTAACCGAAATCGAGCGAGAGACGACTGGCGGCTTGCGGACGACGGTGGACGATTACGTCACAAACCTCACGGTAGCAGCACAGTTGACGAACGACACGACCAACAATCATGAGTGAACGATCAGTCTCACGACGAAAGCGAGAGAAACGCTGGTACACGGTGTTCGCCCCGGAGCAGTTCGACCGGGCCGAACTCGGTGAAACAGTTGCACGGGAGCCCGAACAACTCGACGGGCGAACGATCGAAACGACGCTTGGCGCGTTGCGAAACGACGCCAGCGAGAACAACACCAAACTCACGTTCAAGATCACGGACGTGGGAAGCGACAGTGCCTACACGGAGTTCATCAAACACGAACTCACGCGCGACTATCTCCGGAGTCTCGTCCGACGAGGCTCTTCGAAGATCGGCGCCTTCGTGACCGTCCTCACGGCCGATGACTACCGGCTACAGGTCCAACCCGTCGCTTACACTACCAAGAAGGCCGATCACAGCCAAGAGAAGGCCATCCGGCGGCAGATGACCGACATCGTAGAGACCGCTGCCGAGGAGCGAACGTTCGAGGAGTTCATCGATGGCATCGTCTCGGGCCGACTGTCGGGTGGTATCTACAACGAAGCGAAAACTATCTACCCGCTCCGACGCGTCGAGATCCAGAAGGCGACGCTCGAAGCACATCCCGAAGAGATCGCAGAAGAACAGGAAATGTCGGTCAGCGTCGAAGAAGACGACATCGAACTCGACGAATAACCCTACGCGTTCTTTTCGACGACGATCACACCGGTCATGACCTGCTCGTGGGGGATACAAAAGTAGCTGTACGTCCCCGGAACCTCGAACGTGTGTGAATACGTCTGTCCGGTGAGGATCTTACCACCATCACGGCCGTCGTGTTTTGTCCATGATTCTCTCGCGGCGGCTACAGTGTCGAAGCCTCCGGAAGCGAAGTAGTCGGCCTCCTCGGGGATCGCACTTTCGTAGGCAGTCACGGAGTGAGCGCGGGAGTTAGTGTTACCCCAAACGACGGTCTCACCGACGGAGATGGTGTGTTTGTCGGGGGTAAAGGCGTTCGATGTCATCCCGATATCGTACTCTTCCTCGGAGAGTGATCCCCGAGCGAAACACCCCGCGAGTGTGGCGCTCGTGATACCCACTGTCGTCGCCAAAAACGCGCGCCGGTCCATACCGGCGGTAGCGACCACGAAAATATAGACCCGACGGTTTTCGTGACTGGCTACCGATCGTCGAAGCTGTCGTGCTACGAAAGGAAACGCTCTTGGCCGGGACTGTCGCAGTCTGATGCATGAGCAACGGGGACGACGAAACTACGGCAACGGACTCGGAGGAATCCGCCCCCGATCCCGAGGAAATCGCCGATCGTCTCGATGCGATCGAGGAATCGCTCGAAACTGCATCGACCGAGGCAGACCTCGACGACATCGAGGGGGACCTCGACACGGTAGACGAAAAGATCGAACAGCTTCCCGAACCAACCGACGAGGAAGAGACCGAATCGGACGAGGACGAAGATCCTCCACGCGTTCACCTCCAAGAACGTGTGCAATCGATCCGGGAAGCCCTCGAAGATCAGCGTGGACCGTACGCGAGCGAGGCCACCGAAGATATCGAGTCGATCAGATCCCAGATCACCGATACCCGATGGACTGAACAGGGTGAGGCTGACGTTATCAGCGCTGTCGAGACGTTCGTGGAATCGATCGCTGGGACCCTCGGAACCGACATTTCACACGAAACGGCATCGACCGACGAGGCGGCCGCTGCGCTCGGAGAGGCGATCGACGCCACCGAAGCGGCACAGCTCCATCCAGACGACGACCCAGAAACCATCGAGACCGTTCTCGATGAGACCGACACGCTCCAAAACGAGGTCGACGAGGCCCAAGAGTGGAGCGATCTGACGGTGCGAAAACAGCTCGAACACCAAGGATTTTACGACGTACTCACCCCGAAAAACCGCAAGGACTACCCGCCGGAGCTCACTGTGATCCGGATCGCCGAATCGAACGACGATCCCGAGCCGATCTTGCTCGCACTCGAACGGTTCACCTCGGAGTTCATGGAGGAGAACTGTCTCGACGCACTGGCTCGGATGGGACCACAAGCCGCGTTCGAAGAGATGAACCAGCGCGCACAGAAGCGAAGCCAAAAGCCGATCGAAGTGCTCGGAAAGATCGGTGATGATCGAGCTGTCGAGACGCTGGTTCCGTTCATCGAAGGTGACGGGGATCCCGTTTTACAGACGGTGACGCTCAAAGCCCTCGGAGAGATCGGTTCAAAAGAAGCAACCCAAGCCGTAGCTGATCGACTCGTTGCCGACTCGTCGTCGGTCCGCAGCGCTGCCGCCAAAGCGCTCGGTCGCATCGGTGACACACGCGCTGTCGAGCCGCTGGCCGAGCAGCTCGAAGACGACGGCGACGATACCGTTCGAGCGAGTGCTGCGTGGGCACTCAACCAGATCGGTACCCGAACTGCACTCGAACACGCAAGCGAATACGACGACGACAGATCGTATCTCGTCCAAACCGAGGCCGAACGAGCCACGACGGCCACGGCTGACAACGACGCCGAAGCGGTCTGACGGCCGCTCGGTGAACGGGGGATCCGTAGTTTTATATCGAATAACGCATCCATCGGGGCTGTGGGAACGACGACGGAAGCCTCGGGGAGTACACGTCGCTCACGAGCGGCAGGACTGGCCTGCACGATCCTCGCAGTGGTGATCGTCGGTTCGACGCTTACCGGTGTTTTACTGACGGTCAGTGCCGAGCAAGCGACGGGCACCGACGCCGAAATCGTCGGTGTGTATCCGAATCCAGTCACGGAGGGTGATGCCGGTGAGTTCATCGTTATCGACGTTCCGACGACCACGAACGTGAGCGGCTGGCAGCTCCGCGACGGGGAATCGAACGCTTCCTTGCCCACTACGACGGTGAGCGGCCGAGTTGTGCTCTCGACGGAGCCATCGGCGGCCCAAGCCGTGGTGGATGGGCCGGTTCAGCCACTCACAGGAAGGCTAACGCTTGCAAACAGTGGTGAACGGCTCCGGCTCGTGAGAAACAACGCGTCGCTCGATACCGTCGAATACGACACCGCTCCGGAGGGAGAACGGTATCAGCGTGACGGTGAACGATGGGAGTGGCAGCCACTCGGCCACACTGACTTTTCCGCGTTCGAAACGGGATCGACATCAGCGAAGCTGTTCGTGCTCCCGGACACGCCAGACGTTCCCTTAGCGACGCTCGATTCAGCCACCGATCGGATCCTGATCGGTGGATACACGTTCACATCCGAGGCGGTCGCCACCAGATTGATTCGGGCGCATCGGCGTGGCGTTCACGTCGAGGTGCTCGTCGATGGCGGCCCAGTTGGCGGAATCTCGACCCACGAGGCAACAGTTCTCGATCGGCTCTCGGACGCGGGCATCGACGTTCACGTTCTTAGCGGTGAGCGAGCGCGATACGCTCATCACCACGCGAAATACGGCGTTGTGGACAATCGCTCCCTCGTGATGACCGAAAACTGGAAACCATCGGGGGTTGGGGGTCAGTCGAGCCGTGGATGGGGGGCGATCGTCGACGATGCAGCACTCACCGACCGATTGGCGGCAGTGTTTCGCGCCGATACCGGCTGGAACGATACGACGCCGTGGTCGGAGTTTCGTCGCAACGAAACGTTCGAACCAGGGGAACAGGCGTCCGGATCCTATCCGTCCGAGATCGACCCCGATCGGGTGCCCGTCGAACAGGTGCGGTTCCTCGTTGCGCCCGACAACGCCGAATCGGAGGTGATCGGTCTGATCGACAACGCTACCGAGACGATCCGGGTCGTGCAGGTGTCGACCGCTGGGCCTGACGGTCCGTTTACGAAGGCAGTGCTCAGGGCTGCGCAGCGAGGAGTCGACGTTCGTATCCTTCTAGACAGTACATGGTACGTTAGAGAAGAAAACAGTGCGCTCGTCGAGCATCTCACTCGAGTCGCAGCCGATCAAGACCTCCCACTCGAAGCACAACTCGCAGAGCCGAACGGTCGCTACGAGAAGATCCACGCCAAGGGGATGATCATCGACGGGAAACACGTTGTCGTTGGAAGTCTCAATTGGAACGAGGAGTCCGCCCGAGAGAACCGGGAAGCTCTCCTCGTCCTCACGGGAGAGGCAGTTGGAAGCTACTACGAAGCGGTGTTCGATGCGGACTGGACAGGTGGGACCGGCGACGGACTCCCCGTCGGCATCATCGCTGCGATCGGAATCCTCCTGATCGTGGCGCTGGTGCTCGCCAAAACCCTCGACTTCGAACGCGGACAGTAAGAGGTTACAGTAGGGTGCTTCGGAGCTGTTCGTCGATGTCGGCGTCGGCCATCTTCTCGACGAGCGCGTCGAACACCGTTTGACGCTGTCCCGAGACGAATTTGATCGAGCCCACGACGAGGTGTCCGCCGCCGCTAACCCCCGCTTCGGGGTATTCATCGGCCAGCGACGACACCATCTCAGGAATATCGAGTCGCACACCGTCGCTCCGGAGCACGGCGAAATCCGGTCCGTAGCCGATCGTGATAACGGGATCGCCGTCGTGTTTCGTAACCATCTCGTCGTGGACCGCGCCCGTCGTCTTTCCCGGTGCTGGATAGGTGAAGCGGTGAGCGTGACGTTCGACATCGATCCGGTACAAGTGTGCACCGTTGTCGAGTTGCTCGTGGTCGGTGTGGGAAAGCGTCACATCGAGTTGGCGGTTACGGTCGCGTTCGGCTCGATCGGCGAGAAACGACACCAACTCCGCGTGGCGGTCGGAATCGTCACAGCCCACATCAAGCACGTCGTTGACGAAACTGTTACCGTCATCGTACCGGAGCCAAAATGCGGCGTAATCGAGCGCCTCACCAATATCCTCGATGTCGGATTCGTCGTACCCAGCGTCGCTGGCGAGCGAGAGATACGCGTCCATCGCGTCCGCGCGCGAGCGATCACACAGTCCTGCGACGGCGGGAACGTGTTTGAGATCCGTGGTCAGATCGGGATCGATCATCCGTGCGAGTTCGGTGGACATCATACCGGTGGTAACACGGTAATCCTCTCCATGGAGATACGGATTGACGTGTTGTGTGACCAACGGCTCGACGGCTTCGGGATCCGGATGATGGTGATCGACAACGACGATAGGAATGTCGTACTCGGCGAGCGTCCGGTATGCGGGCGTGTCCTCCTCGGTCGATCCGTTGTCGAGCATCAAAAACAACGGCAGCTTCTGACCGTGGCGGTCCCGATCGGACAGCGAGTGGTTGAGATCGCGCGTTACGTCTTCCATCTCGTAGAATGGAGCCTTGCTCGGCAGACGGCGAAGCAGATACTCGGAGGCTTCGGGTGTCTCGTATCGCTCTTCGATGAACCGTTCGAGCGCGAGCTGGAGCGGAATGCTGGCACACATGCCGTCGCCGTCGGCGTGGTGACGGATCCGGATCGGACGACCATCGAGTACGGCCCGACGAAGTGTTTTCGCAACATCGGAGAGGTCTGAAAGGATGGTGTCGAGTTCCGGCCAGTCGACCAGCGGCTCGATCTCGTTGGGTTCCGCGACCGCGTCAAGCGACTCGCTGATCTGTGTGCGCATCTCCTCGGCGTTCGGAACTGGTTCCAACTGGTCAATCTCGAGTTGTTTTCCACCGTCGTGTTGTTCGACAGTGCCAGATACTCGAACGATGTCACCGATCTCGTACTCCGGATACGCTCGAACACCAGCTTCCTCGAAACCAGCACATGGAACGACACCGACCTCATCTCGGACCTGGAAGATTGTCGGCCCGGAGGTTTGGCGGATCTGAATGACCTCACCGACGAAATGAACGGGATCACCGATGTTGTTGTCGAGATCCGTCGCGGTGATGAGCTGTCCCGGTTCGACAACATCGGTCCGGTATTCGGTCGGTTGGGCCTCACTGAAACTCAGATCTCCGTTGTCGAGGATCTCATCCAACTCAACGATGAGCGAATCACCGTACTCGTACTCATCGAGGAGCTTCGATTCGTGAACGAGTCCCGAGAGATTGTCCGAGAGGTCCACGAAAACGCCGTAATCGACAACGCCGTTGACCGTGGCGTGGTAATGCTCACCGATCTCGACATCGTCCATCGTACAGTTCGGTGCAAGGTCATAGACAATAGTGATAGAGACGCGTGAAGGTGGCATTTCCCCGAACTCGGCTCTCGTCGGTGTTAACGCTTCCCTTTCGAACGACCTTTGTCTAAATTCTGTCCATACTCAAAAACAGAATGGTTGAATCGGCTCAGGAACGGGGTGAGACGCAGGGATCCACCTGCGAGCGGTGGCCACCCGTTTCGGAACTCTTAGATGGAAACCGGATCCTCTTAGTAGATATGCGCCTGTTTCGCTCGGACGAGATTCTCGGCATCGCCGAGGAGACGCTCGCGTTCGCGCGTGAGGCCGCCGAGAACACACACCCCGATGAGTATATGGGGTTACTCCGCGGTGAAGACGCCCGTACACTCGGATTGGAACAATCGGGCACCGTCATCACCGAGGTACTCGTCGTCCCCGGTACGGAGTCGTCGCCCGTAAGCGCGACGATGAAAACGAACATGGTTCCGAACGACCGGCAGGCCGTCGGTTCCATCCATTCACATCCCAACGGCGTCCTCCAGCCAAGCGATGCCGATATCGCTACTTTCGGAAGCGGATCGGTCCACATCATACTCGGTGCGCCCTACCGAGAAACCGACTGGCGGGCATTCGATCGGGATGGTACGCCAACGGAGTTGTCGGTGCTCGATGTGGCGCTCCCGGATCCGGAAGAACAGTTCTTCGATTTTACACAGGCAGACATCGATAGGGAGCTACGCCGATGAGAGTCGTTGCACAAGGGACCTTCGACATCCTCCATCCGGGTCACCTCCACTACTTTCGCGAAGGAAAGGCAATGGGCGAGGAACTCCACGTCATCATTGCTCGTGGGAGTAACGTGACCCACAAGGACCAGCCCGTTCTTCCCGACCGCCAGCGCCGCGATATGGTTGGGGCCTTAGAAATGGTCGATCAAGCGCATCTCGGACACACCGAAGACATCTTCGTCCCGATCGAGCGGATCGATCCTGACATCATTCTGTTGGGACACGATCAACACCACGACGAAAGCGACATCGAAGCCGCACTGGCAGAACGAGGGATCGACTGCTCAGTCGAGCGAGCTTCGAGGATGGAACCACGGTACAACGGCGAGCTGTTCTCGACCGGGCAGATCATCGATCGGATCTGTACGGAACGGTGCTGACGACGGCTTCCGAGAGAAAAACGACGTGCGCGAACGATTACTACAGATAGCCGTTGTTGGCGAGTCGTTCGACGCCTTCTTGGAGCCGTTCGGTGCTCGCTGCATACGACAGGCGCGCGTAGCCGGGTGTTCCGAAGGCGCTGCCGGGGACGGTGGCGACGTGGGCCTCCGAAAGGGCGTTTTCACACCATTGTTGATCGTCGTCCGCCACGGGCACCATCATGTAGAACGCGCCGTCGCCGACAGGCACGTCCACACCGTGATCGTCGAAGAGATCCACGAGCATATCACGCCGTTCGGCGAACGCATCGCGCATTTCCGTGACGTACTCCTCACACTCGGTGAGCGCGGCGACACCGGCGTGTTGGACGAAGTTCGTCGCACACGTCACCGAATGGGATTGGAGCTTGTCCGCTTGGTCGACGAGATCGCTTGGCGCGGCGAAATATCCCAACCGCCAGCCGGTCATCGAATACGCCTTGGAGAAACCGTTGACGGTGACGGTACGCTCCGCCATTCCATCGAGCGTTCCGAGGCTCGTCTGTTCGACGCCGTAGGTGATCCGATCGTACATCTCATCAGCGATGACGGTCACGTCGTGTTCGACTGCGAGATCACGCACCCCGTCGAGTGCTGCCTCGGAGAACACTGCACCCGATGGGTTGCTCGGGGAGTTGACGATCATGAGATCCGTTTCCGCAGAGACGGTCTCGGCAAGTTCGGGGAGAGCAGGTTCGAGTTGGAAATCGTGGGGGGTGAGATCGACGCGTTCGAGCGATCCACCGGCGATTTTCACCATCGCCTCGTAGGACACCCACGCCGGATCGAGTAGCACGACCTCGCTGCCGTCCTCGACGAGCGTCTGTACGACTTCGAACAACGCTTGTTTCCCACCGGGGGTCACCATGATCTCTGCGGGATCGTAGGACAGCCCGCGCTCACCCAGAGAGTCGGCGATGGCCGACCGAAGGGCAGGGATTCCGTTCGATGGTGCGTATCCCGTATGACCAGCGTCCATCGCGTCTTTGGCTGCGTCGACGATCGGTTCGGGCGTCGGGAAATCGGGTTCACCGACGCTCAAATCGACGACATCGACGCCGTCAGCTTCGAGTTCGGACGCGAGGTTGCTGATGGCGATCGTCGCGCTCGGTTCGACGCGTTGAATGCGCTCTGTGAAATCCGTATTCATACTCGTGTACACATTCACAACGTTTCCGCGAGATCGATAGCGCTTTCGACAGCGGTCGCACCGTGGTCGATGCGTGCGTTGGCTTCGTCGACGCTCATTGCCGGGCCAGTGATGCCGAGCGTGACGGGCGTATCCCGTTTGAGAGACACCTCCGTCAGGCCTTGGGCGGCAGCGTCGGCGATGACCTGATCGTGATCGGTGTCGCCGGTGACGATCGCACCCAACACCGCGACAGCGTCGATGTCCTCCCGCCGTGCCAGCCGATCGGCGGCTAGGGGCGTGTCGTACGATCCCGGCACTGGAACGGTCTCGACGATCTCCGCGTCGTGTTCGGCAGCCGCGGTCCGGGCGCGCTCTTCCATCTCGTGGGTGATCTCCCCCTCCTTGTTGAACTGGGAGACCACCAACCCGAGTGAAACCATACCCGTCGGATCGGGAGGCGAATGCAAAGGGGTGACGTTCCACTTTTTTTGCGTTCGGGTGAGCGAAGCTCACCCTCACGCAAAAAACCTGGACTAAAAAAGGCCGCGAGCGAAGCTCGCGGTGAGTGACCTGCCCGCTCCGCCGCCGCGACCGCTGCCGCCCCGCGACCGCCGCCGTCGACTCTGTTGTTCTCAATCGTCGACGTGGACGGCTGGCGGCTCGCTAACGACGCGCGCCACCTCGGGATACTGCTGGCGCAATCCATCGAGGTCGCCGCGCTGGCGATACCGGCCCACCTTTTTTCCGCTCGGGTGGCCTTCGGCCACCACTCGCGCAAAAAATCTGGATCAAAAAAAGCCGCTCACTCCGCTCCGCTTCGTTCGCGGTGACTACACTTGCATCTCCCGCCTCCGCGACCGCTTCCGCCTCCGCCTCTCCCCCGCCTCCGCACCGCCGACCCTGTTGTTTTTAGTCGTCGGCGTGGACGACCGGCGGCTCGCCCACGACGCGCGCCACCTCGGGATACTGCTGGCGCAAGCCATTGAGATCACCGCGCTGGCGATAGTGGCAGTACTCCGCCAACAGTGCGACTAACGCGGCTGGGGCACTCGTTGCGTCAGGCTGCTCAGTCACCTCGGCTGGCTCTCGATCGTTTTCGGGGGTGTACACCGACTGCACGACCGTTCCGTCGCGCTGTTCGTGATACCGCACCCGGCCGCCATTGTCGAACCAGCTCGTGACGACCAGCTCTTTCGGCGCGTTGTAGCGCGTGACGTTCGCTATGCCGGGCAAATCGTCGTAGTCCACTTGTGACCGGCCAAGCCCGGCCGTCGCCAGTATCTCCTCGATCTGCGTGGCGTGCGTACAACCCGTACTCCGGCACGGCCGACACCACGTTCCAGTGCCCACGTCCACGACGTGGTACAACTCCGCTTTCGAGATCGTCGCTCGATCGTCAAGGGTCGAGAGGTTCACTGATTCGCCCAGCCGATCCCAGAACTGAAACACCGGCAGCGTCATCTCGTTCCCCCACGAACGCAGTTCCCGCGAGCGCAGCGAGCGGCTTTTTTCGCCCACGTTTTTTTGTGGGAGTGGTGGCCGAAGGCCACCCGAGCGCAAAAAAGGTGGGTCATCGACGGCCCTCCAGCAGTGAACAGCCAACCCGATGCGCGTACCGCGACCGAACCGGTCGGCCACACTGGGGACATCGCTGTCGCTGGTCACGTTTCTGATACGATTCGACACCGTTACATGTCTCTGCTTCGTTCCCAATCATGGGTTCTTGCACTCAGAGGACCCAGCGTCGGGTGCTACCACCACCCGGCGCGTTCAATACGAACGCACACGCCCCGTGGCGCACGCAAGCGTCCTCGTTTATCGTTCCTTACCCCATCACGTATAAAGGTACTGATGTAACGAGTAATGTCGTGTCGTACAAACAACTGTTCTCCAGTCAAATCTCGACCGAAATAGGACCGAGCCATCGGATCAAGGAATGTTTTATCGGATGGTATCGTACTGATGGGATCCAGTGCAATTCGAACCGGATGGCGCGGTCGCGGAGCGGCAGCGGTCGCGGCGGCGGAGCGGGCAGGTCACTCACCGCGAGCGTAGCGAAGCGCAGCGAGCGGCCTTTTTTAGTCCAGGTTTTTTGCGCGAGGGTAGCTTCGCTACCCGAGCGGAAAAAACGTGGATCATAAGAATTCTAACTAAAGGTGCCTAGGAGCCAGCCAATGGAACGCCCCGCACTCACTAGTCGGGACTGGAGTCCCGGCCGCACGGCGACGGTGGCAGTCGTCTCGATCACCGCCCTCGCGTTGCTCGCTCGATTCGCCTTCCTCGGCGATCGTATCGCCCACTGGGACGAAGCCCGTGTCGGCTTCTGGATACTCGATTACATGCAGACGGGAAACTACAGTTACAGTCCCGTCATTCACGGACCGTTCTACCACCACATTAACCCGCTGTTGTTCGAGTGGTTCGGATACACTGACGCCGCGATGCGCATCGTACCGGCGTTCGTGACCGGGCTGCTCCCACTCACGGCGCTGTTGTTCCAAAGCCGGTTGGATCGGATCGAAACCGTCGCGCTGGCGGCGTTTCTGGCGTTCGATCCGATCCTGTTGTACTACTCGCGATTCATGCGTGGCGATCCCCTCGTCGGTGCGTTTATGTTCGCGGGCTTTGCGTTTCTCGTCCGGGCGATCGACACCGACCGAACGGATCATCTTCTCGCTGCTTCGGGGCTGATCGCGCTTGGCTTTACGACCAAAGAGAACGCGTTCGTGTACGTCCTCTGCTGGCTCGGTGCGTTCGCGGTGATCCTCGACCACCGATTCGTGACTCACGTCCGCGAACGAGCGCTCCGGACTGTCGTTTGGGACGCGCTCGTGCGAGGTTGGAATTGGTTGGGCCGCCACGGTCTCGGAGTCATCGCGGCCATCATCGAATTTTTCGTCGTCATCATCGCGTTCTATGCCCCACGGTCGAACGGTCGTCTCCACGTGCCCGGATCGAATGGCGGACAGTACGTCGGCTGGAACGCACTCACGGATCCATCACTGTTGGGGGCGTTCATCTGGGAGGGGACGGCCGGAGCGTTCCAGTCGTTTTA
The DNA here is from genome assembly GCF_023115355.1 of Halocatena salina. NCBI lineage: Archaea > Methanobacteriati > Methanobacteriota > Halobacteria > Halobacteriales > Natronomonadaceae > Halocatena > Halocatena salina. The sequence continues at coordinate 1,097,067 of NZ_CP096019.1, forward strand.
CTCGTTTTGGGGAACCGGTGCGCAATCAGAACACCCATACATCCCGTATCTCGTTGATCTGCTCGAAACGATCGGCTACGGATCGCTCGTGCTCGTGGTGCTCGCGTGTCTTGGCTTTGTCGTCGATCGATACGCTACCGACACTCCGCGTGAGCTACTTACGGTCACGTTCGCGTGGGGGGTGGTGTCGCTGTTGGGGTACCCAGTCATCACAGACATCAAAGCTCCGTGGGCGGCGGTCCACGTGGTGTTGCCACTGATGATTCCCGCTGCTGTCGGTGTTGGAGCGCTTCTCCGGCCGATCCGTGCCGGCGTCGTGACGAACACTCGGTGGGCACGCGTTGGAGTAGCCGGGGTCGTTTTGCTGTTGATCTCTGCGCCCGTCGCTGCCGTCGGGATCCACAGCGTCTACCAGGAACCACAAGCATCCGACAACGAACTCGTTCAGTACGCCCAACCGGCCGACGATTTCCATCCGACGGTCCACGAGATCGAACGGATCGCTGCAAACAATCAGCAGGGAACTGACGTCGTGCTCTACGGACAGCAGTTCGTCAACGGTGATCCGATCTATCAACAACCGTCGTGTGCCGGTAACAATGGATGGTTCGACGCGCTCCCGTTGCCGTGGTATCTCGTTCGCAGCGATGCATCGGTCACGTGCGCCCAATCACAGGCCGAACTCGATCAACTCAACCAGAAACCACCGGTCATCATCACGACCGCATCCCACGTCACGAAAAACGAAAGCAACCAGACCGTCACCGTCCCGGTCGTTCCCGAGGGACTCGACAGGCGGTTCCCAGAATACGACGCGACGATCGAACAGATGCGGACCACCGACACTGACGTGGTGTTTCTCATCGACCGCGATCGGGTGAACACGACTCAATCGTCGCCCGGACGGTAGGCCCGAGCGTTTTTCGATCTCGTATACGGCGAGGCGAGTTTGTTCGTGGTCGATTCGACAACCGAGCCAGAACACACCGATACGAAGCTTGTCGTGTGGAACACCAGCTAGTGGCTCGACGTATTCGTCCGGATCACGCCATTCGTCGGTAACGATCCCATCGAGTTTCGACGTGATGCGATCCTGTTCGTAGTTCTCAAGCTTCTCAAACGACGCCTGAGCACGAGGGGCAAACTCCTACGACCACTCCTCCTTATTCGGCATCGTCGCTGTCCCCGGAATCCGATGTCAGCCCGGCACGGAGCTCGTCGCTAGAAACGAACTCCGTTTCATCCATCCGCAGTTCGTGCTCGGTCGCGGCGATCGACTTCCACGTTTCACGCGATAGCCCGGGGTGTCGCATGGCATCGCGCAAAACATACCGCATGAACTCGTCCCGGCTGCTGAACCCCTCTTCTTTCCACCTGCGTCGATGTCGTCGAGAAACACCTCCGATAATCGCAGGTTGATGCTTGTCATCGTCGGCTCGTCGCCGTTGTGCGCATCCGTGTTAGACATACAAAGTATATACGTGCGTATATGCCATAAACACATCAACGAACTGTGCTCGAAGGAGAGCTACTGTTCTTTCTCCCAATCAGAATATCGCCCATAAATCATCGTTACTGTACAGATATATAATGATGTATATAATTTGTATCTGTTGATGACAGATACAACAGAGCGATTGGAGGTCGATGGGTTCGCGCTCATCGGGCGCACGTTCGAGGAGTACGTCCACATGTTCGATCTCGATCCGGCAGCGCTGGCTGGTCAGACGGTGCTCGACTGTCCGTCGGGCGTTGGCTCGTTCGTTCGGACGGCTAACGACCACGGCATCAACGCGATGGGTGTCGATATCGCCTACGGGAAGTCCACGGCTCGACTCCTACAACTGGCGAACACGGACCACAAGCGCGTGGTGGCCCAGCTTCGGGAGAAGTCGTCATTGTTTGAATGGGGATTCTACGGGGATACCGACGGGCGCAGTCGGTATTTGAAGCGTGCGTACGAGGAGTTTCTCGATGATTTCGAGGACAACAGGGATCGGTACGTTCACGCCGCGCTACCGGTGCTCCCGTTCAACTCGGATTCGTTTTCGGTCGTACTCTCCGCACATTTTCTGTTTTTATACGGAGATCGACTGGATCGAGAGTTTCATCTCCCGTCGCTGCGCGAACTCGCCCGTGTAGCGACCGAGGAGGTCCGGGTGTTCCCGCTCTCCGAACTCGACACGAACCGGTATCACGAACTCGATTCGATCGTCAAAACGCTCGAAACCGAGGGATACACCACAGAGCAGGTGAGCGTTCCGTTCGAGTTTCAGCGCGGTGCCACAGAGATGCTTCGAATCACGGACGTTTGAGACGGTTCGCCATATCCACCGGCTATCGACAACGGTTATGGCGATCGACTCGAACGCTCTTCCATGAGCGTTCGACTCACGTCGCCGGGCCCGACGCTGGGCGTCGTCGGTGGCGGACAGCTCGGGCGGATGCTCGGTGAGGCAGCCGGGCCGCTCGGTATCGAGATCGTCGTGCTTGATCCGACGCCCGATTGTCCGGCATCGCCCGTCGTCACAGACCAGATCGTCGGCGAGTTCGGCGATCCCGATGGACTCCGCGAACTCGCGGAGCGTGCGGACGTGTTGACGTTCGAGATCGAACTGGCCGATCCGGAGCTGTTAGAGACCGTCCACGAGGAGACCGGTGTTCCGGTCGAACCCTCACCATCGACGCTTCGGACCATTCAGGACAAGCTGGTTCAGAAACGATCGTTGGCCGAGGCAGGGATTCCGGTCCCGGAGTTCCGGCGCGTTGACGACGTGGAGGAACTCCGGGGGGCAGGCGAGGAGTTGGGCTGGCCGCTCATGCTGAAAGCCCGGCGTGGCGGCTACGACGGTCGGGGCAACGTCGCCGTCGATGGTCCCGAGAAGGCCGACGACGCGATGGCAGAGATCGGTGGCGACGCGATGGTCGAGGCGTTCGTCCCCTTCGATCGGGAGCTGTCGGTCATCGGCGTGAAAGGTGACGATACGACCGATGTGTTCCCGGTCACTGAAACCATCCACGAACAGGAGATACTCCGGGAAACGGTCTCCCCACCACGGATCGGTGGAGAAACCGACCGCTCGGAGATCGAACGCCGCGCCTACGACGTTGCCAGCGACGTGCTCGACCAAATGGAGGGGCGAGGCGTGTACGGGATCGAACTGTTCGAAGTCGATGGACGGATACTCCTCAACGAGATCGCACCCCGGCCGCACAACTCCGGCCACTGGACGATCGAGGGTTCGAGCACCTCGCAGTTCGAACAGCACGTCAGGGCCGTGATGGGGTGGCCACTCGGAGCCACGGAACGACGGTGTCCGACCGTGACGAGCAACGTGCTCGGCGACACCGACGAGTCACGTCCTGCCGAGCTAACCGGTGTGGAAACCGTTCTGGGGGCGTCGAACGCAAACCTCCACTGGTATGGAAAACGAGAGGTGCGGCCGCTCCGAAAGATGGGGCACGTAACCGCCATCGGAGAGGACCCCGACGCACTCTTGAAACGCACGCGCGATCTTCGTGATTCGGTGTCGTTCGAAACCACTAACGAACCATGACTGTCTCCGAACTACGATCACTCATTGACGAATTGGAAGAACAAGCAGAAACCGACCGTCCGTCCGAGACCACGCCCGAAATCGGTATCGTCATGGGGTCAGATTCGGATCTCGACACGATGTATGGGGCGTATGAGGCCCTGATAGAACTCGGGTTCGAGGAGTGTACCGACTACGACGATCCGCCCGAGACCCGGTTTACCTTCGAAACGTACGTGGTATCGGCTCATCGGACCCCACAGCTCATGTACGCCTACGGCGAGACCGCCCGCGATCGCGGAATCGACGTTATCATCGCCGGTGCGGGCGGGAAGTCGGCCGATCTCCCGAACATGACGGCGTCGATCGCCTATCCGCTGCCCGTTATTGGAGTGCCGGTCCAGGAGAAATCAGTCGATTCGGTGCTCGGAATGCCCACTGGTGCACCGATCACTGCCGTCGACGCCGGAAAATCGTTCAACGCCGCGCTGTCGGCGGTTCAGATCCTCGCTCGGGAACACGAACAGCTCGAACAGCGCCTTACTGAGTATCATACTGAACTGCAACGCGACGTAGGGACCGTTTCCCGGGAACTACACGAGCGCGGAACGACGGCGTTTCGAGACGAACGGAAGTAGAACGGCGAAGTGTTTCGGGAGCACGTTTGTCGCCGGGGATCACTACACACACTGACGCACGAATAACAACAGAGAATCCGCCGGACACGACCGGAAACGGGCGGATCACCGGAAATGAATCCTTATATGGGTGGCATTCTAAGCGACCATACGATACAAGCACGATGAGTAATCCATGGATAGCGATCGGCGCGCTGGGGTTGGTTGCGGTTGCGATACCGTTCAGCATGATGGCCGTTTCGAGCTTGTTGCGCCCTAGTGTGCCCGAACAAGGAAAAACCACGACCTACGAGAGCGGCGAGGTGCCAACGGGCACCACGCGCATCCGGTTTAATATCCAGTACTACATGGTTGCGCTGTTGTTCCTCGTCTTCGACATCGAGACGGTGCTCATTTTCCCGTGGACAGTCATCTACCGAGACGCCGTTTCTCAGCCAGACATCGGACTTGTTCCGGTGTTGGTTCCGATGCTGGTGTTCATCGGAGTCCTTTCCGTCGGTCTCGTATGGGCGTGGCGCAACGGTGCGGTCCGCTGGGTTCGATCTCCCGGGCGGGAACTGACCGGAGCACGAGAGCCATGACACCAGACAGATCCCAGGAGCCATGAGTAGCCACAATCAAGACACGACAGGCGCACAGACCACACAGGAGGCCCGTATGGGCGAGGGGGTCGATAACCGATTCAACTCGAAGCTCCGCGAAGCGTTCGGTTCGTCGCCCTTCATCCTCACGAAGTTCGACAGCTTCATGAACTGGGTTCGGGGCTCCTCGATGTTCATGCTACAGTTCGGTATCGCGTGTTGCAGCATCGAGATGATGCACACCTACGCCGTCAAGCACGATCTCGATCGGTTCGGCTCCGGTGTTCCTCGTGCATCACCCCGGCAGGCGGACGTAATCATCGTTCCCGGGACCATCGTCTCGAAGTTCGCCCCACGGATGAAGCGGGTGTACGACCAGATGCCCGAGCCGAAATTCGTCGTTAGCATGGGATCGTGTACCTGTTCCGGTGGACCGTTCCAGGAAGGGTACAACGTCATCAAGGGTGCCGAAGAGGTCATCCCGTGTGACATTCACGTCCCGGGCTGTCCACCACGGCCCGAGGCGTTGATTTACGGCATTGTCAAGCTTCAAGAGCGGATCGCAAACGGTGAGACAGCCCCAGTGACGGTCAAACCGTACGAACTCGAACAGTTCGGTGATCTCGAAGATGACGAACTCGTACAGCATCTAGCCGATCAGATCGACGAGGACGATCTCGTCATGCGGTACAACTGGGCTGAGTCACCATGAGTTTGGAAGCACCTGAACCGAGCACTCACACCGATGTCGGTGTCACCGAGACCGGTCTCGATTACGACGCACTCGAATCGCTGTTGGGTGAAATGGTCATCGACCGCGAAGCACACCTCAACGCGGAGGCCTTCGTCGTTCGTCCGGACCGTGTCGTCGACGCGCTCTCGGTGTTACGAAAGCAGGCGGGGTTCGACCACTGCTCGTGTGTCACGGCACAGCAGTACGAGGACCGCTATGAGAGCATCTATCATTTGAAGAAATACGACGATCCGACCCAAGAGGTCGGCGTCGTGGTACCGACGAGCGTCCACGAGCCGAAAAGTCAGAGCGGAGCAGGAGTTTATCGGACGGCCGACTGGCACGAACGGGAGGCGTACGATCTGGTCGGCGTCGAGTACACTGACCATCCGGATCTTCGCCGGATTCTGCTGCCGGAAACGTGGCAGGGCCATCCACTGAGCCTAAACTACGATCAAGAACGACAGCAGGTCGTGCCGCTGACCGAGCACGCTAACCCGTTAGAAGAAGATCATCGCGGTGAGACGGACACGATGTTCATCAACATCGGTCCCCACCATCCTGCGACCCACGGCGTGCTCCACCTCAAAACGACGCTCAACGGCGAGCAAGTCGCCGATGTCGAATCCGACATCGGTTATCTCCACCGGTGTGAAGAACAGATATGCCAGCAGGGGACCTATCGGCATCAGATCATGCCGTACCCCGACCGGTGGGACTACATCTCGGCTGGGCTCCTGAACGAGTGGGCGTATGCCCGTGCCGCCGAGGATCTCGCCGACCTCGACGTGCCCGAGTACGCCCAGATCATCCGAACGATGAGCGCGGAGCTGTGTCGGATCGCGTCCCATCTGCTTGCGCTCGGCACGTTCGCTATCGACGTGTACGGGGATTTCTCGGCGATCTTCATGTATGCATTCCGAGATCGGGAAGTCGTACAGAACATCCTTGAGGATCTCACCGGCCAGCGGATGATGTTCAACTACTTCCGGCTCGGTGGCGTGGCGTGGGACTTGCCCGAACCCCGTGAGGAGTTCTTCGAGAAAACCCGGGACTTTCTCGACGAACTGCCCGCCAGACTCGAAGAATACCACAATCTCGTTTCCGGTAACGAAGTGTTACAGCTTCGGTGTGTGGACACGGGGGTCCTCGAACCGGAGGTGGCCAAACAGTACGGCTGTACCGGCCCGGTCGCACGAGGATCGGGGATTGATTACGATCTCCGGCGTGACGATCCGTACGGTTACTACGACCGCCTCGATTGGGACGTCGTCACCGAAGACGGCTGTGATAACTACGCGCGCGTGTTGGTTCGCCTCCGAGAAGTCGAAGAGAGCGCGAAGATCATCGATCAGTGTGTCAATCTCCTCGAAGAGTGGCCCGAAGACGACCGCCAAATCCAGAGCAACGTTCCCCGGACGCTCAAGCCCGACCCAGACACCGAAATCTACCGCGCTGTCGAAGGTGCGAAAGGCGAGCTCGGCATCTACATCCGCAGTGATGGCACCGACACCCCCGCGCGGTTCAAAATCCGCAGCCCGTGCTTTTCGAACCTGCAAGCACTCCCCGAGATGGCCGAAGGCGAGTACGTTCCCGACCTGGTCGCGGCGCTTGGAAGCTTGGACATCGTGCTCGGTGAGGTGGACCGATGAGCATCACAGACACCCTCGGGAGCACACTGGGACTCGGTTCGCTCGGCCCGCTTGAGGACTTTCTGCTTTCGTTGGTTGGTGCGGCATTCGTCGGGACGTTCGTTCTGCTCAACACGGCGGTTGCCGGTCCATGGGCCAAGCGGAAGATAACCGCCGCGTTCACCGACCGGATCGCCGTCAACCGCGTCGGTCCGTTCGGACTGTTGATCATCATCGCCGACGCCGTACGGATGCTCTCGAAGGAACTCATCATTCCCGATGGAGCCGACCGACCGGCGTTCGATCTCGCACCGCTCCTGTTGGTCGCCTCGGCGTTGCTCGGCTTTGCCGTGGTGCCGATGGGAAACGGCATTCAGCTCGCTGATCCGGAGGTCGGACTCGCCTTTCTGTTTGCCGTCGCGTCGATCGCCAGCGTCGCGCTCGTGATGGCCGGCTACGCGTCGAACAACAAGTATTCGATGCTCGGCGGACTGCGAGCGGTCGCCCAGAACGTCGCATACGAAATCCCGTTGGTCATCACGGCGATGTCCGTCGTGCTGTTCACCGGGACGCTCCAGACCAGCCAGATCGTCGGCGCACAGGCCGAGACGTTGATCACGATCGCTGGGGTCTCGATCCCCTCGTGGTACGCGTTCGTGAATCCCTTCGCGTTCGTGTTGTTCATCGTCGCAAACATGGCAGAAGTCGGCCGGAATCCGTTCGACGTACCGGAAGCACCTACTGAAATCGTCGCCGGCTATCAGACGGAGTACTCGAGCGTCTACTTCGTGTTGATGTATCTCGGTGAGTTCATCCACATCTTCCTCGGTGGAGCGATCCTTGCGACGGTGTTCCTCGGTGGGCCAGCTGGACCGGTGTTGCCGGGCTTCGTCTGGTTCACCATCAAGATCTGGGCGTTCTTCCTGTTCACCCAGTGGGCGCGCTCGGCGTTGCCCCGCGTTCGGATCGACCAGCTCATCGAAATCGGCTGGAAAGGACTGCTCGAATTGAGTTTCGTCAATCTCCTGCTCACCGCCATCATCGTCGGAGTGATCGTGTAACCCGACGGGACGGTGGACTCAAACGCTTCCCACTCTAACACACCATAAAACCATGATCGGACTACTCAAGGGCATGGCGACGACCATGAAACACGCGCTTGACGGCTCGACGTTCACCGTCGAATACCCGGACGATCCGCCCGAGGTCAGCCCCCGGTTTCGCGGCGTCCACAAGTTCAGCCAGGAGCGCTGTATCTGGTGTCGTCAGTGTGAAAACGTCTGCCCGAACGATACGATACAGATCGTAACGGACGAACAGCGCAACGGCGAACAGTACAACCTCCACATCGGACAGTGTATCTACTGTCGGCTCTGTGAGGAAGTGTGTCCCGTCGACGCCATCCTACTCACGCAGAACTTCGAGTTTACGGCGGACACCAAAGACGAGTTCGCCTACAACAAAGAACAGCTGAAAAACGTCCCATGGTACAAGGACATCGATCCGCTTGCCTCCCGCGAACCGGATCGTGGGGCGTGGATCGGCGAAGGCGAAGGCGAAGTGGATTACCAGTAAGCGAAATTTCGAGCTTGTTTTCGATTGCGGTCGGGATCACGTGCTGTCGGTAGCCAACCGCGCGAGAAACAGCGTGAACATTGCTTCATCATCTGTTAAGCCGCTTTCGACGGTCCACTTGTCCAGCACGGAAAAGCCCGCAGCCCGTAACTGCCGTTCAGTTGCGGTCGGTCCGGCGATCTCCCACTGCATTTCTACGCCGCTGTCGAGCCAGTCTGGGTTCTCACCCTGCCAAGCCTCTGTGCCTTCAGTGAAAAGCAGGTAGCCCGCCGGTCGGAGAACGCGGGCGAACTCATCTAACACGCGCTGGTGGTGATCAAGGGGTACGTGGATCAACGAGTGGAACGCCGTCACCGCATCGACCGTTCCATCACGAACCGGAAGCGAAATCATATCTCCCTGTAGGAGGGACGCTGTGGGCGCGTTCTCCGTCGCCGATTCCACCTGTCCACGGGAGAACTCCACGCCGATCGCTTCGGTCTCACTGGCAAGTCGAGCGAGTATCGGCGCGCCGTGACCACACCCTGCGTCGAGAACGCGGGCTGTCTCTGAGAGCCGATCGAGAAAACCCTCCAATCGCTCCCGTTCGTTCCCACCAGCAGTTCGGTACTCGGCGTAGCTCTCCGTGATCTCGTCGTACGCACGCTGAACGTGCTTTCGATCGTCCATCGAGATCGAGTACTGACGGTACTCACAAATGCATACCCATAGAATGTGAATTACTCACACCCATTCATCTTGACAACCCTCGAATCGCAGTACCGAAAGGCGTTTATGTCGGTCCCGGTTACCAAGAGAATGGACTAGGCCGGGCAGTTAGGCCCTGCTCGAAACTCACAAAATGGTCTTTAGTGAGGGCCGAATCCGGGTGCGTCCGGCCAACCGGTGCGGGCCCTGCAAACCAACTGAGAAGCCTCGTCCGTCGGGGGCAGCGGTCCACGACCAGACGCCTGCAGGGGCGTTTTGGCGTGGTTGATCGTGGTCAGTCCGTCAGGCGCGGAAGCGAGCAGCGGAACCACGGACACCTGTCGCTCGACGGGTCGCGGGGTGGAGGAGGGGAGCAGCATTCCCCGTCCCGGAACGCCGGGCAATCCCGTCGTCCGCCTTACTCATTCGTATTCATACTCCAGAGACAGTAGTCCGCTCGTTATCGATGCTGGTAGTCGTGTGTCTGCTGTGTCCAATCGATCCAGTCGTGTTCCCAACCGGATCGACCGGTGCTTTCTCGCGCGGCGAACTCCCGATCTTCTCGAAGCGTCCGGTTGCGCTCGATCGTGTCACCCTGTTCACCATCGATCAACAGGGGATCGAACGCGACCCGTCCGAATTCGGCAGTTCGCTCGCCGTTCGGGGCGACTAGCGTCAACGTCTGTGGATTCGTTCCGAGTGGGATGAGCAATCGCCCCTCGGAAGAGAGTTGACGAACGAGCGCAGCAGGCGGATTGACCGCAGCGGCCTCGACCAAGATTCGGTCGTACGGTGCATACTCCACCAGTCCCTCGCTGCCGTCGTGGCAGTCGACGAGAACACCGTCGTAGTCGGCTGCGGCGAGGTTGCGCCGGGCGTCGGTCACCAGCCGTCGAGTGATATCGATCGCGTGAACGTTGTGTGTGCCAACTATCTCCGCAATGACGGCTGCGGTGTAGCCAACACCGACACCGACGACGAGCACGGACCCATCAGCGGGGAGGGTGAGCGCTTCGATAAGGCGTGCAGCAGTGCTCGGCGCGAGCACGCGTGACCCGAACCGTTCGAACGAGCGGTCGGTGTACGCGCGCTCTCGGTGCACTGGTGGGACGAATTCGTGGCGCGGGACTGTCCGCATAGCGAGACTGACCGACTCGGTTTCGATCCAGCCTTTGGTATCGTGTTCGAGGCTGGCGACCATATCGTCTCGCAACACCGCCCGTTCCATACGTACGTTCAGGACTAGACCCTAATCAATCGCGCGGCTGTCCAGTGCTCACGATTCGGTGTCGGACTGTGCGGCGTACTTTTCGATTTCACCTTTGGTTCCGGCAGCATCGAAGTGATGGTCCGGACGCATGTTGACGAAATCAAGGAAGTCACGCGCGGCGAGAAGATCGGCGGCCGTGTACTGCTGAAAGGCGGCATCGACGGCGACGCGCGCGCCAACGTGTGGTTCGAGCGCCGCGAGTGCACACGCGAGATCATACGCGCGCGCAGCACTGACCGCTCCGTTTCGGACGTTCGTGGCGTCAATGAGATACAGTTCTCCATCCGAAATGAGCACGTTCGCAGCCCGGAGATCTCCATGAGCGAGACCGACGTCGTGCACCCGTGCAAGCGACGCGAACAGATCCGGGACGAACTCCTCAACTGCGTCGTCAGTAAGATCGCTCAACGTTCGAAACTCGTTGAGATACTCCACCACGAACACACCCAGCCCGTCGTGTTCGAACGCCTCGATCGGCTCGGGAACGTTGATCCCGATGTCGCGCATCGTCCGGGTCGCACGTAACTCCTGTCGGGCCATCTCAACCGGTGTTTGTACGTGCTCGAAAAATCCCATCCGTCCGCTCGACAGCGCACCGAGGTTCCGACCAGTGGTGATGAACGTGTGGACCAGTGCGTGTTGATTAGAAATAACCTTGACAAACCACCGATCGTTTACAGCACAAGGAACCGATAACCAGTTGTCAGCCTCCAGGAACTCGATGCGGAGGGTCTCCTCTTCGTACCGGTGGGCGACCTCAAGCATGACACTTTCCAGTCGATCCCACTCGATCGAGCCCCTGATGAGCCGACGAATCACCATTCATCTGAACGATCGCGGGCAGGCCGTATGAGTGTTGCCGATTATCAAATATATGTTAGTTTTGCAGGCATGTTTCGCCACACAACTTAACCATATCGTCCACACAAAGATTTGCCGTAGTTTTTATACAACCCCTCACTCATCATGAGTATGGAGTTCGATCTGCCCGAGGAGCATCGGATGATCCGTGAGACGGTTCGGGAGTTCTGTGACCAGGAAATCGCCCCGATCGCCCAAGAGATCGAAGAGGAACACCGGTATCCCTCGGAAATCTTCGACGCGTTGGCAGAGTTAGATATGATGGGCGTTCCGATCGAAGAGGAACACGGTGGTCTGAGTGGCGACCAGCTCATGTATGCGTTGGTTACCGAGGAGTTGGGGCGTGTTTCGGGATCGGTCGGCTTGTCGTATGCGGCCCACATCAGCCTCGCATCGAAACCGATCGAGCTGTTCGGGACGTCAGAACAAAAAGAGCGCTGGCTCCGACCGCTCGCAGAGGGTGAGTACATCGGTTCGTGGGCGTTGACCGAACCCGGAAGCGGTAGCGACGCGAGCGACATGGCGACGATCGCCGAAAAGGACGGCAATGAGTACGTGCTCAACGGCACAAAGCAGTTCATCACGAACGCCAGCGAGGCCGGCTCCATTCTCGTCAAGGCCGTTACCGATCCGGATGCGGGGTACGACGGCATCTCGACGTTCATCGTCGATCCACAGGAAGACGATGGGTTCGAGGTGACCACTCTCTGGGATAAGATGGGACTCAACGCCTCACCGACGTGTGAGATCACGTTCACTGACTGTCGGCTTCCCGAAGATCGACTGCTTGGGGCGGAAGGCGAGGGCTGGGAACAGACCAAAAAGACCCTCGATGGTGGGCGGATTTCGATCGCGGCACTCTCGACGGGACTCGCACAAGGCGCGTTCGAAGCGGCTCGTGAGTACGCGACCGAACGCGAACAGTTCGGATCGCCGATCTCGAAGTTCGACGCCGTTCGGGACATGATCGTCAGCATGGACCGGAAGATCGAGCGTTCGCGGCTGTTGACCCACAAGGCTGCAACGATGTACGACGAGGGTGAGGACGTGACGCGGCTCTCGGCGCTGGCAAAGCTCGATGCGAGCGAGACCAGCCGCGAAGTCGCTGAAGACGCCGTCCAAGTTCTCGGTGGCTACGGCTACACGACTGACTTCGCTCCCCAACGGTTCTACCGGGACGCCAAACTCATGGAAATCGGGGAAGGAACGAGCGAGATCCAACGTCTGGTGCTCGGACGAGAGCTTGGATTATGACTACCCACTTTTTTACGCGAGGATGCGCGGATCGCACCCGAGCGTAAAAAAGATGGCAAAAAAGCCGCTCGCTTGCGCTCGCGGTGAGTGACCTGCCTGCTCCGCTTCCGCCTCCGCGCGCTGGTGGTGCCAACTTTCCAACTTTTTTGTGTGAGTAGCGGAACCGCTCACGGAAGGGCTCATAGACGTAGCACAGGGACGATAGAACTCGGGTACGTCGGATCGTCAGTTTGACTGTGCTACCGGGCGAACGATCCAGTATGAGTGACGAGCTGCGCGAGCGTGCCCACGAGATCGACGCGACGGTCCGAGTCGGGAAAAGAGGAATCGATTCCGTTGTGGACGAACTGCGCGACCAACTCACCGAGCGAACGCTCGTGAAGGTGAAGTTCCTCCGGTCGTCACGAGGAGGAACGACGACCGACGATTTGGCTGTCGAACTCGCCTCGAAAGTCGACGCGGAACTCGTCGAAACGCGCGGACATACCGCGGTGTATCATTGAGATCTCGTTGTGGCTGTTACTGAACAGGCTTGATGACGGTTAGTCGACGAGGTAGTCGTCTGCATCCTCCGTATCGGCCACGACGTCGGTGAATCCTTGAGGATGTTCGACGTGTGGAAGCAACATCGCTTCATCAAACACGGCAAGCTCGGCGTCGGCGTGTGACGAAAGCGACTGCCCGGTCGTGAGCGGCGTCGTCGTAGCGTTCCGACCCCACACGAGCCGCACGGGAACGTCCAGTTCCGACAGCGCTGTTCCGAGTTCTACGTCCGGATCAAGAGCTCCGCTGAAGAAAGAAGCAGGTGCAAAGCGTGCCCCGGGTTGGTGGGTCGTCTGCCACCGGTATTCGATGTACTCCGCGTCGGCATTAGCGGGGTCGTACAGTCCGTGATCGGTGGCGAAATGCCGTAGTGCGGATTTGCTCGTCATCAGATTGAACAGTCCCTCACCGAACACCGGGGATCGCAACACCGACCGCAGCCACGTCCGATTGCCGGGCATTGTCGTGGTGGTCGGACAGACGAGCACGAGTGACGAAACGGCTTCCGTCTCGGCCGCCATCGTCGCGTACGCACCGGTGACCGACGAACCGACCACGCGCGGTTCGTCGGTCATATCGCGGATGAAATCGGTGATGAACGTCACGTACAGCGACGGGGAATACAACAGCGGCGGGCGGTCGGACAGCCCAAAGCCCGGCAGATCCGGCGCGATGACGTGGTACTCCGTCGCCAAACTATCGAACACGGCAGCGAACTCCGCGCTTGATCCGGCGGCGTTCAGTCCGTGCAACAACAACAGGTCTTGATCATCGGGCGATCCAGCCTCCGTATACGCGATGTCGAATCCACGCCAGCGGTACTCTTCGGTCGATTGCCCGAGCGGTGCTCGGAGTTGATCCGCCTGTTGGGTCAAAAACCGATTCGTGGCGGCAACAAGACCGAGACCGCCGACAGTTCCTGCAAGAAGCCTTCGAAGTCCCATATCCGGCGTACGGCCGTCGGCGGCTTAACTGTGGGTGAAACACACGTTCCATCGGATGAGCAGCGACCGCTTCGGATCGGTCAGCGTTCGCCCTCGGCTTGCTCCTGTTCGGCGCGGTGGTGAATACACTCTTCGATCGGGGCGATCAGTTCATCGACGATCGTGTAGGGATCGGTCTCCCGACGGGTGACTGCCTCAACGATCTCGTCGAGACCGCCCTGGGCGTCGATCTCCTGTGCAGTGAGATGTCGGAGGTCCTCTCGGAGATGAGTGCTGATCTCTTGGGCATACCGCTGACGGGCGCGTTGGGTTCGTTTGCCCGATTCGACGAGATGGTCGGCGTGCGCTTGGAGCACAGAGACGAGTTCCTCGACTCCCTCTCCGGCGTTGGCGATCGTTTCGAGGATCTGTGGCTCCCAGTCCGTATCGGTCCGATCGATCGCCCGATCGATCCCTGTTGTCCCGTTCCGTTCGGATGTGTAATCCTCGCGAGTCCGGATCATCTCCCGGAGCTCTTTCACGGTACGATCGGCTCCCGAAAGATCTGCCTTGTTGACGACGAACACGTCGCCGATTTCGAAGATACCCGCTTTGAGCATCTGGATGTCGTCTCCCGTTCCGGGGGGGACGAGCACGGCGACCGTATCGGCGGTTTTCACGATGTCGATCTCGTTCTGTCCGGCACCGACGGTTTCGATGATGATCTTGTCCTTGCCGAACGCATCGAGCGCTTTCACGGCGTCGGCTGTGGCGGTCGATAGCCCCCCGAGTCGTCCCCGAGCACTCATCGAGCGGACGAACACGTCCATATCTCCCGTGGTCGAACCCATCCGAATGCGATCGCCGAGCACCGACCCGCCAGTGAACGGCGAAGACGGATCGATGGCGAGTACACCGACAGTGAGATCGCGGTCGCGGTACTCTCGTGTGAGCTTGTCCACGAGCGTGGATTTCCCTGCGCCCGGACTACCAGTAATACCGATCACGTCCGCAGTGCCGGTATGTTCGTGCAGTTCGCTTACCAGATCCCGATAGCCGGGATCTCGATTCTCGATAGTCGTAATCGTGCGTGCGAGCGCCCGGTGGTCACCCGCCAGCAGGTCCGAAACCAGACTCATCGCTCGGGAGCGTTCTCGCGGACGAACTGGATCGTCTCCTCCATCGATGCGCCTGGCCCAAAGATCTCCGCAACACCGAGTTCCTTGAGATCAGGACGATCGTCCTCGGGAACGATACCCCCCACGATCACGAGCATGTCCGACAACGCGCTGTACTCCTCTAACCCATCCACGATCTTCGGCACGAGCGTATTGTGGGCCCCCGACAGGATCGAAACCCCGAGAACGTCGACATCCTCTTGCACCGCGGCCTGAACGATTTCGTCCGGCGACTTGTGTAAACCCGAATAGATCACCTCGAATCCGGCGTCTCGGAACGCTCGGGCGATCACATGCGCACCCCGATCGTGTCCGTCTAATCCCACCTTGGCAACAAGACAGCGTATCGTTCGCTGTCCCTGTCCCTGCTCTGTGCTCATATTGTACCTAATAAACCCAGCGTGGGTTTGACTCTAACGGTCATACATGACCATTCACGGATCCATGTCACAAACGGCTAAGACGTTCATCCGGATCGTGTCAACGGCTCGTGGGGCTTGCGGTGCGACGCCGAGCAATCGAGCACGTCAGCATAAACATCTTCGTAGTCGCGTACCATCCGGTCCACCGTGAACTGTTTTGAACGACGGCGAGATCGGGTAGCCATCTCTTCACGCAACCCATCGTCAGAAACCAGCTTCTCGACGCGCTCGACGAACTGATCGAGATCAGCAGGCTCGACGAGAAAGCCCGTTTCGCCGTCGACGATCGACTCCGAAACCCCCCCGACGTCGTAGGCCACGATCGGAACACCGAGATGCAGACACTCCAACACGGTAAGAGGAAACCCCTCGAACCGCGAGGGCAAGAGAAACACGTCGATGTCCGCGAGCAGTTCGAGCGCGTGTTGATGGAATCCGAGCAGATGAGCGTCGACGTCGTGGTCGTCGATGTATTCCCGACAGTCAGCTGTGAGTGATCCACTACCGATAATAACGACGGTCACGTCGGTCCCACGGCGTTGGAGGCGAGCACCAGTTTCCAGTATCGCCATCGGATCTTTCTGGGGGGCAAGCCGGGCGATCGCACCGATGATAACCGTTTCCGGGTCTCGGTCGATCTCTTCGTCGATCGTCGCACGGTCGTCGGAAAACGAGACCGGAGCGATTCCGTTATGAATCACGGAATCAGTCGTGTGTCTGAGGATGTCGTTCTCTCGTCCACGGTTCCGGTCGTTCTCCGAAACGCAGACGATCGCGTCGGTGAGTCGCGCCAACGCCCGCTCCCCGGAGGAAACTCCCGACGAGAGCCACTCATATTCCGTGTTGTAAAATCCCCATCCATGAACGGTAAAGATGGACGGCGTTCCAGTCATCGCAGCAGCGATCCGTCCAAGTGCCCCCGCTTTCGTACTGTGACAG
The DNA here is from genome assembly GCF_023115355.1 of Halocatena salina. Taxonomy (NCBI): domain Archaea; kingdom Methanobacteriati; phylum Methanobacteriota; class Halobacteria; order Halobacteriales; family Natronomonadaceae; genus Halocatena; species Halocatena salina. The sequence continues at coordinate 1,113,838 of NZ_CP096019.1, forward strand.
TGAACGAGATCGAACGACTCCCGTCGAATGAGTTGCCGTAAGCGATAAAGCGCGCGCACGTCGCTTATCGGATCGATGCTTCGTTTCAGGTGGGGCTGTTCGAACACCGGTACATCTACGGAACGAAGTCGGTCGATCAGCTTTCCTCCCGGACCACAGGCGACAGCCGTGGTAGCAGCCGTTTCGTCTGCCAACAACTGCACGATACGCGGTGCTCCACCCCAGTCCGAACGCGTGATAACGTGTAATATCTTTTTCTCAGATATATCAGAAGTCATTGTATGTACCCGAGTTCTTCGAGCCGTGATTTCGTTCGTTCGGACATCGATACAGCACCGGAGGCGTTCGCGTGTTCGAACGAGTCGAGCCACTGGTCCAGTTCCTTTTCGAGGTGTCTGCTCCGATCTGATCGGTCGCTGGCAACGTCCACGGATTCGTTCGGATCGTCCACGATATCGTACAGTTCCATAGAACCGTCGGAACCACGGATCAGTTTGTACTGCTCCGTCCGGATGGCCCTGAGAGATCGATCGTACTGTCGAGCAGTCGAGGTAAGACCATCGAGCTGCTCGTCGAGAGCGTCCATAGATGGCTGTGGAGCCATATACTCCGAAATGACGTGCTTGCGTGCGCTCGTCTCTGCATCCGGATGGAACGAGCGCCCTTGGAACTGGCTTCGGACTTCGTCGGCGTCGATACCTGCCGCATCGAGTAGTGTGGGGGGGATGTCAGTGGTCTGTACCAGTTCATCGATCTCACCACCGCCATCGAAGCTTCCGCCAGCGATGATCAACGGAACGTGGAGGAGCGTATCGTACAAACAGTACTGATGATCCATGAGATCGTGTTCACCGATGTTCTCTCCGTGATCGCTAGTGAGAACGAAAATCGTGTCATCCCACTCGTCGGCGTCGACGAGCGACTCTCTGAGATCTCCGATACGTCGGTTCAAATAGGCAATTTCGGCGAAATAGAGCGCCCGAAGCGCCTCGAACTGCTGCTCGGAATGGTCGGTACGTCCGGCGATATACTCCCAGGCATTCTGGGAGATGTCCATCGCCTCGGCATAGGAGATTTCCTCGGGAAGAAACTGTGTTGCGATCGATTTCGGCGGACGATACTCCAGATGTGGTTCCAAATAGTTGATGAAAAGGAAAAACGGTCGGTCGTGTCGTTCACCGAGCCATCGTTCGACCCATTCGTTCGTTCGCCGGGCACCATCGTCCCGTCGTTTCCGTAAGAACCGGCCATAAACGGCGTTGGCAATGTTTACGACAGGATTTCCCTCGATGAGCCGCCTGGCAAGCGCCGGGAACATTTCGAGTCCGTTCGTCGTTCGAGCTACTTCCCCGAGATCGGTGTCCGTCTGAATATACTGCCACGTTTTATGAAACGTATCGAACCCCCGCCTGAATCCGAACTCCTCGCTGATCCACGTGTTGTTCGAAACCCCGACTGTCTCGTAGCCGTTCGCCGCGAACGTTTCTGCCACCGTCTCGAGCGACTCATCGAGGTGTTTGTGATCGGCATGTGCCCCGTGTTTCGATGGATACGTTCCTGTAAACAACGACGCATGCGACGGTAGCGTCCACGGAGCGGTAGTGAACGTTCGAGTGTACGTACTACCTTCATCAGATAACCGGTGTATAGCAGACCGGTCGATGTACCGGTCAAGAGCTACGACTTCACGGAAACGGGCGGTGTCCATGACCACGAGGACGATGTTCGGAGGAGTGCTCATCGTGTATGTAAGAGTGTAGACCTCTCAGATAAATCCGATCCTTTTGATCGCGGGGTTGTAAGACTCACGCGCAAAATATCGATCTCATATGTGTTAATTCACACTCGGTATCCCAAATCCTTGAGATGCTCTTCGACTGATTCGATGTCTATTTCCTCGTCGTCAACCGGCTTCTCGGCGACGATCGTCTTGCGCTCTCCCGACTCGTAGGTGTGCCACGGAACTTTCACCAGCCCATCCACGTACACTCCCTCCGGATGACGATACGTCTTGATCGGTATCGGACGTTCTCGATCCCCGAGTAGTTCGCCGTGATCGGCACTCACGACCGTTTTGCCTTGGAGATCGTCTAATAGTGACTCAACTTCCTCCAAAACGATGTCGAGATTCTCGCGGTAGGCCTGCATGACGTCCGTATGTGTTGCGTCCGTCGTCCGCATGACCTCGTGAAACGGTCCCTGCCGAAATTTATCTCCGGTGGGACCGAGATACGGCCAGTGTGGCTGCATGTAGTGCACCATGAGGCGTTTGTTCGGATACGTTTCTGCAGCCTCACGCGCAGCGTCTGATACCGTCTCCGGGTGTGAGGTACGCCCGTTCATGAGATCTCGGTCGGTGAAATCCAACGCGTGAACCTCCGCATCGATATCGTCTTTCGTCTTTGCGTACCAGTCGTTGGCAGTCACGTAGACGAGATCATGAAGCTGCTTGCCACCGAAATTCCCTCGAACGAACTCCGGACTCGTACTTCCCCGAGAGATCCGGCTCTCCGTTTCTCCGGGAAGATCGGAGCAGCGAACGAATTCGTCGTATCGACACGCATCGAGAATGATGAGATTGTCCCAGTCCTCCTCGAACACGTCGATACCGTTCGGGTTGTACGGTTGTCCTGCACGCCAGTGGTTGTACTGCTGATTTATCTCTGAAACGATGGAATGAGGATGTTTAATCCCGTGGATAACATCTTCTGTTCGATAGGGGAACCTGTTTGTAATCTTCTTAGTAACGTTAGCTATCATTGTAATCCCTTAGTTACTTCGAGGGTTATTCCCCATAGATATAAAAATTACCGATCCATTTGTGTTATTATCCTCAATATTCTATCTTAGATATATTACGTCGAAACGGACGCTGTGGGTGTTTATCGACGTGTGTCGGTAAGATCCCGATAGAGCGTTACGTACGATCGGGTGGTTTGACGGACATCGAACTGTTCCGATACGCGGCTGTATGCCCGGTCTCCAAACGGTTCATCCGTCGAAGCGACCCGTTTCATCGCATTAGATAGCTCGTTGGGCGACCGTGTCGGCACCAATACGCCCGTCCGTTCGTGTTCAACCACTTCCTTCACACCAGATATGTCGGTTGCCACGATTGAAAGGTTAGCTGCCATCGCCTCCAAGATAGCGATCGGAAGTCCCTCTCGGACCGAAGAAGAGACGAACACATCAGCGAGACCGTAATATTCCGGGATGTCCTCGGATGGAACGCGACCGACTATCGTAACGGCATCCGAGAGATCGTGCTCTTTCACCGTCTTCCGGAGCGTAGATTCCATCTCTCCCCATCCCACAACCAGAAGATGGGCCTGTGGGAAGTCCTCTGTGAGATGATTCATGGCCAGAACGAGATCTTCTTGTGCTTTTGCCGGAACGTATCGCCCCACCGTGAGAAACAGCGGGTCACCGTGTATCCCTTTCCGAGCACGAAACTCGTCCGGATCTGCTTGTTGAACTCGTTCGTGGAACTCCGTAACGTCGATCCCGTTGTAAATGGTACACCACTGTCCGTCCAACTGCCCCTCATACCGGTGAACCGTCCCTGTGAAGTCCCGTTCGATATCTCCCGCGACAGCGATGGTCGCGGCATCAAGCGGGCGCGTGATCCGTTCAAGCGTTCTCGTGATTGGATGTCGTTCGCTCGGAACGTTGTGTTGGGTCGTAATTATGTGGTCTACGTTCCCAAGGCGACCGAACACACGTCCGAGCGTTTGTGAATAGGGAAGATGAGCATGGACAATGTCGAACTTCTCATGGCGCAAAAAGCGAGCCAGTCGTGCGATGGCTCGTGGGTCGAATTTGAAGCCGGCATCGAAATCGACCACATCAGCCCCTGCCGCTTCGAACTCCGGTGCGAGCGTGTCTTCACCTTCGAGAAAACAGATCGTGTACGTGATATCCGAGGCGTCAGTGTTGCGAACGATATCAAGCAGCAGTGTCGGAGCACCTCCAGGAGCAAGTTGATTGATCAAGAAACAGACATTCATTTGCTCGGATACCTCATTTGAATCGGGTTTACGTAAGTATCGGAAAAAAAGTTAGCGCTTCGATGATGGGTATGAGATATTAGGGTTGTAGAAAGAAGTGTGTTCGATCTGGATGGTGTATGAAGAACGATAGCCGAACGAGAGGGTTCGACTGTCACGCTAGGGTGGACCGGCATCGGTGATAGATGTTCGTAACGTCTCGTTTGAGGTGTTGGGCGAGTTTGTATCCCCGATCCCCGGTCATAGCGATGAACGCATAGAGATAAAATTTCGGAACGAATGGCCATCGAACAAGTGCGGTAGCGAACGTGGTGCGGGCTTCGTCGTAATGTTCGTTGATCAAGGCAGCGTAGCCGAGATCGAACGTGAGATGAGCATACGACTTTTGTTTGAACAGCCATCCATACTCCGCGGCGATCGGCAGAAACGTGTCGATCACTTTCGGATAGGACGTTTCCTTTTTGACGGCGAAATTACCGCTCAGTTTGCTTCGTCCGTCTTCGCGTTGACTGACGACCAGCGGAGCGTCGATAGCTCCGAACTCACACTCCTGGGCCACTCGTAACAGCCATTCTCGATCGTTCCACGACGGTAACTCCTCGTCGAACGGGCCTGCAGCCGAAACGATCTCCTGTCGAACAGCGATCGAGGGAAACGGAGGAGTGGACCCACACAAAAATTTCTTCGTCAGATCGCCTTCGTCTTTTGCGTCTCGAACAGCGATCGTAGACCCGCTCGGATCGAACATCTGTATACCGGTGTATACGGCACCGACGTCGGGACCTTCGTTCTGTAAGACGTCGACTTGTCGTTCGATCTTGGTCGGTTTCCATTGCTCATCATCATCGAGAAACGCGAGTATTTCACCATCTGCGACCTCGATTCCGGTATTCCGCGCTGCGCTCGCCCCTTTGTTCTCCTCGTGACGGACGAAGACGATGTCACGCACCGATTCCTGAGAAGCGTCGTCGACGATATCTTGGGGTGACTCAGGTGAGTGGTCATCGACGACGACGAGTTCGATCTTCTCGTAGGTTTGATCGGTTACTGATTCGATCGCTTCAGGTAAGTACTCCCGTCGGTCGTAAGTGGTGAGGATAACACTGACGAGGGGATCCGCGTTCGACGTGGGCATCGGTCTGTCTGTCGGATCATACGTCTATAAAAATGTCTATTACGATTCTGAAATAATTGTGATAATAATGGCGATGGTCGGACTCGAACGGACGAAGGGAGCCAATCGATGAACGATCGAAGACGAACGAGGCGTTCCACAGTCACTCACGGTGGATCAGCGTCGGTCACATCGATCGTTCGGCACACCGAAATTATCGCCGACGTACTAGCCGACATCAATACGTAATACTTACCCTATTTGAATGAGTTCACCCGCTTAAATGGGTGGCACATCAAGATACACATTTGATAATTTAGTCGATGCACTATACAACCCAGAACGGTTCCTTGGAGAGATATATCGAATTTCTGTTGATATCAACGTTCGAGTTCACAGCTACCGAGACAACAGTGATGGTACTCGAGTCATCGAGGAGGACTGGGACAATCTCGTCATCCTCGACGCCTGTAGGTTCGATATGTTCAATGAACAAAATATTTTGGACGGGCGTCTCGAACGGCGACGGTCACTCGGGAGTGAAAGCTGGGAGTTCCTCCAAGAGAACTTCGTCGGTGAAAGCCATCACGATGTCGTGTACGTGACGGCGAACCCCCACGCACCGAAGCTTCCGGCGGGAACTTTCCACGAGGTAATCAACCTCCTTGAGAACGGCTGGGATCCGGAGCTACAGACCGTTCGTCCTGCGACAGTCGTGGATGCAGCCGTAGACGCTCACGAGACGTATCCGAACAAACGCCTCATCATTCACTTCATGCAACCCCACTATCCGTTCATCGGCGAGCATGGACAGACGCTTACACACAGAGGGCTTCTCAACTCAACGGAGGATGAAGACGGTTCGAACCGTGAACGCCATCTTTGGGGCAGTCTTGGTCACGGCCGTCTCGACATCGATGCGGTCTGGCGTGCGTACAGAGAGAACCTCGATATTGCGCTCGAGGCAGTGAGCGGTCTGCTCGATACGCTTTCCGGCAAGTCGGTAGTGACATCAGATCACGGGAATCTCGTTGGCGAACGGACTCGTCCACTCCCTGCTCGGGGATACGGTCATCCTCGTGGTTTGGATGTCCCTGAACTTCGGAACGTTCCCTGGCTCGTCGTGGAGGCGGACGAACGCCGATCGGTCGTCGCCGAGGAACCTGTAGAATCATCACAGCTCGGATCCGACGTGATCGACGACCGGTTGTCGGCCCTCGGCTACAAGTGAACCTGCGGAGTCCTTCGGTCACTCGGAAAAGCTCCGGGTCACAGCGATTTCTGAAGATTCACTTCGAAATCGATCCCTGTCGGTCGCTTCGCCCTGACGGTGGAACTGACGATCTACCCTGCATAGTTGCACCGACGACGAACCCAGCCACCGTCCAGAACACCATCAGCGCCACACTGCCAGATGCGTGGATCGCCGTCCAAAACGCGTACGCGTAAAATCCCAAAAGTCCACACACTAACGCAGCCCACAACGTCTGAGATTCATCCGATGAAAGACCCTGTTTGGCAGCACACCCTAGTATCGCAATGAGACACATAACAAACGTGATCGCAGCGGGAACACCGCCACTCGCAAGCGTCATCAGATAGATGTTGTGGATCGATTTCGGTTCATGGATGCCATACGATTGGGCCATCCAGAGGAAGTTGTGTCCCCCGATCCCGAAGAGTGGATACTGCAAACCGAGATCGACTGCTCCGAGGTACTGTTTGACCCGTACCGAAACGTTTGCTGTGCTGACTAAGGGAACGTTCCCAATGAGTTCGATTATTTGTTCTTCATGCGATAATTGTCTCGTCCCAGAGCCGGATTCCCACGAGCCTCCTGGAACGCCAGAGGGACCCGAATCGGAATCATCCTGGATCGTAGCACTTCGCATCGTGAACAAGACGACATTGAACGCGCCAGCCCCCATCGAACTAGCTACTCCGAGGACCGAATCCCGCACTGCTGTAACCCCTCCAGTGGACAGTTCTCGAACGGCTAGATAAACGCCAACGGCAGATATCGATCCGATCACGATCCCGAACGCCCCGAATCCCGCATCTGTTCCACTGATACGAATGAGTAGTGCGCTACAGAAAAGAGCGATAGCGGACAAAACCTTCCATACCGAAGAGCGATTGATAATGACCTCGACCAGCACTGGCGTCATCAATATGAGGATAGCCACGAGAATCCTCGATGTGCTCGTGAATCCTCCAGCGAATTGACCGGTCATGAATGACACTGGACCGAGGTGAATGAGACCCTGTTTGGTGCCACTTCCCTCCCCGAGATAGCTCAGGCCAAACCAAACGCGGTTTAGCGTCTGCACGACCGCAAAGAGCAACTGAAAGGAGATAGCAATGAGCATCGAGTATATTGCAGTTGAAATTCCAGAAAAACGAACAATTATGATGGCTACAATAAAGAGTGAGAGATGTCGCAGTTGGGTGACAGCGAAGACCAACCCGGCGGCTCTCGAAGGACCGTTACCGACGATTCCTGCAAGAAACGACCAGAGCACGAAACCAGCGAGACTGAAAACTGCCACGGCTTGTAACCGGGACAGCGACGAGAACGAAGGCCATTTCAAGCGGCCAGAAAGGGTCCACACACCGAGAAGCACCAGAAACGGCAGGAGAACCATATCGACTAACATCACGTTAAGGACGACCGTCTTCCCCGAACCGACCGGTAGCTCATACAGCGGAACGTTTGCAGCAAACGTCGTGAGTACGATGATTGCACTACAGAGCCCTTCGAACACACTGTCGGTACCAACTAACACGAAAAGGTAGCAGAGACCACTGATCCCGACTAACAGGAGAACAGGTACACCAGTCGTGAGCGCGACGACCGGAACACCGACGACGAGCAAACCCGCAAGACAAAACGCAGTCAAGAAGAATTTATTTCTATCAACAGTTTGTGGAGGGGAAGAAATAGCAGACAGGATTGGAACGTTAGTCATGCGGTATCTCATCTGGTGTAATGGTACTGCAGACGACCCTTTAGTGGTTACGTGATTATTTTTCTATAATTACTATTTTAATTATTATATGTTAGTTTATTATATATTTTTATGGAATATACATATAAATAATTGATCTGGAGTGGCGTAGCATTGATGCTACGATCAATGTATATTATCGATATGTTGATCCAAATTTCGATAACCACACAAAAACACAACATATACCTATTCACCATTGGTATGCCAGCACACGAGAATGACTCCAGTAGCGAACTCTGCTGTTATGAGCCGGGGTGAGCGATGTACTGTTTCTCACTCATTACTTAGTGGTTCCGGACGTCCGATCCACGAATTCGCTCACCGGACAGACGTGGGGACATGAGCGAACAAACGACCTCCGAATCCACCGTCTCGCCTCTTCGATCGATCGTTGATGGAGCGTCGATCTTTCTGGTCGGTGAAATCTTGTACAAGGCCTCCGGATTCGTCTTGAATTTCCTTCTAGCACGAACGCTCGGATCGACGCTTTACGGCATCTACACGTATGCCTACACGTATATCACCGTCTCTACGATGTTCGCGAGCCTCGGCAGCGATCAGGCCGTTCTGCGGTATTTTCCGTCGTATTCGGACGACGAAGACGCCCAGAGCTGGATTGCTGGGATATCAGTACTCTCCTCGGTCATCGGTAGCTGCGTCGTTGCTGGCATGCTGTGGGTTCTGGCCCCGACGATTCGGTGGTATACGGGCAACAGCGAGCTGTTCGTCGACGTGATGCGGATCATTGCGATCATGCTCCCGTTCGATACTCTCACGAAGATGTTGGCGAGCATGTTTCGGGGGCTTGAACATCCTACCGAGCAGATTTTCTTACAGAAGATCGTTCGTCCGGGAGCAAGAATCTGTGCCGTCGGAGTCGCCCTGCTGTTAGGATACACGCTCATTGATACGGTCGCCGCGCTCGTCGTGGCTAGCGTGCTTGCGTTCGTGATCGGAGTCGTGCTTTTGGTCCGTCGGACGTCTCTCCGACCATCGTTTTCGGGGATGTCCGGTACGGCATCGACGCCGGAGATCACCGCCTACTACAACTACTCGCTGCCGTTGATGCTTTCGAAGGCAGGGACCATCCTGTACAATCGCGTCGACGTTTTCATGGTCGGGCTACTCATCGGGATGAGTTCGACCGGCTATTACAACATCGCGTTTCTCATGTCGAGCGCGATCACGCTCCCACTGACGGGATGTAACCAACTGTTCGCCCCGATCGCATCACGGCTGTACGACAACGGTGAGGTGGACGAACTCAACGAGATCTACGCCACTGTCACGCGCTGGGCGTTTACACTCGCGCTGTTCGCTGCCCTCGGTGCGATCGTCTACGCCCCGGACATCCTCTCGCTGATCGACGACGAATACACCGTTGCTGTGCCTGTCCTCTCACTATTCGCCGTGGGACAGCTGTTGAACGCGAGCGTCGGACCCAGCAACTACCTCCTCATGATGACCGACCACCAGTACGTTACGTTCGTCAATCATTGGGTGTTCGGCGTCGTCAACGTGGTGTTGAATTTCATTTTCATCCTCCAATTTGGTCTGATAGGGGCCGCACTCGCTACCGCAAGCATTCTTGGACTGTTAAACGTCGTTCGCTGGATCGAAATCAGATATCTCGAAGGCCTATCACCGTACTCACGTGCGTTCTACAAACCGCTCGTTGCAGGTGTCGGGGCCACGGGCGCATTGTATCTCCCAACACTGTGGCTCTCTGAGATACCGCTTCTCGTGGTCGGGGGAAGTCTCGGAGCAGTCGTCTACGGCTTGATACTGTACGCCCTCGGCATAGAACAGTCCGATATTACGTTTGCTCGACAGATGATTGAGTCACGTTGATCGACACACTCACCGACGATCAATCGCTGGCGTCTTCGAGATCGGGCGCGTTGTCATAGCCTGCTCGAAGGAGTTCGCGGTAGCGTTTACGGATCGTAACCGCGCTGACGTCGGCAACGTCGGAGATCTGCCGTTGGGTGAGATCTTCTTCCATGAGCAGTCCAGCAGCGTAGAGGGCAGCAGCGGCCAACCCCACTGGGTTTTTTCCGCTATGAACGCCTTCACGGCGTGCAGCATCGAGAAGATCACGCGCCCGTCGTTCAGTCTCATCACGCACGTGAAGGTCACTTGCAAACCGAGGAAGGTAGCTCATCGGCCGTGCCGGTGCAATTTCGAGTTCTAGTGCCTGCACTAGATGACGGTAGGCGCGTTTGAACCGGAGCGCTTTGACGCGGCTGACAGAGGCTACTTCATCGAGCGTTCGGGGCGTATTGGCCTGTCTCGCAGCGGCGTACAGGGCAGCAGTTGCAACGCCTTCGATCGATCGGCCCTGAAGATGTCCCTCAGAAAGTGCGCGTCGGTAGATGACACTCGCGGTCTCACGAATCGTCTCGGGAAGACCGAGCGCCGACGCCATGCGCTCGATTTCCCCGAGCGCCTGTTTGAGGTTGCGCTCTTGGGCATCACCTGCCTGCACGCGCGCGTTCCACGTCCGAAGTCGTTGTACCTTCTGGCGCTGTCGAGACGACAAGGTGGTGCCGTAGGCGTCAGTGTCCTGCCAATCGATCGTGGTCGATAATCCCTTATCGTGTAACAGGTTCGTCGTTGGTGACCCAACTCGGGATTTCTCATCGCGCTCACTCGGCTCGAATGCACGCCATTCGGGGCCTCGATCGATCCCACCACTCTCGATGACGAGACCACAGTCCTGACAGACCAACTCTCCGTGTTCGGAATCCTCGATGAGCGACCCGGTGCACTCCGGACACACTGTTGGGTCTGTTTGTGAGTGCTCACGCTCCGAGGTGGTGTCTGTTGTCGATACGTCGGTCCGCTCGTACGATGTTACGTTGGTCACTGGCTATGAGATGAATAGGTCGTAGTTTCGTCGGCTCGCTACTCTCCTCGTAATCACCTACGACTTGTGATCGCAACGTAATAGATATGCGTTCGGTTATGACCGAATCAAGTAGAGCAGTGATCACAGCTTATCAAAAATTACGCTGTATCTCGCGCAATGCCGGAAAATAGGGCGTATTAATATTGCCTCGTTCGCCACGATCGACAGTTATTACTTCGGTATGAACCGATATTCTGTATGCGGGAGTTCGTTATCACCCTCGAATACGATCCCGGCGTCGATCCGGTCGCAGACGTGTTCATCGAACACCCGGGATCGATTTCGAAGTCGGTGGCGTGTTCGGTCACTAGAAACGCCATGTGGCGATTGGATCGTATTTCCGGGTCGGCGTCTGCTATCGATCGGTTGGAATATCTCCTCCTTGACACCGAACGATGCAACGAATGTCCGGATCGACCTGCCTGTCATTCCCACCGGGAGTACGAGTTGCTCTCGCAGGACGCGACGAGCTGTACGATTTATACGTACCGGTCGGGAATCGATCAGTGTCGAACGCTTCCGTCACTCGCTGTGGAGTACCTTGGTGATGGGTTGTTCTACGAGACCCAACGAAAATCCAACCAGTACGAATGGCGTATCCTCATGCGCAACGACGCGAACGTCGGACGGTTGTACGACGCTCTCCAAGCGGAACTGTGCGATGGCATCACCGTTTCGTTGTCCCATCTCACCGACCCGACCCACTGGACTGATGAGGCGATCTCGGCGACGACACTCTCCTATGAACAGCGCGAAGCTCTCAGACTGGCGGTCGAACACGGCTACTATCAAACGCCCCGTGAGACATCGCTGACCGATCTCGCGGAAAAAGTCGACGTGCCCCAGTCCACGCTGCAGTATCGTCTCCAACGCGCTGAATCGTGGCTCGCTAGCCATTTCGTCACCGAGTGCTTATAACACAGCGTTTACATCCAGTCGTCAAGCCCGGTTTGGGCGACGGAGTCCTCGATGCGTTCGAATCCGTTTTCGACGGTGCTGTCGGGGACTCCCCAGTCGTCGACGTACTCCCGAGCAGCGTCGATGTCGGGGGATAGATCCGTATCGAGAGTGTACTCGTCGGTCACGTCGGGATTCAGAAACAGCTCTCGGAGAACTTCGGCGTGTTCGACGTACGCCCCTTGTGCTTCGAGTACCCCCCAGAGATCGCCATGCTCGTGAACCAGCTGTACTGCCGTCTTCGGTCCGATGCCGTCGACGCCGTCATTGAAATCCGTTCCACAGAGGATGGCGATGTCCACGAGTTGCTCCCACGTGAGATTATGTTTTTCCAACGTCGCCTCGAAATCCATCCGCTCTGGGTCGCCCGAGCTCGTCAACTGCCGTAGAGTGAACGGTGCACCCAACAACAGAGCATCGTAGTCCTCGCTGCCGACGAACTCCACCGCTCCGGTACGAGCCATGTGCGCCGCCTGTGCTTCACCCTCTGCTGGGGCTTCGACGATCGGTACGTCGAGGTGGGTCAGTAGCTCCCGGGTCGTTTCGTGGATCACGTCCGTCAGGCGTTGAGTGCGCGATTCGAGTCGGGAGACGACCGCTGCATCCGCCTCCTCACGCGCAGTTTCGAGCTGTTCTTCGTAGCGTTCGCGCTGTTCTCGGCGCTGTTCGATCTCGTCGCTTTTGAGATCAGTGACACCGCCGTCGAAGACGAACACCGGCGTCAGATCGTGTTCGAAGAACTTCGGTAGCCCTTGGACGATCCCGATGAGGTTTGCGACCTCTGTTCCGTCCTCGGTTGTGTACGCGTCCTCGTTCGTGAATCTGACGGTCGTCGTGAGATACCGGTAGAGCCAGTTGTGGGCGTCCACTGCGACGACGCCACTGAGCGCATCGAACGACACCTCTTCAATGACTGCAAGCTCCCGGAGTGCGGCGTTACCCATTTGGTCGGTTCTACCCGTTGCCGGTAGTTAAAGGGACTGTCGACGGTCGGTTTCAGTCTGGTGGCTTCACGACCGACGGAGGGCCCGTGTTTTCTTTGACATCGAGAAACGACCGTTCCGCTTCTGAGAGATCTCGGTCACGGAAGACGGTCAGGCCCTCCCGGTAGCGTGTCCGGTTGCTGGGATGTTCGAGCACTAGCTCGGCGAGACCGGTTCGCTCGCCGGTGAACCCGAAGCCAGCTTTCGACAGTGCGTGGTAGGCAAAGGGGTTGTTGACCGCGATCACGATCCGCTCGTAGCCATAGTCGTGCGCCCGGGCTGTGGTGTACGCCGCGAGCCGCGCTCCGATTCCCTCGCCGCGACGGTCCTTCCGGACGGTGATGTACCGAATCCACACAGTGTCGGGGTCCGTGCGGTCCTCGTTGAACGCGATCGCCCCGAGGATCTCAGCGTTGGCATCACGGACGACCACCTTTCCGGTGTTCGACATGACGAACTTCCCGGCGTAGGCGAACTGTCGGTGGTCGAGCCGGAGCGTCGGTCCCTCCGACGGCCACCCCAACACCTCGTACTCCATGTCGTCGATATGACGAGGAGACGAATGTGTCCTCCGCTCTGAGGATGAACGATGATCGGCGTCGTGTATCGCTGTCATCCTGACCGATCCGGACGGATATTTCACAGAGCACGCCTCGGACCCACGATTGGTACGCCCGCCGCCGTCGTCATTCCGATGCTGATCGTGAACCTCGTCGGTCTCATGTGATCAGGCCAAAACCCACCAGAGGATCACCCCATCGAAATCGACTGTGTGCTGGGCGATACAGCGATGCGGAGACCGTCGGCGAGATAGGGAAACCTCTGGGCTGTCGCCCGCATCATCAAACACTCAATCGGCCATCTCCGAGTCGGGGGATTCGAGAGTGTCACACTCAAGCAGCTCACAAACGTCCGCTTCGGGACCGAAACAGGAGGGACACTGTGATTCGCGGTCGATAATGGTGTCGAGTCGGTCAGCGACAGTGCTGTCGATCACCGTCTCAAGCGTTTTGGCTTCCTCTCTGAACCGTTCTACTTCGAGCACCTCGATGAGGAAGCGTTCGATGATACAGTACGTCTGGAGGGCTTCCCGAGCACGGACGATCCCCTCCTCGGTCAAGGAAACACCTTTGTACTTTTCGTGGTCGGCAAAGCCCCGTTCTTGAAGTTTGCCGATCATTTCGTTGGCGCTTGCAGGGCTTACGTCCAGCATATCGGCAATGCGACCCGTTGAAGCGGGACCGTCCTCGACTTGCTGAACGAGATAGATCACTTTGAGATACTGGTCGGACGTGTTCATTGTCGGGACTCCATCAGCGTAGTTACTTCTTCGACACCCTCTGCTTCCTCTTCGCGGATGCCACTGAGGACAGTCACGAGACGGTGACGATCGATGCTAAACGACGTTTCTGACGCTTCGATGGCGGCGATAACGTCGTCGTAGAACTTATACGCGGTTTCTTCGTTACAGAGCTGATCGTACAGCACGCCATCGAAGTCCTCGGGCTTGGTCTTCCCGTATCGGGCCTCCACGAGCGACTCGATCTGGTCGAACGAAACCGGATCGGCTTCGAGTTCGTCGACCAACGACTCCAGTTTGGTACGGTGCTCGGCCGACTCCTCGGCCGCGTCTTCGAGCAACGCGAGAATCTCGGCTTCGAGTTCGGTTTCCATGGATTGGGCGTGTTTGTACGCCCGCGCCTCGACGACCTCTTCGAGCACCATCCCGATCTGTAAGAGCCGGGCGAGCTGGTGATCAGACCCGACAGCGTGTGTGACACTCATATCAGATCACAGAATAGTGGTCAAGAACGATGCGTTCACGAACATACTCCGCTCTCAGAGGCGCTGAAAGTTAAGTCGTTCCCTCCGATCTCACCCGTGACTGGTTGTCCCCCTCGCTGTCTAGGAGACACACCAGACCGAGAGATCCATCCACTATCTCCCCAGACTGAAATACGAGTGGAACAGATGAAATACATAGAAGCTGTCACACCATGATTCATCGATCCGCTTTGTAATGAGGAATTCAGAAACTGTACCGTCTCAGCCAATTTTTCACATATTTTCTATTATGTTATTCATTTCGCATCTCTTTTCAGTGTCAATCGACTCCATCCAAGCGACATGGCGATCCTCTACGAGCAGATCCAAGAGGAGATCAAGCCGTTGGATCTTCGTTTCAGTAACGACGAGATCGAAGAACGAGTCGATCACCTCACCAGTTTCATCGAAAAGCAGGTTAGTTCGGGGGACTTCGACGGTGTACTCATAGCGCTCTCGGGAGGTATCGACAGCACGGTCACCGCATACCTTGCTGTCGAAGCGCTCGGTTCGGATGCGGTTCACGGTCTCATTCTTCCGAAAGAAGTCAACGAGGACGAGAACATGTCAGACGCAGAATGTGTAGCCGAGATGCTCGATATCAGCTACGAGACGCTCGACATCGATGAAATCGTCAGCGAGTTCCTGGACGTCTACGATGTAGATACCAGCGAATCCGACGACCGATGGGAGGGTCGCCACGTCGGCAATTTGAGTGCTCGCGTCCGAATGACGCTCAACTACTTGGTGGGTGGTTTCGAGAATAAACTGGTCCTCGGGACCGGGAATCGTGCGGAGTTGGCGACTGGCTACGTAACGAAGTTCGGCGACGGTGGTGTCGACTGCAATCCACTCGGAAACCTGTACAAACAACAAGTCCGGCAGATCGCCGCCCACTTCGGTGTCGATAAATCCCTCGTTCAGAAGACGCCGACAGGTGGCATGGTCGACTACGGTACGGATGAGGAGGAATTCGGCGTCGATTACGATACGCTCGATGCGATCCTCGCCCTTCACATCGACGGAGGCGTTCCTGCTGCTGCGACGGCTCGCCTCACCGACACCTCTCGTGAGGTCGTCGCCCATATCAGACAGATGCACGAACAGAGTACACACAAACGAACGCCGCCAACGACACCAGAGCCGCTCATCTAGTGGACGGAAACAGAGAAACCAGAGAAAGACAGAGAAAGTCAGAGAAGATAGGAGTCGTTCGATCGGAGCGACTTACGAGCGTGCTTGGAGACGATCCTGAACGCGGCCGTTCACGTCCTCTCGCAGCTCCTCGACTTCGATCTCGTCGAGGACGGGAACGAAGAAGCCGCTGACGAGCATGTTTTTCGCCAGATGTTCGCTCACGCCCCGCGAGGTCATGTAAAACAGATCGTTCGCGTCGACCTGCCCGACCGTCGCGGAGTGGCTCGCCTCGGTGTCGTGGTTGTTAATGATGAGCTTCGGCGAGGCGTCGGCTTCGCTCTCATCGGAGAGCATCAGCGTGTTCTCACGCTGGTAGGAGTTCGTGTTCCACGCCTCCGAGCCGACGTCCTGAACACCTTCGTACACCGAACGAGCGTCGTCGTCGATGACGCCCCGAGTGACGAGATCCGCGGTCGTGTGTTCGTTTTCGTGCCAAACGCGGGAATCCACGTCGAAGTGCTGGTCGTTGTGTCCGTAGAACGCACCGACGATCTTCGATTCCGATGCTTCCCCCGCAAGCGTCGTTTCGACGCTCGTTTTCGTCAGCCGAGAACCGATGTTGCAGTCGATCCAATCGGCGTTGGCGTACGTATCGGTGCTGGCGCGTTTTAGCTGGTAGTTGTACGTGTCTTCGGAAAGATCCTGCAAGGACCCGTACTGGACGTAGCTGTTCTCACCCGCGACGAGTTCGACGATCCCGCTGTAATACCGACTGTCACCGTCGGCGTCGGAACCCGTCTCTTGGCGTTCGAGGATCGTCACCGATGACGACTGCTCGACGACGACGAGGGTGTAGTTGAACAGCGATTGGCTGTCCATCGTCGTGCGGATCGTGATGGATTCGGCATCGACACCCTCGGGGACGTACACGACCGTACCGGTCGTGAACAGCGCCGTCTGTAGCGCCGTGAGGTAGTTCGTCTGTGGATCGACGACGCTCCCGAACTGCTCGCGGAGGAGATCCTCGTGATCCTCGACGGCCTGTGCAAACGACAGCACGTCGACCTCATCGGGGGCCTCTCGTTCTTTGTGGTCGCCTGTGGTGGACGGATCTACCAACGCCTCGAAATCCAACTTCGAAAGATCGGTCCACGTTCGTCCCGGCGTCTGAATAACGTCGGGGAATGGGAGCGTCTCCAATGCTTCGAGCGCGTCGAGACGAGTTTCGAGCAGCCAGTCAGGCTCTCCGAGTTCCTCGCTGATCGCCCGTACGTGCTGTTCCGTGAGTGTTGCGTGTACCTGTGTACTCATTATAATGAATGTGTGTCTCGCCCGTTGCCTCGATCAGCCGAGGCTGCCCTCCATTTCGAGTTCGATGAGACGGTTTAGCTCGACCGCGTACTCGATCGGCAGTTCCTCGGTGATCGGCTCGATGAATCCGGCGACGATCATCTGCTTTGCGTCGTCGTCGTCCAGTCCGCGCGACTGGAGATAGAACACGTCTTCGTCGCCAATCTTTCCGACGGTGGCCTCGTGGGCGACGTCGACTTTCGACTCCTCGATCTCCATGTACGGCATCGTGTCGGAGGTCGATTCGTTGTCGAACATCAGCGCGTCACACTCGACGCTGGTGCTCGAATCCTCGGCTCCATCGGCGATGTGGACCAGCCCACGGTAGTTCGTGCGTCCACCGTCCTTCGAGATGGATTTCGATTCGATCGTCGACTTCGTGTTCGGCGCGTTGTGGTACACCTTCGCGCCTGTATCGATGTTCTGGCCCTCACCAGCAAAGGCGATCGTAATGTGGTTGTCAGTCGCGCCCGGACCCTTGAGGATGGTGCACGGATACAGCATGGTGGCTTTCGATCCCATGCTGCCCGAGACCCACTCCATCGTCGCGTCCTTCTCGGCGATCGCGCGCTTCGTGTTGAGGTTATACGTGTTCTTCGACCAGTTTTGCACGGTCGAATACTGCACGTGTGCGCCGTCCTTGACAAACACCTCGACACAACCGGAGTGGAGGTTGAACTGGCTGTACTGGGGCGCGGAACAACCCTCGATGTAGTGAACCTCGCTGTTCTCTTCTGCGACGATCAGCGTATGCTCGAACTGGCCCATGCCCTCCGAATTCATCCGGAAGTACGCTTGGACCGGCATCTCGACGGTCACATTCTCAGGGACATAGACGAA
The DNA here is from genome assembly GCF_023115355.1 of Halocatena salina. Taxonomy (NCBI): domain Archaea; kingdom Methanobacteriati; phylum Methanobacteriota; class Halobacteria; order Halobacteriales; family Natronomonadaceae; genus Halocatena; species Halocatena salina. The sequence continues at coordinate 1,131,972 of NZ_CP096019.1, forward strand.
CGAGCCACCGGACCAGACCGCACCGTGCAGCGCAGCGAACTTGTTGTCGCTGGGCGGCACACACTTCGTCATGAAGTACTCCTCGACGAGGTCGGGGTGCTCCTGGACGGCTTTGTCCATGTCACAGAAGATGACACCCTTCTCCTCCCACTGCTCTTGCATGTTCTGGTAGACGATCTCCGACTCGTACTGCGCACCGACACCCGAAAGCGCGTTTTTCTCCGCTTCGGGAATGCCCAGCTTGTCGAACGTGTCTTGGATCTCTTCGGGCAGTTCCTCCCAGTCGTCGACTCCGCCCCGAGTGTCGATGTCCGGGCGGATGTAGGGAACGATCTCGTCGATGTCGACCTCGGTCAGATCGGGCTGGCCGGGCCAGTCCGTCGGCATCGGCATCTCGTGGAACTGTCGGAGCGCGCGGAGCCGTCGATCGCGCATCCAGTCGGGTTCGTCTTTGTCATCGCTAATGAGCCGGATGGTCTCCTCCGTCAGACCCTTCTCGGTCTCGAACGCGGAGTTCTGCTCTTTTTTGAACCCGAAACGAGCCTCCGTATCAGTTTCTTTGAGATGATCTTGTTCTGAACTCATAGTGTGTATGTGTTGGGACTCTACGCTTATCAGGCTGTCTCGTACACTTCCTCGCGGACCCAATCGTAGCCGTTCTCTTCGAGCTTCACGGCCAACTCGGAGTCACCGCTCATGGCGACCTTGCCATCGAGCATGATGTGGACGTGGTCGGGCTCGACGTAATCGAGAATGCGCTGGTAGTGAGTGATCTGGAGGATGCCAGCGTTCTGCTCGTCGCGCAGCGCATTGATCCCCGTCGAAACGTCTTGGAGACGGTCGATGTCGAGTCCCGAGTCGATCTCATCCAGCACCGCGATCGACGGTTCGAGGATCGCAGCCTGCAAAACCTCGTTTTGCTTCTTCTCACCGCCCGAGAAGCCAGCGTTGAGATACCGCTGGGCGAACGTCTCATCCATTTCGAGCTGTTCCATCTTCTCTTTGAGGAGCTGTTGGAACTCGGCGACACCGATTTCGCCTTCATCGGCCTCACCTTCCATCGGGCTGGTTTCGTACCCGGCGTCATCCTCTTCCGCTTCCGCTTCTGTCTCCTCGTCGTCTTCAAACAGCTCCTCACGCTCTTCGAGCTTGGCGTTCAGCGCCGTCCGAAGGAAGTTCACCATCGTGACACCTTCGATCTCGGCTGGGTACTGGAAGCCAAGGAACACACCCAGCGCCGCCCGCTCGTTTGGCTCCAGATCGAGGATATCCCACGTCTGATCGTCTTCGGTGATCTCGATGTCCTCGAACTCATCATCATCCAGATGGATCAACACCTCACCATCGGTGACTTCGTACGCCGGATGTCCGGCGATCACCTTCGCTGTCGTCGACTTACCACTTCCGTTGGGACCCATCAGCGCGTGGATCTCACCCGAAGCGACTTCGAGATCGACGCCGTTCAGAATCTTCTCGCCACCGTCTTCGTTTACCTTCGCGTGAAGGTTTTTGATTTCTAGCCGTGCCATAACACGAGTACCTTCTTGTTCTGTCTCGGATCGTCTCGCGTATAATGTTTTCGTATCGATCGTGATCGAGTTTGGATTTCAGAAACCAAAATTCATCAACTACAAAATATTGCATCCCACAGAAGAAATCATTTATATTGTGCTGGGATACACTATACCGAACGTGGGCCGATAGTCGGTCGTTTCGAGAACGCATATACGGACACCGGTTCTAGCCGAGATATGAACGAGGAGTCCGTGTCCGATTCGGGGTGGTTCAGGGGTGTTGATCCGGGCGACAGGACCGATGCTCGGGATGCCATCGAGCACGGGACAGCTGCCGACCCAGCAGCGTGGCCCGATCGCGCGGTCGAGTCTGGATTCGTCGAGGATCGAGAGCGATATTATGAGGTGCTACACGACGTGACGACGGCGATCGCGCGCACGCAAGTACGTGAACGCGAGGGCACGGACGTTCAACGGATCATTCACTGTGTTCGTGCGATGGACGATGTCGAACGGGTCGCAAACGAGCTTGCCGAGCGCGTTTCGGCGTGGGCAGGAACCAGCTTCGACGATCCGGGGACGGGCATCGAGTACGCACGGCAGATCGCCGACGAGACGACAGCTGATTCAGAGGATCGTCGTGAAGTACTGGACGCACGGCTCGGTTCGCTCGCGGCGCGAGTTCGCGCGCTCGACGACGAAGGGCAAGCGTTGCGCGAGACCATCGAGCGCGTCACCCCCGAGGTTGCGCCCAACGTGTCGATGCTGGCCGGCCCGGTGTTGGCGGCGCGCCTCATCGCTCTGGCAGGTGGATTGGAGACGCTCGCAAAGAAACCCAGCGGAACTGTGCAGCTACTCGGGGCTGAGGATGCCCTGTTTGCGCATCTGAGCGGGCGTGCATCCGCTCCGAAACACGGGATCATCTACGTCCATGAGTACGTTTCAGGCACCGTACCCGAACACCGTGGCACCGCGGCGCGCGCACTCGCCGGGAAGCTCACGATCGCGGCCCGGATCGATCATTACTCGGGCGATCGACGCCCGGAGCTACAAACGGAACTCGACGAGCGCATCGCCCGTATCAGGGAGCGAGGGAGCTGAGATGACGGGAAGCCTTCCTGCTGGCGTGGAACGCCAGCAGTTCGACGGCGATGAGCGACTGGCAACGCGTGGACAGTCGGTCTACGGTGAACCGACTGACGGAGAGTGGCGCGCGTGGGATATCCGCCGCTCGAAGTTGGGTGCGATGCTCGACCGGAGGATGGAGACCGGCCTGACCGGCGGTGAGACGGTGTTGTATCTCGGTGCAGCGGCAGGGACGACGGTCAGTCACGTGGCCGATTTCGCTGGGCCGACGTACGCGGTGGAGTTCGCCGCCCGTCCGGTTCGGGATCTCCTCACGGTTGCCGACTCGCGGCCGAACCTCTTCGTGTTGCTCAAAGACGCTCGGAAACCGGAGACGTACGCCCACGTCGTCGAACCGGTCGATGTGATCGTTCAAGACGTTGCCACGCGCGGCCAAGCGCGGGTCGCCAACACGAACCGCCGGTTTCTCAAACCGAACGGTCGGCTACTCACGGTCGTCAAAGCCCGCAGTGAAGACGTAACGGCAGATCCGACCGACGTGTTCGAGACGTTCCGGTCCCAGCTCGAAGGGTATGAGATACTCGATACCGAACGACTCGATCCGCTTCACGACGATCACCTCGCGGTCGTCGCGCGACCGACCCGGTGATGAACCATCTTTTAGCATTCGCACCCATAGCACGGCTATGAGTCTCGCAGTCGATCCTCCCGAACCACCCACACTCGAAGCACAGATCGATCCCGACGAGTACGAGGACAGCGAGGTGATGGGCGATGAGTACCGCCGTGAAGAGATACAGGAGTTCCTAGAGACCGGCGCGTGGAAGGAGGCGTTCGAGCAGTGGACCACGGAGACGCCGATGGACGAAACGGAGTTCGCCATCGTCGTCGACCTCGATCTGTTCTCCCGATTCGATTTCTTTTGGGACGGTTTCGCCGATCGAGTAGGCTATCATGCACCGGGCCTTCCCGAGGATTGGCGCGAGCGTGACATCCACCCGGAACTCGACTCATGGGGGACGGTCTCGGCGATCAACGCAGGTCTCACTGAATTCGGACAGATCGTCTGTGACGTGCTCAAATCGGAGTACATCGACTGGGAATCCGACTACGAACCACCCGAGGATCTACCGGATTTTTAACTATCAGTCCGCTGCGCACCGAGAACGAACGTTTCGTACCGTTCGTCGGTGTACCCGATCGTGAATCCGTTCTCGGTGAACGCCTGTCGGGCATCGGCCAGTGAATACCGCTCGCTCGTAGGCGGTCCCTCGGTACCAGCGCCGTTACGGGACCAGTCGGCGATTCCAACGGTTCCACCGGGAGCGACGACGCGGGCGAGTTCCGTGAGCGCTGCCTCGCTTACGAACTCGTGGAACGTCATCGTCGAGAACGCGCCGGTGAGCGCACCGTCCTCGAACGGAAGATCGTCGATCCCGGCGGTTACGAGATCGACGTTCTCGGAAACACCCTTCTGCCGGTACCGGTCGTGCATCGCTGGTTGGACATCAACGGCGTACACCGTCTCGGCGTGGGGGGCGATCTCGTCCGTGTAAAAGCCCGTGCCGCTGCCGAGATCCGCGATCGTTCCGTGGGGATCGAACAGTGAGAGCAGTTCCTCGACCGAAAGAAATCGGAATCGAGATGGATCGTCCAGTGCATCGGCATTCCCGACATCATAGGTATGGAAGCCCATACGGACAGTACTCGATCCACGGTGAAATACACGCTCACCGAAGCGGCTCGTCGCGATCTCGGCGGTTGGTTCCCCTGCGCTCCCACACCCCGATTCCGGTGAGCGATACGATGACGACGACGAGGGACGCCACCTCGAACGACGCGCCGACAGCGAGCACGCCGAGCACTCCCATCACGGCGAACGACCGCCGGGGATCGGTTCTCGCGACCATCCAGAGGAGCCACAGAAACACCCCGCCGAGGCAGACACCGACGACCACGTCGACAACGTAATGGACGCCCAACGCGACCCGGGACAGCGCAACGGCGAGTACCACGCCTGTCGCACCGAAGATCCGGCGGCGTCGGGTGGACCACTGTCCGAGCACGAGTGCCCACCCACCGTAGACAGCTGTGGATTTCAATGCGTGCCCGCTCGGAAATCCGAAGCTGTCGGCGGTGACTAGCGATTCGTACACCGGTGTTCCGATCGGTGGGATCCACGCCGGAGGGACCACCGTCGTGGCCCCCGGCGGCCGGGGGAGTCCGAACGTGTATTTCAACACGACTGTCAGCGCGTAGGACCCGAACGCCAACGCGATAAGAAAGCAGCTATCCCTGACCGGCGATCGTGTGAGTGATCGGTCACTCCGTGCCACCACGTAGAACACGCCGATCGTAACCAACACGAACCACATGTCTCCCAGTTGCGTGACGATTCCAGCGAAGAGAACGAACCAGTCGGGGAGCTGGTTTATGATGCCGATCTCGCCGATTCCACGTGACATTTTCAGTCGCTCCCGTCGTGAGACGTTTCGCTCGGCCGTCGTTTCATCGTCTGTGGCATAGATAGTACGCCATTTATCGACCCATCACTACTTGAGTATCCCGCTATTTCACCGGTGATCGTGGCGGATTTGTACACTCCCTGCCAACATGGCGTATGCAAAACGTGGAGGCCGCCGGTCTCGGTATCGGCGACGACTATCCGCCGCGAATCATGGGAGTACTCAACGTCAGCGCGGAGTCGCCGTACAAGCCCAGCGTCTTCGACGACCCGGGAGATGCGGCTGCCTACACCGATGAGCAGCTCATCGGGGAGGGAGCTGACATCGTGGATATCGGTCTCGAATCGGCAAACAAGCGCTTCGAGGTGCTGTCAGCCGACGAGGAGTTAGACCGACTCGACACGGCACTCGAAACGATCGAATCGGTGAGCGGTGACGCCGTGTTCTCGATCGAAACGCGCTATCACGAGGTGGCGACAGCCGCGCTTGATGGGGGATTCGACATGGTAAACGACATCTGTGGCTTTGCCGATCCGGAGATGCCCCGCGTGTGTAGCCAGTACGACGCTGCCGTCGTCAAAATGGCCAGCCCACCGGATCTCGAACGGCCGGGGGCAGTAGAGACCGTCGAGGAGATCTACGAAGCGCTATCGAGAAACGGGATCACTGAAAAGACGATCATCGATCCCGCGTTTGGGGGCTGGTCGCCCGAAAAAACGCTCGCGGACGACCGGGAAACGTTCGAACGACTCCGGGAGTTCCGGGGATTCGATCGGCCGATCCTCGTTTCGATCAACCGGAAGAACTTCCTTCGGGAGCTTGCCGACCGCCCGACGGAGGATGCTCTGCCCGTGTCGCTCGCGGCGACGTCGATGGCGGTCGAACGCGGCGCACACGTCATTCGCACTCACGACGTGGCCGAGACGCGGGATGCTGCCATTATCGGCCGAGAGTTCGCCAGCGAGCGGCTCCGAGACGAAACCACGGGGGTCGAGGAACTCGATGTACAGACACCGAGTGAGCTTCGCCGTCACTTCGACCGGATCGGTGCGGAGACAGCGGATCCCAAAGACGGTGTGACGCGAGCGTTCGAGCTGTCAGGGCTTACCCCTGAGGATCGAGACCACCTCTCGGCTGTCGCCGCGAAACACGGCGTGACGTTCATCCACGGACAGCACGAAACAGGGGGTATCCTCGTCGGCCCCATCGCTGCGATGGTAGCGATCGCCAGAGTAGACGATCATCCACCGACGATCGCCCGACAGCTCGACGCGATCGCGGCCCACACGGAGGAGTGATACCGTGAACTTCTCGGAGTGGGAGCCACTGTACGCAGCGATCCTCGACGATCTGGGTATCGATCGCGGAGCCGACGAGCGTGCGCGGGATCGTCTCGCTGCTCTCACCACCCCGTTCGATCTCGATCGGCTCACGTTCGAAGGCGAAACGGTCGTGATCGTCGGTGGCGGGCCGATCGAGACGGACACCCCGATCGAGCAGGCCGACCGTGTGGTCGCTGCTGGTGGGGGCATCGAGCACTGTCAGCGGGCGGACGCGTCGATCGATCTGGTGGTCACGGATCTCGACACCGATCCCGAAACGGTGGTGTCGTTGACCCACCACGGAACGCCGGTCGCGGTCGCAGCCCACGGAGACAACGTCCCAGCGATCGAGCGACACGTTCCCGCCATGGATCGAGACAACGTGCTCGCAACGACACAGGCAAAGCCCGTAGAGCACGTGGTGAACGCGGGCGGATTCACTGATGGCGACCGCGCCGCGTTCATCGCGGACCACTGTGGAGCGGACGCGTTAGTGTTTCTCGGATGGGTATTCGACGATTCTGATGTAGCTCCGATGAAACACCGGAAACTCCTGTGGGCGAAGCGACTCCTTTGGGTGCTCGAACAGCGCCGACACGAGCGGCTTTCGGTGCTCGATGGACACCGATCGGCGATCGACACCGACGATCTCGGGGATCACGGCTGATCGTCCGCTCGGAGCTAGATTCCGATACGGTGCTGCCGTCAGAAGATGCGTACGAGAAACGAAATCGGTGTACTGTTGCTTTCGATCGCCGTTACCGTTCGCGCTCGGCCAGATTGAGAAAGGCGAGCGCCCCGCCGATGAGTCCGAGGTTTTTGGTGAACTGAATCAGTTCCATTTCTTTCTGTTCCTCATCGACGGCCCAGAAATCATGCATCACTGGCGTAACGCCGACGAGAAACGTCAGCACCGCCAGCGCCGCGAGCTTCGGCCGCCGCCAGAACGCGATCCCGATGCTTCCAGCGAGGAGCGATCCGCTCGCGGTTGGAACAGTCACTTCGGGCGCTGGCGCGTCATTGGCCTTCGCGTATTCGATCATGCCATCGAGATCGCGCAGATTGTCGATGGCTGAATACGCGAGAACACCCCCGAACAACAGCCGAGCCACCCGAAGGCTTAGACCGTGAGATCGTTCTGTGGTCTCTTCAGTCATATCTCCTCACCGTCCGGATCATACCACGGGATATTCGCTCGATGGACTTACTTTTGTAGCCTTCGTCTCAGCCAGCACGCGGACTGTTCCCAAAGAACCCGTGAACCTTAATCGATTCCCGCGAATAGAAACACTGATGGAGAGCAACGCTGGTGGTGTCGATGCGTTCACGGCGCTGGACGCACCCGTCCGGTCGGTGCTTTCCAAGCGAGGATTCACGACTCCCACGGAGCCACAGCGCCGGGCGCTTCCGGTGTTGGCCACCGGATCGAACGCGCTCATCGTTGCCCCCACTGGGACCGGAAAAACCGAAACCGCGATGCTCCCGGTGTTCGATGCCTTGGTCGGCACCGACAGACACGGAATATCGGCGCTGTACGTCACGCCACTGCGCGCTCTGAACCGGGATATGCAAGACCGGTTGGAGTGGTGGGGTGGGCAGTTGGATCTCGAGATCGACGTTCGCCACGGCGATACGACCCAGTACCAGCGCACCAAACAGGCCGACGACCCTCCCGACGTACTCGTAACGACGCCGGAAACGCTCCAAGCGATGCTCACCGGCTCGAAGCTCAGACGGGCACTGTCGGACATTGAGCACGTCGTCGTCGATGAAGTCCACGAGCTTGCTGGATCGAAACGCGGCGCACAACTCACGCTCGCACTCGAACGGCTTCGAGCGTTGGCTGGATCGTTCCAGCGCATCGGCTTGTCCGCGACCGTCGGTGATCCGGACACTGTCGGACGCTTTCTCACCGGCAATCGAGCGTGTGAGACCGTAACGATCAACGCGGGGAGTGCGCTCGACGTTCGCGTCCGTACGCCCGAAATCACGGCTGAAGACGAACAGTTGGCCGGACAACTGCTCACCGAGGCGGACATCGCCAGCCACGTCCGCGTGATGCGTGAGATCATCGACGAACACGAATCGACGCTGCTGTTCGTTAATACAAGACAGACAGCAGAAGCACTCGGTTCCCGGTTCAAAGCGGTCGGTGCGAGCGTCGGCGTTCACCACGGCTCGCTCTCGAAAACGGCCCGAATCGACGTCGAAGACCGGTTCAAAGACGGCGAACTCGACGCGCTGTTGTGCACCTCGTCGATGGAGTTGGGCATCGATGTCGGGCACATTGATCACGTCATCCAGTACTCTAGCCCCCGTCAGGTTTCCCGGCTCCTCCAGCGCGTCGGGCGAGCCGGCCACCGACGGAACGATCGATCGACAGGAACGATCATCACGACGCGGCCCGACGACACCTTCGAAGCGCTCGCCATCGCCGACCGAGCGACCGACGGCGCGGTCGAACCGACGACCGTTCACGAAGGCAGCCTCGACACCGTTGCAAACCAGATCGTCGGGCTGTTGATGGGCCACGGCGAGATCGGTGCTCGTCGCGCCTACGAGATCACGACGCGCGCGTTCCCGTTTCGGGATCTCACAGCGGATACGTTCCGTGAAATCATCCGGGAGCTGTCATCGAACCGGCTACTCTGGCTCGATGAGGATGCGGATCGTCTCGAAAAGTCCGGTGGAACGTGGAAATATTTCTACGATAATCTGTCGATGATACCGGACGAGACGACGTACGGCGTTGAGGACGTTGCGAGCGGACACCAGATCGGGACGTTGGACGAGCGGTTTGTCGTGAACTTCGCCGAGCCGGGAGAGGTGTTCATCCAACGCGGTGAGATGTGGCGAATCGTGGAGATCGACGAGGAAGAGGGATCGGTTACGGTCTCTCCGATCGAGGATCCGGGTGGGGAAGTGCCGTCGTGGACCGGCCAAGAGATCCCGGTGCCGTACGCGGTGGCACAGGACGTCGGGTCGCTGCGAGCGAGTGCCCGGCAGACGTTCGATGCGGGGAACTCCCGCGAAACAGTTGCTCGGTGGCTGTGTGAGCGGTATCCGACTGACGAGCATACGGCGAGCGAGGCGCTCGCTCAGATCGAGCGCCACACCGAGGCGATGCCCGACGCGGACCGGATCGTGGTCGAGTCTCATGGACGAGAAGTCGTCCTCAACGCGCCGTTCGGACACAAGATCAACGACACGCTCGGGCGGGTCATCTCCGCGCTCATCGGGCAACGAACGGGATCGTCAGTCGGGTTGGAAACTGATCCCTACCGGATCGAATTGGAAGTGCCTCGTGGGATCTCTCAGGGTGACATCGTGGACGTGCTGGAAACCACGACCCCCGAACACGTGGCGGGCGTCATCGAGTTGGGGCTGAAACGCTCGGACGTGCTGAAGTTCACGCTCGCGCAGGTCGCCGCCAAATTCGGCGCGCTCAAACGCTGGCGCGGTTCGTCGTCGTTCGGGCGGTCACGGATGCTCGATGCGCTCGCCGATACGCCGGTGTACGAGGAAGCGCTTCGAGAGGTCCAATACGAGGAGCTTGCGGTTTCGGAGACGATCGACCTTCTTCGTCGAGTACAGGACGGCGACGTGGCGATCTCGACGGTGTCGGGACGAACGCCGATCGGCACCGGCGGGCGCTCCTCGGGTCGGGAGCTGCTCACGCCGGAGAACGCAGACGCGAGCGTCGTCCAGACCGTCAAAGAGCGCATTCAGGACGACCGGATGCTGTTGGTTTGCCTGCACTGTCTCGACTGGAAGCGCACCCAACAGGTAAAGCGCGTTCCCGACCAGCCACAGTGTCCGAACTGCGATTCGACCCAGATCGCTGCACTCAACCCGTGGGCCGATGAGGTGGTCGACGCGGTCAACGCTACCGAGAAAGACGATGAGCAGGAGAAAATGACAGAACGTGCCTACCGAGCGGCGAATCTCGTCCAAAGCCACGGCAAACAGGCCGTGATCGCGCTCGCCGCCCGCGGCGTCGGTCCCCACAACGCCGCGCGGATCATTGCGAAACTCAGAGAGAACGAAGCGGACTTCTACCGGGACATCCTCTCACAGGAACAGCAGTACGCCCGGACGAAAGCGTTCTGGGACTGAGCGTCGTCGGTAGAGCGGTGGGATCTCTCAGCCGACAGATGTCTGAGACGCTCTGTGTAGAAACAAGTAGTGAATTTTATTATAATATTTTGTATACTTAATACCATTATTTACAATATTGTAAAATATAATCAGAGGTATGAAGTGGGGATTGGTTCCAAATTCTCATCGGCGAAACGGGATTGCCCTTCAAGACAGCCACCCCATCACGGCGTTGAGAACCGGCACCGAGGCTTGTTCTGCGGTGAACTGGAGCCGATCCGGCGACACGAGAGGTGAGGAAAGTCACTGATGCCCGGTGCACCGCCGCCAACGCCGGTGTGTGGAGACTGTGGGTCACCAAAAACGACGAGGACCGAAGAGATAACGTACAGCTCAACGCAGAAAGATTCGGAGACGAAAAGCAACAAGGGAACCGCTGACCTGTCGAGTCTCGTCGGGGAACGCAACCGTAAAGATACGGAAACAACGGGGAACACAACGGAGAGAAAGTCAGTAAAGACGACTTCGATCTGTCCGACACCCGGTGTCCCCAACGGAAGCGGGATCGGTGGGAGTTGCGACGGTGGAAATTGGACGCCGATCAGACGCTTACTGACACGCCCGAAATTAGAGAATGGGAGATACAGAAGATTGTGAAGGACGAGCGACGGTATGTGAAAGAAATTGAGACTCTCCTGTCCGCTCAGCCGCCTCGCAGGGATCGGGACGGGACTGCAGAATCGAGGCGCGACCACGATGAGAAGGGACAACACCGTCGGAACGGCCATCAGAAACGGCGAGAATCCACTCAATCGAACACGGAGAAGAAGAGATCCGGCAGTGAGGAGTCACCACCTGTTGGATCCCACTCCACCGATCCAGACACGTCGACGACAGGAGATGACATCCCTACAGATACGATTCCGTGGGGGTATCGACGTGACAGCACTGCAAACGATGCGACGGAATCCACTCCGTCAGAATAACACACTACGAGAACACTGCTCGGTGGGGGATTCGAACCCCCGTCGCAGGCTCGAAAGGCCCGCATGATTGGCCGGGCTACACCAACCGAGCGTGCAACTGTACGTGTGTACCGGTCATTAATAAGCGCTGTCTTTCGCACCCACTTTTTTTGCGTTCGGGTGCGCTTCGCGCACCGCTCACGCAAAAAACCTGGACTAAAAAACGCCGCTCGCTGCGCTCCGCTTCTCTCGCGGTGACTACACCTGCGTCCTCCACTCCGCGACCGCCTCCGCGACCGCTTCCGCTCCGCTACCACCTCCGCGACCGTTACCGCCTCCGCGACCGCTCCGCCCCCGCTGCCTTGTTGTTTTCAGTCGTCGGCGTGGACGACTGGGGCTTTGTCCACGACACGAGCCACATCGGGGTAACAGGCCCGTAGTCCATCGAGATCGCCGCGCTGACGATAGTGGCAGTACTCCGCCAGCGTTGCGACCAACGCGGCGGGTGCACTCGTTGCGTCAGGTTGTTCGGTTATCGCAGTCGGATCCTGCTCGTCCTCGGGCGTGTACACCGACTGGACGACCGTTCCGTCGCGCTGTTCGTGATACCGCACGCGCCCACCGTTCTCGAACCACCCCGTAACGACCAGCTCTTTTGCCGCGTTGTAGCGCGTGATGTTCGCAATCCCGGGTAAATCATCGTACTCCATTTGTGACCGACCAAGCCCGGCCGTCGCCAGTATCTCCTCGATCTGGGTGGCGTGCGCACAGCCCGTACTTCGACAGGGCCGACACCACGTCCCTGTCCCCACGTCCACGATGTGGTACAGCTCCGCTTTCGAGATTGTCGATCGATCATCGAGGGTCGAAAGGTTCACCGACTCGCCCAACCGATCCCAGAACTGAAACACTGGTAACGTCATCTTCCCCCCACGAACGCAGTTCCCGCGAGCGCAGTTCCCGCGAGCGCAGTTCCCGCGAGCGTAGCGAGCGGCCTTTTTTCGCCCACGTTTTTTGCGTGAGGGTGCGCTCCGCGCACCCGAACGCAAAAAAGGTGGAGGGTCATCGCCACCACCGCCCTAACGGGCAGCCGATCCGATGATCGAGCCGTGTCCGAATCGGACGGCCACATTTCCGACAGCGCTGTCTCTGGTCGTGTTTCTGATACGATTCGACACCGTTACATGTCTCTGCTTCGTTCCCAATCATGGGTTTCTCGTCCGGTTGAGAACCCTGCGTCGGGTGCTCTTACCACCCGGCGCGTTCAACACGAACGCACACGCCCCATGGCGCACGCAAGCGTTCTCATTTACTCTTCGTTATCCCATCACACATAAAGGTACTGATGGAATGAAAATGTTATGTCAGCAAAACAACTTCTATATCACTACTCCCGAGTACCGCGTACGACCGTTCCGGCCGGTACGTCCTCGGTGACAGTGACGTTCGCGCCAATCACGGCGTTCTCTCCGATATGTATATCAGGCAACACGACTGCGCTGGCACCGACGAACGCGCCGGGTTCGATTACGATCTCCTCGAACACGTCGTTACGGTGTTCCATGTCCTCCTCTGTGAGATCGTGGGTGACGCCGACGACCGAGGCGTTGGGACCGATCTGAACGCGATCGCCGACTTGAGCGTTCTCGACGTACGTGTTGGCGTTGATGTCCACGGACTCACCGATATCGGACTTCTTGATCGAAACGCGCTCGTAGATGCGTGAATCCGAGCCGATGGACGAATCGTGAACGGTAACGTACTCGCGGATCTCGACAGCGGGAGACGAAGATCCGTGGGCGAGTGTGATGTTTTCGAGTTCGGCCGTTTCGTGAATGCCCATACACCACTGTCACAGGACGGGGGAGGTAACCTTATCCGATTACTTGCCTTCGAACTCGGGTTCACCGTCGCCCATGAACGCCGTGATGCCCTCCATGAGATCGTCAGTGCCGATGAGATGACCGAACGCTTGGGCTTCGATCTCGAGACCGGCGTCGGTGTCCTCCCAGCCACGCAGCATCGCCTTTTTGGTGAACCGTGTCGCAACTGGTGGGCCAGCGGCGAGATCGGCGGCGAGTTCGAACGCCCGGTCTTCGAGGTCCTCGTTCGGGACGACCTCGTTCACGAAGCCGTACCCTTCCATCGTTTCGGCTTCGTACTGCTCGGCAGTGAGGATGATCTCTTTGGCTCGGCCCTCACCGACGATGTGCTGGAGGCGCTGAGTGCCACCCCACCCCGGCAACAGCCCGAGATCGAGTTCGGGCTGACCGAATTCGGACCGCTCGGAGGCGACACGCATGTCGGCGCACATCGACATCTCCATCCCACCACCGAGACAGTAGCCGTCGATGCCGGCGACGACCGGCAGCGAGCTGGATTGGAGTTTTCCGAACGCCTGTTGGCCCGTGCGTGAAAGCTCGATCGCTTGGAGCGGTTCGGCGCTCGCAGCCATCGACTGGACGTCCGCACCGGCGGAAAAGGCCTTGTCGCCCTCGCCAGTGATGAGGATCGCGCGCACGTCGTCGTCGGCTTCGAACGTTTCGACCGCCTGCTCGAGCTCCTCCAACAGCTCGATGTTGACGGTGTTCATCCGGTGTGGGCGGTCGAGCACGACGTGACCGACCATCTCGCCGGGATACTCGACGCGGATCATCTCGTAGCTCACGGCGTCGTCGTCCTCCTCTTGATCGTAAAAGCCGCCCTCATCGGCGTGGGTTCGCAGGCCATCGGAGACACCGTACCGGTCGGCGCCAGTTTCCTCGTGCAACTCGTCGAGCGTGTCAACGAGCGTGTCGAGTCCGGCGTCGTCGGCGAGCTTCGCGGGACCTTCGGGGTAGCCGGCACCGAGCATCACGGCCTCGTCGATGTCCTCGGCGGGAGCCACGTCGTCGCCGACGAGGTTGCCGACTTCGTTGGCCATCACGGCGAGCAAGCGGTGTTCGATCGCCTCGCGTCCGGCGTCGGTCGGGATCTGGGCCCCATCACCGTCTTCGTACTCATAAAATCCAACGCCGCTCTTTTTGCCGTAACGCTCCTCCTCGACGACCGTCTCCAGCAGCGGGGCTGGTTCGTAGGCGTCCCCGAGCACGTCGTGCATGTATTCGAGGACGTGGTAGGTTACGTCGTTGCCGACCTGATCGCCGAGTTCGAACGCACCCATCGGCAGCCCGATGTCGAATTTCACCGTGCTGTCGATTTCGGCTTTGGTTGCGACGTCTTCGGACACCATCCAACACGCCTCGTTCATCAACGGTACGAGAATGCGGTTGACGATGAACCCGGGCGTGTCCTTTCGCACGCGGACGGGCGTTTTGTCGAACGATTCTGCGAGTTCCTCGACGACCGACAGCGTCTCGGTGTCGGTGTGCTCGCCGGAGATGACTTCTACGAGTTGCATCCGTACCGGCGGGTTGAAAAAGTGCATCCCACAGAACTGCTCGGGACGCTCGGTTACCTCCGAGAGATCAGTGATCGAAAGCGAGGAAGTGTTGGTCGCAAAGATCGCTTCTTCGGGGGCGTACTCCTCGACTTCCCCGTACACGTCCTGTTTGATCTCCATCTGCTCGGGCACCGCCTCGATGACGACGTCCGCGTCGGCGACGGCTTCCTCGACGTCGACCAACGGCGTGATCCGGTCGAGCGCGGCGTCCGATTCCTCCTCGCTGATTCGGTCGTTTTCGGCGAGTTTACCCAGACTCCATTCGATCTGCTCGTAGCCGTTCTGGACGAACTCCTCTTTGATATCCCGAAGCGCTACCGTATACCCCGAAAGTGCGGCGACTTCGGCGATACCGTGGCCCATGTTCCCGGCACCGAGCACTGCGACCGTCTCGATATCATCTACGTCCATGACGGTTAGTGAGTCCATGGCTGAGGTGTTCAACGTTTCCCATTGGCCTTGTAACAACCGTTTATGGGTTTATCGCCTGCGCAAAATTGTTATGTTTTAACCACTGCGAGGTGGGGGCATGGACTTCGAGTTATCCGACGAACAAGAGCAGATCAGAGAGGAGGTCAGTCGGTTCGCTGAAAACGAGGTCAAACCCGTCGCCCAAGAGTACGACGTAGAGGAGAAGTTCCCCTTCGACGTTCTCGAAGCGGCCACGGAGATGGGCCTCAACGGTGCGAACATCCCAGTGGAGTACGGTGGTGCTGGCTACAGCGCACTCGATACGGCGATCATCATCGAGGAGCTGTTCGCCGCCGATCCCGGGATCGCCCTGTCTATCACGGCTACAACCTTCGGCAGTGACGCACTCATCGAATACGGAACCGAAGACCAAAAAGAGCGGTTCCTCGAACCGATCGCCACCGGAGAGGCTATCATGGGTGCTGCAATCTCCGAACCCGACACCGGATCGGACGTCTCTTCGGTGTCGACACAGGCCGAAAAGGACGGCGACGAATGGGTGATCAACGGCAACAAGATGTGGATCACCAACGGTTCGGTGGGCGATTTCTTCGTCGTCATGTGTGAAACCGATCCGGAGGCGGAGGGGCGGTACAATGGCTTCTCCCAGATCGTCGTCGAATCCGATCGTGACGGCTTTACGAGCGAGAAGATCACCGGTAAGCTCGGGATCCGTGCGAGCGACACGGCCGAACTCATCTTCGACGACGTACGCGTTCCCGAGGAGAACCTCGTCGGAACGCGCGGGATGGGCTTTCTCCAGCTCATGCAGTTTTTCGACATCACCCGAACGATGGTCGCCGCCCAAGCCATCGGCATCGCAAAAGGAGCCTGCGAACGGGCGCTCGATTACGCACAGGAACGCGAACAGTTCGGGCGTGAGATCGGGGATTTCCAAGCGATCCAGCACAAACTCGCAGACATGCACACCCGCACTGAAGCCGCCCGCCAGCTCACGTACAAGTCCGCGTGGAGCGTCGAGAACTCCGACGAACAGCTCACGACGCTCGCCTCGATGGCCAAGGAGTTCGCCTCTCGCGTCGCCGTCGACGCTGCGAACGAAGCCGTCCAGATCCACGGTGGCTCCGGCTACGTCAATGACTTCGACGTCGAACGCCTCTACCGCGACGCCAAGATCACCCAGATCTACGAAGGAACCTCCGAGATCCAGAAGAACATCATCGCGCGTGAGCTGATGGACAAGGGCTTTTAAAGCGCTCGATCAGTACTACATTTCTCCTCCGACTTCCACCCGCCAGCGGCGAACCGTTCTCCCGACGTAGCGAGCGATCATGAACCTCTCGACACCGCGGTTCTTAATATATAACACTATGTATGGTATTGTATGGCACCCAATATAGCGATCCCGGATCCGGAACTCGTCCGACTGGTGTTAGCGGGTGCACTCGGGCTGTTTCTCGGACTCGAACGGGAATGGTCCCATCGATCGGCAGGTATCCGGACGTTTTCGCTCATTTCCCTGTTAGGCGCGGTGTTTACGGTGCTCGATCGATCGTGGTTGCTAGTGCTCGGTGGCGTCTTGATCGTCGTGCAGGGCAGCGTGCTCGCCGTACAAGGGTTACTCAGTACGGAAGATGGGTTCTCGCTCACGACGGCGGTATCGATGTTGGTGGCCTACGGCGTCGGTGTGCTCGTCGGTTCGGGGATGTTGTTGGCGGGCGTGACTGTTGCGATCCTATCGTCGCTGGTACTCGTGTTAAAACGGGAGCTGCACGATTTCGCGTGGGGACTCACCAAAGCGGAGCTGCGCTCGGCGGTGGAGTTCGGCGTGTTGGCGTTCGTCATCTATCCGGTCCTGCCAGCAGGGGAAATGACAGTGGATCTCGCCGGGTTAGCGATTCAGGTCGAACCGCGCGTGGTGTGGCTGCTCGTCGTGAGCGTCGCGGCGATCGGCATCGCTAACTACGCCATCGTCAGATCCTATGGCGGACGGGGAATCGTCGTCACCGGCTTTTTCGGCGGATTGGTCTCTTCAACCGCGGTCGTCGGGGCGATGATCGATCACGTCCGCCAACACCGACACGCCGTTTCCTACGCCGTCGCGGCGATTCTACTGGCGAACGCGGCGATGGCGCTGCGAAATCTGGCGATCGTGATGGTGTTCGCTGACGATCGGTCACCGGTGTTCGGTCTTGTGATCCCGCTGGGGATCGTTATTCTCGGTAGTATCGCTGTCGCCGGGCTCACGGCAGATTGGACCCAGCGGATCGATCTCGACCTCGACAGCCCGTTTTCACTCCGAAACGCGCTGGGATTCGGTGCGCTGTTCGCGGTGGTGTTGGTTGGCAGTGCGATCGCCAAAGCGCTGTTCGGTGATGCTGGGTTCCTGATCGCGGCCCTGCTCGGAAGTCTCGTATCGAGTGCTGGAGCCACCACATCCGCGGTCGTGCTGTACAACGGCACTGTGATCGGGGCGAACACGGCGATTCTCGCCGTATTGGGGGCCACCCTCGTGAGCATCCTCGTGAAAGCCGCGCTTGCGCTCGTCGGTCCTACTCGGACGTTCGGCTATCGGGTGGCGGCGTGGAGCGCCGCGCTCGCGGTGCTCGGCGTCGGGATCGGTCTCCTGTTCGTCAGGTAGTCGTCTCGATCGTCTGATAACCAAGCGAAACCGAACAGCAGAACATCCTCGCTGTGAGAGAGCATCACTGCCAAGACACGCTGTCGCAAATACTGCTTGAAACCCAATCCATTATTTACCCGTGGGAAACCAACGCCGAGCATGAACCGAGAGACGGCGACCCCGACGGTTCGATCGATGCCGGGAGAACGCGCACGCGAGTGGGCACAGCGCCACCACGTCCACGCGGCACCGAGCACGTACGTGTACGATTTCGTGTGGGATCCCGAGGCGGAGGCAGTCGGTCCGTTTTGCACCGACATCGACGGCAACGTACTCATGGATTTCACGAGTCACGTCGGTGCGGCACCGCTGGGATACAACAATCCCGAGATCGTCGAGCGGCTACGAGAGTTCGATCTTGTTGATCCATTAACAATTGCTGGACAGGACTTCTACATCAGTGGTGAGAACGTCGGCAGGGGGCTTCCCGGCCCAACCGAGCTGATGGAGCATCTGACAGAACACACTTCCCACTACGGGCTGGATACGGTGTTTCTCTCGAATTCGGGGGCAGAGGCGGTAGAGAATGCGATCAAGATCTCGTACGACCACACGCGGGGTGAGTATGGAATCACGTTCGAAGGGGCATTCCACGGCCGAACGCTCGGGGCGCTGTCGCTCAACCGCTCGAAGGCCGTCCACCGACGACACTATCCGGAGATTTCGGGGATTCACGACCTGCCGTTCTGTACGGATACCGATGTCGACGGCGAAAGTGGGTGTAACTGTGGCTTTTTCACCGAGGACGGGTCGAAGCTCCGGGCGCTCCTTGATCCCGAGCAGGGACATGTCCCTGCCGAGGAGGTGGCCTACCTCATCGTGGAACCCGTTCAGGGCGAGGGAGGGTATCGAATCCCGGGCGAGGCGTTCATGTCGGAGATCGCAGCGGTTTGTGCGGAGCACGATCTCCTACTGGTTGCCGACGAGATTCAGGCCGGGATCGGTCGTACCGGCGAGATGTGGGGTTCGGATCACTTCCCCATCGAACCGGACGTCATTGCAAGCGCGAAGGCGCTCCGGGTCGGGGCGACGATCTCCCGATCGGAGGTGTTCCCCGACGAGCAAGCCCGTATCTCCTCAACGTGGGGTGCGGGCGACATCCTCTCGGCTGCGCAGGGCGTGTTTACGCTCGAAGCGATCGAGGAGCGAAATCTGCTCACGAACGCGACAGAACGCGGAAGACAAGCGAAAGAACGACTTAGAGACGCCGACATCGACGGTGTCGTGGACGTTCGCGGAATCGGGCTGATGCTCGCCGTGGAGTTCGAGACGAAACAACGTCGCGAGAAGGTCATCGAGGAAGCACTCAAACGCGGACTACTCACCCTTGGTTGTGGTCACAAAACGCTCCGATTGCTCCCCCCACTCGACGTCACCGAACGGGAGATCGATCTCGCGTGTGATCTCCTCGTCGACGCCGCGAGCGGGAGTACATAACTTCTCACGGAACGATACAGCGTTCACTCTCCACCGCCACCGCCACCACCGTCACCACCGCCGCCGAATCCGCCGCCACCGAATCCACCGCCACCATCACCGCCGAAGAACCCACCACCACTATCTCCACCACCATCGCCACCACTGTCGCCATCGTCCCCTCCATAGGCCGTGTTCGTCCCTCGAGATTTCGATCGACGCTTCGTCGACCGACGCTTCGATCTGAACCGATCCACTAGCATGCTTAATAATATAAAACAAATAATTATTCCGAACCATATTACTATAAATTCCATACACTAACTTCACATTTGTCTGTAATATGTCTTTTGGGGATGGGTGAACGATGGGCAATCACAATCAGGATCAGATGCGGAACGTCCTCGTCGTCAAAACTGGTATCGTCGCCCGTCGTTGTCGGGTGGTTGTGGCGCGCCGGTCATCTCTTCGAACGTCATTCCCGAGAGATACTCGTCGTAAGTGACGTCGTAACCACGCCGGAGGTGGAAGTCCATCGATCCGGTGTCAACGGTGGTCTGAAACAGCATGTGGATCGCCCGTCGGACGAGTTCATCGGAGTCGTCTGGATCGAGCACGGTTTGTAAGACGGCGAGTTCGTTGCGCGTTTCTCGGTCGAGAGAAACCGAGAGTTCCGAATCGAAATCGGAATAGGCGGATTCGATGTCCTCCGAAAGTTCGTCGAGGGTCATACGATCGGAATTCATGGCGCCGTTCGGGATACGGCTTACGAGACGCTAGTCCCAAAAGCACCCGACAATCCTTTGCCTGCCGTTCTCCAACCGTGACACATGAAGATCGAATACGATCGAGACACCTGCATCGGAATGTTTCAGTGTGTCGCGGAGTGGGACGGATTCGAGAAGGACGAAACGGCGGGGAAGGCCGTTCTCGTGGATGGCGAAGAGGAGCAACCTGACACGTTCGTCCAGACAGTGCCCGCAGACGCCGAACTCGACGCGAAGTTCGCTGCCCGCGTTTGCCCTGTCGACGCCATCACCGTGTACGACGACGACGGCGAACAGCTCGTTCCCTGACGTAGCGGCTGGTGGTCCGAGCGATCACGTCATCCCCCGAGCGTCCGGGGTTTCGTGTTCGTCGGTTCGTCGATCGGACCGTCCGCTTGGAGGAGAGCGATTCCGATCCCGACTTTTACGAGGAGATCGAGGAGGAGATACGCGAGCAACAAACCGGTCGTCGGGAGGACATCGAGAACGTGACCGAGCAGCCACACGACTGGATACAGTCCGAAGAGTACGATAACGAGGTTCCGGACCATGCTGAACAGCATTGCTACTTCCGTCGACCGTTCGGCAGCAGCACGCGAGAGCGGACGGACCAACAGTACGAAGACGCTGAGATAAGCGAGAACACTCGCTCCTAACAGCGCGAGCCGAAACGTTTCCGCGTCTAGTCCCCCCATTCCCCGGTTGGTGAGCACCGTTGCGAGACCGAGCACCATCATCGACGCGTCGAAGCCGACGAGTGCGGCTGCTGTCCGGCGCGTCCCGGCCGCGAGTAGTACGAGCGCGAGTAGTATCAGTGGTGTAGTGAGGAGCCAGTCCACGAAATGGAGCCAATACACTGTGTGTAGTTCGCTGCCGTACCGTACTGTCATCGTGCCGTAACCGAGCGTCAACAGTAGGTACGTGAGACCACCGATAGCGGCGACCGCGACGGTGAGTACCGACAGTTTGCGTTTCGTCGGGTCCGTTTCCCCCCATCCGGTCTTGAGGAAGTAGCCGGTTGCGAGCACCAATGCGATCGTTCCAAGGAGTAACCAGATCCGACCGCTATCGATGGCCTCAGCCTGTAGCAACACTGCCATCGAACTGGCTATCGAGAGTGTCTGACTTATATTTGACTTTTCGACGCAGCCACCAGTAATGTGTGCATCCCGTGAATACATCACACGGCTGTAGGATGGCAGCTGCTGCGAATCGGATTCACAGCGCGTGTAGTTGCGGCGCTCGTCATTGGCGGAGCTGGGCAGTGGTCTCACCGTCGTGCTCGTCCGTTTCGACGAGACCGTCGGCTTCGAGATCGGAAAGCAGCTCTCGGAGCCACGCCCGGCCGTATTCGCCGTCGGGGCTATAATCGACCCGGACGCGCGGTCCGAGAGTGTCTAGTGGGAGTTCGTCGTACTCTTTGAGGACCGAGATCACGCGGCCTCGCATCTGTCGCCGGCTGCCCTCGAATTCGGGCTGGGTCGGGACGTCCGGCGCGGTGAAATCGCCCGTCTGGTAGGCGTGACACCACTCGCGCCACGGACAGCCGGCGGCGTCACACCGAGGCGTCTTCTGACACGCAACGCCGCCGAGTTCCATGATGGCGTTGTTCCACACCCGGGACGCCCCCTCGGGCATCAACTCCGCAGCGGTGTCCTCGAACGCCGCGTCTGAATCCGGAACGTCGAACGCCCGGTACAGTACGCGTTTGACGTTGGTGTCGACGACGGCATTGCCCTCGTTGAACGCGAAACTGGCGACCGCGTTGGCCGTGTAGGGACCGACGCCCTGAAGCGATCGTAACGCCGTGGGCGAGGTGGGGAACTCGCCGTCGTGCTCGTCAAGTACCTGCTGTGCTGCGGTGTGAAGATATTTCGCTCGGTTGTTGTAGCCCAGTCGGTGGTCGGACCAGAACGACACTACGGCACCTCGCTCCGCAGCGGCGAGATCGGCCACCGTAGGCCATCGATCGAGAAACGCCGTCCACGCTTTTTCGACCCGTTCCAGCTGTGTCTGTTGGCTCATCACTTCCGACACAAGGATCGCATACGGATCGGTGGTCCGTCGCCACGGGAAATCACGATGGTCGGACTCGTACCATTCGATGAGCACCGCGCGAACGTCGCCAGTGTCCTCGGGAAGGGAGGCTGCTTCGGTCATTGACCCCACGTAGAAACTCCAGCCCGTAAACGATCTCGACACCGACTGGACCGGTCACTCCAACACTGCTGTCTCCCGCTTTTCGGGCAGGTACCCCGAAAGAAGAGCGAACGCGGTGTGTGTCGTAACGATTTATACGCTAGCCCCGTTGGTATCTGTATGTCGGATTGTCCACTCGCGGACGAGTGTCCCCACTACACCGAGCGGATCGAGGGTATGGGGTGCCAACACTACAGCGAGCGCGGGGGGGCGGAGTGGTGTACCCACTACGAACAGCCCATCCGTGAACTCAAGTCCCAACCAGTCAAACCCGGCGAGGAAATTGTCGTAGATGTGACGGACATTCACGAAAGCGGAGCTGGTGTGGGTCGAACCGAAGAGGGGTTCATCGTTCTCGTCGATGGCGTGCTACCCGAAGCGCGGGCACGGGTGCGTATTACTACCGTCCGATCGAATCACGCCCGCGCGGAGGAACTCGAACGGCTCTCGATACCGGACGAAGAAGAGACCGAAACCGAAACGGAGTCCGACGACGAGCGGCCTCTCAACCGCCAACGCCTCGGTAGCCGGGACAACTTCTGGGGATCGTAGTCCACTCGCCCGTGTCGTGCACCCGATCGGTCGGGATTGGGACTACAGTGGACACTCCGCTCACCGTTCGTCGC
The DNA here is from genome assembly GCF_023115355.1 of Halocatena salina. Lineage (NCBI taxonomy): Archaea > Methanobacteriati > Methanobacteriota > Halobacteria > Halobacteriales > Natronomonadaceae > Halocatena > Halocatena salina. The sequence continues at coordinate 1,154,987 of NZ_CP096019.1, forward strand.
GTTCGTCGACGACGTCTCGGACGCGTTGTGCGTGGGCAGTCGGCACGACGAGCACGCGTCCGTCGTAGGCCGCGATAGTGAGATCCGAAACACCGACAGCGCTGATGTGATTTCCGTCGCCGGCAGCGATGACACAGTCCTCGGCGTCGATCGTGAGCACGTCTCCGAGCGTGACAGTTCCGTTTTCGTCGGTGTCCAGCACCCGTCTGAGGGCGTCCCACGATCCGAGATCATCCCACGCCATGTCCGTTGGCACCATCCTGAGTCCGTCGGTCGATTCCAACACGGCGTGGTCGATACTCACCGGAGCGACCGCGTCGAACCCAGCCTGTTCGTTCCCAGCCTGTAGCGCCTCGACGAGAGGTCCAAGTTCGGTGTTTCGGGCAGCGGTGAGGAGTGCCTCGGGCGTCCAAGCGAACACGCCCGCATTCCAGTAGAAATCGTTGTAGATGTACCGAGACGCGGCTCCCGGATCGGGCTTTTCGTAAAAGCCGTCGACGATGAAGTGGTCGCCACGGTTCTCACCGGGATTGATGTAGCCGTACTCCGTGGCCGCTCGCGTCGGTTCGATGCCGAGAGTTACAAGCTGGTTCGTCTCATGAGCGACGGTCATCGCGTGCTGTGCGGCCGATGCGAACGAGCGACCGACGTAGTGGTCGCTGGGAACGCACAACAACACCGGATCGCTCGCTACATCGCGCAAGCGGTGAGCGGCGTACACGAGCGCCGGGCCGGTGTCTTTTCCCTGCGGTTCAGTTATGACCGTCGCGTCGGGTGCGTGCTCGGGTATCCGGTCGGCGTATTCGGGACGAGTGAGCACGTACACCGCGTCGACAACTCTCTCGACGCGCTGAACCGTCCGAGACAGCAACGACGACCCGTTCTCGTCGAACGAAAGGAACTGTTTCGGATGAGCGTCCGAACTGGCGGGATACAAGCGTGTTCCAACACCTCCAGCCAGTACGACTGCGATCTGCATGGCTGGCAGTTTTAGGGGAGCAAACAAATCACCTCGGAACCATCACAATGGAACACCTGTTCGGTCACCACGTCTCGATCAGTCCGTCTTCGATATCCTCGACACAGCCACGGCAGTCCTGATGGTCGGGATCGAAACACGGTGGGCGACCCTCCTCGTCGAGCGGGACCGCCCGCCGCTCGACGTGGCGTCGACAGACGATGTGTGCGTTTCCGTCATCGTCAGTTGGAACGTCAAACGACGCCGCGTTTTTGGAGGAGTTGTACGCCTGTCTCGCTTTCGCCCACTGAGAACCAGCCGATCGAAACGTCGAGCGCAACAGCAGTTCGAGTCGCCGACGAGAGGACATGGGTGGGCGTTGGTACGGAGATCATAAAAACCGTCCCACCACTTTTTGCGTGAGAGTATACTCTGCACACCCTCACTGGCTCTCAGCCGAGAAGACCGTCCCGTTCGCTCAAGCACAATTTTTCACTTTCACCCCACTCACGACAGTTTTTATGGTATCGAGAACCAACCAACATACGTCTCCCATCGAAAACACGCGGAGACGGAGCACTATGACGGAACTACGCCAGTTAGCGGAATCGGTACACGCGCAGTTTTCCGACCACCTCGACGTGGATGTCGACGAGATCGAAGAACGTCTCGAAACGCTCGTCTCGGAGTACAAGGTGCCACCAGAGGAAGCCCGCCGGAGTCTCGTGAACAATTACCTCTCGGAGACGGAGATGGACCGAGAACAGCTGTCAGACGGCACCACGGATCTGACACCACTGTCTGAAATCGATACCGACGAGGAGTGGATCGACGTTCAAGCGAAAGTCCTCGAACTGTGGGAGCCTCGCAACGACGCGATCTCCCAAGTAGGACTACTGGGCGATGAGTCCGGACGAATCAAGTTCGTCTCCTTTACGACAAGCGACCTACCGCTACTCGAAGAAGATACGGTCTACCAGCTCAGTAACGTCGTCACAGACGAGTACGACGGACGATTCTCGGTGAAGCTCAACCGGACGACGAGCATCCAACAGCTCGATACGGATATCGAGGTCGGTGACGACACGACCGAAATCAAGGGCGCGCTCGTGGACATCCAACGCGGGAGCGGTCTCATCAAACGGTGTCCACAGGAGGACTGTACGCGGGTGTTACAGAACGGTCGCTGTTCGGAGCACGGGGAGGTCGAAGGCGAGTTCGATCTCCGCATCAAAGGCGTGCTTGACGACGGTTCGACGGTCCAAGAGCTCGTGTTCGATCGAGAAGCGACCGAGGAGCTGACCGACATCACGCTGGACCGGGCCAAGGAGATGGCGATGGACGCGCTTGATACGAGCGTCGTGACCGACGAAATGAAAGCGGCGACGCTCGGTCAGTACTACCGGGTTCGCGGTCCGATGCTCGGCCGATATCTGCTCGTCAACGAGTTCGAACGGCTCGGGTCGGTAGATACGAACGAAGCTCTCACCAAAGTGAGGTCGATCTGAAATGAGTGACGAACGATCCAACGACGATATCGACTATTCGGGAAGCAACGCTGACTCCGACAGCACCGGAACCGACGAGACCGAGTCCAACGCCCGACAGGGCAGTCCTGACACGACGAACACCGACAACAGCGACACCGGTGGACAACGGCGACAGGTCGCCCGTCGGGTGTTCGCAAGCGAGTTCAACGACGCGACGTACACGTTCAAAGAATCCAACGAGGATCGCGCGCCCGTCTATGCGCTCCTTCCGACGGGTGAGCGTGCAAACCGCGTGTTCATCGCCGGAACGCTCACCGAAACCCAGGATGTCGGCTCGGAAAGCGAATACTGGCAAGGCCGGGTCGTCGATCCGTCGGGAACGTTCTTCGTGTACGCCGGACAGTACCAGCCCGAGGCAGCCACCGTACTGCGCGAGGCCGAGCCACCGGTGTACGTCTCGATCGTCGGGAAACCCCGAACGTACGAGACGGACGACGGCGCTGTGAACGTCTCCCTCCGGCCCGAATCGATCTCGATTACCGACGCCGAGACCCGTGACCGCTGGGTCGTCGAAACTGCGCTCCGAACCGTCGAGCGGGCGGCTGATACCGAGACGGACCCGACCGAGTACGATCAGATGGCTGCCGAACGATACGAACGATCGCCCGAACAGTACAAGCAGGACGCGATCGGCGTTCTCGAAGAACTCGACGCCGACACGGAAACCCAGACAGCCGACCCGACACCGTAACGGCGCTCGAACCTTTTTACTCACATAGACGTACTATTTCATTGTGGTGTCTGACGAACGGTTAAGTGGATGGAGAGAGTATGCGGCCAACGATGGGCAACAAGAACAAGACGATCTCGTTCCGTGTCAATGAAGACGTCTTCGAGGTGTTACGCGACATCGCCGAGGAACGAGACATTTCCTTATCAGCTGTGTTCCGAGATTACGTGGACCAGCTCGTTGCCCACGACGGACAGGTTCGGATCGTCCCCGAACACGAGATCAACGACGACACGCCCGAACAGGAGACGTTCCCGCCGAAAGTAGAGGTCCCGAAAAGCTTCGTCCGCGAGCACGAGCGGCTCGAACTCGAAGCCGAACATCTCCGCGAGCAACTCGATGAGTACAAACGGTACGTGACCGAACTGACGCAACAGCTCGATGAGTACAACGACGAGGATATCATCGTTCTCGATGATCTCGACGATTCCGACGGCGACGACACATACCGGCTTGGATGACGAGTGACACCGTCTGAACGTCTCGTTCGTTCGCACATCCCATACACTATCTATCTCTATCACTTTCGTATACCCAACGCGGTGGGAAAACGATCGCTCGCTCGATCACCAGTCGTAGCGATGATGCGCCGTCGAAATGCGATTACTAAACCCACCCCTACCGGACACTGTCCTCTGGCTGCCGAGGTCGAGCCGGTCGAGTCGCCCAGTTTGCAGACGACGCTGGCCCGTGGCGGTTCAACGAACTGGAAACACGACTCAGCATTCCACCGAATACGCTGACCTGGCGACTGAAAGAATTCGAAGCATTCGAGTTGCTCACCCGGGAGACACGGGAAACGGTACCACCGCACGTTGTGTATACTGCGACGCCGAAAGCGATCGAACTCCAGGCAGTGCTCCAGTATCTCACTCTCTGGTCGATGAGATCGAAAAATCAGCCAGCTGCCTCAAAGACCAAAGACACGAACGAGCAGAAAAGCGGAAAGGCAGCTGTGAGTGAGGTCAGTTCGTCGAGCGATCATACGAGGTTACCCGACACGGACTAGCAGAATCCGGACAGTAGCGTACGTTGGACACGCGCCGTATTCTTCCGATCGTGCGGTTACAAGAGACGCTCACGTGAGTTCGTCGATCCGGTCGCTGACGCGGGTTGCGTGGGCGTCGTTGCCTTCGACGCGTGCGAGATCCTCGACCGCTTCGAGAGTCCGAACGGAGTCGTCGAGAAACGAAAGCACGTCTCCGGGATAGGCGTACACCATGTAGTCATCGCCCATCACGTCGACGATCGCGTCGGGACCGAGACCTTGCTCGCGCAACGAGAGGAGATACCGGATGAACTGCCGTTCTGGGTAGCCGGTGTACAGTTCGGCCTCGGTTTCACAGTCGAGGAAGTCGTTGGCGAAATCGAGGAGGCGGTCTTGGGTCGCCGTATCGAGGTTCGACAGTCCCTCCCCGGAGTAGAGCACGTCCATCGTTGCGCCCGCGAACGCGCTTTTCGGGATGGAGGTGTCGAGCTGGGAGACGATCTGGCGATGGTTTTTCAGATAGATCTTGTCCGTGATAGCCACACCCTGTTGAGGCCACCAAGAATGATAAATGAACTGGCTCGAGTGGGTTCGACGGTCCACTCGGACACGCCGAAGGGAGGAGTTTTAGCTGGCGAGCACCCACGGCCGGCTGTGGCGGTGCTTTCGTTCGAGGACGGAACGATCCGGATCGAGGGGATGGATTCGGAGCTTTCAGGCGTCGAATACGATCCCCGGTCTCGGACCCACCGGGTGCCGGCGTATCGATACCGACAGCTCCGCGAGACGCTTTCGGAGCGCGATATCGACTACGAAGATCGGGTGCTCGACGTACCAGCGTTGGAGTTCGACTCGGCGTACGAGCTCCGGTCCTACCAACAGAACGCGCTCGAAGCGTGGCGCGACAACGACGAGCAGGGCGTGATCGAGCTACCGACCGGGAGCGGCAAGACGGTCATCGGGATCAAAGCGATCGAGACGTGTTCGTCGCCCGCGCTCGTCGTCGTCCCTACGATCGATCTCCTCGAACAGTGGCACCGGGAGCTCCGAACGGAGTTTCCGACGCCGGTGGGACGACTCGGTGGTGGAACCCAAGAGATCGAACAGCTCACCGTTTCGACGTACGATTCGGCGTATCTCAGAGCGGACGAACTCGGCGACCGGTTCGGGCTGGTGGTGTTCGATGAGGTTCACCATCTCGGGGGAGAGGGATACCGGGACATCGCCAGGTTGCTCGCCGCGCCAGCACGGCTCGGTCTCACGGCCACGTTCGAGCGTCCCGATGGGGAACACGAGACGGTCGCAGCGCTGATCGGTGAGTGTGTCTACCGGCTCGACGCGGACGATCTCGCGGGTGAACACCTCGCGTCGTATGATATCAAGCGGTTGCGTGTCTCGCTCACGCCCGACGAACGAGACCGGTATGAGGAGGCACAGGGAACGTTCACCGACTACCTCCGGCGTTCGAACCTCACCCTCCGGGACGGAAGCGATTACCAGAAGTTGGTGATGCGTTCGGGCACCGACCCACAGGCACGGGAAGCACTGCTCGCCAAACAACGCGCACGGGACATCATGCTGCACGCCGACCAAAAGGTCACGACGCTCGAACGCCTGCTCGATCGGCACCGTGACGATCGCATCATCGTGTTCGCAGTGGCGACCGATTTCGTCTACCGGCTGTCCGAGCGGTTTCTCATCCCGGCGATCACTCACCACACCCCTGTGGGCGAGCGCCGCGATATCTTAGACCGGTTCCGAGACGGGCGCTACTCACGGATCGTCACCGCGAACGTACTCGATGAAGGTGTCGACGTTCCCGACGCAACTGTCGGCGTCGTGCTTGCCGGAAGCGGGAGCGAACGGGAGTTCACCCAACGGCTCGGTCGGCTCCTCAGACCCGGTGAAAGCGAGCGAGCGCTGTTGTACGAGGTCGTGACCGAGAACACCACAGAAACGAACATCGCCCAGCGGCGTCGATAAGCCATGCTCACGAAAGACCTCCTGCGGGTGTCCCGGGCTGGCGGCGGATATTACCCCCAATTCCTCCAAACGACGGATACGGAGGGGTATCGTTCGCTTGCAGCCCGCCTCATCGGCACCTATCAGGGACATATCGACGAGCCCAGAGAACGGCTCACGGAGGCGTTAACCACCACCGAACGCGAATCGGAGTTTGATTTCAAGCTGGTTCGGGGACTGGCGAAACTGCTCGAACGAGACGCGACGTTCGAAACCGAGGCGCCTATCGAACCACAACGGGCCCGTCGGACGGTGTTCGAGGCTGCCGAGTCGATCGGCGTCGTCACCGAAACCGAACGCACCACCGCGCTCGAACGGGCCGCAGACCACCTTTCGGTCTCGTTTGATCGACTTCAGGCCACCCTGTACAACGATCTCGAATCGCGACAGATTATGACCGAGTTCGACTCCCGGTGGACTCCCGAGGAACTGCTCACACAGTATGACCTGTCGCTCGCCCAAACGGCGTTGTTCGATGCCATTGCGGTCAGCATCCGGTGTTCTGATCCGAAAACTCTCGTGTCGACTGTCAAACGCTTGGGACTCCTCTATGAGATCCGGACCACGCCAGCGGGTCGAACCGTCGACATCACCGGACCCGACGCGCTGTTTCGCCGTTCGCGCCGGTACGGAACGCGCTTTGCGCGACTCCTGCGAACGGTAGCAAGCACGACCGAGTGGCACCTCGAAGCGACGATCGACGACGACGGCACCGAGCGCACCCTCAAACTCACTCACGAGGACATCGCAGTTCCCGGAACCGAACCCATCACTGAAATGACCTTCGACAGCGGCGTCGAAGCCGAATTCGCCACTCGATTTCGAGGGTTGGAGCTGGATTGGACGCTCGTTCGAGAACCGGAGCCACTGGCAGCGGACGAACACGTCGTGATTCCTGATTTCGCGTTCGACTGGCACCCCGACAGCGTCGACTGTCGCGTGTTCTTCGAGATCATGGGCTTTTGGACGCCCGAGTACGTCGAGAAAAAGCTCTCCCGACTCGCCGTCCTCGAAGACGTGGAGTTGCTGGTCGCCGTCGACGAATCGCTGGGTGTCGGTGAACAGATCGAATCGTTCGACCATCGCGTGATTCCCTACACCGGCTCCGTTCGCGTGAAAGACGTCCGAGACGCGCTTAGACGCTACGAATCCGACCTCCTGAAGCAGAGCGCTGGTGCCCTCCCGGAACAACTCACGCCACAAGCAGACGTAGTAACGATCGCCGAGCTCGCTGCACACCACGGCGTCAGCGAAGCAGTTATCGAAAACAAATCGCTCCCTTCCCACGACCGTGTCGGGCGAACGTTCGTCCGGCCCGCGGTTCTCGAACGGATCGACGAGCGGATCGACCCCGGCCAATCGCTCGCTACCGTCGAATCCGTGCTCGAAACGTACGGAATCGACGACGCCAGCGCCGTCCTCTCACATCTCGGCTACCGAGTGGTGTGGGAGGGACTGAGCGGAGGCACGATTACCACTAAATGATTGTCCGTCGTCGTTGTAGTACATAATACACCGAATATGATTGGGAAAGAAAATACAGTGCGACCAGCTAATACGTTCTCATGTCCCACGGCAACAGTTATGATGTCCCACACAGGGCGTGGACGCGACGGACGTTTCTCACGGTGGTAGGGGGGACGGCGTTGGCGGCTGCTGGCGGCACGGCCGCGGCCGGCGGTGACGATTTTACGACAACCGATATCACGATTGATTCGTTCGATGGGACAGAGATCGCATCGACGCTGTACGAACCGGGGGACGGCTCGAACGACCATCCCGCGATGTTGCTGACGCACGGCTACGGAGGGAATCGGGAGACAGTTCGATCACGGGCGGAGATGTACGCCCGAAACGGCTATGTGACGCTGGCCTACGACTCGCGTGGATTCGGTGAGTCAGGTGGTTGGGTCGGCGTGAACGGACCGAAGGAGGTCAAAGACGCCCAAACGCTCATCACGTGGCTGGCAAACCGGAAGAACGTCCGCACAGACGGGCCGGACGATCCACGGATCGGGATAGACGGAACGTCGTATGGAGGCGGGATTCAGTTGAACACCGCTGTGGCGGAAGCACTGGGCGATGGCGTTGCCGAAAGCGACGATCGACTCGACGCGCTCGTTCCCCGATGGGCGTGGCACGATCTCACCCATTCGTTGGCACCAAACGGGGTGATCAAGCGCAACTGGGCGCTGTTGTTGACCCTCGCGGGCGCTGGTGGCTCGCATCTCACCGGCAACGATGCGCTTGATTTCATCGAAGGCCAGTCCCCGAAACTGTACGAGATCCTCATCGAGGGATTGGTCGAAAACGAGCTATCAGCCGACGCAACAGCGTACTTCGACGCCAGATCTCCGAGCGGCGATCTCGGGACGATCACCGCCCCCACGCTGTTCATCCACGGGTGGCACGACACCCTCTTCACGCCGACGGAACTGGTCCGGAACGCAGACGGGCTAGAGACGAACCATCGGCTCGTTCTGACCGACGGTGGTCACTCTCTCGAAGCGGTAACTGAAGCCGATCAAGAGCGGTTTCTGAACGCGATGGCCCGTGAGTGGATCGACACCCACCTCCGTGGAGACGGACAGAGCGATCTCCCACCAGTGACGTTCTACGAACGACAGAGCGGAACGTGGCAAACAGCCGACGGCGTGCCACCATCACACGCAGCCATACGAACCCTGTCGGTGACGGCTGCCACGGACGAGAAAACGACGTGGGTGACGAACAGCGTTCTACCGACGTCAACGAGTCAGCTCGTTCCGGCGAATACGGATGCGCCGGGAACGTCGGCTGCTTTCGATTTTTCGATCACCGAATCGGTCGAACTCATGGGGGCGCCGACCCTCCAGCTGGCGGTTGAACCTGCTGGTCCGGAAACGCGGCTGTTCGCCAAACTGTATCACATCGATGAGGACGAACAGCTCATCGACAACCAAGTGACGCCGTTGCTCGTCGAAGAGGCGGGGATCACGACGACGGAGATCGAGATGGTGCCGTTCCAGCGACGGCTCGAACCGGGTGACACTCTCCGACTCACCGTTTCGACGACCGACGCAGCCTTTCAATCCTCCCGTATCTCGGTCGGAGCGACGATCCACCACTCCGAGCGGTATCCCTCAACGCTCGACGTTCCAGTGATCGATTAGTCGATATCCCGGCGTCGACCTTTGGGGATCTGTGATCTGAGTTCTCCGTGCAGATACAGCCCGACGCCGAGGGGTTCGGTGTCGTCCACGGTGGAGCGGGTGACGATCAGATAACCCCAGTCGCCGTCCCACGCCAGCTGTTGGTCTTCACCAGCGATGAAGGTGCGAGCTTCCGGATCGGCGAGTTCGATGACGTTTCTCGTGGCGTGGTGTCCAAAGCGCTGGACAGCGTCCGTCGTGGGTTTCCAGTGTTCCTGACGAACGCGGAGCGCGGTAAGACCCAGTGCTTCGACCGTGATCGGGTCGGGCACGTCACCGGCGAACGCCCAGAGCTTTCCCGCGCCTTTCTCCCAGAAGCTGTAGCCGTCGAACACTGCCGGGTCGATGCCAAATCGCTCGTCCCACCATTCGAGGACGTCCTGCCGGCTCGGTCGGCCGGAAACGACGCAGTCCGCTGACGTCGGCGGAAGCCGATCGAACCGGTGGCTGACGTTGTCTGTCATCAAGATCCCACCTCTAGCTTCGCACAGAAAAACCCGCCCGTATCGTTTAGATGGGGATAGATCCGTTTCGCGCGCCCGACACTGGGGTCGTACTGTTCGCCGTTCCACTCGGTGATGCCGGGACGGGTGGTGAGCGGTGTGTCGAATTCGATGAGTCGACACGATTCGGTTCCGAGCACGTGATCGAGCACGGCCTCGTTCTCCTCGGGGGCGAACGTACACGTCGAATAAACGACCGTTCCCCCAGCTCGGGTCATCTGGACGGCTCGTTCTAAGATTCCGCGCTGGACGCCGGAAATCCCCGTGACACGATCAAGACTCCACTCATCGAGCGCCGTGGGATTTTTTCGGATCGTCCCTTCACACGAACAGGGTACATCGACGAGAGCGCGATCGAACGGTTCGTCGTCGAAGGGGCCCAACGAGAACGTCTGGGCATCCTTCGAGGTGACGACGCAGTTGGTCACACCACAGCGCTCTGCGTTCGACCGCAGCGCGGACAGCCGACCGAGGTTGACGTCGTTTGCTACGAGCGTTCCTGTGTCAGCCATCAGCGCTGCCAGCTGCGTGGTTTTACTTCCCGGAGCGGCACACGCGTCGAACACACGATCGTCTGGTTGTGGATCAAGCACGAGCGCTGGCAGCGCCGACACCTCCTCCTGACCGTAGATCCACCCGTGAACGTACGGCCAGGAGTTGCCGGGATGATCGGTTTCCAGTCGGAGGAGTTCGGGATGCCATTCACAGGATTCGTAGGCGTATCCATCGGCGTCGAGCGCCTCCCGGACCTGGTCGACGCTCGCCTTGAGGGTGTTCACCCGAACCACCGACGGAAGCGGCCGCTCACACGCCGCGAGAAACGCCTCGAACTCCTCGATGAGCGGCCGATAACGCTCAAGAACCATACCACGGGTTTGCCCGCGGGGGGTTTTGAGTCTTACCACCCACCTTTCTTGCGTGAAGGTGGCTCTGCTACCCTCACGCAAGAAAACGCGGGTGAAAAAAGCCGCTCGCTACTGCTCGCGGTGCGTGACCTGTCCGCTTCCGCGACCGCTCCGCTTACTGGGTGACTGAGGAAATTCAGACGGGAACGGAGGTCATGGCTCCGTTGCGTGGCCACAATCCAGGCACAAGATGATGTTTCCTTTCCCGCGTTTCGTGTTCGTGCTACCACATTCTTCGCATCTGTCCATGGTCACTTTCGCTTATCTGTTCCTGTTCTAACTCGTTTCGGTCCCTCCAAGATCGTTTTCCGAATATTATCGATATCATTTTCATTTACTTCCACTAAAGTCGTCATCTTGGGCGCGTCGATGTGGAGATACGTTCTCCCGTCATCGCCTTTCACAAAGTCGATATCTGTGAGCGATTTCTCTGTCTCTGGTTCATTATCATCCGATCCAGGCATGTTTGAATGACACTATAACGTTTGATGTATCAAAAACGTTCCTATAGAAATCCATCAACTACGGCAATCCCTTCGTTTCGAGCACGAACACGAGCAAATCGTCGTTGTGAGCCGCATACGCCACAGAAATATGTGAACTCCCGACACACAGTCACAACGTTCACGAGCCATCCGCGTGTTCGATCCAGCATCGATGGCGATCAGGGAACTCCGGACCGAAGCAGAGTACACGCAGGCGGTCGAACTCCTTCGGCAGTTGTGGACCGACACCGAGGATGACGTCATCCGAGGCTGGGCCGACGAAGAGGACTATCGGCTGTTCGGATTGTACGAAGACGAGACGCTCCTCGCCGTGGCCGGCTGTTCGATCCAGCGCGTGCTCCACCACCGGCGACACGCGTGGATCCACGATCTCGTGGTCGATAACGCCCACCGATCGGCGGGATACGGAACGCGATTGCTTTCGTTCGTGGAACAGTGGGCACGAGAACACGACTGTGCGTACGTGGCGCTGGCCGGCATCCTCGACAACGAGGCGGCGCATCAGTTCTACGAATCGAACGGGATGAACCGGTGGGGATACGTCTTCGAACGCGAAATTGACACGTGACTGACAATCCTACATACTATCACTGTAGGAATGCAGAAAACAGTAACACGCGATCAGGGAACGGTGAGAGAATTCGTTTCGGGTGAGAGTTGGCGTTTGCACAGTATCCAAACCACCACCGCACCCAAAAGTCCGATCAAGCTTATCCACAGTGATAGCCCGGCGCGATCGATGAGATACGTCGGTATCGATCCTATGATCACCGTCATGAGCCGACCAGCGTGGTACTGTTGGAGTGATTCAGCCTGACCGAGAGCGTGGCTGACGCCGACGATCACTGCCCACGCGATGCCGCTGACGACTGCGAGCAGGGGAGAGCTAGAAAGGGCTATCGGACCCATTATATCACATATTCGTACTTTCGTGAAAACGATTACGACGCAGAAATCACGCTACGGGGCGATCCCGTTCAGTCGTTTGCGAGGGGAACAGGCGTGGTGGCCGAGAGCAGTCGATCGAACGCGTCGACCATAGCGACAACGCTGGCACGGGTGATGTCGGCGTCGCTCGCCGTGACCGTCACCGACCGGTCGTTGTGAGACACCTCGACCTCGACGGTGACGAGCGCATCGGTGCCACCGGTGATCGCGTCCACGCGGTAGGATTCGAGCGTGGCGTCGATGGCGAGCGCCTCTCGCACCGCGCTCACCGCAGCGTCGACGGGACCGCTGCCGACGCCGCTTGCGACGCGTTCCTCACCGTCGACAGCGAGGCGTGCGCTCGCGGTGGGTGTCGGGCCGCCGCTGGCTGCGGTGAGGTCGAGCAACTCGACGCGTCGGTCGCGGTCGCGTCCTTGGACCTCCTCGGCGATGGTGAGCAGATCCGCGTCAGTGACCCGTCTGCCCCGGTCACCGATCGTTTTTACCCGATCGACGATCGTGCTCAGTTCCTCGTCGGTCACGTCGATGCCGTGCTCGTCGAGTCCCGCTCGGACGCCAGCACGCCCGGCGTGCTTTCCGAGGACGAGCCTGCGCTCGCGTCCCACCAACGCCGGGGGATACGGCTCGTACATCGCCTCGTCTTTGAGGGTACCGTCGGTGTGGATGCCCGACTCGTGGGTGAAGGCGTTCTCACCCACCACGGCTTTGTTCGGCGCGAGCGGCACGTCCGTCGATCCCGCTACCGTCTGTGCGAGATCGTACAGCGCGGCCGTGTCGATCGTCTCGACATCGTAGCCGTGTTCGAGCGCGATAGCGACCTCCTCTAACGCGACGTTACCAGCCCGCTCACCGATCCCGTTGATGGTGGCGTGGACGAGATCCGCACCCGCGGCGACGCTCACCAGCGCGTTCGTCACCGCCAATCCGAGATCGTCGTGGGTGTGCGTGCTCGTCGGCCCGAGCGCTGTCAGCCGGGAAACGACCGACAGTGTTCGGTCAGGAGTCGCGTGCCCGACCGTGTCACAGTAACAGCTGCGATCAGCCCCGGCCTCGAACGCGCGTCGCATCAGCCGCTCGAGAAAGTCCAGATCCGCCCGCGAGCCGTCCTCGCCGAGCACCTCGACCCAGAGACCGTGATCGGTCGCGTACTCCGTGAGTTCGACTGCCGTCTCGATTACCGACTCGCGGGTCGTCTCGACTTTATCCTCGATGTGGCGATCGCTCGCCGGTACCACGAGGTTGACACCGTCGACATCGCAGTCGAGCGCGAGATCGATGTCGCGTTTGACGCCACGAGCGAAGCTCGTCACCGTCGCGTCGAGACCGAGGCTCGTCACCCTATCGATGGTTTCACGCTCGCCCGCACCGGTGCAAGCGCTACCAGCCTCGATGACACCCACGCCAGCGCTATCGAGTTTCGTGGCGATCTCTGCTTTCTCCGTCGGCGTGAGTGACACGCCGGGGGCTTGTTCGCCGTCCCGCAACGTCGTGTCTAGAAACTGTACTTCAGAGTCTGAGAGAGTGGTTGTTTCGGGGTGTCCCCCGAATAAATCGGTCACCGGTCATACTAGCCATCTATGGGTGTGAGGGGGACGTATATAGTTCGGGTGAGTCCGACAGATATTGCACACCCACCTTTTTTCCGTGAGGGTGAGCCCTGCTCACCCGAACGCAAAAAGAGGGAAAAAAGCCGCGAGCAAAGCTCGCGGTGCTGCGTCCTGTCCGCTCCGCCACCGCACCGCGACCGCTGTACCGCTCACACGAATTATCCGCCGACTCAGACAGGGGTCCGCAGCTCGATCCGATCGTCTGTGGTGACGCCGTTGTCATCGAGCGTTCCCGCGGGGAATTCGAGCACCGTATCGGCAACAGCACTCCCGTGACCGACTAACGGTCGAAGCGTGGTCATCGCCTCGACGATCCCATCACAGACCCAACAAACATCGAGCGACATGAAGACCAGGGGCGTACGAACGGTCCGTGGCTGTTGGTCGTCGAACCGAACCGCAAGCGCGTACGCTTCAGGAATCGAGCGCCGACCCATCACTGATGGGTGCTGTCCGAAGATCGATGTTCGATCGGCGACCTCAACGTCCCTTGCAAGCACCTGACCCGACTCGTGGACGATTCGCATGCGGGTTCCTCGATGGGGACCGTGATAGATGTTCGGTGCCCGTCACTCGTCGAACCATTCACTGTCCCGGAGGACCAGTGTCCAGTATGGAAACGACGCCGTCTGGCACCTCCGTCGGGGTTGACGATCCCTACGAGCACGTCGAGCGGTGTGATCACCTCACCGACGACGGCCGGTGTCACTTCGCGGTCGAACACCGGGAACGTGATCCCGCATTCGCCCGCGAGCGTGAAACCGACGCGTTTCGTTGTCCTGTCGGTTCCGAGGACTGGGAGTGGTGTGACTGTCCGCACTTTCGCGCCTGTAACACCCATCGGGCGTGCGTCCGGTGTGGTCTCGAAGCGGCCCGAATGGCTCACTCAGCGGAGCGCCCACTGCTCGAGACGCATCACCTCTCGTATGCCAACCGTGAGACGGAAGAAGACGCTCAGCCGCCTGCCCACGAGATCACAGTTACCCTCTGTCGCTGGTGTCACGCCCGCGTTCACGATTCGTGGGCGCGCATCGACGACGACGCATCACCCCCCAAAGCGGCGATCGCGGCCCGCGAAGCCCGCCGAACGCGCGAACGAGCGGAATTCGAATTCCGATCAGCGGCGGAGCGTCGGCGGGAATAACCGGTCTGCTCGGCGCGACGTTTCAGGGAGTATATACGCATCGATGAACTACCGCGCCTAATGGTTCGTATCGACGTGGTCGACAACCACGGACAGTTCACCCATTTGGAGCATCGTGCGCTCCGTGATCTCGGTGTGAACACTACTCTTCTGGAGAACACGACACCACCGGCGGAGATCGAGGCCGATGGACTCGTGCTTTCCGGCGGCCCTGACATGGACGACACCGGAAACTGTGCGGCGTATCTCGATCTCGATATCCCCGTGCTCGGGATCTGCCTCGGGATGCAACTGATAGCGAAATCGCTCGGCGGAACGGTCGGGACGGGCGAGTACGGCGGCTACGCGGATGTCACCGTCGAGGTGGTAGATGAGGACGATCCGATCCTCGGTTCGCTCGCACCTGAAACCCGCGTGTGGGCCAGCCACGCTGATGAGGTAACCGAGTTGCCCCCCGGCTTCTCGCTCGCTGGACGGAGCGACGTGTGTGCCATCGAGGCGATGAGCGATCCGAAGCGCGATCTGTACGGCGTGCAATGGCATCCGGAGGTCGCACACACCGAGGCAGGAACGGAGCTGTTCGAGAATTTCCGACGTCGTTGTGAGTAGTCCGTGGTGGCCCATGTATGACGAGAACGCAGGGTGATCTCGCCGAACTCTCGCGGTTTATCTTCCGTGCACCGAGTTGGTATGCAAGCGTCGCGTTCTCGCTAGTTATCGCCGCGCTCATGGGAATCGCGGCGTTCGACACCCAGTATCTCCTCGGCGATGCGTGGCAAGGGATCTTCTTTGTAGGGGTGCCGACTGTGCTTGCGAGTGTTCTCACGCCGTACGTGGACCAACGCGTTGGTGGGCAGCTCACCCCCAACCGTGCATCGTTGCTCGCTCTGTTTTGTGAACTCGTCGTGGTCGTCATCCTGACGTCGGCGGGTGCGCTATCAGCGCTCACCACGTTCGATCAACGGTTCATCTTCGACACGCTCATCGCTTCGCTCGCAAGCGTGTTCGCGATCCGGCTGCTCGTCGTGATGGCGATCTCGCGTAAATCGCTGCTCATTGCTGCCATCCCTGCAAGCATCCAGACCGTCGCTGGAGGGGTGTTGCTGTTCGTGTACAGCGGAACGCTCACGTACCTCGAAATCGGTGGACCGATCGTTAGCTCGTTTTTCGCCCGGTCAGATCACGCCCCCGAAGGGTTTTCGGAGATCGCGCCGAGCGATTTCGTCTTATTGGCCGGGATCTGCGTCGTGTATGCTGTCGCTGTGTGGCTGTTTCTCCTCGTAATCGATCGTCCGTGGCAGAACAGTCTCGGTGTGAGCGTGCTCGATTTCATTCGGGGCTTCGTTGGGCACATCGCCGAAGGGACCCGCGAACTTGAGGACTTCTTCGAACAGTTGGGAGAGCAGGCGATCGTTCCCGTTACGGTCCTTTCGTTCCGACGGAAGCGAGATCACACCGAAAAGGCTCGGTTCGTGCTGCCGATGATCCATCCCGGACCGATGGGAGAGATCGGTGGGGGAAACCTTCCCAAACGCGTCGCTCAAAACACGGACGGCCTCGGATTCCCACCCCATGCGACCGCTGGCCACGACTTCAACCTCGTCACCGAGCGGGAGGTCGACACGGTCATCGACGCCGCGGACCGGGCCTACGAATCGATCGAATACGATTCGAATGCATCACCGAGCGTACAGGCGACGGCGGGTGAAGCATCGATCATCGGACAGTCGTTCAGCGGTGGAGCGTTGCTGGTCGGGAGCTATTCGCCAGCGTTCGTAGACGACATTGCGTACGCAGTCGGTCTGTCCGCGGCCGCACACGCCCAGCGCGACAGCCTCGATTCGATCATGCTCGTCGACGCCCACAACTGTAACAACGGTCTGTCAGGTCTCGATCCCGGTCACGTCACGCCGGGAAGCCGTCGGTCGCTTTCGCTGATCGACGCAGCGAACACGGCCGGAGCGAAGCTCGTGGATGCTAGAACCCATTCGCTGTGGCTCGGCGTCGCGTGGGATCGCACCGAGTGGCGACCGCAAGACGGGATCGGTCCGCTCGGCGTCCGGGTTGCCGTCGTCGAGGTTGCCGAGCAGCGAACGGCGTACGTCCTCATCGATGGCAACAACATGGATCCCGGGCTTCGTGATCGCATCGTGGGGACGATCACCGGACAGACCCAACGCGTCGCGTTCGCTGCCGACGGTGGCGACGGCCGATCAATCGACGCAGCGATCGATACGGCAGAAGTGATGACCACCGATACACACGTCGTCAACACTGTCAAAGCCGAGAATCAGGTCGGATCGGAGATCCCCCACGACGCGCTCGTGAATCTCATCGTTCGGCTGACCGAAGCGGCTGTCGACGATCTCGAACCCGTTGAGGCCGGGATGAACACCGAACACGCGACGGTCACCGTGTTCGGCAACGACCGCACCGAAACGCTCGCCAGCCACGCGAACGCCATGACCTCTATGGGTAGTGCGCTCGCTGGCACGTTCATTCTCGCTGTGATCGCTGTGAGTGCCTTGATCTTCTTCTTTGCGTGACGTACGAGCGGTGTTCCAGTGAACTGCTCGCGGCTACTCGGACGCAAACAGCTCGTCGACGGCAGCATGGGCAGCAGCCACAGCGTCGTCGGTAACCCGTTCAGGATCGGCGTCAGGATCGTCAGGTGGGTTCAAATAGATGTCGAGATCAAGGATCCCGTCTTCGAACGAGACGGTCACGTCGACGTCTTTTACCCGTGACTGTTTGTACTCGGCGTAGATTACGCCCTCTGCTGCGTCAGCGGCCGTCTGCACGACCTCCGTATCAGTTGGCATACGAACGAATCAGTCGCCGCCCGGACCGCCCATTCCGGGACCACCGGGACCCTGTGGTCCTTGAGGACCGCCGACGCCCGTGCCGCTCAGCAGTTGTTGAAGCTCCTGTTGAAGCTCCTCGAATTTCTCCTCGACGCGGCTCTCCTGTTTTTCGAGCGTTTCGACGCGGATTTCGAGGCTGTCTTTTTTCTCTTCGAGTTCCGTCTCGGCCTCGTCGTACTCCGTTTCGACGAGCAGTTCACCGACCTCCTGATACATGTCGGTATCCTCGTCGATCTCTTCGAGCTGGTCAAGCGCCGTTTCCGTCTCGTTCAGCGTGTTTTCGGCTTGCTGTTTCTGAACGGCAACCTGCTGGGCAGTCTCTTGGAGGTCCTGTAGCTCCTCGATCTTCTCTTCTGCTTCTGGTGGAAGATTTCCCTGCATACGTACCCTGTCGGACCGCAACGCAAAAAGGCACGTGTTCTGTTCCGTTCGATCGGCCCGATCAGCGCTTCGAACACCGTTCGGCAACGTCGAGAAGGGTACACCACGTGTTCAGTCCGGCCCGGAGAGCGACGAGGTCATCGGCTTCGATGAACAGTTCGACGGTTGCGTTGTCCCGTTCGATCGTCGTACGGCTCCGACCTCCATCGATTTCACCGACCTCTTGGCGGACGCTGCGCTCGATGAGCGCCGCCCGTTCCACATCAGTGTACTCGAACGCGAGCTGTACGGTCGATGGAAGCACGTGTGTCGGGAACTACTCGACGTTGATCTCTTTCACATCGCGGCTGCGCTCTTTGAGAAGGACGCGATGCCCGCAGTACGGACAGCGGACGCCCCCGTATTCGTCGAGTTCGACGTCTCGTTTACACCGAGAGCACTTGTAACTCATACGTTGATCCAGTAGATAGCGACGTATATGCTATTCGTCGTCTTCAGAGAGCGCGGCACGGATCGATCGCTGGACGGTCTTTCCGCCGGGCGTCTCGGGCCGGTAGGCACCACCAGCGAACTTCTCTCCGGTTTCTTCGTTCACCCAGATCCCGGTTTCGATCCGAGTGACTGAATCGCCGTCGACGGTTGCGTTTTCCATTTCGGATTCGATCTCGTTGACGCGGCGGCGAGCAACACGACCATAGCGCGCGCCGAATCGGCCTGCGCTCCCGATTTGTCCCTGATTGTCGGCCATACGGTCTCTAATCCGATCACAGGTATAAATCCGTTGAGTTCGGCTCGATTCAGTCGGTGAACGCCTCGTGGATCGGCTCACTCACATCCAGTTCGGAAAGTTCCGCGTCGATATCGACCGTGTCCGACACTGGGCGTCGTCCTTGCGTTCGGAGCACAGTTAGGTGATACAAATACGAAAGCCGCAGGAGCCAGATCGCTCCAGCCACGTCTTCTTCCGAACGGACGTGAGAGGAGACCCATCCAGAATCCGGAACGACGTGGTGTTTCTCGGCCCGTTCTTCATCGATGAGAACGTCCCGAATGCGCTTTGTGAACGGGATGTCGACGAGCCGTTCTCCATGAACATGACCGAATTCCCGGCCATCGAGCGTGAATTCGGTACCACCACGGTCATGCGGTCCAATTTCGACGCCGGACCACTCGCTGACCGTGGATTCGACAGCGTTCATAGGCGAGCCTCCAAAACGGTGCGATTCGAGGGACTACATCGGTCCGTGACTTCGATTCGTTCTGGGAACACGACGTATGAACGGAGGCGCGACTCGACCGTGATACTTCGCGTGAATATGTTCACTCGGTTTGCTCTCGAGGACTCGATTCACCCTCGGCAGTCTCACTCCTTAAGAGTCGCCTCCTGAAGCGCCTCGTTCAGATCTTCGCGCACCCGCTCGCCAGTGTCGCGGTCGTAGGCGGTCGTGACGATCCGGTTTTCTTGCACGCTAGATCCGTCTCGGACGAGCAATCGGACGTTACCGTTATCGTCGGCCCGCGTTGCCTTCGCGCGCACGCCCGAACGTGATCCCCCGCCGCTCGCGTCGATCGGCCCGGGAACGAGCTTTTTCACGTGGGGATGTCCGGCAACCGTCTCGACCGCCTCCCGTCCGGAGCGACCGCCGATGAGTGTCGTGTGGGATCCGCCGAGTTTCTCGGAGAGCGGTGCGGTGACCACCTCAAGCGCTGGTTTTCCACGACGCTCGATGACCGCTTCGACGGCGCCCTCGCCCCGTATTCGGTACAACGAGTAGTGAAGCTGTGCTCTGACAGCAGTCAACACCGATCGATCACCGGTCGCGTACACCTCTTCGGGGCGCTTTCGGCGCACGTCGTCGGCGATCAATCCGGCGAAGTTGCGCAGTTCGACCGTCTCATCTTCCCCCGACTCCGGCGTCGTCGTGATTTCACGAGCGGCCACGACCTCCTCGGCCAACAACGCCGTCACGCGGGCGCGTTCCCGAGCGAGTTCGAGCACGACGGTGTCAGCGTTCGGCGTGTGACACACCAGACAGTAATCGCCCGGTCGATCGAGCGACGACGCACACTGCCGACACACCATATCGATCGTACCTGTGGCCGACGGATAAACGAGGCGATCGTCCACAACCACCACTGTCTCATACGGACCGAGAAAACGGAATGGGGCTGCTCGGATTTGAACCGAGGTCAACGGCACCCAAGGCCGCAAGTATACCAGGCTAACCCACAGCCCCGTGGAGGTTCTTTGCGGACTACCGACGTAACAGTTTCGTTTTTTGATCGAGCTGTCCGCTGTGATCGTGTCCGTCGTTCCTGTCGAACGACACGGCGGCCTGCACCGCAGGGTTAAACCGGAAAACAGAGCTACCAGGGGATAATGGATGTCGAATCGGTGCCGGGGGTGCCGTCGTGGCTACCTGGGCATCTCCGTGATGGTGGTATCGAGAAGCTGTATCCGCCACAGGCCGACGCCGTCGAAGCGGGCGTGACGGAGGGAGAGAGCGTGGTTGCGAGCGTGCCGACCGCGAGCGGGAAAACGCTCATCTCGGAGCTGGCGATGCTTTCGAGCGTCGAGCGAGGTGGAAAAGCGCTGTACATCGTTCCGTTGCGCGCGCTCGCCAGCGAGAAACACCGAGAGTTCGAGCAGTACGAAGAGTACGGCGTGTCGGTGGGCGTCTCGACGGGGAACTACGAATCCAGCGGTGAGTGGCTGGCGTCCTCGGACATCGTCGTGGCCACGAGCGAGAAGGTCGATTCGCTCGTTCGCAACGGCGCGCCGTGGATCTCGGAGCTGTCGTGTGTCGTCGCTGATGAGGTGCATCTCGTCGACGATCCGAACCGAGGACCGACGCTCGAAGTGACGCTGGCGAAACTGCGACGACGCAATCCGAACGTCCAGACGGTGGCGCTCTCTGCGACCGTCGGCAACGCCGAGGAGGTCGCCGAGTGGCTCGATGCGGCGCTTGTCGATTCTCAGTGGCGACCGATCGACCTGCAGACCGGCGTCCACTACGGGCAAGCGCTGCAGTTCGATGATGGCTCACAAACGGAGCTACCGGTCGGTTCGGGAGAGAAACCGACGGCTGCAATCGTGCGGGACACGCTCACGGAAGGCGGTTCGACGCTCGTGTTCGTCAACTCCCGACGGAACGCCTCGGGAGCCGCCAAACGCCTCGGGAGCGTCACCGACGAACGACTCACTGCGGAAGAACGCGACCAACTAGCCGCGGTCGCTGCAGAGATCCGGGACGCAAGCGATACGGAGACGAACGCGGAACTGGCCCGCGCCGTCGAACGCGGTGCGGCGTTTCATCACGCCGGATTGTCCCGGAAAAGCCGAACGCTCATCGAAGACGCGTTCCGTGACCGCCTCATCAAGGTCGTAGCGGCAACGCCGACGCTCGCTGCCGGCGTCAACACCCCATCACGGCGCGTGGTCGTCCGGGACTGGCGGCGGTACGACGGCTCCGCTGGTGGAATGGTCCCGTTATCGGTGCTCGAAGTTCACCAGATGTTCGGACGCGCGGGACGACCCGGACGCGATCCGTACGGCGAGGCGCTGCTGTTGGCGAACAGTCACGACGAGCTGGACGAACTGTTCGAAAAATACGTGTGGGCCGATCCCGAGCCGGTTCGCTCGAAGCTCGCCGCCGAACCCGCGTTACGCACGCACATCCTCGCAACCGTCGCCTCGGGGGTTGCAAACTCCCGTGAGGGGTTGCTCACCTTCCTTGACCAAACCCTGTACGCCACCCAAACGAGCGACAGCGATGAGTTACAGCGGGTAACCGACGACTGCATCGACTACCTACTCGTGAACGAGTTCCTCGAATCCGACCGGGAGGACGGAACCCAGTCGCTCGACGCGACGAGCCTCGGACACACCGTATCACGGCTGTATCTCGATCCGATGAGCGCAGCCGAAATCATCGATGGACTTCGTGGGGCGAGCGACGTAACGCCCCTCGGCCTGTATCAGCTCGTCTGCCGGACGCCGGACATGTACGAACTGTATCTCCGATCGGGCGAGGAAGAAACGTACACGACGACGGCCTACGAACGCGAGACGGAGTTTTTGGGGGCGATGCCGAGCGAGTTCGAGCAAGCCCGCTTCGAGGAGTGGCTGTCGGCGTTGAAAACGGCGCGCCTGCTCGAAGATTGGGCGCGAGAATTCGATGAAGACGAGATCACCGACCGCTACGGCGTCGGACCGGGTGACATCCGTGGAAAGGTCGACACCGCCGAATGGTTGCTCGGCGCGACCGAACGGCTCGCCGGCGAGTTAGAGTTGGAGATCGCACCGGCGATCCACACCGCCAGAAAGCGTGTCGAACACGGGGTGAGCGAGGACCTCATCGATCTCACCGATGTGCGTCACGTCGGACGAAAGCGTGCCCGGCGGCTGTTCGAAGCGGGCATCGAAACGCGGGCAGACCTTCGAAATGCCGATAAGAGCGTCGTACTCGGCGCGCTCCGGGGGAGGCAGAAAACAGCAGAACGCATCCTCGAACAGGTCGGGCACACCGATCCCGATATGACGAACGTGACTGCAAGCGAGCGCAGCCGTTCCGACGTGGAAACAACCGATGCCACGAACGCACAGGCGGCGGACGCCGACCAATCCCAGCTCGGTGATTTCTGATGGAACTGGTCGAAGGGATAGCCCACATCGAGACGGTTGAGGAGTTCGTCACGCACCTGAACGCGATCGAGACGGAATACGAAACCACCGTCCAAGCGTTCGATGCCAGATACGTGGTCGACCGAACCCACCTCCGACGGGCGCTCTCGCTCGCAGACCGCGCCATCGAACGCGAGGAGAACGTCGCCCGGCAGCGATCGGTCGAAACGCTGTTGTACGCGGCGGGCCGCCGGCAGATCGATCAAGCGCTCGAAATCGGCGTCGGAACGGGAGCGACACCGACCGTCGTGCTCGTCGACGGCGGCAAGGAACACGCGGCCGCGGACGCGGTTCGTGAACTACTCGACCCTGAACCAACCCTCGGCAACTACGACGAGGCCCGTGTTCGGTCGTACTTCGACATCACGGATCGAGAACTGGCGGCGACCGACGCAACGATCCCCGAACTCGTCCGCGAGCGAACGGTGCTACTCGCCGTCGAGAAGTAGAAAAGCCCCTCAATCGTTCGAATCATCGACTAGTATCGTCGCCTCGCCGTCGATGGCGATCTCACCGTTCGCATCGAGCAACTGCGTTCGAAGCCGGTAGCGATCGTCATCGAACGCTTCGAGGAGTTCCACGGCGGCAGTAGCACGGTCGCCCACGGAAACCGGCCGTAGAAACTCCGTTTCCTGTGATAAATAAATTATATCGCCGGGGAGGTGAGCGAGAGCCGCGCTGATCAATCCCGACAGCAACGCTCCATGAACGATACGTCCACCGAATCGCGTCTGTGCGGCCTGTTTTTCGTCGAGGTGGATCGGATTGGTGTCACCGCTGGCAACCGCGAACCGATCGACATCGTCCGCCGAAAGTGGCTTCGAAAATCGGACGGAATCACCGACTGAAAGGGATCCCGCCTCTTGTAACGACCGCTCGACCTCCCACTCTTCGAGAACGCTGTCGGGCGCGATCCGTTCCTCATCGGACGTCGATCGGGCAGTCGGAACCCCGAGCGTAGCAACAGCGGCCCGGTTCGCCTCGATCATACTGTTGAACAACAGAGAAGACGACCGCGTCCACGCACGGAGTATAGACGGGGATGACCCGGAACTCATGAACGGTGGTACTTGGCGGTCGGAGGTTAAAAACCATCGGATCCTCACGCAATATTGACATATGTTATGGCATTGAATGGTATCAAGTGGTACCAAATGGTTTTCAACGAAGTTCTTAAGGTTTTGGCGGTGTTTGATGGTATCAGGCGATGACAGACGAGAACGATGGACCCATGTGGCCGCCAGCGCTGTTCACTCGAGGCATGCAGCAGGCCAGCGAGCAAGCGATGGACAACCAGCAGAAGTTGCTCAGTCAACTGCTCGAAATGTCTGATCCGTCGAGGATCAATTTCGGCTCCCAGCTGGGCGCGTTGAGCCAAACTGCGACGTTCAAAACCCGAGTGCAAAGCGGTGGCCGACTCAGTATTCCGGATGCCGAGCGAGAGGCGCTCGACATCGAGGAGGGAGACATCGTTCAGACCATCGTCATCCCAATCAAACGAAACCGAGACACAGGTGAGACCAATGAGTGAGTACACAACCCCAATAGCCACGGCGTTCAAGCTTCAACGCACCACGTTCGAGCACAGCAAGCAGCTGTTCGAGCGATCGATCGACCTGCACCGAAACATGAATCGAGCGTTCATCGAGAGCCTCGACACACAGGAGGACGCCCAGCGTCGCGGCGTCGAGCTGTCGCGCAAGTCGTTTCATACGTACCTCGACACCGTGGAATCAACCGTGCCCGGCCTTACGAAGTCGGTCGAAGAGATCCGCCGGACCGTCGACGAACAGTACGATGCGTTGCTCGAAATTCACGCAGAATCGTTCGAAACCGCGGAAGAAGAGCTAGAAAACGGTACAGAAACGTACGACGAAGTGATCGAGGAGTATCTGGAGATGCTCGCGTCGCAGATCGAGATTCTACTCGATGCCCACGAGGACATCGAACTCCAGACGACCGACGTGTTCGAACAGGTTGGCGAGCAGATGGAAGAGCTGCAATCGGAGATGGAAGAGCAGGCCGAGCAGTTCCAACAGCGCTTCGAAGAGCAGGCCGAGCAGTTCCAACGGCGCTTCGAAGAGCAGGCCGAGCAGTTCGAAACGGTACAGGGATCGAACGAATCCGGAGCTGCGTAGTTGAATAGCAATGGCTACGAGCGATGCAGGTGATGACGTACTGGAGCACTGGAACCAGCTGATCGACCGGCTGAACGGAACGATGGCCCAATCCGTCGAACAGAACATAGAGGCACAGGCGATGTTCGTCGAATCGTGGGCCGATGCGATGGAGCAGTCGATTCCCGAAGAGGAGATGTTATCGGAGGGGTTCGAAGCGTACAATCGCGCCTACGAGGCGTGGATGGACGCCGCCGACGAGATGTTCGACCGAACCGCCGACGCCGCCGAGGGTGAGGAGGTTCCGCCCGGCGAATTCCGTGACATCTGGCTACGGACCGCCAACGAGGCGTTCAAAGAGGTGATGAGCACCTCGGCGTTCGCGGCCGGAACGGGGAACGTGGTCGAAACGATGATGGAACTCCAACAGCAGACCGAGGAGATCAGTCAGGAAACGCTGGCCCAGCTCGGACTCGTGACGCGCGATGAGGTCGACGAAGTAGCTACCCGACTGGTCGAACTCGAACGACGCCAGCACAGCGTCGAACAGAAGCTCGACCGGATCATAGAACAGCTCGAATAAAACGATGGCACCGAACACGAACACGGAGATCAGTTCGTCGCCGATGGATCCGTTTACGCTCGCACTCAGTGCACAGCGTGAGCTTCTCACGGCAACGACGGAGCCGCTTTCGAAGTTTTCGGTCGCTCCGGAGCGCGCCGATCAGATGGCATCAGTCGAGGTGGGACAGACGCCGAGTGAAGTGGTGTACACGGAAAACAAACTCGAGCTGCTCCATTACGAGCCGCTGACCGAAGAGCAAAACGACGTTCCGATCCTCATCGTGTATGCGCTCATCAACAAACCGTTCATCCTCGATCTACAGCCCGATCGGAGTGTTATCCGACGTCTGTTAGAGGCGGGCCACGACGTGTACCTCATCGACTGGAACGAGCCATCTCGATTGGATTCGGTGCTCACGCTCGACGATTACGTCAATCGATACATCGCAAACTGTGTCGATACGGTTCGTGAACGCTCCGGACAGGAGTCGATCAACGTGCTCGGGTACTGCATGGGCGGCACGATGGCCACGATGTACACCGCGATCAATCCCGATTCGGTCAACGCGCTCGGGCTGATGGCGGCCGGGCTTTGCTTCGACGACACCGGTGGCGTTCTCGAACAGTGGGGCGACGAGGAGTACTACGATCCGAGCGACGTCACCGAGGCGTACGGGAATGTTCCCGCGGAGATGCTCGATGTCGGGTTCGCGCTGATGGATCCCATTTCGAACTTCGTCAGCAAGTATCTCCGGCTGTACGATAACCTCGAAAACGAGGACTTCGTGGAGAACTTCGCTCGCATGGAACGGTGGCTATCCGAAGGGATCGACGTCCCGGGCACGACGTACGTTCAGTTTCTAGAAGACATCTATCAGGACAACAAACTGTACGAAAACGAACTCGTCATCGGGGACGAAAAGGTCGATCTCGCAGAAATCGATATGCCGGTGCTCCAGATCATCGGGGAGTACGATCACCTCGTGCCCGCGTCGGCGTCGACGCCGTTCAACGACGTGATCGCCAGCGATGACGTGTCCGTGATCGAGTCACCAACTGGCCACATCGGTCTGTCCGTCTCGGGAAGCGCCCACGAGGCGGTCTGGCCCGACGTGAGCCAGTGGTTTCATGACAGATCAGAACGAGAATCCGAACCCGAGGACGCCACGGTCGAGGCGGATAAAAAGAAGCCGGAGGAGGAGACGCCAGAGCGGGACGACGCCGCAATCTCGATCGACGTCGAAGCGGAAAGTGAGAAGGATGACGAAGCCGCCGACGAAACCGACGATGTCCAATCGATCGAGGGAATCGGCGGGACCTACGCGTCACGCCTTCAGGAGGCCGGGATCGAAACGATCGACGATCTCAAAGCTGCGGACGTAGAAACCGCTGCCGAGGCTGCACAGGTCAGCGCCTCGCGGATCGAGCGCTGGCTCGATTCGATCGACTGAGGAATCCGTCCGTGGTGAGACCTCTGATGTCCCGGATATCGTCCGGGACACCGCTATATCATATATAGAATTCGTAGACCAATCTTTATATTTCTGAATTGATACGCAATGTATGTTCGCGGACAAGACGTGTGTCGTTACCGGTGCATCGAGAGGAATCGGACGTGGAATCGCCGAGGAGTTGGGACACAATGGTGCGAACGTCGTCGTAAACTACCGGACATCGGAAGGGGCCGCACACGAGGTCGTCGACACGATCGAGGACGCAGGAGCGAACGCGATCGCGTGTCGGGCGAACGTTGGGAAGTACGACGCGGTGGCGTCGATGTGTGATCGAATCCATGATGCGTTCGGAGCGGTCGACGTGTTAGTGAACAACGCCGGGATCACGATCGATCGGACGTTCGAAAACATGACGCCAGCAGAATGGAAGTCGGTATTGGCAGTGAACCTCACTGGCGTGTTCAACTGCACTCACTGTCTGTTCGAGGATCTCCGCCGGGCGGACGACGGGCGGTTGATCAATGTCTCATCGGTGGTCGGACAACAGGGCAACCACGGACAGGCCAACTACGCCACGACCAAAAGCGGACTGTTCGGATTCACGCGCACGCTCGCCTTGGAGATGGCTGAATCCGGTTCGACGGCCAACTGTGTCGCACCGGGGTTCGTCAAAACGGACATGCTCGAAACGGTACCCGACCGCGTCAAAACGCATCTTCGAGAACGGATTCCCCTCGATCGGTTCGCCGAGGTCGAAGACGTCACTGGTATCGTTCGCTTCCTCGCAAGTCCAGAATCGAGATACATGACCGGGCAGGTTATCGGCGTCAACGGCGGGATGGAGTGGTGATTCAAGGAAAACGACGATGAGAGTGCCAGCGATACGAAGACCAAGTGAACAGCGTTGTACTGTTCGGTCAGCGAGGACTGTATCGCTGAAACCGGTGGACTGCGTTCCGGTACAGCAGGATGGCGGCGACGACGCCCCCGACCACGAGAACGACGCCAGCACCGATCCGGAACTGACCGAGGTCGATCGCCTGAATCTCGGTCCCGAGTCCGGCCAACCGATCAACGGCTGTCGCGGAGATTCCAGCGTCCGAGCCGGGGAGGATCCCGAGCAGGAATGCGGGCACGAAGCCGAAGAGACTAGCGACCACGGTTCGTGTGGCAGACGGATTGACGACGAGCGCCGCTAACAACCCACCGGGGAGGACGGTCAGTGCTGCGTGGACGGCGACAGCTCCCATCCGTGGCGGGAGCACATCCTGGCTCTGACCGACGCTGATGGCGCTGAAACGCGGCAGCACCATCCCGATCGTCGGCGTGATCATCGTCGAAACACACGTCAGATACGCACACAGCAAGACGAGACCGGCCTGCTCGGTGAGTGTGTACGGGGAAACGACGCCGACAACTGCCGTCACGACGACGCCGACAGGAAGGCCAACGAGCAGTCCGGGGAGCACCAGCCCACGCACGTACTGAACTCCTGAGACAGCCGTGAGTGTCACTGGGAGCACCGCTCCCTCATCACCCAGTGGATTCAGTGCGAACAGCGAACCGGCGAGCCACGGGAGTCCCACTGCACAGAGCGGGGCAATCGCCGCCATCGAACCGAGCTGCGCGCCCGGACCGACCAGCGGGCCGACGATCGCAATCAGGGGGAGGAGCACGAACGTCAAGCGGTTCGGATCGCGCCGCGTTCGCAGGAGCACCCATTCGGCAACGCGGCGCGTCGGTTGACCGACCACGTGGGGAACGACGACGGGCCACACGGCACCAGCGAGGGGATCCCGTGACTCGTTCGGACGGCTTACCGCGCCGGTGTCGTCCGGATCGACGCTGACGGGTTCGGTGAACCACAGCGCACCCGTCTCGCGTTCGATGAGAACAGCGCCGACCAAGCCGATCACCACACAACCGAGGACGCCACCGACTGCGTGAGGTGTCGACCCGACGATGGGCGTGCCCAGAACCGCAAGATCGACGAACCAGCCGGTCGGGAGCCACGCGAACACCGCTTGATCGATCCCGATGTACGGAGTAGCCGAGATGTAGACGGAGTAACCCCCCATACCGATCAGCACGGCGACCGTGCCAAGCACCGTTTTGTGGCGGGCGACGAATCGGGAGTTCTCAACGAGCCATGCGACCGCATACCCACAGGCGTGCCCCGTGGTGACGGCAGTTCCCACGTACAGCACCATCGCCACGGGCACCGCAACGAGGCTCACGACCGAGCCGAACAGGAAAACGAAGCCGCCGGTCACCACGAAGAGCGGAAGTCCGACGTAGGCGATGGCCCGCAGCCACTCCGCGACGAGGAGACCGCCCGCGACCGTTCGGGCCGAGACAGTCGTCAACAGCAATGGCTCAGCCTCGATCTGCTTTCGGTGTGAGACAGTACGCTGTCCGATGATGAACACCGCAAACAGCCAGAGGAGCGCGATCGGTCCCCGAAACGAGTCAGATACGGGATACGCTTCGAGACCACGGATCGTATCGTGGCCCAACACGAAAAACAGGACGCAGACGAGCGTCGGAAACAGTATCCCGGGAATCAAAAACGCGAGTCGGAATTTCTCGCGCCACATCGCACGGGCTGACCGGCGGAATTCGACCCAACCGATGTGGAACGCGTGGCGCAGCCACCCCGGTTCAGCCATCGGTCACCACCGTCTCTTCGGCGGGATCGTCGGCTGTCAGTTCGAGGAACACGTCTTCGAGGGTCTGTGAGTCCTCGGTTCCGACGCTGTCGGTGAGCGCATCGGGATCATCCTCGGCGATGAGTTCACCGTCATAGAGGATACCGACGCTGTCGGCGACCGCTTCGACGACGGGAAGGATGTGCGTCGAGAGGAAAACGGTCGTCCCGTCGTCGGCCAGCCCCCGTATCTTCTCGCGGATCGTGCGGGCAGCGCGTGGGTCCAATCCGGACGTGGGTTCGTCGAGAAAAACGACCGATGGCTCGTGGAGTATGGCTTGGATGTAGGCGACCTTCTGGCGCATGCCTTTCGAGTACTCCGCGATTCGCGTGTCAGCATCCGCCGCGAGATCGAAATCCGAGAGCAGCGCATGGATCCGCTCGCGCGCGTACGTTTCGGGAATATCGCGCAACCCGGCGATGTACGCTAGTTGTTCCTCACCCGTCGCCTCCTCGTACAACGGCGGTTCTTCAGGGAGATAGCCGACGTAGGCGCGAAGCTCGTCTCGGTCCGTGATAGACGCGCCAGCGACGGTGCCCGACCCTTGCGTCGGTGGAGTAAGCCCCGTAAGCAACCGCATCGTCGTTGTCTTCCCCGCGCCATTCGGACCGAGAAATCCGTACACGACACCGGAGGGAATCGAGAGATCGAGAGCAGAGAGCGCGACGGTCTCACCGTATCGTTTGGTGAGAGCAGTCGTGTCGATCGCGGCCATTATCAAATAGAGCGTTCGATGTGACGGTTGAAATATTTGACTTGTTTCGATCATATCCATCGACGGAACAGCTATCGGACTACGATCCGAGCGGTGACGTATGGACACACCGACCACGGATGATGTTGCCAGCAGGGAGCAGGTGACGCTGTCGACCGGACAGACGGTATCACTTCCGTTGTCCACGACGGCGACGATGACGAGCGTCGTGGTTCCAGCCGCGCTCGACGGCGTTCGACCACTGTTGCCGACGGAACTGTCGCCAATCCGCATCGGTCCAACGACGGCGACAGTGGCGTTTCTCTCCGTCGAGTACCACAGCGTCGACGGTGGAACGATCGAGCCGTACAACGAGTTCGGCGTGCTCGTTCCGGCGTTCCGGGACGCCTCGAACAGTGGATTCCGTGGACGGCTGCCGAGTGGAATCGGAGGGTACGTCTGGTACTTGCCGGTGACGACCGAGCCAGCACGCGCGCTCGGAGAGGAGATATGGGGGTATCCGAAGGTCACCGGTGAGATCGAGATCACAGACACCGGAGGATATCGTCACACCACTGTCAGCGTCGACGGGGAGCACCTCCTCACCATCGAGATCGATCGTCCGTCCTCGCTGCCGGTCGAGCCGTCGGTCCGGGCTGAAAGCTACACTGTTCAGGACGGAACCGTACTCAGGGAACCACTATCGTTTTCGGGACAGTTCGGGATATGGCCACTCAGTACGCGACTGTCGCACACGCTCGGCACTCACCCACGGGCGGACGTCCTCCGAGAGCTGTCGCTCGGGAACCGGGCGCTCGTTCGGTGTCACGGCACTGGAACGTTCGAAATCCATCCCGGAACGCCGATCGATGGAAAGCGAGAGTCCTCACGCAGTCGATGACGACGCTGTTTCTGTGATGTACGCGAGGACGCCAGTTACACAGCCGACCACGACGGCGACACCGACCATCACGAACGACGTAATATGTTCGGCCGCAAATAGGTTGTACCCCTGTGCGAGAACGAGAAACGCGAGCGCAGCGATGACGCCCCAAAGGAACGCTCTGTATCGAGTACTCATCTATCTCACCTCGGTTCCGACAGGATCGATCTCGATCGTTGTGACCCACGAGGACAGAGGACCTGTTTCATGGGCTATGCCTTCCGGTCCAGAGGCATAAGCCGTACCACTCTCGATGGATTTGTTCTCGGTCATTCGATCCGTTCGGAGACGGCCTGAAGCGCCGTGGGTGTGTTGACGTTCTCGAACGTGGAAGTCGAGCCGTACGTTCGAAGCTCTGCCGAGGGGACGATGGCGGCGTCCAGAGCAGCTACGGGATCGCGGATCGATCGCTGTCCGTCGGCCAGCGCAGCGTTACAAGCCGCGACCATCTCTGACGACCGGTAGACAGCATGGAGAGGCTGTATCCGCCCGTCTTCGGTTCTCGGGACTGCTGCATCGTGGCCCCGTCCCCGATCGAACAGGTGAGCGACGATGTCGCTATCGATAAGTGGCATATCGCACGCGGTGACGAACGCGTATGCGTCATCCTCGATAGCGCACAAGCCCGCTTTAACGCCAGCCACGGGACCCGTGTCGGGCGTTTGCTCACAGACGAACTGGACTGGATGATCGTATCCGGCTAACGCCGACCGGATTGCTGACACCTGCTCGGCCCGACAGTTGACGAGAAGACGGTCGATCATCGGGGTTATCCCGTCTGCAACCCGGCGGATCATCGGAACACCCGCCAGATCGGCCACCGCTTTGTCGCAGTTCCCAAACCGACGCGACCGTCCACCCGCAACGATGAGACCAGTGTGTTCACCCCGCGTCATAGTTACTACTCAAACCGACAAGCGAAAAAACTGCCCGACACTCACTCCATCGCGCTCGGTGGAACCTTCATGTACTCGCGGAGGAGCACCGTTGCGTACGCCCCGTTTGGGAGGGAAAACGCGAACGCAACTGCCTTCTCGTCCGTCGCTTCCGTGTCGATAGAGAGATCCGTCCGGAGGAGAATCGGGCGTCGGGTCCCGGTGGAGTCGAACGCACCGGGCAACTCGAACGCACCGGGTGTAAGATCCACCGCATCGAGTACCTCGCGTTCGATCTCACCTTGCTCGCCGTCACTCAGTTCCGTGTCGCTTCCGACAAGTGGGGCAGTGACGAACGCCCGACCCCGGTCACAGTGTCGTGCGATCGTCTCGGTTCGGGAGTCGGTTACCCGCTGGCACCGATCGGGATCGGGACGGTCCTGATCGTCAAGGAAACAGACCACGTCTCCCGCGATCGGCCGATCGAACGGCAAGCCACGTTCGAAGCGCTGTGAGAGCATTCGGTTGAACAAGTACGACTGGGCCGCGTGAACGAACAGGGTCTGTAGGTTCGTCGGGACGGCCGTCAGTGCCTTTCGGAAGCGATCCGGGTCAGTCGCGTCCGTTTCGATGAGCCGGTGAGCGATCGCCCGCTCGTGGCGGAGATACGACGGAAACCGCTCAACTGCGCCGTCCCAATCGTGGGTCCGCTCGACGTACTCACGTGCGGCTCGCGTCTCGGCCGGTTCGTCCTCGGAAGGGTTTCCCAGATACGCCATCACGGCTTGCTCCCAGTTGCCACGAACGATGGCAAGCCCGACCTCGTGGGTAACTGGGCGTATCGTTCCGAAGCGCTGTGGTCCGAAGAAGTTCGGCACGCCCACCGTTGTCTCACTTCCGTTGTCCGTCCGCTCACCACCGAACTGTTGGAGGGCTGTCGTGATCGTGGCGGTCCGGGTGGCGGCATTCGGGTGTACTCCCCGGACGACGATCTCGAAGTCGTTTCCCCGGTGATCGCCGTACAACACCGGGCGACCCATGCGACCAACGATCTCTATTTCCCCGCCGGACACCGACGGTAGGGTGTTCTGCTCGAAGTCGCGTATCGAAAACAGCTGTGTAGTGATCGCGCGTTTGTCTTTCGTTCCCGCCCACGTGACCCGCTCGCGGCTGATACCCAGTTGACTGGCGAGGTCGTCTACGAACCCGTTCGTATCCCGGTTTCTGAGTGTCGCACGGAAGACGAGAACAGGGTACGAGCCGATGTCGGCGTCCACTGGCTGGAGATCAACCGCCTCGCGCTCACGAACCCGGAAATCGGATATGTGATCCCGGAGACGGCCACCGATCCCATCCGCATCGCTCACGTACGTTTCGATTCCGATCGACCGTTCGGCTGGCTGTGACCGATACATCACGGTTCCACCCGATGTCCGTTCATGGTTCTACCAGAGCCACCACCAGTATCAGTGTTATACTCATGTCTCCCGATGCAATCGAATACATAACATTATTGGTTGTAGCTGGATTTTTTTACAGTGGCTGCCCATCTATACCAGTAATGGTCGTTCCGGTAGATGTTCGTGATTGGTTCCGCAACTGAACGTGTAGAAATCAGTTATCGGGTGAATAATAACGCTTCAGTACAAGTACGAACCAGATCCCGAAGCTGGTGACGACTGATCGCCGCATCCTTCCGGGACATCCTTTAGACTACCTGGAAATGAGATACAATCTAACCGAAACCCACATCGCAGGTATCGCGGCTGCCGTGCTCGCAATCGTCATCATCGTGGTCGCTGTCGGTCTCATGAGCGTCGCTCAACCCTCGGACACCGAGGGGAACGGCACTCTCTCACCGACGGTCGGGGACATAACGGAACAGACGTCTCCCGAGACGCACACGCCTGGATTCACACCGGCACCGACAGTAACGTCGGAGCAAACGCCCACGTCGACGACCGAACCGCCGTCGACAGAGCCACCTCCGAAGGACAACGAAGGGGTTGACCCGAACAAGATCTCGGTCACCCCCATGTGTACCGACTCTAAGAGCGGAGAGGCATGGTACGAACTCAGTAACAAGAACGCAGAAACCGCCACCCTCTCCTTTAGCTCGACTGCTGGTGGAACGAGCGATTCCATCGCTGTTCAAGGCGGAGGGGGATCGGCCGAAATCTCCATTCCAGCGACGAATGGGGCCGCGCTCGTAGTCGAGTTCCCGGGCATCGATAACGGGCAACACAGCGGCACGAGCTACCAGCCGGCGTCGAAAGCGTGTAACGGCGGCACTGACGGCGGGACCGACAACGGTACCGACGGCGGGACCGACAACGGCACCGACGGCGGCACTGACAACGGCACCGACGGCGGCACCGGTCTGACTCCGGCAGTCACCCTCTCGGATCAGACACCCTCGGATGACCAGACAGTCACTATCGATGAGGCCTCGCTGCCGAACGGCGGTTTCGTCGTCCTTTCCACCGAGGACAATCCCCGCGTCGCAGCGTCCCAGAAGCTCGACTCCGGGACCAAAAAAGACGTCACGGTGAGTCTTCCCCAGAAGATAGACGAAGAGAAGACGTTCACGGCGGCCATATACAACGACACCAACGGGAACAGCCAGTTGGATGAAAACGATATGCCGTACACCAACCAAGGAAGTGTCGTCTCCGATACGGCCACCGTAACACCCGGTTCTGAGGAGGGTGACGGTGGATGGTTCAGACTCGATTGAGCTGCCGACCGCGTCGGACGTGTTCGGACCGAGCCAATCAATACAACGAAAGATCGCCGGTCACGGCGTCGACCGCCGCTTCGCTGGCAGGACCGACGGCGAGTGTCGTGACCGTGTTGGGATCGAGCTGCGTATGGCCAGCATCCCGGACGATAGCGTGTGGCAGTCCGTTGTGCTGAGCCTCGTCCGCGAGATCGAACAGCGTCCGTTTCCCATCGGCTTTGAGGACGACCTTCTTCTGACCACCACCTTTCCAGGCGGTCCGATCCTTTTCGGAGGTCTCTTCGTAGGCTGACAGCGACGCGTGGGCGACCTGTGCGGCCAGTTTGCCCCGACTCATACCGAGATCCGTCCGGGCGACGATCGCTTGTTTCATACCGTGTGCTGGATCGGCGGGCTGAAAGCCCTACCGACCTGCGGATAAGGCGTTGCGTTCGTCGGACACGACACCGATTCGAGTCCGTTCACTTTTATCCAGCGGGAGCCGCTGTAGATGTATGATACTCTCCGATGTGGACATCCTCGATCGGCTCGAATCGGGAAATCTCGTCGTCGAGCCGCTCGACGATGTGGATCTTCAGATCCAGCCAGCCAGCGTTGATCTCCGTCTCGGACGGGCGTTTCTGGAGTTTCAGCGGACGAACATCTCGTGTATCCACCCCAACAGCGAGCGGGAGGTCGAGGAGTACGTCGAGGAGACGACCGTCGACGAAAACGGTGATTTCATCCTCCATCCGGGTGATTTCGTGCTCGGAACGACACACGAGCGAGTCGAAATCCCTCCGGACCTCATCGCACACGTCGAAGGACGATCCTCACTGGGCCGGCTCGCGGTCGTAGTCCATGCTACTGCCGGTCTCTGTGATCCCGGCTTCCGTGGAAAGATCACGCTCGAACTGTCGAATCTCGGGACGGCTCCGGTCGCGCTCACGCCCGGAATGCGGATCTCTCAGCTGACGTTCACGGAGTTGACGACCCGTGCAGAACGACCGTACGGCACCGACCGCGGATCGAAATATCAGGATCAGGTCGGGCCAGAAGCCTCCCGCATCCAAGGCGATCGGGAGTTCGGGGGTGACCAATGAGATGCGCTTCATCGAGGAGGTCATCGTCGAGGAGTTTTTACCGACGTTCCGTTCGATGCTCGCCGAGGAGCTTCGGGATCGAGGACTCACCCAAAACGAGGTCGCCGGACTGTTGGGGATCAGCCAGTCAGCAGTCTCGAAATACGCCCACGGAGAGATCGAGCGCCACGAAGCGGTGTTGAACGACACGCGCGTGATCGATCTCGTGTCCCGTCTCGGTAACGGGCTCGCCGACGGAGAGATGAGCCGCGTGCAGGCGCTCGTGGAGACGGAAGTACTCGTACGCCAACTCGAGCGCGGGGATCTTCTCGCCACCATGCACGAAGAGTCGATGCCGGAGCTATCAGCCTACGACGGCGGATTCGACATCCACGACGCCGACAGTACGCTCCGAGCCACCGAACAGACACTTTCGTCGGTCCGCCAAGGGCTGCGCATACTCGAACGCACCAGTGGGTTTGCGACGCTCATTCCTGCTGTCGGCTCGAACCTCGTGGAGTGTCTCCCGGGTGCGACGGGCGTCGATGACGTGGCGGCTGTCCCGGGGCGGATCCTCGATGTGAAAGGACGGGCAACCGTTCCCACAGAGCCCGAGTTCGGCGCGAGTGGGCACGTCGCAACGGTCCTTCTGGTGGCTCGTGAGGCTGGTGTCGACGCTCGCGGAGCGCTGAACATCGCCTACGCTCCGGAGATCATCGACCGACTCGAAGCGACGGGACACTCGACAGCAGCCTTCGATCCCGAACCGGAGTTGTCTACCGCCATCACCGAGACGATGGACGAACAGATCGATGCCCTCTACCAGACCGGAGGAATGGGCATCGAACCAGCTATTTATCTTCTGGGAACGGACGCGCCGACCGTCTCGACGATCGCCCGGGATCTCACCGATGTCGGATCGAGGACCGAATCGTGACGACGCCGAACAGCCGAATCGAGTCGTTTTACGGGCGCTGGGTGGGTGTATACGACATTCTCGCAACGGCCATCGCTCCCACCGCGTGGCGGGCGCGGGCGGTCGACGCACTCGAACTCTCGCGGGGCGATACGGTCGTGGAACTGGGCTGTGGGACGGGCGCGAACTTCCCGCTACTCCGAAAACGGGTTGGACCGAGCGGTCGCGTCGTGGGGGTCGATCTGACGCCAGCGATGCTACAGCGAGCACGACGGCGCGTCGAACGCGCCGGCTGGGACAACATCACGCTGCTCCGGGGGGACGCAGGCCAGCCCCCTATCAGCGATGCGAACGCGGTGTTGGGCACTTTCGTCGTTGGGCTGCTTTCCGATCCGGCGGCGGCTGTCGAAACGTGGTGTACCCTTGCCACAGATCGTATCGCGCTGCTTGACGGTGCTTCGAGTGCCCACCCGATCGGACGGCTCTGCAACCCCCTGTTCGGCGCGTTCGTCGCCGCCGGAACCCCTGCTGACTCGGTTCGGGAGACGGTTCGTCGGATTATTACATGCGATGATGCTCGGCAACGACTCGACGACGCCGTCCGTCGCTCCCGGAACGCACTCCGTGACCACACCACGAATCACCGGATGGAAACGTTCGCGATGGGGTTTCTTGGACTCATGAGCGGCACACCTGTACGTTCGTGAGGATGGGAGAGCGACGGATCGTCCGAACCGGAACGTTCCCACGATCACAAACGGACCGAATCTGTCGTACACGGACCAGCAGACCGATAAATCGGTCGAATGGACGGTTTTCGAGGGAGGTTCGGGTATCCTGCACGAAAGATAATCCTTTTGAGCATAGCTCTGGAATCGAAGAGTATGTCCGAGGAACTGAAAAAGGGGCTAGAGGGCGTGCTCGTTGCCGAGTCCAAGTTGAGCTATATCGATGGGGAGGCTGGGCAACTCGTCTATCGTGGTTATTCGATCGACGATCTGGCCCGTGAAGCCAGCTACGAGGAGGTGTTGTATCTCCTCTGGCACGGTCGATTGCCCAACCACGACGAACTGCAATCGTTTAGCAATGCGATGGCTAGTGAACGAGCCATCGATGGGGACGTACTCGACAGTATCGAGGCGCTCGCCGCCGCCAATGAGGACCCGATGGCTGCGCTTCGAACGGTCGTGTCGTCGTTGTCGGCATCCGATCCCGACACCGACGCCAATCCGACCGACCGCGACACCAATCTCGAGAAGGGACGGCGTATCACTGCCAAGATCCCGACGGCGCTCGCAGCGTTCGTCCGCCTGCGTAACGGGGATGAGCCGGTTGCGCCGCGAGAGGACCTCTCTCACGCCGCGAACTTTCTCTACATGCTCAACGACGAAGAGCCGGACGACGTGCTCGCCGAAACGTTCGACATGGCGCTCGTGTTGCACACGGACCACGGACTGAACGCCTCAACGTTCGCCGCGACGGTTACGGCGTCGACGCTGGCGGATCTTCACAGCGCCATCACCAGCGCCGTCGGAACGCTCAGCGGATCGCTGCACGGTGGCGCAAACCAGAACGTGATGTCGATGTTGAAAGAGGTCGATGACAGTTCCAAGGATCCGACCACGTGGGTGGAAGACGCGCTCGAAGACGGACGTCGCGTTCCCGGGTTCGGTCACCGCGTGTACGACGTCAAAGATCCCCGTGCGCGCATCCTGAGCGATAAATCCGAGGAACTCGGGCGTGCTGCCGGAGACACGAAGTGGTATGAATACAGTGCCGCCATCGAGGAGTACATCCAATCGGAAAAAGGGCTGGCACCGAACGTCGATTTCTATTCGGCGTCGACATACTACCAGATGGGGATCCCGATCGACACGTACACACCCATCTTCGCGTTGTCACGCGTGGGTGGATGGATCGCTCACGTCCTCGAACAGTACGATGACAACCGGCTCATTCGCCCGCGCGCTCGCTACACTGGCGACATGGAGCGCGAATTCACACCAATCGACGATCGATAACGTCATTTTCGGTTTGCCATCATTCCAACGCTGTTCGGTCCATCGCGCGGATCGAGTTCATATTCAGTTTCACTTTCAGTCCGGATGGCGGACGTTTATGACTGAAGGGATTCATGGAGTGACTGTCACACGCTCTGATATTCCTTATTTTTGAGCGTGTACCGTTCAGGAGTAGCCGACGGTGTCGCTCGGATTCCATCGGTTCGGAGAGCCGTCAGAGCTTCATGCTGGTCAAACGGCATGAACGGCCGCGTGTTGGCCTGAGTCGCGGGAGGACGTCAAACGTAACCCTGAGCCGGGGCTATCCCATGTATGCTTTCGTTCGACGATGTTTTTGTTGCCCGCGACCGGATCGAAGGAACCGTTCGACAGACACCACTCGAACGGTCGAATACGTTTTCCCAGCGTACGGGAGCGGACGTTCGGCTGAAGCTCGAACTGTTCCAGCGGACGGGAGCGTTCAAGCTCCGGGGGGCGACGAACCGTATCAAGACGTTGAGCGAGTCAGAGCGCGAGTCCGGTGTCGTTACGGCCAGTGCTGGCAATCACGCCCAAGGGGTGGCGTTAGCCGCAAGCAGGGCGGACGTTGATTCGACGATCGTCATGCCCGAACACGCTCCGATCTCGAAAGTCGACGCGACCGAGGGGTACGGTGGCACCGTCGTTCTTCACGGCCAGGATTACAACGAGGCACAACGCCGTGCACACGCGATCGAACGCGAAGAGGATCGCATCTACCTCCACGCGTTCGACGATCCGGCCGTGATGGCTGGCCAAGGAACGATCGGACTGGAGATCATGGACGACTGTCCGGAGGTCGACACTGTCATCGTGCCGATCGGTGGGGGAGGACTGATCGCGGGTATCGCAACCGCCATAAAGGGACTCGATCCCGACGTGCGCGTGGTGGGGGTACAAGCGAGCGGAGCCGCAAGCGCCGCAAAATCGTTCGAGAACAACGAAATCGTCGAATTGGACACGGTCGATACGATCGCTGATGGCATCGCAACCCGCCGGATCGGGGAGAAACCGTTCGAAGTCATTCGAGAACGGGTTGATTCGGTCGTGACCGTCTCGGATGCGGAGATCGCCATGGCGATCTCGTTGCTGGTCGAGCGCTCGAAGATCGTCGTCGAAGGGGCCGGTGCGACTGCGCTTGCGGCCGTGCTTGCCGGCGCGGTCGAGTACGACACCGATGAAACGATCGTCTCGCTGTTGAGCGGCGGAAACATCGATCCGAACGTACTCACGACTGTCCTTATGCGGGGATTGGTCCAAAGCGGACGGTACGTCAAACTCAAGACCGTGCTGAAAGATCGCCCCGGCGCGCTCATGGATCTCACCCGGATCATCGCCGACAACCGCGCGAACGTGTATGGCATTCAGCACGATCGGACGGCACGGGACATCGGGATGGGATCGGCGGAGGTCGTGCTCGATCTCGAAACGCGGGGTCCCGACCACGTTGATCAACTCATCGATTCGCTCGAAGAGAACGGCTACCCGATCGAAATGCTCGTGTGATGAAGTCGGCAGGAGCAGGTGTGAACGATCCTCCTTCCCGGGATGTTTTGTGTGTCGTCTCTGAGGAGGTCGTATGGAATTCGATTCGTTCGTGCTCGCGGCTGCCACAGACGATCTCTCTCAGTCCGTTACTGGAGAGTACGCCGACGCGGTGGAGTTTCGGATCGATCTCGCAGACGAGCCGCTCGAGCAGCTTTCGGAATACGATGGAGGGTTGCCGATCATTGCGACCAACCGCGTCGAGTGGGAGGGCGGTGAGGCGAGCGACACGCCCGATCGGCTCGAAGCCCTCCGAACAGCAACGGAACATCCACGGGTCGAGGCGATCGATGTGGAACTGTCGGCCGTCGCGGCGGGCGATGGGTTGGCGGTGATCGAGGACGCACGGGACCGTGATGTATCGGTGATCGTGTCAACCCACGACTTCGAGGAGACGCCCAGCGGACCGGAGATGCAGCGCCTCCTCTCTCGGGCTGGTGAGTACGGCGATGTGGGAAAGCTGGCGGTGACTGCCTCAACGCTCGACGACGTGTTACAGTTGCTTGCTGTCACGCGAGCGCGTACGCAGACCGGCCAGCAGGTGGCAACGATGGCGATGGGAGCCGTGGGACGTCACTCCCGGGCTGTCGCCCCGCTGTACGGCTCACGGATCGGCTATGCACCGGTCGATCCCGATCACGCGACCGCTCCCGGCCAGTACGACCTCGAAACGCTCAGACGCCTGATCGAGCAGCTCAAAGCGGAGTGAGTGACGGACCGAGTGGAGTTAGTGAGCAGCTATACCAGAATAGAATTCTGACCCGGTGTCCTATCTCTTCACTCCGATCGCGTCAATACGTTGTTAGTACGTCTCCAGAGTCAGCGACGAGATCGAATGGGAGAGCTTGGATCGCAGTCAACAGCGGGCGGAAGCGTGTCCGCGGTGTGGCACCGAGTCGGATCTGCGGATCGGCCCGGAACACCGGGGTGGTAGATCCGGAGGCGACCGCCCCCAGCTCTGCGTCGTGGAGTTGGCAGCGAGACGCTCGATGACTGTGGTTTCGCGCTGCGGTGTAGAGCTGCATGCAAACGTTTCAAAACGGGGCCGTCCGTACATCGAATTACGGCAATCAGTCCGCATCATCAGCTGCGCTCGATGCTGGAACGGTCATCGAAGGGAACGTTATCGGGGCGGATCTACGTGGACCTTTATACCATCTGTGTACAGGGGGGTCCACGAAGATCGGTCGGACTCTCACTGAATGAGAAATGTTTATGAGACCTATCCGTGAGTATTCACCACCTGTTACAACAGGGCAGAAACCCACTACGGGACTAGGATCACTGGAAGCCCCGCAGCGGTGTGGCTTGTGAGCTCTCTTCAGTTTTGGCTTGTTGCATTTGCGTGGCCAGTCGTTGGCGCGCCGTTTGGATCTCCTCGGCTTGCTCGGTGAGGGGAGAGGTGTCGATATCGAGTCCTGTGATGGGCGCGATCCCGTGGTCGAGCAGGGCTTTCGAGGCATTGGGATCGGGAAACTGCGGGTTCGATTCGACGACGAGACCGACGCTCGTCAGTCCCCTGTCGAGTGCTTCGTGGAGCAGCGCCCCTGTGGGTCCGCTCATGGCACCGCTCTGTTTGGGAGGAACGATCCCAGCGGCGTCGAGGTGGTCGGTTCCGTCTCCCGTGGCGACGCCGAACAACTCCGGGCTGTGTTCTCCGCCGATCTTCGTGCGCTGCTCCTCGTCGTCCGTCTGTCCTTGACCCTGCTTGGGCAGCCCGCTGAGAAACAGTGGCGTTACGTCGTTCGATTCGAGCCACCCGACGACGCAGTTCGCAAACGCCTCTCGGCTTTCGGCGGCGATCGGAACCTCGCTGTGCAACACCAACAGGTCGCGCTCGGCGTCGGCGTACAGCCTCACGGGCGGTTTGAGTTCGGAGTCTTCGTCGTGGTAGATGGCCACCGGCGGTAGCCCCGAACACTGAACGGCAGCGTGGTACGTCATGTCAAACGTGTCTATGATGTGGTCTGCGGCGATCTTCCCCACGAGACCGACGCCCGGTAGCCCCTCGATACACGTCGGTTCCTCAAGATCGACCTCGTTTTCGATGGTGATCGTCGCCATACCTCACGTAGGGACTCCAGCGTTTTGTACACCCACCTTTTTTACGCGAGGGTGGCCGTCAGCCACCCGAGCGGAAAAAATCTGCATTGCAAGAGCTTCGCTCTTGCAGGCTCCCACTCGCTTCGCTCGCGGGAAGACCAAAAAAAAGCCGCTCACTCCGCTCCGCTTCGTTCGCGGTGACTACACCTGCGTCTCCCGCCTCCGCGACCGCTTCCGCCTCCGCCGACTCTGTTGTTCTCAATCGTCGGCGTGGACGATAGGCGGCTCGCTAACGGCGCGTGCGACCTCGGGATAGTGTTGGCGCAATCCATCGAGGTCGCCGCGCTGGCGATAGTGGCAGTACTCCGCCAGCGTCGTGACTAACGCTGCTGGCGCACTCCCTGCCTCGGGTTGTTCGGTCACTTCGGCAGGCTCTCGATCGTTTTCGGGTGTGTACACCGACTGGACGACGGTCCCATCACGTTGTTCGTGATAGCGCACCCGGCCGCCGTTCTCGAACCACCCCGCGACGACCAGCTCTTTCGCCGCCTCGTAGCGCGTGATGTTCGCAATCCCGGGCAAATCGTCGTAGTCCGCTTGTGACCGACCAAGCCCGGCCGTCGCTAGAATCTCCTCGATCTGCGTGGCGTGCGCGCAACCCGAACTCCGACAGGGACGGCACCACGTCCCTGTCCCCACATCCACAACGTGGTACAGCTCTGCCTTCGAGATTGTCCCTCGATCCGCCACAGTCGAGAGGTTTACCGATTCATCCTGCCGATCCCAGAACTGAAACACTGGTAACGTCATCGGCGGCCCTCCAATAGGGGGCAATCAACCCGATGTGCGTACCGCAACCGAACCGGCCGACCACAGTTCCGACAGCGCTGGCGCTGTTCATATTCTTGATACGATTCGACACCGTTACATGTCTCTGTTGCGTTCCCAATCATGGGTTCTTGCACCGCAGAGGACCCAGCGTCGGGTGCTCTTGACACCCGGCGCGTTCACTATGAACGCACACGCCTTGGGGCGCTGCTGGCGTCCTCGTTTATCGTTCCTTACCCCTTCACATATAAAGGTACTGATCGTATCGGGTATATTATGATACGCTAACAACTCGTCCAGCGCGATCGCGCAGGGATCGCGGCCCTACCGGTTCCCGTCGACGCCGAGTTCATCAGCGAACCGGTCGAAAAACGCCTCCATGAACTCCCAGCGGGCAGTTCCGAGCTGTTTCGCTGGTAGCGTGTACAACCGATCGAGACGCTCACGTGCCCACTTCCGAAGAAGCGTCACGTCCGGGCGATCCGATCCGATCGTATCCGACGCTGTCGCGTCGTCGATCACGGCGTACTGCTCTCCGGTTCGCCCCGAGCGTTCCCCGATGATACAGGCCAGCCGAACGATCCCACGCGCCCCAGCGGCGTCCAACTTGTCCGCATCGAACAGCAGTTTCGCTTCGATCGTCTCCGGTTCTGGAGAACTCGACCGAATGCTGTGCGCTCGGATGCAGTGTGTGATCGCATCGATTCGGGCACTCGCTACGCCTTCGGCGTCGAGCAGCGCCGCCGCTTTCGTCGTCGCCCACTTGTCGTGATGATCGATCTCTCCGACTCGCTCTCGTGGACGGCCGATATCGTGGAGCCACGCCGCTGCAGACAGGATGGCACGGTCGACGGCGGTACCACACTCATCCGCCAACCGAACGGACAGATTCCGCACGCGCTTGGCGTGGAATTCATCGTGCGCCGGAAGCGCATCTTCGTAGTAGGGCATCGCCAACCGTCGAGCAAGCGAACTCAATTCCTCCGTCATAGGCGGGATCGACCCCCGGACAGTATAGCGATTGTGGCTGGGAATCCCCAGAGGGCAAAAGTC
This sequence comes from Halocatena salina, assembly GCF_023115355.1. Classification (NCBI taxonomy): domain Archaea; kingdom Methanobacteriati; phylum Methanobacteriota; class Halobacteria; order Halobacteriales; family Natronomonadaceae; genus Halocatena; species Halocatena salina. The sequence goes on from NZ_CP096019.1 coordinate 1,199,548, forward strand.
ACATCAATCTCTCAAGTCTCCTCAGAGAGTGTATCGACAACAAACGAAAGGAATCCGGTTCAGCCGACTAACGGCAGTTGATCAGCACCATGTCGCATTCCCGCCCGGCCTGAAGGCCGGGATTCCCTGCTTGTAAAAGATGGCACTACCGACCGATGAACTCCGGATCGTCGTCCTCGAAAAACGCTGCATACCCCCGTTGATAATCCTCGGTTCGGGCGGCAGTTGCGATAGCGTCGGTTTCCTTTGCGAGCTGTTGGGCGAGATCCCGGTCGAAACTCTCGGTGAGCAGCCGCTTGGTCGCGCTGAGCGCGGCGGTCGGGCCGTCTGCGAGCCGCTGGGCGACGGCGTCGAGTCGCTCGTCGAACGAGTCGGCGGGAACGCTCTCGGTAACGAGACCGAGACTCACAGCGTGATCGGCCCCGATGGGTTCGTCGAGCAGAGCGATCTCTTTGGCCCGGCGAAGCCCGACCAGTCGGGGCAACAGAAACGTCGCACCACCGTCGCCGGTGAGTCCGATCTCCGGATACGCGAACTGGATCGTGGCATCCTCTGCCATCACGACGAGATCTCCACCGAGCGCCAACCCGACGCCCGCACCAGCGGCGACGCCGTTGATCCCGGTCACGACCGGCGTATCCGCCTGATGGAGCTGGATCACGCTGTCGTGAAGCGTCGAAGCGAGCCGTCGCAATCGTGGCGCATCCCGCTCGTCACCATCCAGTGCCGTGAGATCGGCTCCCGAACAGAACGCTTCGGTGCCCGTAAGCACCAAACACCGAACGGTTTCGTCGTCGTTTAGCGCCGTGATTACCGTGAAGAGTTCCTCAGCCATCGTCGTCGTGAGCGAGTTGAAACCAGCTGGGCTGTCGAGCGCGATCCGAGCGACCGACTCGTCGGTCTCGACGTGAAGGGTCTTGTAATCGGTCATGACCGGTGTACAACTGCAGCTGTGATAAAGCAAGTGGAGTGAAATTCACTCCGCTGTCGATGTGTGGATCGACTCACCACGGTGGAGGCGATCAGCGATCGTGTACGTCTGTTCGGCTTCGCGGCGCGTCGGGAAGTGGGCGGCCATATACCGAGCGGTCGCCATGAGCGCCACGCGTCGGTCACCGTCGCAGTCAGCTCGGTCGAACTGTGCAAACGCGGCCTCGACGTTTTGGAGCGTGTGGAAGTTCGCGTCTTCGCCCAACAGCCCCGTTCCCAGCGTCCGTTTGAGTGCTGCTGGATCACCACCCGCGTCGAAATGCTCATTTACCAGCCGTGTAGCGCGGTCGACCTCTCCCTGTTCGTCGAACGTTTCAAGCAGTGTCTCCCGAATCTCGGCCGGATCTCGGTCAGAGGCAACCGGCTCAGGGATCGGGGCGGGGGGCGTGTTGAGAAATCGATCGAGATAAACGCTCATCGCGGCGTCGATACAGCCACGATACACCTCGATCGCGTCGGTTCGTCGGGCCATGCCGTGAACGGCGTTCGCGTAGGAAAACGTGTGATGAACGGTGTTCCAGTCCGAGAACTCGTTGCTGGTCGAAAACTGCACGATCCGGCGGGCGGCGGCAGTGGTAACCGCGTGGGCGAGCTGTTCGTGCGTCGCTCCTGTGCGGATGGCGTCGGTGAGCGCCTCCGTGATCGCGTGGGGATCGTCCCCAAGTAGCGTTTCGATGAATCCCGCTGGGCGCTCCCACGTTCGACCCTCGCCCGCGGCGACCAGTTCCGACAGCCGATCATCGGCGTCGAAACACAATTGAGCCACGTCGATCGGTTGGCGCCACGCCGAGCGTTCCTCACTCCGACTCGCGTCCGTAATCTGCTGGACCGTCGCTGCGAGGATCGAATCGGCGTGCTCCCACCCGAGATGGTCGACCATTTCGAACGCTTTGTTGATGAAATCGAGCGTATGACCCGTGTTCATGTACAAGTGATCGGTGGCAGCAGCGGCCAGTATCCCCGCGACCTGCGGCGGAGCGAGGTTCTCGACAGCAGTGAGCAAACACCGTTCGGCCCCGTCAGTGTCGCGTACTTCACACGTCTCCCGAAACCACGACTTCAACCGGTCGTAGCCCAACGATCGATTCGCAAACTGATACTGGCTGAACCGTGGCGGCTCGTCCGCACAGTCGTCGGCGACGTATCGAACGCCGGTGTACAGCGCGCGGGTCCGATCGGCAACCGAGAGATCGTCGTAGACGTTCGCCATCGCAGCCAACACTGTCAATCCTGACCCCCACCCCATATCACGGTAGTTCGTTCCGAAGTTCACCGCAGTCTCGATAGGGGTGTAAAACCCCTCATTCTCGGCATCGAGTCCGATGACCGCCTTCGCCATGACGAGCGGAAGGTTCTCTTGAAGACCGTCCGCGAGCCGGTTACGCCAGTAGATCGATTCGGAAACGGTTCGTTCGGGATCCGGGTCCAGATACACGCCGTCCTCGCGTAGTTCGACCGGATACGTCTGGACGTCGTCCGCTCAGATGTCGAACGTATCTCCCTCCGCGAGTTCGAACCGGGCGTGGTGCCAGTGACACGTCAGTATCCCGTCGTCGATCGTACCCTGTGAGAGAGGAAATCCCATGTGGGGACACCGGTTATCGACCGCGTACGCCGTTCCATCGCGATGAAAAAGCGCGATCGCTCGCCCCGGATTGACGACCATCTGCCCGTCGGCCACGAGCGTCGACCGATCGGCGACCCGGACGAACGCTGATTCATCATCATTCATACAGTGACATGGTATCCCAACACACAAAACAGTTCCCTGAACAGTATTTTTGTAAGGAAATGCGATAGATCTGGAGGCGTTCTTTTCAAGTATCTCAACAGCCAATAGTCTCTAACGAATGAGCGACGATTTTTATGACGTACTTGGCGTCTCTCGTGATGCAAGCGAGGACGAGATCAAATCGGCGTACCGGAAGAAGGCTGCGGAGTATCATCCGGACGTGAGCGACGATCCCAACGCAGAAGAGAAGTTCAAGCAGGTCAAGAAGGCCAAGGAGGTGCTCACCGATGATCAGGCCCGCCAAGCGTACGACCAGATGGGCCACGAGCGCTTCGAGCAAGCGGAAAAACGCGGTGGGTTCGACGGCGGGCCCGGAGCGGGTGCGGGCGGGGATCCGTTCGGTGGTGTCGGTGGGGACAGCCCATTCGGAGACATTTTCGATCAGTTTTTTGGCGGTGGAAACGGTCGTCGCAGCGGTGCGCGTCCGGGTCGTGATCTCCAGACCCGGCTGCGGATCGATCTCGAAGACGCCTATCACGGCGTCGAAAAACGGATGACAGTCAACCGGCCCGAACAGTGTGACGAATGTGACGGGACGGGACATCCACCGGACGCGGAATCTCGGACCTGCTCGGTGTGTAACGGCAGGGGGCAACGAACTACCGTTCAGCAAACGCCGCTCGGACGAGTCCAGCAAACACAGACGTGCCGGGAGTGTGAAGGGACCGGCACGGTTTACACGGCAAGCTGTTCGACGTGTGATGGCGACGGACAGGTCGTCAATGAAACGACGCTCACGGTCGACGTTCCAGCCGGGATCAGCGACGGACAGACGCTCCGATTGGAGCGCGAGGGCGCACCAAGCGAGAGCGGCGGCCCGAACGGCGATCTACTCGTCGAGATCGCCGTTGAATCGCATCCCGACTTCGAACGCGACGGCAACGATCTCGTCCATCGACTTGCAGTGTCGTTCCCGCAGGTGGTGTTCGGTGATGAGGTCGAAGTGCCGACGATTGACGGGGCCGCATCCTTCGAAATCCCGTCTGGAACGCAAAGCGGCGAACGGTTCCGGCTACAAGGGAAAGGGATGCCTCGATTGCAACGCCGGGGGCAGGGCGATCTCTACGTGTACGTGCAGGTCGTCACGCCCGAGAGCATGAACGAAGAGCAGCGTGAGGCGCTACGGGCGTTCGCCGAAGCTGGTGGCGAGGAGATCGACGTGAGCCAAGGATTCTTCGAGAAGCTCAAACATTCGTTGTGAGACGAAACACACTGGTCTCTCCTGGTGAGGCTCCCGAACGAGGGGAATATCAGACGTGACCGGCCTTGAGGAGCTACTCACCCGCGATCGGCGAACTGATTCGACGGCGCTTCGAGACGAGGCAAACGACCACCAGTACGACTATCGACGGTTCTGTACGACGGTGTGGAAAGTCGGAAACCTGCTCCATCACTTCGGCGTACGGTCGGGGACGCCAGTCGTCATCGCCGGGGACCGACAGCCGGAGCCGGTACTCTCGGTGCTCGCAACGGCGATGCTCGGCGGTGTCGTTCGTTTCGGGAGCGAAGCAACCACCGAAGCGAAGGTGATCGTCGCTCCGACCCCCGATTTAGAGCCGAACTGTCCGCCCGGAACCCACCGGATCGGCTACGGTGAGCGACCGGACGACCCGGGCGACACCTTCTTTGAGCAGGACGTATGGCGCGAGAACCCCACGGAGCCACCGGCTACTGTCGACCCAGACGCACCGGTGCTTCAAGCGGGAGAAACGATCTACACCCACAGGGCGCTGCTCAACTCGGCCCAGTCAGTCGTCGATCGGCAGAAACTCACCGCCGATAGCACGGTCGCCGTTCGCGCGCCGCTCGAACGACCCGAAACGATCGTGGCCGGGATCATCGCACCATTGGTAGCTGGCGCGACCATTCTGCTTCCCGACGACGGCGTGGACGACTGTCTCATCGTCGTCGAAAACGGATCGGACTCCCAACGCCGCGTGATCGATGCGGTTGAGCTGTGACCGATAGGACCGTTTAGCGCGCGTCTTCAAGTCGTTCGAGTGCACCGGGGTTCTCGATGCTCGAAAGATCGCCGAGTTCCTCGTCGTTGTACACCGATTCGATCGCGCGACGGACGATCTTTCCGGATTGAGTTTTCGGAAACTCGTCGACGAACAACACGTTTCGGGGACGGAACGGCTTTCCGAGCGTTTCGCCAACCTGCTCGCGCAGTTGTGTCCGGAGATCATCGGACGCCTCGACGCCCGGTGCCGTGATGACATACGCGACGACCGCCGTTCCGGTCGTGGCGTCCTCCGCACCGATGGCTGCGGCCTGGTTGACGAGATCACTGTCCATGAGCGCGCCCTCGACCTCGGCGGGACCGACCTTCCGTCCGGCAACGTTGAGCGCGTCGTCGGCGCGGCCGTGGAGGAACCAAAAGCCGTCTTCATCCTGTTGTGCCCAGTCACCGTGGTCCCACATCGGTGGATCCTCGAACGTCGACCAGTACTCCGTGAGATACCGCTCATCACCCGACCAGAGCGATTTCGTCATCGAGGGACACGAATCCCGGGCGACGAGAAATCCGCGTTCGTTGTCTTCAGCAACACTCTCGCCCGATGCGTCCACGATGTCGACGGCCATGCCGAGTCCGGGTTTGCCGAGGGTACACGGTTTGAGCGCCATCCCGGGAAGGGGCATCAGGAAACAGCCACAGATCTCGGTGCCCCCGGAGATGTTGATGATGGGAATCTCGCCACCACCTACGTTCTCGAAGAACCAGTGCCATGACTCGGGGTCCCACGGCTCACCGGTCGATCCGAGTAGCCGAAGCGAAGAGAGATCGTGATCGGAGAGCCACCCGTTGCCCTGTTTGCGAAGCGCCCTGATCGCGGTGGGAGAGATGCCGAACACCGACAGCTCGTGACGGTCGATCATTTTCCAGAAGCGATCCGGCTGGGGGTAATCCGGCGCACCCTCGTAGATGAACACCGTGCCGCCGAACGTGTGGTTGCCGATGAGCGTCCATGGCCCCATCATCCAACCGATGTCTGACACCCAGAAGAACCGATCACCGGGTTTGTGATCGAAACCGAAGTACATCTCCTTTGCACACTGCATCTGGATTCCAGCGTGGGTGTGAACGATGCCTTTCGGCATTCCGGTAGTGCCCGAAGAGTACAACAACATCGATTCGGCGCTCGCATCGAGTTCGCGGGTTTCGAACGCAGCCGAGCACGCACCGACGGCCTCGTCCCACCGTTCGTCCCGGGAATCGTTCCACGGAACGTCGGCACCGAGTCGGTCGTAGACGATCGTGTGCTCGACGTGGCCTGCCACGTCGATCGCCTCGTCGGCGGTGTCTTTCAGAATGACGTCGCTCCCGCGCCGACGGAAGCCGTCCCCAGTGAACAACACCGAACATTCGGCGTCCCCAATCCGGGTTGCGGTGGCATCGACGCCAAAGCCCGAAAAGATCGGCACAGCGATCGCACCCACCTTGAAACACCCATACAAGATCGACACGACCTCGGGGACCATCGGCATGTACAGTCCCACCGTATCGCCGGTCTCGATCCCTCGCTCCACCAACGCGTTGGCTACCTTGTTCGACTCCCGATGCAGTTCGTGGTAGGTGACCTCTCGAACGGTACCGTCCTCGCCCTCCCAGATCGTCGCCACCGAGTTTCGGGTGGGACTGTCCGGCCGAGCGTGCCGATCCACCGTGTTGTGGGCGATGTTGATCGTCCCACCGGGATACCAATCAGTGAACTGAGGACCCTCCGTATCGTCTCGAACGCGGTCGTACGGCTCGTAGAATTCGATGCCCAAGTACTCCACCAGCTCGTCCCAGAACCACTCTACGTCCTGACTGCGTTCGATCAACGCATCGTGGTCCGTGATGTCGTACTCGTCCATGAACTCGAAGACGTTCGTCGATTCGACGGTCGTCCGGTCTGGATCGTAGACGATCTCGTCCATCATCGAGGTGTCGCTCATACTGGCGAATGTTACCCAAACAGCAAGTAATTTCGGATGGGCACGACGGGGTAGGTGTTATCACCACCCGGTCAGACGAGTGAACGGCACGATCGTTGCAACGGAAAGCGGCGATAAACGCTTTTGTCGGCTGCTAGCTAATCATCGAGTATGTACGTCCGGGACGCCAAAAACCGAGAAGAAGTTTGGTTGCTCGACCACATCGAGGAGATGGGGCTCGATGAAACCACGTTCCGGTCACGCGATTACGTCATTGCCATCGACGAGAAGACGAGCAAAAAAGCAGGATTCGGCCGGATCAGACTGCATAAAACGGGCAAAGAGACCGAACGAAGTCCGAGCGGACAGGGCACGGGCGGGGAAATCTGTGAACTCACGAGTATCGGTGTACTCGACGACTGGCGTCGACAAGGCGTCGGTGCACACGTCGTCGAGCGCCTCGTCGAGACCGCAATGGACCAAGGATTCGAGACGGTGTACTCCCTCACCGACGAGCCGGAGTATCTCGGCCAGTTTGGGTTCGAGGTGATCGAACCCGATGAGCTTCCCGAGGTTCTGCAAAACCGGCTGTCGGAAAAACGCGAGTCGCTCGCACCAAAAGCGGTTCCGATGGCGATCAACAGCGGCGCGTTCGAGATGCCGGCTCGGCTCCGAGAGCGGTTCAAACACGCCGCCGAACAGGTCTCGGAGGATGAACCGAAAGAAACACCGGAAGATTTCGGTATCGATTCCGAATCAGCAACGTACAAATATGACATATAATGATTGTGTGTCGTGGACTTGTCGCAGACAGAGCTGGCTCTTCCCAATAATATAAATACGATAACTTTTCAGCGACGACCCACCAAGGGTTAAGCCTGCCCGTCGCCACGGTCCACGCATGTTCGACGAGGAAGAGCTCCGTTCGATTCGAGATGGTCGAGACAAGTGGGAGGAAAACTCCTATCAACCTACGCTCGATCGGTTCGGTGAGCGAAAGGAGCAGTTTACGACCGACACGGGCGGCCACGAGGTTGATCCCCTGTACACACCGAACGATGTCGCTGATCTCGACTACGAGGATGACCTCGGATTTCCGGGAGCAGAGCCGTATACGCGCGGTGTTTATCCGACGATGTACCGGGGCCGGTTGTGGACGATGCGCCAGTACGCCGGGTTCTCGACGGCCGAAAAGACGAACGAACGGTATCACTATCTGCTAGACGAAGGCCAAACGGGGCTATCGATGGCGTTCGATCTGCCCACGCAGATGGGATACGACTCCGATGCGGAGATGGCAGCGGGGGAAGTCGGTAAATCCGGGGTCGCTATCGACTCGTTACACGATATGGAGACGGTGTTCGACGGAATCCCCTTGGACGAAGTGTCGACCAGTATGACGATCAACGCACCAGCCTCGGTGTTGCTGGCGATGTACATCGCCGTCGGTGATCGGCAGGGTGTCGATCGCTCACAGCTTCGGGGGACGATCCAAAACGACGTTCTCAAGGAGTATATCGCCCGAAACACCTATATCTACCCTCCCGAGCCGTCGATGCGGATCATCACCGACATCTTCGAGTTCTGTGCAACGGAGGTACCCAAGTTCAACACGATCTCGATCTCGGGATATCACATTCGAGAAGCGGGTTCGACCGCTGCACAGGAGATCGCCTTCACGCTCGCAGACGGGATGGAGTACGTCGAAACGGCACTCGACGCAGGGCTGAACGTCGATGAGTTCGCCCCGCAGCTATCGTTTTTCTTTGCAGCGTACAACAACATCTTAGAGGAGGTTGCGAAGTTCCGCGCCGCTCGACGGTTGTGGTACTCGCTGATGGAAGATCGATACGGCGCGGAAAACCCGAAATCGAAGCAGTTGAAGTTCCACACCCAAACAGCGGGATCGGCGCTCACCGCACAACAGATCGAGAACAACGTCGTCCGTGTCGCGTATCAGGCGTTAGCAGCCGTTCTCGGGGGAACACAGAGTCTTCATACCAACGGGAAAGACGAGGCGCTGTCACTTCCGACAGAGGAAAGCGTCCGAACCGCGCTGCGCACACAGCAGATCCTCGCCCACGAATCGGGAGCGGCCGACACGATCGATCCACTCGGCGGGAGCTACTACGTGGAACATCTCACCGACGAGTTAGAACAACAAGCCCGAGAGATCATCGAGGAGATCGACGAGCGCGACGGAATGCGCAACGCAATCGAAGAACAGTGGGTACAACGCCAGATCCAAGATGCTGCATTCGAACGCCAACGCGAGATCGAGGCGGGTGAACGGATCATCGTGGGAGTCAACGAGTTTACGGTCGACGAAGAACCGACCGAAGACATCGAAGAGGTAAATCCCGAGGACGAACGACGCCAGATTGAACGCTTGGAAGGCGTTCGAAAGCGCCGTGACGACAGTGAGGTCGAAGACGCCCTCGGAGCGCTTCGAACAGCTGCTCGTGGCGAGGACAACCTGATGCCGTACCTCATCGATGCCGTCAAGGCGTACGCGACGACCGGCGAGATCTGTAACGCGATGCGAGACGTGTTCGGAGAGTACCAACCCGGTACCGCACTGTGAACGATACATCACAGGGAGAACTACCGTCCCTCCCTGCCTGTTCCCGGGTGCTTTATTCGTGGGGGCAGTTACCAATCACATATGGATTTCGACCACGCCGGAATCGCTACCGACAACGCGGAGGCACTTGCCGAACAGTACTGTGAACTGTTCGAGACGAGCGTCGTCCACGAGGAAAAACTCGATGATCTTCGTGTCCGCTTTCTCGACATCGACGGCGGCTACTTCGAACTGCTCGAACCGACCGAACAGGGAACGGTTCAACGATATCTCGATCACAACGGACCCGGTATCCACCATCTTGCGCTCACGACAGCAGACATCAAAAGCGCACTCGAACGCGCACGCGATATGGGAATCGACCTTATCGATACGACGCCCCGGCCTGGCGCATGGGGACACGAGGTCGCGTTTCTGCATCCGAAATCGACGGGCGGTGTCCTCATCGAATTCGTCCAACACTAATGCCGATCGTGATGCGAATTCACACTGCTAACGTCAGCAACGAACGCAATAAATAATAAGTGATAGAAACGCTTACGGATGTGGCTGCGATGGAGTAACTAATGACCGTATCGATAGATCATTCAATTATGAAGATAGAAGATGATAAAACATCTAAACGGGGGGAACTCAATGAGGCATTTATTCGACGACAGAAAGAGCATTTAGCGAACATCGAGAAGCGGGATGATTACGTCATTTACGATCGTCCTGCTAAGCTCAGAATTCAGGCCGTTAAAGGGAGGGATATCTCCGAATGGGACATCGACTTCGAGACGGTCATAGAGGGGGGAGGGTCGACCACGTTCACGGTCGCTGGCCATGAATATCGAATCAAACTGTACGGCATCGAGAAACGGGAGGCTCACATTCACCAGTTACAAAGCGGATTGCACGTTTGTGTTTCAGTCGACCGGTTCGAAGACGGCAGGTGGGTCGAGTACATCGACAAGGGCGGAAGCCACCACCACGATCTGCGATGGGACATATCATATGATATCGAATTTCTCGAATTTATGGAATAAACCGTTTTTGAGTCGTTTTCCGTAGTATCCGTCCATCGTGATCTGACACACCGTCGTTCGATTTCGTCTCGCCACAGGTGCAGAAAGTTTACCACGATCATATTCATAAACGGATACCAACTGGTATGGAGTTCACTGCGATCGATAGGTTAAAGCTGTATGAGTTCGTAACACATTCGCGCGCAGATACTATGGAGGGTGAATATGCTGATTCGGTGTAACGAATGTGGCAGTAAAAATACCGTGATTACCGAGGACAGGGAATTCATCCGTTGTCTTGAATGTGGTAACACTGAAGGATAGTCTGAACGAGAGACGGTAGAACCTCCCGCTGTCCGCCAGTTTTTCCGCAATTGGATCCCTGATAATATCCACCGCACGATTATATAAACTATACTTGTTATTCATTCTGGTTATACGAACGGATGTAAATGAATTCCCCATCCGCTACTGTTTTTATGAATAATATACATCATATTTCCAATCATGTATGATACGTATCTTTTTATCGACGGTGTATCGGTGATCGAACCGGGTCGTAAAGTGAGTGCCCACATCTCCAAGCACGACTGCGTTTTCGATCACCGTCGGTGGTGAGAGAACAGCACCTCGATTCATACTCGGTGGATCTCTGCTAACGGAGCAAACGGACTCGTCCGCCTCAGTAGCTTCCTGCTTTTGAAACTTCGATGCCCGTCCCGGGTATCCGTGAAACACACCACCTCTAATCAATATATTGTTATGTACAATATTATTATAACATCAATAGGATCATTTCATTCATTATGGAAATAGGTACATAGAAAACATCATTTCGGATGCGCTCGGATGCAGGGTATGTTCCGACGTGGTACGTTCGTTCGTGAACAGTGTACACCAGTTTCGGATGATCAGCTACAGCCAAATGGAATCGATCTCACAGTGAGCGATGTGTTCGAACAGATGGACGCAGGACATGTAGGTCGTGATGGCAAGGAGATCGGCGATCGTCGGAGCCGCACTCCGCAATCTCTGACAGAAAATGAAGCACCAACGTACTATCTCGAACCGGGGGGATACATCGTCCGATACGGTGAAACGGTGACCATTCCGGACGGTCACGTTGGGTTCGTGTATCCTCGCTCGACGCTCATGCGCAACTCCTGTATGCTCAATACAGCCGTTTGGGACGCCGGATACGAGGGCAAGGGAGAAGGACTGTTACAGGTTCACCATGACATCGAACTCGAACAGGGCGCACGAATCGCACAACTCGTACTCGCACGGGCAAACCACGAGGAGACGTACGATGGAACGTACCAAGGTGAAAACGTCGATACGAAGTAGAATGGTCGACACAGCCGTCAGTGTACTGATCAGCTACTGAGATAGTACGGATAGATTCAGACGGTGTTATAGAACAGCAACGATGGTCTCACAACACTCGAAACGGGTAGCACTCACAGTCGTGTTCGTGATCGCTGTACTCGTTCCGGTGTTGGGTACATCCGTTGCTCATCCAGTGGACAGAAACACGACACCCAAAGACGATACATCGGTTCGCGAGAATCACCGTTCCGATGACTGTCGGTTATCGGTCCGATCGGCAGTGGTAGCGGACGGGAAAGCAGACATCGACACGACATCGGTTGCCACACCGTCCAACGCCAGCGAACGGGATGAACGCAGTTTCTCCGTAGACAGTGGTGATGAAACGATCAAGGAGACGCTCCAATTTTTACTCCCATGTCAGAATGTGACGGGACGCGAAACTGACGACGGAACTCTTCTGCGGCTAGAGCAGATCACCACTGCAACGCTCGGAACGCTAAACCGAACTGGGAGTGGGGTCACTACTGTCGTTGATACAGGAGAACACAGCGTCGTGGAGATCGTCAACGGGACGGTCGCCGTGGTGCGTTCGACGATCGGGACGGAGCAGCCCCCGACGCCGACGGAATCAGACGAGAAAGCGCCCGGTGAACCCGAGGTGGAACGAACGGAACCGCCACCGATCGAACGAACGACCAGCACCGACACCCGACAGCGATCCGTGTCGCCCACTCCGGTCGAAGAAGTAACTCCCACCGCACCGCCGACAACGTCGTCCCCAACAGCGACGACGACACCAGAACCGACGACACGTTCAACAACCACTGAAACGACGACACCAGAACCGACGACCGCAGATCGATCGCCCGATCGAGAAACGTTGACGGCCGTTTCCCTATCGGTTCCCGTCCGATCATCCTCGAACGACAGCGATGATGGCTCGAACCCACCCAGTGGAAAGGGACTGCCGTTCGAACCGGAACGGGAAACGGGGGCTGCTGTCGGTTTGGGGGCAACTGTGGTTCGGATGCTTTTCACACACGGTAGCACCGCGTCCGAAACGATATCGAGACCACACGACGTGGGATCCATTCATATCCGGCACACGACCGTCATCGACTCGCTATCACGGGTAATGGTGCTGTTACGGTACAGCCGGTACGACGATTCGGATCCACTCGAACACGACGGACGCGCGATCGTGTTCGAAGCCATCGAGGAGACGCCGGGGATCTATCTTTCGGCGATAAGCGATCACACGGAGTACTCGCTCTCGACGCTGCGTCACCATCTCCGAGTCCTAGAACGAGAGGGACTCATTATGAGTGTCAAAGTACACGGAAAGCGACGGTTCTATCCCGTCGATACCGAATGGATCGAACTCACGGCTGCGTTGGGGGAAGAGGCGACTGCGAACGTCATCGAAGCGCTCTGTCACCTCGGTCCCGCGACAGTGTCGGAGCTGGCCGACGAGTTGGATCGGGATCCAAGTACCGTAACACACCACCTACAACGGCTCGATGACGATGAGATCGTTCGCCGGCAGCGGTCGGGGCGTGTCGTAATGAATCGCCTCTCGGACGACGTCGTGACGTATCTCACGGAACGACCGGAGCGGCTCCCGATCGCATCGAGTGCTGATTGATGCGAGCGCCGGTTCGGCAGTCAGTGGTTGCGTGAGCGGTGAACCGTCTCGGGGGCAACGGAAATCGCGGAGCGATGTGTGAGACTCCGAGGTACTCGCCGTGATTAGCTGTAGATGAGGATCGTGCCCTCATCCAGTTCGATCACGTCGACCTCCTCGCCGCTTGCAGCGCGCTGTTCTTCGAGGATATCGACCGCTTCGGGATCAAGCACGACCGTATCGTCCTCAACGTCGACGGAGATTTCACCGTTCGTTTCGATCTGTGCTTTCAGTTCGGCGGGATCGGTGGCTTCGAGAGCAGAGACGACAGCACCGGCTCGGTCGCGGAACTGTGGACCGATCACCGAGTGGTCGGGATCCACACCGACGGGAACGAGTTCGATGTTTGGCCGACCGGTTTCGATGTAAACGGGAGCGTTGACAGCCGAGCTAAGGTCGTAGGTGTCGATCGCTGGCCGTTCTCCATCGCGGTCCACGAACAGCTCGATCCGGTCCAATTCCGCGTTGAGGGCCATTCCGGCGTCTGACTTCCAGCCACGGATCGCGCTTGCGACGTCCACAATGAGCTGTCCTCGTTGGGCGGCGTCCGCATCGAACGTCTGGAGTGACGGCCACGTCTCCGTATGAACGCTTTCAGCTCCGGCGGGAAGCGTCTGATACGCTTCTTCGGTAAGGAACGGGGCGAACGGGGAGAGCATCCGAAGCGAAGCCGACAACGCGGTGTACAGAGCATGACGGGCCGCGTTTCGCTCGCCGGGACGTCCCTCATACAGTCGTCCTTTGAGCAGTTCGAGGTAGTCGTCGGCGAGATCGTGCCAGATGAATTCCCGAAGTTCGCGCAGCGCTGCGTCGAACCGGTGGGCGTCCATATGCTCTTGGACTCGGTCGGCAACCTCCGCACAGCGGATCAAGATCCATTTATCGGCGTCGCGATAGGCCGGATCCTGAATCGATGGGGTGTCCGCATCGAAATGGTTCGAGGCGAATTTGGTGATGTTCCACACCTTCGTGAGAAACCGCGAGGCCGACGTGACTTCCTTCCACTGGAACTGGATGTCGGTGCCGGGCTGGCCACCGAGCGCGATCGCCTGCCGGAAGGCGTCGGCAGAGTGTTCCGAGATGACTTCCTTCGGCTCGACGAAGTTCCCTTTCGATTTGCTCATCTTGTGGCCGTCCTCTCCGAACACCATGCCGTTGATCAGCGCGCGATCCCACGGACGTTCGTCTTCGAGCGCAGCCGTCCTGAGGATGGTGTAGAACGCCCACGTTCGGATGATGTCGTGTCCCTGTTCGCGCAACTGAACCGATTCAAACGACGATTCGGGCCAGCCAGTCACGTACAGAGGCGTGATCGAAGAGTCCATCCACGTGTCCATGACGTCGGTCTCGCCCACCCACTCGGTGCTTTCACACTCCGGACACGGATGACCGGGATCGGTCTCGGTCGGATCAACCGGAAGAGCGTCTTCATCGGCGGTGTGAATGTGACCACATTCTTCACAGAACCACGCGGGGATGGGTGTCGCAAACACCCGTTGGCGGGAGATGACCCAGTCCCAATCCATCCCTTCGGCCCACTCTTCAAGACGGGCGTACATGTGCTCAGGAATCCATTCGATCTCACGGGCCGTTTCGAGGATCTCCTCCTGATTCACCCGGACGAACCACTGATCTTTGCTCAGAATCTCGATCGGTGTGTCACACCGCCAGCAGATCCCTACCGACTGTTCGATGGACTCGCGGTCGTTCAAAACGTCCGCCGCCGCAAGGGCCTGAGCGATCTCCTCTTTTGCCTCGTTCACCCCGAGTCCTTCGAACTCACCTGCGAGTTCAGCGAGGTGTCCGGACTCGGTAATGACTGGTCGGAGATCCAGATCGTGTTCGGCCCACCACGTGACGTCCTGTTTATCACCGAACGTACAGACCATCACAGCACCGGTGCCGAACGTGCTGTCGACCTCGTCGTCGGCGAACAACTCAACCTCCTGCTCGAACAGCGGCACCTCGAACGTCTCGCCGATCCGGTCGGCGTAGCGCTCATCATCGGGATCGACGGCGATCCCCACACACGCAGCGAGCAGTTCGGGTCGCGTCGTTGCGATCTCGATCGCGTCGCTGTCGCCGGACTGCGTCCGGCTGCCCGAGGTATGTTGTTCCTCGCTGTCGCCGGACTGCGTCCGGCTGCCTGAGGAACGTTGTTCCTCACTGGCGCTGGAGAACGTGAGATAATACAGCGTTCCGGTTCGATCGTCGGTTTCGACTTCGGCGTCAGCGATCGCAGTTTCACAGCGCGGACACCAGTTGACAGGGTGGTCGTCGCGGTAGACGTAGCCCTCCTCGGCCATCCGAACGAACGAACGTTGTGTTTCCCCCCAGTATTCGGGATCCATCGTCCGGAACTCGTGAGACCAGTCCTGAGAGAAGCCGAGATCAAGCATCGTCTCGTACATCGCATCGATCTGGGACTCGGTGTGTTCGATGCACAGCTCTCGAAACTCTTCGCGGGGGACGTCCGTCCGGTGGATGTCGTGGTTCTCCTCGACTTTCACCTCGGTCGGAAGGCCGTGACAGTCCCATCCCTGAGGAAACAACACGTCGTCGCCGCACAACCGATGATAGCGGGCAGCAAAATCCATATAACACCAGCCGAGTGAATTCCCGATGTGGAAGTTCCCGGTCGGGTAGGGCGGCGGCGTGTCGATCACGTAATCGGGGCGCTCCTCGTCGTCACGGTACTGGTACACACCCATCTCCTGCCACCGCTCGCGCCACTTCTGCTCGATGCTGTCCGGATCGTATTCGTTCTCTATCTCTGTCATAGCTTACGGAGTGGTCGACGGTCGTACCAACTGAAAAGAGTTGTAACTTCGATGTGTGCGTTCCGGTTGCGACACTCACACACGTACTACCGGCGACCAACGCATACCCGTCCGTTGTGTGGTTGTGCGTATAAACGTGTTCCTCCGACGTGGGTTTGTTGGGAATGTCAAGCCGGATCGCCACGGAATCGCTCGATCGAAACAGTCGTCATATCATCATAATCGTCATCTGCGTCCACGAGAAGCGTTCCGTCAACGGCTTCAGCAGTCGCCAGCGCAAACGAATCGCCCAAAGCAGGATTGTATTCGACGACATACTCGGCAGCGTTATCCCAGAGTGCCTCGGTATTAACCGGTGTCAGTCCGAGATCAAAAAGCCAGTCGAGATATTCATCAGCCACGTTCCGATCGTATTTTCGCGCGATGATGTAGCGGATTTCCGTGAGATCACCCGGCTGATATACCCGTTGGCGTTCTCTGCGGTAATAGCGTTCAGATACTCTTCGACCGACTCACTTCCGGGTTCGTCGTCAGCGTGGGCAACGATCGGTTCTGTGTCAAAAACGACGCGATCGGGAACCGACATTCACTTCTCCAACGATGGACCTCCTCTCAGTCTTGCTTTTCCGCTCGCGCTTCTCTCGGAGGAGTTGCGTTGCGGGTTTGTCGGTCGTCGTCTCGCCGTGTTCTTTTGCGAAACCTCGCATCTCACACGGGAAACGAACGTGCTCAACCACGATCGTACCCTCTTCTGTTTCACGTGTGTGGTTGCAGAGACAACCTTTTTCTCTGAATCATTATCTGACTTCGATCCACTCAGTATTCATAACTCCAATATAATTATATAATGCCTCTATTATTTGTAAGATTGGAGAAGATGGTAGTCAGCATATAGTCAAGAATGCGATAAATCCCATCGAAAGCTGTTCCACTGAACCACAACACACACCGTCGTGACCGTCGAACGCCGTGTATGCAACTCGGAGTCGTTGGTCTCGGACGGATGGGACAGATCGTCGTCGATCGCGTTCTGGCTGCTGGTCACGACGTGGTGGCGTTCGATGTGGATGAGACGGCGGTGGCAGAAGCGGCCGATGCGGGCGCACAGCCAGCGGATTCGCTCGCCGATCTCGTTGCGCGATTGGACGATCAAAAGCGGATCTGGCTCATGGTACCTGCGGGAGATGCGATCGATGCCGCACTCTCCGATCTCGAACCGCATCTCGACGGAGACGACGTCGTGATCGACGGCGGCAACTCCCATTTCGAAGCGTCAGTTCGACGAGGAGGGGAGACGAGCGCCGCGTATCTCGACTGTGGGACGAGCGGCGGACCGGCCGGTGCGGAGTTGGGCTTTTCGCTGATGGTCGGTGGTCCTGAATGGGCCTACGAGGCGTGCGTTCCGGTCTTCGATGCGGTCGCCACCGGACCGAACGGCCATGCGCGGATGGGACCGTCGGGAGCCGGACATTACGTGAAGATGGTTCACAACGGGATCGAATACGCCCTGATGCAGGCTTACGGCGAGGGATTCGAGTTGCTCGCAAACGGACGGTACGATCTCGATCTCGAAGCCGTGGCACACACGTGGAACAACGGGGCCGTCATCCGGTCGTGGCTGCTCGAACTGTGTGAGGAGGCCTTCGCGGAGGAAGGGAACGACCTCGGGGACGTGGCCGACCACGTGGCTGGTGGCTCGACGGGGACGTGGACCGTCGAAGAGGCACTCACACAGGAAGTACCAGTACCACTCATCTACACCGCGCTATCCGAACGGTTCGGTAGCCGGTCGGATCGGTTCTCGCGGCGATTGGCCAACCGACTCCGGTATGGGTTCGGACGGCACGAAGTGGCGCGCACGGAGTGACTACCCCCGTGGATAGATGAGCCCACCGTAGACGAATGAGTGACCGTCACCATCCGAGATCACACGAGCAGTGACAGAGCGGAAGCGGAGGGCGGTCGCGGTGGCAGAGGCAGTCGCGGGGCGGAGCGGACAGGACAGGTCACGCACTGGAGCGGTGCCGAAGGCCACCTGAGCGCAAAAAAGTGGGTGTACGAGCCCGACGGGATTTGAACCCGCGACGTCTTGGTCCGGAACCAAGAACTCTGTCCACTGAGCTACAGGCTCACATCGTAGGGTTTTCGGTGGGTAGATATAACGGTTTTGAGTCGTCGATTCGAGGTAGTGGGTTACGGTGACTCGCCGGTTTCGAGGCTGAGATCAGCGGTCGGATAGGCGACACAAGTGAGGGTGTATCCGTCGGAGAGTTCGGCTTCGCCGAGCATCTGGTTGGTGTGGTGCTCGACGTACTCCTCAGCGTGACCGTTCGTAATGTGACCACCACAGGAGATACATTGGCCTTCACGGCACGCGTAGGGGAGATCCCACCCCTCCCCTTCGCCGGCTTCGAGAAGTGTGGTGTTCTCTTTGACGTCGATCGTTTTCCCTTGTTTGACGAATTCGACTTCGTACACCTCGGCTTCGTCGTCGGGAATTGCGGAAGGATCGTCGCCACCAACAGCCTCTTCACCCTCTTCGAGTTCCCCTTCGGCTTCGGTTTCACCAGTGACAGCTGCTCCAACACCGGCTGCCCCCCCACCGATCGACCGGTTCATCGGCTCGGGAAACGCCGTCTCGGGCACGGTGGCAGCACGGTGTTCGAGCACCTCATCCGAGATGTCTTCCCGGGGCTGCCACCCCGTCCCTTTGGAGAAATGGAACACGATCATGATGAGCGTGAGCGTGATCCCCACCCCGAGACCCAGTGTGTCTACCATGACTCTCGGTTAGAAGCAAGCGTTTAACAGCGTTGTGATTCCGCACATCCACCTTTTTTCCGCTCGGGCGAGCAGAGCTCACCGCTCGCCCGGCGAGACGGCCGCTCACTCCGTTCGCGCTGTGACTCGCGGGATCCCCCTTCGCTTCGCTCGCGAGAAGACCAAAAAAGGCCGCTCGCTGACGCTCGCGGTACTACGTCTTACCCGCTTCCGCCACCGCACCGCTACCGTCTCCGCGACCGCTACTGTTTGGATGTGTCCGTGGCACGGTATCCCCATCTATTTAGCCCGTTCGCCAATGAATTCAGGATATGGTCGGTCGATACTACGAGGAGTACGAGATCGGGGAAACGATCGAACACGAAAAACGACGAACGATCAGCGAAAGCGACAACCAACGATTCTGTGATATGACGATGAATCAACAGCCCTTGCATCTCGATCAGGAGTTCGCCGACGACACCCAGTTCGGGCGGCAGTTGGTCAACGGGCTGTACACCATGTCGCTGGCCGTCGGACTGTCCATCCCCGACACCACGGATGGGACCATCGTCGCCAACCTCTCCTATGACAACGTCGAGCACCCCAATCCGGTGTTCCACGGGGACACGCTCCGCGCACAATCGACGGTGACGGACAAACGCGAAACCTCTGATGGGGAACGCGGCGTCGTTACGATGCACGTCGAAGCGTTCACAATCGACGGCGAAACGGAAACGCTCGTCTGTGAATTCGATCGGACCGCACTTTCGTTGAAAAAACAACGCTAACGCGAAGGGATACGGAAATTATGCTTCTGAACCGTTAGACTGTGCCGAATCCAGCGCTCTGAGACGGTGTCGAGCGGTCGGCCACGGATAGCAGTAATCTACCAGCCGCGCAATCCCAGAGGAGTGGTTACGATCAACGACAGCAGATTCAAAGAGCGCACGAAACGGCGCTGTCGAGCCGAGCAGCGTTGCTCCACGGCGATCGGCTGCGAACTCCAACCGTCGAAGTAGCACAGAACCGCCGGAAATCGATCCCACCACGAACACAGCGACAACGACCGGATACACTGCCTACGGACCAGTGGACGTGACATCAGCGAGTACCGATCCGATCCATCCGATCAATCCAGCGGAGAGAAACACGACGAGTTTGTACATCCCAAGCAACAGCGGATGCCGACCTCGGTGGTGACCGATCTGATGAGCAACGAGCGCGTGCAGTTGCTCATCATCGAACCGATCGAAACTCCGGTCAGCGAGCACGGCCCGACGCGTATCGCGCCACCAACCGATCGCTTTGCCATTCAGCCGGAGGACCTCGCTTGATCCCATCTCGGCTGAGACCCTCACCGGGATGTTCGTTTTCGAAAGCACGGGTTCCAACCGGTCGCGTTCATCGTCTGTCAAAGTGCGGGGATCAACCATCGTTTCATCTTTGTAGTTTACTGTTATAAATTAGGAGGAGCGATCGGATAGCACCACCCAACAGTTATCAGCCGTGATATGAGTATCGAACACATGGACACGCCATCAGCGGATGAATTCGAGTGGCTGACGCTCGATGAGGACGAGGAACTGCTGTGGGGGGACACTCCACACCGGCTCAGTTTGTTGTTGTCGATCGGCGTCGGGCTCCCGTTGTGTTTGGTGATCGTCGGAATCCCACTCGTCGTTTCGTCGTATCTACATCACACGAACACGAACTACGTGATCACGACCACAGCCGTGTACAAAAAGCGGGGTATCTTTTCACGGAGCGTCCAACGGGTCGAATTCGACAAGGTGCAAAACACCTCTTACCAGCAGTCGATGATGGGATCGTATTTCGGCTACGGAACGGTCGAAATCGCCACTGCCGGCACCGGTGGGGTCGAGATGCGGTTTCGAAACGTCGAATCGCCACGAGAGGTACAAACGAAGATCAACGAGCGCAGCGCGGAGACAGAGAACGGAACGAACGGGGAGGACGCCGAGGCGGTCCTCGATGAGATTCTCACGGAGCTACAAGCGATCCGTCAAAGTATTGATGAGCCTGCTGAGGCATCAAGCGCGGAAAGCGACCGCTCGAAAGCGGAACCGGCGGCCAGTGGAACTGGGACTGAGGAGTCGCTATGAGTTCTGTCTCTGCGCTTTCACTCGACGCCGAGGAAACGGTTCACTGGACCGACCACCCTCGACTGGTGCTCATCATACCCGACACGGTGGTCGGAACGATGCTAATGGTGGTCGGAATCACGGCAATCCTCGTTCCAGAGATCGCAACGCCGCTTCTGTCTGCGGAGATCACGCCGTGGCTGGGGGTACTCGTGCTCCCCGGAATCGCACTCCCGGCGTGGTCGTATCTAGTCGTCGTGAATACGGTGTTCGTGATTACCGACCGAGCGCTGTACGTGAAACAGGGCGTCTTCCGCAAGCGCGTCGACCGTATCAGACACAGCCGCGTTCAAAACAGCTCGTTCTCACAAGGATATCGAGAGAAGATTTTCGGGTACGGAACGGTGTCGGTCGACACGGCCGGCGTTTCGGCCGCGATCCGATTTTACGACATCGACAACCCGGAAGCCGTCCGCGAACGCATCGATGCGCGCGCCTCTGAATCAGGTGAAACGGGGATTCCAGGAAGTATCGAACAGTGGAACGCTGTCCTCGAAGAAGTACGGGCGCTCAGGGCTGTGGTCGAATCGAGCTGAACGGAACCTACAACACGGTTCCGTGTTTCTTATCGGGAAGATCCTTCTCGACGGTCTCGTAGAACGCAAACCGGTTTGCGAGCTCTTCGCGCAGGCTACTCGGGGGAACGATCTCGTCGATGACCATCTCGCTGGCCATGCGGTGGATGTCGATGTCCTCGCGGTACTCCTCCCGGAGCTGTCGTTCGCGTTCTTTGCGTTCATCGGGGTCGTCGATCGCGTCGAGTTTGTTGGCGTAGACGGCGTTAATGGCTGCTTCCGGACCCATAATTCCGATCTCACCGGACGGCAGTCCGATCGTGGATTCGGGACCGTAGGCCGGTCCAGACATGGCATAGATCCCCGCACCGTAGGCTTTCCGGACAACGACACACTGTTTGGGAACCGTCGCTGAAGAGGTGGCATAGATCATTTTCTTGCCTTTTTCGAGGATTGCCTCTTTCTCGACGCCGGACCCAGCCATGAAGCCAGGTGTGTCACACAGATACAGCAGGGGGATCTCGAACGCGTCGCACTTCCAGATGAACCGGGCGGCCTTCTCGGCCGCATCGGGGAAGATGGCACCGGCGCGCTGGGCTGGCTGATTGGCGACGATGCCGACCGGTCGTCCGTCGATGCGCGCGAACGCGGTGATGATCTCCGGTCCGAACGACGGTTGAAGTTCGAGAACCGAATCGCCATCGACGACACGGTCGATGAGGTCGTGCATGTCGTACCCCTTGTTGGGGTGGTCGGGAATGACGCGATCGGTGGTCGACGGCGGGATGGTCGGAGAGACGGTGTCTGCCGTCGTCGGGGACGCCTCGCAGTTGTCCGGGAGATAGGAGATCAGTTTGGCGACCAACTCTCGGGCGTGTTCTTCGTCTTCGGCGATGAGATCGGCACTGCCGGATTGGGTGGTGTGAACTTCTGGACCGCCGAGATCCTGCATGTCGATCGTCTCGCCAGTGACCATCTCCACCATCCGCGGGCTAGCAATCGCCATCGCCGACACGTCCCGAACCATGACTGTGAAATCAGCGAACACGGGGGTATACGCAGCACCGGCAATACAGGGCCCGTACAGCACACAGATTTGGGGCACTCGTCCCGAGAGCATCGAGTGGTTGTAGTAGTACTTTCCGATCCCTTCCCGGTTGGCGAAAAAGCCGGTCTGCTGGTCGATGCGTCCGCCCGAGGAGTCCATCAGATACAACACCGGACGGCCTGTGTCGAGCGCGCGCTGTTGCATTCGGAGGAACTTCTCGACACCTTTCTCGGCCATGCTCCCCGCTTTCACAGTGAAGTCGTTGGCCATGAAATGGACCGTTCGGCCTTCGAACTCCGCGCCGCCAGTGAGAAGACCATCTGCCGGGAGTCGATCGTCAGCGTCGAACTCCGCGAATTTTCCGTCTTCGAACAGCACGTCATCAAACCAGAGATCTAGCCGGTCCCTGACGAACAGCTTGCCTTGTTCTGCTAGTCGTTCTTTGTACTTCTCCGGCCCACCCTGTTCGATGCGAGCGATCTCCTCGATGAGCGCGATCTCCCGCTCTGTCGGCCCGATATCGTCGTCTGGAACCGCGTCTCCCACTTGATCGCCGCCGTGAACGACGGCCGGCTCGGCTGCGTCTCCGATGTACACTTCGACCTCCTCGACGGCGTGACGGGCGAGCGCAGCAGCAGTAGCGCTTGCTTCCTCCGCACTCGCGTCCGTATCGATCCGCACCTTCATACATAATATTCCTAAACGGTCCTAATAGGGCTTTGCGAATTATCTGCCGGATTCGGCGGACGGCCGTTCGGTCACCAGTTGGCTTCGTGGAGTTCACCGACGCCGGGGAGTTCGATCGTCCGATCGCCGAGCGTTCCCCGCCATCGACCGAACGGTTGGACGATGCGGTGTGAGATCGGGCCGAAGGAGATGGTTCGACGGTGGGGGTACTCGACATCGAGAGAGACGGAAAGATAGCCGTCTTCGGTCTCGATCCGCCACTCCTCGGGAACGATGGTCGTCGGGCCGATACCCCGAGGCACCCCGTCGATCCAGACGACGTTACCCACACCCTCCGGGTCCGTCCCGATGGAAAACCCCACGGCCGTGCCATCGGCCGCGTGTCCGCTGGCAATCGCTCCATGCCATGTCATCGTGGCAGGTACGAGCCCGTGGGTGTAATCGAGCATCCCCACAGCGTTCTCGGAAAACCGGTGGCGATGACCGTCGGCGTTGAGCCATCCAGTCACCGGAAGCGAAGCCGACTGCTGGGAGATCACGACGTGTCGGGAAGAATCCTCACCATCGGTAGCCGGACGGACGGCAGTTACCGGCTCGGCTGCCGGTGTGTCGTAGCCAACCGTGAACTTCGTCGTTTCCATCCGGCCCGATCCCCGGGTCGTATCACCACGATTATCGAGAGTTACGCGATGGTCTAGAAATCGTGCGACTGCGACGGGGTCAGCCGTGGGATCGTCGTCGATTCGAACGACAAGCGGTGGGAGTATCGACGTGCTGTCGGCGAGCACCGTCCCGTCGGCACGGTCGAACACCCACAACGAAGCCATCCCGATCGGCCCGGCGTCGACGACCGAGCCGTACAACGCAAGCGCATCGTCGACGGCCCAAAACTGCTGGAGTTTTTTCTCGTGGCGCAGTCGAACGAAGCGACCGAGCCGAAACCGAACGTCGAGGTCGATAGCCGTCGAAGAGCACGAGCCTCGATACGTGCCGAACGCGATATCACCGTCGGATACGGGAGCGGACGGCGCGGTCCCAAGATCCATACGTTATTAACACATACCCTATTAAGGTATTTGTTATGGTTATGATGTATCTTTCAGCCGTTCGAAGGCTCTACGAGTCATCATGCAGCGCTTCCTCCAATCGGGTGATGTATTCTGGGTTGCCCACGTGGACAGGGACGCGTTGGTGAAGCGAACTTGATGTAACGTCGAGTAACGATCGTGCGCCGTCCGAAGAGCGGCCGCCTGCCGTTTCCACGATGTACCCGATCGGAGCGCCTTCGAACAGTAGCCGGAGTTTTCCGTCCGGATGCGATTCGAGCGCTGGATAGGCGAAGACACCCCCGTAGGTCATGATCTGATTGACGTCGGCGATCATCGCACCGCCGTATCTGAGTTTCAATTCCTGTTCGACAGATGAGACGAAACCCGAGAAATCGTCCGGCCACTCCGGGACGCGGCCACCAAAGCCGTACACCACCGGATCATTGGGCAACGTAACGTTCTCTCGGACCGGTTGGCGTTCACCGTCTTCCACGACGTACTCGGTAACGGTTCCGTCGTGAGCGGTCATCATCGTCGTCAGCGGACCGTACAACACGTAAGCGGCTGCAATGAGGGATCGACCGGGTGCCGGCAGCTCGGCGTCGTACACGCCGAGTACGGTTCCCATGGCGTTGTTAGACTTCACGTTCGAGGAGCCATCGAGCGGATCGACGGCGACGGACCATCCGTCACCATCGGTGATGACCTCATCACGTTCTTCGCTGGCGTACGCACCGACAGAATCGAGCGCGAGGAGTCGCTCTTCGAGCAGTTGATCGGCGTGCACGTCCGCCGCGAGCTGTTGCTCGCCGCTTGGATTTTGCTCCTCTGCGTACGTCCGCCGTCCGGTTAAGCTGCCTCGAATATCGTCGGCACTCGACGCGACGACGTCGAAGATCGCCTCAACGGTCATGTTTCGAGTGCGGTGTCAACTGAGGCCCCCTCGTAGATGATCCGTTCGAGCGAATCGAGGATCCGTTCGGGGTTCTCCCGCTGCCAGACGTTCCGGCCGACGGCAAGCCCCTTCCCACCAGCGTCCATGACGGCTTTGACGCTTTCCAAGAACGCTCGATCGGATCGTTTGGATCCACCGCTCATGATGACGTTCGTCTTTCCGGCCATTCTGACTGCCTGCTCCATCCCTTCCTTCGAACCGGGATACTTCACTTTCGCCACGTCGGCACCGAGTTCGAGCGCGAGACGGGACGCGTATGCGATGACGCTGGACTTCGTATCGTTTTTCAGCCCTTGGCCGCGCGGATACGACCACATCACCACCGGCATGTCGTGGGCCCGAGCGTTCTCTTGGATCTCTCGGAACTCTTCTGCCATCTCGATCTCGTGGTTTGCGCCGCCGTACAGCGTGAAGCCGACGGAACTCGCCCCGACCTCGCGGGCGTACTCGACGGAACAGTTGACGGCGCTGTCGGGTTCACCCATCCAGAGGTTGGACGTGCCGTTGAGTTTCATGAGCAGGTCCACGTCGTCCGAATACGACGGATAGTACGCCTCGGCGATCCCCTTCTGTACGGCGATCGACGTGACCGCCGGATGGGTGGCCGCCTCGAACGTCCGAGATGGATCGGCGCTTTCGGGTACGTCCGTGAAATCGGTTGGACCGTGCTCAAGCCCGTGATCGTACGCTAAAATGAGTACGTTACCATCCCGTGTGAGCGGCGATTCGGTGATTGGGATCATAGATGGAATCTTGCAGAGCGGAGTAATCAGTGTACCGGCCTGCGATTTTCAAAATATTAACTCGTCTCGAAATTCAGTATTTCAAGTGATACAAGGAAAGTCATCGAACCTCGGCAGCTTTAGGGTCAGCCCCCATCCACCGGTAGTATGCGCGAGTTAGATGCGATCGAGCGCGTCGCCGTCGTCGGGACGGGGACGATGGGTAGCGGTATCGCCCAAGTAGCAGGGATGGCTGGCTACAACGTGGTGATGCGCGACATCGACCGGGACCGCGTCGATGCGGGGTTCGGGTCCATCGAGGAAAGCCTCTCACGGCTCGTGGACAGCGGGACGCTCACGGAGTCGGAGGCGACGGCTGCCCGTGAACGGATCTCCGGAACCACGGCGCTTTCGGAGTTGTCGGACTGTGATCTCACCATCGAGGCCGCCGTAGAGTCGATGGAAATCAAGCGAGAGATCTTCGCAGAGCTGGATGAGGCACTGGATGAGGACGTAGTGTTGGCGACGAACACGAGTACGCTGTCGGTCACGACCATCGCCAGCGCGACCGACCGGCCTGAGCGCGTCGTCGGACTCCACTTCATGAACCCCGTTCCCGTGATGGACGGCGTCGAGATCGTCGTTGGGGAGAAAACCGCATCAGACACCGTCGACCTCGCCGACGGGTTCGCAGAGGAACTGGGTAAAAAGACGTGGAGATCGGACGACAAACCCGGCTTCGTCTCCAATCGGATTTTGATGCCGTGGATCAACGAGGGTATCCGCGCCTACGACGAGGGCGTCGCCACCATGGAAGACATCGATCGTGGCATGAAACTCGGCACGAACGTCCCGATGGGACCGCTCGAACTCGCCGACCACATTGGACTAGACATCTGTCTCGACGCGACCGAGACGCTCCATGAGGAACTCGGTGACCGGTACAAACCCGCCTACCTACTCAAGCGGAAGGTCCACGCCGGAGATCTTGGAAAGAAAACCGGGGTTGGGTTCTACGAGTACGAGTAACGGACAGTTGAAACCAGTCCAACCCATTCATGGGACATATTGAATAGAAAATACGATACACATACGTAATAGCTCCTGCTGTTATATGATTCTATTATAATAATTTCCCATGGGAAACGAGTCTGATCTGCTATTTCCGGGCGTATCGACAACCAATCTTCTTCTCACAGGTAGTACAGGGGTGATGAACGTATTCGTATACAGTCACACCCTCGTGGAAGCTAATTCCGTGGCGTGGAACTACATCGTTGGGGGGACTCTGACGACCGGGAGTGTCCTATTAGTTCGGTTTGCTCCTGATATCGGTGTGTATTCCGGACGGTGGCGATGGCTCGCTTCCGTGTGGTCCCGACTCGGCACGTACGGCCGAGCGATTTTCTGGATCGTAGCGATCGTGGCAATAAGTGTGGTTCCAGGGGTGGTGCTTCTCACGCGATTTCCCACGACAAACGTCCGATTTTACAGCTACTATCTGGGGTTTGTGCTCGGTTTCACTATCCCGGCTCTGGGCGTTCTCATCCAACGGTTCGTGCACAACAGACGCCAGATCGAGTCACAGGCCGAGTGAGACAGCGCAATGGTACATCTGACAGCGGATGCTAACAATCAAGAGCCGGTGGGACTCACGATCGTTCATGGACTTTAGCCTCACGGCTGAGCAAAAGCAGATCAAAGAGATGGTGTCGGAGTTCGTCGACGAGGAGATAAAACCCGTTGCGGACGAGATCGACGCGACCGACGAGTTCCCATCCGAACTGATCGAAGAGATGGGCGAGCTTGGCTTGATGGGAATGCCGTTTCCCGAGGAGTACGGCGGCGCGGGACTGGACTACCATTCGTACGCCATCGGGCTGTCCGAGATTAGCCGCGGGAGCGGCGGACTCGGAACCGTCGTCGCCGCCCACACCTCGCTCGCGGGAAACATGCTGTACGCGTTCGGTGACGAACACCAAAAGGAGACGTATCTGACGCCACTCGCAGAGGGCACCGATGTCGGAGCATTCGCCCTGTCGGAAGCGGGAGCCGGTAGCGACGTCCCCGCCATGGAAACGACCGCAACGAAAGACGGCGACGAATACATCATTGAGGGGGGGAAGCTGTGGATCTCGAACGGGTCGGTCGCGGACACTGTCACGCTGTTCGCCAAAACCGATCCCGACGCCGGCACCGACGGCATCTCGTCGTTCGTCGTCCGCCCGGAGGAAGACGACGGCTTCTACGTGGAAGGCACCGAGCACAAACTCGGAGACAAGGGCTGTCCGACCGCCGAACTCCGGTTTTCCGATCTCCGGATACCCGCCGACCGACGGATCGGTGCGGAAGGCGATGGGTTCGTCCAAGCGCTGAAAACCCTCAACGGCGGACGGATCACGATCGCCGCGCGAGGGGTCGGTATCGCACAGGCCGCCTTGGACGCCGCCTTAGAATATGCCGAGCAGCGCGAACAGTTCGACCAGCCGATTTCCGAATTCCAATCCATCCAGCACAAGCTCGCTGATATGGACACGAAAGTGAGCGCGGCCCGTATGCTGATGCACAAGGCCGCAGACCGGAAGATCAGGGGGGAGTCGTTCATCAAGGAGGCCGCACAGGCAAAGCTGTACGCAAGTGAAGTGTCCCGAGAGGTCGCAAACGAGGGCATCCAGATCCACGGCGGCTACGGCTACAC
Organism: Halocatena salina; assembly: GCF_023115355.1. Taxonomy (NCBI): domain Archaea; kingdom Methanobacteriati; phylum Methanobacteriota; class Halobacteria; order Halobacteriales; family Natronomonadaceae; genus Halocatena; species Halocatena salina. The sequence continues at coordinate 1,228,237 of NZ_CP096019.1, forward strand.
GAAGGATTTCCCTGCCGAGCGGTTCTATCGGGACGCAAAACTCAACGAAATCTACGAGGGAACGAGCGAAATCCTCCGGAACACGATCGCCCGGCAGCTTCTGGAGTGAGTACAAACAGACAGCTACGTTTCACCGTCCCAATAGTCGACCTCCGCGTCCGCCCGGAACGGCGTTCTGTTCTGGTGAACCGGTGTGCGTCCTCGCCGACGGAAAACGCCACGTAATCACCTTCTGAAAGCTCCGTTTCGCCCGACGTGCTCCTGAGCGTTCCCGTTCCGTCGAGCACGTAGAGGGACACCCATCGTTCGCAGTGTGGTAGTGATAGGGCATTGACTGCGTCCCGGCGGCAAACGTCTCTCCGTGTAACGTTCCATCCAGTCCGCGTCATCAGTGATAACCACGTTTGGAGTCATCGTGTTGGGCCTCTCGATCCAAGATGCGATCGGTAGACGATGTAGCTGCGCCAAGCACGGCGGAAGCGGACATGATACTCCGCTACGCACCGATCGGCTGTTGGGGACGAGAGACGACCGACAGCTACGACAGGGTTCCGGTCGAACCGACGTTATGGACGAAGTAGAGACAGGCGACATCACGGCTCGTTACTATGAGACCGAAGGCGAGCGCGTGCTTTCGTTCGAACACGCCGGCGAGACGGCTACGATCGCACAGAACACCGATGGCTACGCGATGGTATCAGTCCGAACATCACCGACAGGCGAAGAGCTACAACGATACTACGGGTTCGATATGGCGCTCGATCACGCTGCCGAGCGACTCGGCGTTCGAACGGACGAGCTGCCGATACCCGAACGCGCGGCCGACATGGGGATGTGATTACTCGATCACGGTAGTTCCATCAGATGCCGGATCGTCGGCCGCCGATAGGAGATCGAACTCGACGTTCGTCTTCCCCAGGACCAGCAACGAATAGTACCGGAAATAGATCCCGATCAGGATCAAAAGGGCACACAAGCTTCCTAGTATGAGCAACACTCCCAACAGCCCGACCACCATGAGCAGGATCAACCCGATCGTATCGGAAACGACGAAGCCGAGAGCCGCTATCACCACGATTCCGACGACGATCAGTAATCCGACAGCCATGATCGCTACCGCGCCGATGATGGAAGCCATGATGGTCAAAAGGCCATTCAACAGGACGTACAACACGTACTGCTTCCATTCGGTTTTGAGCGTCGGCCAAAACTGTTGCCAGCCGTCGATGACACCCCGGTCTTCAAGTAGCATTACTGGCGCGACGAAGCTACTCGTGAAATCCAACAGTACCCCTATTGAGAACACGATCACCGCTATTCCCAGGAACACAAGCGCCATCGACGTCGCCTCGCCCAGCAGATCTGGACCGAACACCAGACCGAAGGACACAGACAAGAGGAACACGACGAGAATCACTCCGGTCTCGAACAGAAACAGCCGCACGCCGTTCCAAAACTGCTGACGGAAATACTGTCTGAGATGAATCGAATCGGTTCGGAGGGACTCGAGAAGAACGAATCTCATGACCGAACCGATCAGACCGAAGAAGACGAACAACACGAGCATGAAGACCGCACCACCGATCAACAGTTCGGGAGTAACGTTTGCTGAAGAGGATAACGAAAAGTCGGTCGACCCGGATCGCGCCGGGGCACCTTCGAGCAAAAAGACGATGATGAGAAGCCGGAACCATCGCCCAACGCTGAATGGAAAGAGAAACGAGCGGGTCTTCTCGACTGCTTCGTCGATCGCGTCAGCTGCATGCCATGACATAGATATAATAAGAAGTAGATACTAATAATGTTATTGATAAATATTGATTAAAATCGTCTGAGCGGGTACAACACCCACACAGCGAACTCGAGGTTTGAACTCTGATCTCGAAAGGGTACGATAGTCAGAGCCAGTTGCTTTACTGACGGCTACACGCGCCGGAGATGGCGTTTTTGACCTGCGTCGTCTCCTCGGAGTCGGTGGCGGATTTGACGTTGAGCTTTTCCGTCTCTGACTTGATGTTCGCGCCGAGTTTTTCGAGATCGACTGGTTCGTCGTTTCGAAGGACGTCGATCGGCTGTGTGAGCGTGAGATCGGTGATCTCACCGGTGTAGGCGAAGGTGTCCTTCCACGGTCCGACACCACCGCTTGCGGTCGAGCCGTCGATGACATCCGAATCCTCGATCGAGGAATCCATCGACCGGTCTTGCTTGAACTCACCCGAGACGGTGATTTCGTACTTCGCCCAGCCCTTCGCGGAGCTGCCGTCGAACGTGATCGTGTTCGTGGCGTTGCCGCTTGCAGAACCGCTACTCTCTCCGGAGCTCACATCATTGGAGTCTTCCTTTGGCAGGAGAGTGTCTGCCTTCGAGAGGTTGGCTTTGATAAAGCTCACGAGATCGCTGAGATCTTCCGGTTTCGGGCCGACGAACGTCGAGTCGGCGATCTCGAACGTCGGGGTATGCTCTATCTTCAGGTCGAGCGCGGACTCGTGGGAGTCTTTCACCAGACTGTCGTATTTCCCTTTGTTCACTCGCGCGACGATTTCCTCGGGATTATCGACGCCCGTTTTGTCCATGACGGGTTTGAGCTTCTCCGGAGTGACGGTCCCGCTGACGAGCGAGCCCGCAAACATCGACTCGAAGTACTTCCAGTACGACTCGGGATCTTCTTCCCACACGCCCAGATGGGTCGCACTGATCTTGGGGTCGCTGTCGGAGATGAACGCGTTGGACTGCGTGCCGTGGGTCTTACCGCGCCCGTAAGGCTCGAAGGAAATCGTACGGAAACAGATGTTCAGTTTTCCCTTCATGACGTATTTATCGACGAGGTCAGGGAGAACGTTGTTCACGAAGTCCTGCGTGAACGGGCATTTGAAGTTTCCGTACACCGTCGCGGTCGGATTCTCCGCATCCGTTCCCATCACGGGATACATCTGCGAGGTGTTGTCCGGTACTGGAACGTTACTGATCGGAGTAGCGGCACTCGCAGAGCCGACACCAGCAACGCTCGTAACCGCAGCGCTACCTGTAACTGCCAGGAACTTTCGACGTGATGGCTTCATCCGTCTACCCCTGCATCGAACAGGGGTAAAAAAGCAAGCGGTCGTTTATGACCATTTACCTACAGTTTTGACTGTTGCAACTGTTGCAAGGGATCGTTTAACCGCAGTACGAAGGCGGTTTGGAACCCCCTAAACAGCGGTTTTGGGTGGGTGGAGACGAGATGGTCGTCTCAGTCGGTACAGAGTCTACTACATGCCCCACGATATTATTACTTTTTGTTAAAATATTGAATAAATATGGTGGGTGTGTGAGACGCTGCTGGAGTGGTGATGGAAACCAAGCGGTACAATCGTGAACAGCAGTCCTCATGAATCGAAGGTACGGGAAAAAGCGCCCGAGGCGGGATTTGAACCCGCGTCACGACCGTGACAGGGTCGTATGATGGGCCACTACACCACCCGGGCACGCTGCATTCATTGGTATTGCGGTCTTTCATTTAAGCCTTTCTAAAGTAGCTGGCTGGATGTGGGATATCGAACATGGATTCACGGGCGAGCGTGCTGCTAGCCGTCGGTAGTAACTCTTATGCCGGTCGCCCCGGTATCAATCTGTAGTATCTCGAGATAGCCTTCTCCCTCACTGGCCAGAGACACACATGGTAGACGCAACCGAACACGAGCTCGTCCCAGAGCACTCACTCGTTGACGAAGAGACGCTTGAAGGAGTGCTTGACGAGTACAACATTGACCGAACAGACCTTCCAAAGATAAAGAGACGCGACCCAGCACTCGCTGATATCGATGCCGAGGCTGGAGACGTGATTCGTATCGTTCGTGATTCACGAACCGCAGAAAGGGCCGTGATATACCGACTCGTAATAGAATGAACAGAGAAAGCAGACGCGCCATTTCCCGGGAATATTTCTCACGAGATCGTCTTGCAGCGCACCACTTCAGATCGTTCAACGCGTTCCTCAACCGAGGAATGCAGGAGGTAGTCGACGAAAAGGAAACCATCGACACCGACATCGGTGATAAAGAAGGACAAGAGCCGGTATGGGTGGAGCTGGGCAACGTCCGCGTGACTACCCCGCGTGTGCGCGAAGCCGATGGAAGCGAGGAGCTTCAGTATCCACAGGAAGCCCGCCTTCGGAACATCACGTACGCAGCTCCGGTATTCATGGAGATGACCATCGTCCGTGGCGGGGCCGACGAAGAAGAGCATATCGTCGACCAGGCCGAGACGAAAGTCGGCCGAATGCCCGTCATGGTCGGCTCGGAGAAATGTAATATCACAGGATTTTCAGAGGAAGAACTCATCGAAATCGGGGAAGACCCGGCAGATCCGGGCGGTTATTTCATCGTCAACGGTTCCGAGCGAGTGTTGATGACCTCCGAAGACCTCGCTCCGAACAAGATCCTCGCAGAAGAGGATACGAAATACGGAGAGACGATACAGGTCGCAAAGACGTTCTCCCAGCGCCGGGGGTATCGCGCGCTCGTGTTGTGTGAGCGCAACCGCGAGGGATTGCTCGAAGTATCGTTCCCGTCCGTTTCGGGCAGTATCAACTTCGTGACGCTCGTTCGGGCGCTCGGGCTGGAGTCGGACGAGGAGATCGTTCACCGCGTGAGCGACGATCCAGAGGTCGTGAAGTTCATGCTGGAGAACTTAGAAGCGGCGGAGGTCCAATCCACGACCGAAGCGATCGAAACCCTCGGGCAACGCGTCGCTCAGGGTCAAGGGAAAAACTACCAGCTCAAGCGAGCCAACTACGTTATCGACCGATATCTGCTGCCACATCTCCACGAGGACGGGGTCCCGGAGGAGGAAGTTCGGTTGAACAAGGCGTTTTATCTCTGCCGAATGGCCGAGGCGTGTTTCGAGCTCGCGTTGGGCCGTCGAGAAGAAGACGACAAAGACCACTACGCCAACAAGCGGCTAAAGGTGTCCGGTGATCTGATGCGGGATCTCTTCCGAACGGCGTTGAACAAGCTCGCCCGAGACGTGAAATACCAGCTCGAACGGGCCAACATGCGAAACCGGCAGTTGTCGGTGAGCACCGTCGTCCGATCGGACGTGCTGACTGAGCGGCTCGAACATCCGATCGCGACCGGAAACTGGGTCGGCGGTCGGTCGGGCGTCTCCCAACTCGTCGATCGGACCGACTACATGGGTGTGCTTTCCCACCTCCGTCGGCTCCGGAGTCCGCTGTCTCGCAGCCAACCCCATTTCGAGGCGCGGGATCTCCACGCAACCCAGTGGGGACGTATCTGTCCGTCCGAAACGCCGGAGGGACCGAACTGCGGACTCGTGAAAAACTTTGCGCAGGCGATGGAGCTCTCACAGAACGTCGAAGACGAACGGACCTTAAAGCGAGAGCTATCGACGATGGGAGTGCGTGGCATCGCGGGGATCGATACACTCGAACGAACAGCGGGCGACTAACAGCAAACAATGAGTCAGGGACAAAACGCGAAAGTCTACGTTAACGGTAGTTTGGTCGGAACGCATCCCGAACCCGAGCAGCTTGCGAGCGACATTCGAGAAGCACGCCGGCGCGGGGACGTCAGCGAGATGGTGAACGTCGCGGTCAAAGAACGCACCAGTGAGGTCATCGTCAACGCTGATGCAGGACGCGCACGGCGGCCGCTCATCGTCGTCGAGAACGGCGAGCCGCGGGTAGACGACGAGGACATCGAGGCGATCAGAAACGGGAATCTCGAATTCGAAGATCTCATCGCCAGCGGTGCAGTCGAGTTCATCGACGCTGAAGAAGAAGAGGACATCTACGTCGCGGTCGATGAGTCGGATCTCACCGAGGACCACACTCACCTCGAAATCGATCCACAACTCATGTTCGGGATCGGTGCAGGGATGATCCCCTACCCCGAACACAACGCCTCACCGCGTATCACGATGGGATCGGGGATGATCAAACAGTCGCTGGGGCTTCCATCAGCGAACTACCGGATTCGGCCGGATACGCGCCAACACCTGTTGCATTACCCTCAGCTATCGATGGTCTCTACCCAGACCACAGAACAGATCGGATACGACGATCGTCCGGCTGCCCAGAACTTCGTCGTCGCCGTGATGTCCTATGAGGGGTTCAACATCGAGGACGCGCTCGTGTTGAACAAGGGGAGCGTCGATCGCGCCCTCGCGCGGTCGCACTTCTTCCGGACGTACGAGGGAGAAGAACGCCGGTACCCCGGTGGGCAGGAAGACCACTTCGAGATCCCCGACGACGAGGTTCGTGGCGCACGCGGCGAGGAATCGTACAACCACCTCGACGAGGACGGTCTCGTCAATCCCGAAACCGACGTAGACGAAAACGACGTGCTGTTGGGTAAAACCAGCCCACCTCGCTTTCTTGAAGAGCCAGACGACATGGGCGGGCTGGGACGACAGAAACGCCGCGAAACAAGCGTAACGATGCGCTCGGGGGAGAACGGTGTGGTCGACACGGTCACGCTCATGGAGGGTGAGGACGGTTCGAAGCTCTCGAAAGTGAGCGTCCGCGACGAGCGGATTCCCGAACTTGGCGATAAGTTCGCGTCCCGGCACGGCCAAAAAGGCGTTATCGGACACATCGCCCCCCAAGAAGACATGCCGTTCACCCAGGACGGCGTCGTTCCGGATCTGATTCTCAATCCCCATGCGCTTCCGTCACGGATGACCGTCGGCCACATCTTAGAGATGCTCGGTGGAAAGGTCGGCGCGCTCGAAGGCCGACGGGTCGACGGAACACCGTTCCAAGGCGAAGGCGAGGAATCGCTGCGTTCGGCACTCGAAGACCACGGCTTCAAATCCAGCGGCAAGGAGATCATGTACTCGGGCGTGACCGGTGAGAAGATCGACGCGGAGATCTTCGTCGGTGTCATCTTCTACCAGAAGCTCTATCACATGGTCTCGAACAAGATTCACGCCCGCTCGCGGGGGCCTGTGCAGGTGCTTACCCGCCAACCGACAGAAGGACGTGCTCGGGAAGGTGGTCTCCGCGTCGGCGAAATGGAACGCGACGTGCTCATCGGGCACGGCGCGGCGATGGCGCTCAAAGAACGCTTGTTGGATGAATCCGATCGAGAACAGGTGTACGTGAGCGCAGACACCGGAATGGTCGCCGTCAACGACGTCAACCAACGACGAGTGTACGATCCGCTCACCGGTGACGAAAGCGACATCCACGAGGTGGAGATCAGCTACGCGTTCAAACTCCTGCTGGACGAAATGATGGCGCTCGGCATCCGACCACGACTCAACCTGGAGGACGCAGTATAATGTCAATCCAAACGCCAAAAGATATCAGTTCGATCGACTTCGGGCTGATGGATCCCGAGACGTATCGTGACATGTCAATAACGAAAGTTATAACGGCGGACACCTACGACGACGACGGGTTCCCGATCGACATGGGGTTGATGGATCCGCGGTTAGGCGTGATCGATCCGGGGTTGGAGTGTCCGACGTGTGGGCAGCGATCGGGCTCTTGTCCCGGACACTTCGGTCACATCGAACTCGCAGCCCCGGTCATCCACGTCGGTTTTTCGAAGCGGGTTCGTCGGCTGCTTCGAGGAACGTGTCGGGAGTGTTCACAACTGCTGTTGACCGCAGAAGAGCGGGGTGAATTCAGGGATCGACTCCAACGGACGATCGAGTTGGGCGACGATCAAAGCGACGTGATGAAGGCGGCGATCCGTCAAGCCCGGAAGAAAGACCAGTGTCCCCACTGTGGCGAAAAGCAGTTCGACATCAAACACGAGAAGCCGACGACGTACTACGAAGTGCAGGACGTTCTCACGAACGAGTATCCCGAGTTGATCGCGGCGGCGATGCAAGGGGAGGCGATCGGCGATGAGGATCCCGAGTCGGTGTCCCGCGAACCGAAGTCACCCGACGAACTCGCGAACGAGACGGGGATCGATCTGTCGCGTATCAACGAGATCCTCTCGGGGACGTTCCGACCTCGTCCGGAGGATCGCAAATCGATCGAGTCGGCGCTGTCGGCCGATCTGACCGAGGAGGACATGAACAAGCTGATGGCTTCGGACATCCGGGACTGGTTCGAGGACATCCCGGACGAGGACCTCTCGGTGTTGGGAATCGATCCCGAGAACTCCCGTCCGGAATGGATGATCCTCACCGTGTTGCCGGTGCCGCCGGTGACTGCCCGGCCGTCGATCACGTTGGACAACGGCCAGCGCTCGGAAGACGATCTTACCCACAAGCTGGTGGACATCATCCGGATCAACCAGCGGTTCATGGAGAACCGCGAGGCAGGCGCACCTCAGCTCATCATCGAGGATCTGTGGGAGTTGCTCCAATACCACGTGACGACGTTCATGGACAACGAGATCTCCGGAACGCCACCGGCCCGGCACCGTTCCGGTCGACCGCTGAAAACGTTGTCTCAGCGGTTGAAAGGCAAGGAAGGTCGGTTCCGGGGGAGCCTGTCCGGCAAGCGGGTGAACTTCTCGGCCCGGACGGTAATCAGCCCCGATCCGACGCTGTCGCTGAATGAAGTTGGCGTTCCCAGACGGGTTGCAAGCGAAATGACCCAGACGATGAACGTCACAGAGCGCAACGTCGAACAAGCGCGCCAGTACGTCCGCAACGGACCGAACAGTCATCCGGGCGCGAACTACGTGAAACGACCGGATGGACGGCGGCTGAAGGTAACCGAGAAGAACTGTGAGGAGTTGGCAGAGAAGGTCCAAGCTGGTTGGGAAGTGAACCGACATCTCGTCGACGGCGACATCGTGATCTTCAATCGTCAGCCGTCGCTACACCGGATGTCGATCATGGCCCACGAGGTCGTCGTGATGCCGTACAAGACCTTCCGACTCAACACGACCGTCTGCCCGCCGTACAACGCCGACTTCGACGGCGACGAGATGAACATGCATGCCCTCCAAAACGAGGAGGCACGGGCTGAAGCGCGTGTGCTCATGCGTGTCCAAGAGCAGATCCTCAGCCCTCGGTTCGGTGAGAACATCATCGGCGCGATCCAGGACCACATCTCAGGGACGTATCTGCTCACCCATGAGAACCCCACCTTCAACGAGACCCAAGCGCTCGATCTGCTCCGGGCGACCCGGGTTGACGAGCTTCCCGAACCCGATCACGTCGAGGGACAGACCGAGTACTGGACCGGTCGGACGCTCTTTTCGGAACTGCTTCCGGCTGAGTTGAATCTCGAATTCACAAGCTCGACGGGCGATACGGTCGTCGTCGAGAAGGGACAGCTCACAGAGGGCACCGTCGACGAGGACGCAGTCGGTGCGTTCGGTGGCGAGGTGGTCGACACGATCTGCAAACAGTACAGCACGACCCGAGCGCGGATGTTCGTCAACGAAGTGGCCGCGCTTGCGATGCGTGCGATCATGCACTTTGGGTTCTCGATCGGGATCGACGACGAGTCGATCCCACAGAACGCGCAAGCGGAGATCGAAGAGACCATCGACAACGCGTACGACCGCGTCGAGGAGCTGATCGAGGTGTACGAAAACGGGGATCTGGAGTCGCTACCCGGTCGAACGGTGCACGAAACCCTCGAAATGAAGATCATGCAGGCGCTCGGAAAGGTGCGTGACACCGCCGGTGACATCGTCGGCGATCACTTCGGAAGCGATAACCCTGCGGTCGTGATGGCTCAATCCGGCGCCCGTGGTTCGATGCTGAATCTCACACAGATGGCTGGCTGTGTTGGCCAGCAGGCAGTGCGTGGCGAGCGGATCAATCGGGGCTATGAGAACCGTACGCTGAGCCACTATCAAGAGGACGATCTCGGTGCCGACGCCCACGGGTTCGTGGAGTCGTCGTATCGTAACGGTCTTTCTCCGCGAGAGTTCTTCTTCCACGCTGTGAGTGGTCGCGAAGGGTTGGTCGACACGGCGGTTCGAACGTCGAAATCCGGGTATCTCCAGCGCCGGCTCATCAACGCACTGTCGGAGCTAGAAACCCAATACGACGGAACGGTGCGAAACACGAAGGACACGATCGTTCAGTTCGAATTTGGAGAGGACGGCACCAGTCCGGTGAAAGTCTCCTCTGATAAAGATCACGAGATCGACATCGAGGGCATCACCGAGTCGGTGCTCGAAGCCGAGTTCGAAGACGAAGGGGCCGTGTTCCTTGGCGAGGAGCGTGACGCGACCGACACCCGAACGAACCTCTCCGAACGCATGGACGCGACGATGGTTCAAGGTGATGACTGATGGCAGTAAGTGACGATATCGAACTCGTCGTCGAGGACACGGAACTCCCACGACGGCTCAAAGATAAGGTGTACAGCGTTATCAACGAGAAAGGCGTGACCGACATCGAGGCCGCCGATCAGATCGCCCGTCGGGTCGAACGGGAGTACGTCGACACGCGCGTCGATCCGCTCGATCCCGTGGGCACTGTCAGCGCCCAATCCATCGGGGAGCCGGGGACGCAGATGTCGGTTCCACATGACGAGCGGATCCTTCTCCGCCGTGACGGAGAGACAGAGGCGACCGAAATCGGGCCACTTGTCGACTCACTCATGGAATCTCGGGAGACGCGAGCGTTCGACGATCACGAGGTTGCGCTCGCTCCCGATGATCTCGAAGTGTTGAGTCTCGGGCGGGACGAGCAGGTGCAATGGAAGCCCGTCGAAGAAGTCAGTCGCCACAAGACGCCGGATGAACTGCTTCGGTTCACGCTCGAATCTGGGCGAACGGTTCGGGCGACGAAAGCCCACTCGTTCGTGACGCGAGAAGACAACGAGATCGTACCTGTGAACGGGTCAGATCTCGAAGCTGGCGACTGGCTTCCAGTCGTAGGTGAATTCTCAGTCGAGGATGGGACCGAAAGTACAGACCTCAGGGAATATCTCCCACCAGATGAGTACTGGTACACATCATCCCTCACAGACGGTGGGACCGAGACAGCAGTGCCAGCCGGTCCTGACCAGATTCGTAATAAGCGGAAGGCACTCACAGCGGGGGAGATTGAAGAACGTGCCGTATATCCCGTTCAGGGGACTGTTGGCTTTCCCGAACGGTTCTCTCTCGACGAAGAGACGGGTTTCTTCGTTGGCGCGCTGCTGGCCGAGGGCAACGTCACAGATTACTACGTATCTGTCTCGAACGTCGATCCAGCGTTCCAAGAGCGTATTCGGTCGTTCGCCCACAGATTCGGTCTCTCAGTAAACGAGTATAAGAACAAAAGTGGATTCACCGACGGATACGATATCCGGGTGAACGGAAAGGTTCTTGCTGACTTCATTAGGTCGGCGTGTTTCGAGGACGATAATAAAATCGTCCCGGACTTCGCTTTCGGCGCGTCTGAGGAATTCGTTGGGGGACTCCTCAACGGTTACTTCAGCGGAGACGGCAACGTAAGCGCCTCAGCAATTCGGGCTAGTTCCACATCCGAACAGCTCATAGAAGGGATAGCGCTGTTGCTCGCACGTGTTGGTGTCTATGCCACACGGTCTAGTCAGGAGAAGTCACACACACTCCGCATTCCGAATAAATTCGTACCGCACTTTGCCGAGCAAAGCGGAATGATCGGCGAACGCGGCGAGCAACTATCCGAGCTTGCAGCGGAGGTAGATTCGGCTGGACCGGATACCACGGATCAGATACCCAACTTTGGTGATGTCATAGAATCCGTAGCGAAGGCCGGAAACATTCCTCAACGGCAGTTTAACAGCGCGACAAAACGCCAGCGAATCGGTCGTAATCGTCTCGCGCGTTTGGTATCACGTATTGAGGATGAAGTGGACTCAACACCTGAGGAACTCGATGTACTCCGGAAGGCTGTCGAAGGGGATGTCGTCTGGGACCGTATCGAGTCCATCGAGCGGATCGAAAGCGAACACGAACACGTCTATGATGTGTCAGTTGCAGGGTTAGAGACGTTCACGACCGGTCAAGGAGTCGTGACGCACAACACGATGAACACCTTCCACTACGCGGGGGTCGCGGAGATCGACGTGACTCAAGGGTTGCCGCGTCTCATCGAGTTGGTCGACGCGCGGAAGACACCGGACACGCCGACGATGACGGTGCATTTAGAAGACGAGTACGCCGACAACCGCGAGAAGGCCCACGAAGTGGTGTGGAAGATCGAGGCGACCCGCATTCTCGCGTTGGGTGACGTGTCGACCAACGTCGCTGACATGCTGGTGCGGATCGATCTCAACGAGGAGACCCTCCACGAGCGGTGGCCGACGGTCGAGAGTTTGGACATCATCGTCACCGAGATCGCCGACACGATCGAGAGCGAGCTGGGCGTCGAGACCTACCATCAAGGAACGATGATCGAGTTCGGCCCGGACGAACCGAGCTACCGCGATCTCCTCCAGTTGGTCGAAGAGCTTCGTGACATCGTGTTCAAAGGGATCGGAGACATCTCCCGGGTCGTCATCCGGAAAGAGGACCGCGATGACAGGGATGGTCAGGAGTTCGTGTTGTACACCGAAGGGGCAGCCTTCAAGAAGGTGCTCGAAATCGAGGGCGTCGACGCGAGCCGAACGACGACGAACAACATCCACGAGGTGTACCGCGTGCTGGGTGTCGAGGCCGCCCGCGAACGCATCATCGAGGAGACGATGGACACCCTCGAAGAGCAGGGTCTCGGTGACGTGAACATTCGGCACCTGATGTTGGTCGCGGACATCATGACCAACCGAGGAACGATCGAATCGATCGGCCGACACGGTATTTCCGGAAACAAAGAGAGCGTCCTCGCGCGTGCTGCGTTCGAGGTGACCGTCAACCACCTGCTCGACGCCGCTGTTCACGGTGAATCCGACGAACTCGACGGTGTGACCGAAAACGTCATCGTCGGCAAACCGATCAAACTCGGTACTGGAGATGTCACCCTCCGAATGGGATCGACGGCAACGGACGAATAAACGTCCGACCACCAGTCGAACTCCGGCCTACCGAACGGACATGACGAGCAACACGACCAGTCCGACCAGAACGATGACGGCTGCGAGCGAATAAGACATACCGACGAGGACGCTGATCATCGTGGAGTGACCGATCAGTCCCGTGTTGATGGCCACCCAGTCGAGCAGGCGACCGAACACGAACAGGAAAACGACGAATGCTGTTATTTTTCCGCCAATGCTTGCGAAAAATTCGCTGAGTTTGTGACCGAGGGAGCTATCGGAATCGGCCTGATCCGTCCGGGAGACGTTGGACATATCCTACCAATAATAGAGCAGGCGTAATGAGCATGGTGATCGGTTCGGCCGGAACTCGTACGGCTTTCCCCCGAACGAGGGCGAAAAGGGAGCCTTAAGTAGCTCGATCGGGTACAGGGGCGTACTATGGCGAACGGCAAGTACGCCGCGCGGAAACTCAAGAAGGACCGCCAGAACCATCGGTGGTCCGACTCGGAGTACGCGCGACGCGCTCGCGGACTCGGGGAGAAATCCGATCCCTTAGAGGGTGCTCCTCAGGGACGAGGTATCGTGCTCGAAAAAGTTGGCGTCGAGGCAAAACAGCCCAACTCGGCCATTCGGAAGTGTGTCCGGGTACAGCTCATCAAAAACGGAAAGCAGGTAACGGCGTTCTGTCCCGGCGACGGCGCGATCTCCTTCATCGATGAACACGACGAAGTGACCATCGCCGGGATCGGTGGTGCGAAGGGTCGCGCGATGGGCGACCTGTCGGGCGTGAACTACAAGGTCGAAAAGGTAAACGGCGTCAGCCTGATCGAACTCGTCCGCGGGAACGCGGAAAAGCCGGTGCGATAGTATGAGCGGCTCAGAAACACCGGATCCCGATCAGCCGGCGGGAAGCGACGAGGTCGATGTCAACGCACAACTGTTTGCTCGGTGGAGCGTCTCCGATATCGCCTACTCTGATCCCTCGACCGAGCGCTATATCACGGTCACGCCGGTCGCACATACGATGGGGCGACACGCCTCAAAACAGTTCAAGAAAAGCGAGATCAGCATCGTTGAGCGGCTCATCAACCGTCTGATGCGAACGGAGGAGAACACCGGCAAGAAAGGGATGACGACGAAGATCGTCCGCGAGGCGTTCGACATCGTCCACGATCGCACGGAGGAAAACCCAGTACAGGTGCTCGTGACGGCGGTCGAAAACGCTGCTCCCCGCGAAGAGACAGTTCGACTCAAATACGGCGGGATCTCCGTTCCTCAGGCCGTCGACGTCGCTCCCCAGCGCCGGGTCGACCAAGCGCTCAAGTTCCTCGCCGAAGGTGCACACGAGGCGTCATTTAAATCGACGACCTCGGTCGAACAAGCACTTGCCGAGCAGCTGATCGGGTCGTCCAACTACGACGTGCAAACCTACGCCATCAACCAGAAAGAAGAGAAAGAGCGCGTCGCCGCAGCAGCACGATAACTGTCGGCTCCGGTTTTCGTCCGAGTCGTCGGGAGATTCATCCGTTCGTGCTGGCCGTGTACGCCCGTGTCACGTCCACGAGTGCGTTCCGGTATTCGGCTTCGTCCGGGTCGGTGGTGAGCGTCCGAAACCGTGATTTGAACGCGTCGAGATCGACGTTCGGGGCGTCGTTGGCAGCTGCGTGTGCGAGATCGTACAGCTGATGGTCGGTCTCGACCAGATCGTGGCGCTCACACAACGCGAGCGCAAACGCCGCGTTCACGGCAGTGATGTCACTAGACGCAGTCCGGCTATCCGAAGAGCGGAGCTGTTGGTTGCCCAAGGGACATCGTTCCTCGGTGTCGCCGGGCTTCGCCCGGCTGCTTGCGGAGTAAAGCTCCGCTCTGTCGACAGCAGCTGCTGGCTGCTGGCTGCTGGCCGAGCGAAGCCCGGTGATGTCGTGCTCGGAGTTTCGGGTGAGCCGTGGCCATACGATCGGAGCAGTCGCCGGCTGGTCCACGACTGCACTCGCCAGTGCGGATTCGAGGAACGTGACCAGCTTGTTCGGCGGCGTGACATCAAGCGTGATGTCGTCGGCGTAGATATCCTTCATGTGATTTGCGATCTGATAACAGTGTGTGAGTGTTCGTCGCTCGACGGACTGTCCGGCGAGCGCGAGGTAGATCGCTTCGGCCGTTGATTGTGTGTGGGAGGGATGTTTCTGTTCGTTGCGATGCATGTGTGAGAACTCGTGTAACGCCAGTTCACGCGCCATCGCCGAGCTTGCCGTCGTGTGGGACATATTGAGGAGGTGGTGATCGTCGTAATGGGCCGTCCACGTCCGCTCGTCCGGGTCGGATCGAACTCGAACGTACACCCGTTTGTCGAGATCGTACTCCGTCTCGAATACATCACGCGCGCTCAAAAACGGAGCCGTCGGACCACCACCCTGCACTCGGACCTCCATGCGTATGCATACCACAACTCGAACGAGTATGACTCTTGTGTCGGCATCGACAGCTCACGGCAAAGCGACCCAGATATTCTCAAGCTTCGTGTTCGGTCGGTGGTGTCAATCCTGTCACGTATTGATCGCAACTGTTAGGTAATTCCTCTTGGAATACTCGAATTCGATGGTCTCCGAAGAGAGGGACGTCGTCGCCATCGAGGCGACGAACCTCCGTAAGACGTATGGGTCCGAGATAGCCCTCGATGACGTGTCGCTTTCGATCCCGAGGGGTGTCGTGTATGGATTTCTCGGCCCGAACGGTGCAGGGAAGACGACAACAATGAGGCTGTTGACGGGTTTGACACGGCCAACATCCGGAACGGTCACCGTCTGTAACGTCCCCGTGAACGACCGGCGACAGTTGGCCGACCATGTGGGCTATCTCCCGGAGTCCCCGCCCTTGTACGACGCGTTCAGCGCCCGCGAACAGCTCGACTACGTCGCGGAGCTTCGGGACCTCCCGTCAGGAGTTGCCAGGGAGCGGATCGAACGGTATCTCGATCGGTTCGAGCTCGCCGAGGACGCCGACAAACGAATCAGCACCTACTCCAAGGGGATGAAACAGAAAACCGCCTTCATCCAGAGCGTACTACACGATCCAGACGTGCTGTTGTTGGACGAGCCGACCTCCGGACTCGATCCGCGGGCCGCCCGCCGCATCCGGGAATCGATCACCGAGTTTGCCGATGCGGGAACGACCGTCTTCCTGTCGACGCACATCCTTCCCGTCGTCGAAGCGGTCGCCGACGAGATCGGCGTACTGTTCGACGGTCGGTTGGTCACCGAAGGGACGCCCGAAGGCGTCCAATCGCTCGCCGAAACCGGCGAGGACGGAACGCTCGAAGACGCGTTTCTCGCCGTTACCAGTCAGGAGGCAGCAGCCGACAACCGATGAACGCGCGCCAAGACATCCGTCACGGTGTCCGTATCGCCCGCGCGGAGTTCGTTCGTGAACTTCGAGAGGCGACCGGAGACAGACGACAAATGATCGGGCTTCTCATGATGGGACTGTTCTACGGTGGGGGCCTCCTGTTTGTGCTTCCGGGGGTGTACGTTCTCGGACAGACGGTGGACTCGGTGAATTCGATACCGTACTTGGGTGGGATCGCAACCGTGTTACCACTCCTCTTGCTGCTGCTCTCGATGTTCCGAACCGGTCAACAGATCGGCACTATCGAAGGCGAGGAGCTCATCCTACTGACCGCCCACCCGCGGGCGGTCGTGCTCGGGGTGATCGGCGCGGAAATCGCTCACTTGGCGGTGTGGCTCGGCGTTCCGAGCGGGCTGATCGCCGTCGTGTTCGCGCTGGGGATGGGAACGCCCATGTTGCCGGTGACCGCCGGCCTCGTCCTCCTCCCGTTGTTCTGTTGGGTGTCCGTGTGGGGGTATGCGGGCGGGATCGGAATGTTGCGGCTGTTTCGATGGTTGCCCGGACTCGAGCGGCTTCTGAAGATCGGCTGGGTGATCGCGATGTTACTGATCATGTTCGGTTCACAGTACATCGGAACCGCCATCGCCGACGGAACGTTCTCGATGGAAGGACTGCTCGAAACGCTCACGTTCGAGCCGCTACGATCGTACGCTGAACTCGTGTTCATCGGCACCGAGCTGTCCCACTCCCCATCGATCGGTGGGGTGGGGGTCCTTGGAGGACTGGTACTACTCACTCCGCTCGGACTTGCTGTGGCCACGAAACAGGCAGCAGTGTTCTGGTTCACTGACGACCCGACACCCGAGCAACCACAGCGGACCGAACGTACCTCCGGCGGATTTGACGCACCCCAACCGTTCGGCTCGAACAGTGCCAGAACCATTGCGTGGGGCCACCTGGTCCGTGCCGTTCGACAGCCCCAGGAATTCGCCCATCTCACGATGGTGCTGATCTATCTCGGTATGGGGGCTGCGCCGCTCATTCAGTCTGCCGGTATCATCGGCCCGATCGTCGCCGGGCTGGGCATCGTGCTCGCTACCCAACTCGCCGGCATGACGTTCGGCTTGAATCCCCTTGGCGACGATCGGCCCGCGTTTCCCTTGCTG
This sequence comes from Halocatena salina, assembly GCF_023115355.1. Classification (NCBI taxonomy): domain Archaea; kingdom Methanobacteriati; phylum Methanobacteriota; class Halobacteria; order Halobacteriales; family Natronomonadaceae; genus Halocatena; species Halocatena salina. The sequence continues at coordinate 1,245,619 of NZ_CP096019.1, forward strand.
TTGCTCACCGATGTGGGACCGCGAACGCTGGTGTGGAGCCGAGTGATCGCCGGGCTTGCGATCGGCGTTCCGATCGCCCTGCTCGTACCACTTGGCTCGATCGTCGTTGGAACCCCCGTGCTCCCTGCCGTCGGCTTTACGGTCGTCGGCTGTGCGATGTGTCTCACTGCAGCGACGTTCGCGGTCGGAATCGGAGCGGCATATCCGATCTACGAGGAGCGGGAGTTCTGGGGCACGGAGACGGTAGTCCCATCGACCGGTATAATGATGGTGTATCTGTGGGTCGTCAGTGGAGGGACGGTGATCGGACTGCTACTCACGTGGAGTGTACTTACCGGATCGGGAGGGTTCAGCCCTTTAGTTGTCGCCGGCGTCGGCGTGTATCTCCTGATGACAGTCGGTGTTCCCTACGGGTCATACCGGTACGCAGTCCGGCGCTACCGAACGTACACCTTGCAGTGATCGAACGGTCGAAACGCCAATACACAGGCTCTTGTAGCCATTGTACATCTATTCGTAGCGTCCATCGGAAACACTATGCTTTTCACTGCGCTTCTGATATAGCGCGGTAATGGGCCGACGTAAGAAGATCGTACAGGAGTGTGAGCGGCTGATGGACAGACCGGAGAACATCCGGAACATCGCTATCGCTGCCCACATCGATCACGGAAAGACGACTCTAACTGACAATCTATTGGCAGGTGCGGGGATGATCTCGGAGGATCTCGCTGGCGAGCAGTTGGCGATGGACACCGAGGAAGACGAACAGGAGCGTGGAATCACCATCGACGCGGCGAACGTGTCGATGACTCACGAATGGGAGGGGACGAACCACCTCATCAACCTCATCGACACGCCGGGCCACGTCGACTTCGGTGGTGACGTGACCCGTGCGATGCGCGCGGTCGACGGAGCACTCGTGGTCGTCGACGCCGTCGAGGGAACGATGCCCCAGACCGAAACCGTGTTGCGCCAGGCGCTCCGGGAAGGCGTTAAACCGGCGCTGTTCATCAACAAGGTCGACCGGCTCATCAACGAGCTACAGGAAGGTCCCGAGGAGATGCAACAGCGCCTTCAGGGTGTCATCCGCGACGTCAACGAACTCATCCGTGGGATGGCAGAAGAGAAATACGAAGAGGAGAACTGGCGAGTCACCGTCGAGGACGGCACCGTCGCCTTCGGATCGGCGCTGTACAACTGGGCCGTCTCTCTTCCCTCGATGCAGGCAACCGGTATCGACTTCGGTGACATCATCGATTACAACCGACGCGGTGAAGAGGGTATCAACGAACTCAAAGAGCAGTCGCCGCTGTCTGACGTCGTGTTGGACATGGTCGCGGAACACTTCCCAGATCCGTTGGAAGCCCAGCCCGAGCGCATTCCAACGGTGTGGCGGGGCGACAGCGAGAGTGACCTCGCGACGATGATGCAGGAAGTCGACAAGGATGGCGACGTCGTGTTCATGGTCACTGACATCGGCATGGATCCCCACGCCGGAGAGATCGCCACGGGACGAGTGTTCTCCGGGACGCTCGAACGCGGACAGGATCTGCACGTGTCGGGCACCGCTGGAACGAATCGGATTCAGTCGGTTGGGATCTTCATGGGCGGCGAGCGCGAGGAGGTCGAACGCGTTCCCGCCGGGAACATCGCCAGCGTCACTGGAATGCGCGATGCGATCGCTGGATCGACCGCTTCCAGCGTCGAGATGACGCCGTTCGAGTCGATCGAACACATCTCCGAGCCGGTTATCACGAAATCCGTCGAGGCACAGCACATGGACGATCTGCCAAAGCTGATCGAGACGCTCCGGCAGGTGTCCAAAGAGGATCCGACGATCCAGATCGAGATCAACGAGGACACCGGTGAGCACTTGATCAGTGGACAGGGCGAACTCCACCTCGAAGTCACCACCCAACGCATCGAGCGCGAGCAAGGCATTCCGGTCACGACCGGTGAGCCGATCGTCGTCTTCCGGGAAGCACCCCGCGAAGATAGTGAAGTCGTAGAGGGAATCTCCCCGAACCGTCACAACCGGTTTTACATCAGCATCGAGCCGCTTTCGGAAGACCTCATCGAGCTGTTAAAACGTGGCGAGGCGACCAACGACATGCCGGAACTGGAACGGCGAGAGGCCCTCATGGAGGCCGGCATGGACAAAGACACCGCCCAAAACGTCGAGCACATCCACAGCTCGAACATCCTCATCGACGACACGAAGGGGATCCAACACCTGAACGAAACGATGGAGCTCGTTATCGAAGGGATCGAGGAGGCGCTCGAAGACGGCCCGCTCGCTGCCGAGCCGGTTCAGGGCGCGCTCATTCGCCTTAAAGACGCCAGGCTCCACGAGGACGCCATCCACCGTGGACCGGCCCAAGTGATCCCTGCGGTGCGTGAGGCAGCGCACAACGCGCTCATCGACGCACGGATCTCGCTGCTCGAACCGATCCAAGACGTTCGGATCGACGTCCCCAACGAACATATGGGATCGGCCTCCGGTGAGATTCAGGGTCGTCGTGGCCGCGTCGACGACATGTACCAGGAAGGAGATCTGATGGTCGTCGAAGGGGTTGCTCCGGTGGCCGAGATGATCGGCTTTGCAAGCGACATCCGTTCAGCGACGGAGGGCCGCGCGTCGTGGAACACCGAAAACGCAGGCTTCCAGGTGATGGCCGACAACCTCCAAACGGAGACCATCACGGAAATCCGCGAACGGAAAGGTATGAAAACGGAACTGCCGGCGACCGTCGATTACTTCTGAATCGTTGGCGTTCGGTTCTGCCGCGTTCCCATCGTTCGACCACCTCATCTATCACCAGTGGTAAATGAGTTGCTATCGAAATGTGACTAATGGACAACGATGAAACACTCTGTCCCGATTGTTCCGTCGAGATGGAGGCGTTGACACTGCGAGCGCTCGGGTACAACAGCAAGATAGCACTCGTTACCGACGAGCCACAGGACGACCTACTCGGGCGGCTCGGTCCAAACAAAAAATACGACATCGTTCCATACGTCTGCCCGGAATGTTCGCTCACTCGGCTGTATGCGGATATTGACGAGTGAGCACTGACGACAACGATGGAAGATCGAACAGGTTCCATCGGTCACCGAGCCGGTCAGAAAGCACGTCTTCGAAACCAGCTTTCGACAAGTCCCGTTCCGACAGGGGTCGTCGCCCATTTACACTCTCCAAACAGCACCGAGGGCGTTTGGTCGTCGAGCGCAATGAGGTCGATCTCCTGTTCGTCGTAGCACCCGTTGCGATCGCTTCGAGGATGCTCATGTACCGTAACGGATCTCGAAGCTTCGTCCGGAGACGGAACTCAGGTTCATTGTAGAGGATCGATGTCTTCGAAAGATGCTGGTTGAGAATGTTCGTTTCGAGGGAAACATCGTGATCGAACAGGGTGAGATCCATCGGCATCCCCCCGGTCACCGCGAACGACCGAACGCTGTCGGCAAACGAGTGGTCGATGAGCTCGAACGTGGTGGGGAATGAAAAGGGCTGAAGGTCTATCTGTGTGGTTCGATGGCCGTATAAGGGGCTTTCGTGACTCATCACCTCCGATTCTATGAGTCTGATACTCGATCCACAGAGAATGAGTGTCGACGTAGAATCGGCTGGCTGATCATCAACCATCCCCTGAAACGCCGAAAGCACCGACTCGTCCGAAGCAACGAGATACGGAAATTCGTCGGTTGCGGTGAGCTTTTCCTGTTGAACTCTCGCAGCGTCCTGGGAACAAGGTGGTACCGAACTGGTTCTGATCGTATTCCGCCCAGAGCACCTCGAGTTCCTCGACACGATCGTAGAACATTATTACGATGACGACTCAGCTGTCGTCCTTCCTGTCGTGTTACCCGACGATCAACCACCGGCAAGCATGCGTGCAGAGCGAGTCGGTTAAGACGTTCTCGTGGTTTCACATCACAATGCGAACCGCCCTAGCCGTGATGGAGGTGGATCGATGAGTGAACGAACGGACGTGAGAGCGCACACGGTTCGGCTGGAGCTCAACGACGAGCCGGGCGAGCTGTTGAACGCGCTCGGTCCGATCGCCGAACACGGCGGCAATCTCCTGTCGATCTTCCACGAGCGAGGGAACCGGACACCGCGGGGACAGATCCCCGTCGAGGTGGATGTCGAAGCAACGCCCGAACGCTTCGATCGGATCGTCGACGCGCTGCGCGAAACAGGGGTGAACGTCGTTCAAGCTGGTGCGGAGCGTTACAGCGAGGAGCTGACCGTGCTTCTCATCGGGCATCTGGTCGAGACCGATCTCTCGGACACGCTCACCCGGTTTGAACGCTGTTCGAGCGCATCGGTGGCGGACGTGTCGCTTACGGTGGCAGACGACGCTGAGGACGTTTCCAGCGCCCGCGTTCGGCTCGCAGCACACGCCGGAGAGACCGACCGCGCGCTGGCAGCGATCCGTGAGGTGGCTTCGGAGAAGGATCTCACAGTGATCTCTCCGCTCACCAGGGGTGATTCAGGATGAAACTGGCGATCATGGGCGCGGGCGCTGTCGGTGCTTCGGTCGCGGAGCTCGCAAGCACGTACGGACACGAGGTGACGGCGATCGCCGATTCGAACAGCGCGGCGATCGATCCGGACGGACTCGACACCGATGCCGTACTCACGAGCAAACGAACGTCGGGAGCCGTCGGGAACGACGATCCCGACGACGTGCTCGATGGCACGTACGACGTGCTCGTCGAGGCGACACCGACGACGCTCGGTGATGCGGAGCCGGGCTACAGCCACACTGTCGGCGCACTGGAACGCGACCGCCATGTCGTGTTGGCGAACAAGGGACCGGTCGCTGAGCGCTACGACGAGGTCCGCACACGCGAACGAAACAGCGACGGACGCGTGCTCTTCGACGCTGCTGTCGGTGGTGCGATCCCTGTTCTCACGACGATCAACGATATCGGTCGATCGAATGTCACCGCCGTCCGGGGCGTTCTCAACGGCACGGCCAACTTCATCCTTTCGCGGATGGCCGCCGAATCCCTCGATTACGAGCACGTCCTCGCTGAGGCGCAGGATCTCGGCGTGGCGGAAGCCGATCCGACGTTCGATGTAGATGGAACCGACGCGGCGCTGAAATGCGTCATCCTCGCAAACGTTCTCTTCGACGGCGGATACACGCTGTCCGACGCCTCCACCACAGGAATTCGAAACATCCCGGGCACTGCCCTCCAACTGGCTGCTGAGGACGGCAGAACGATCCGGCTCGTCGGGGAAGTCGTCGACGACGAAATCTGTGTCGAACCACGGCTGGTACCAGAAACCGGAACGCTCGCCGTTTCTGGCACACAAAACATCGTCCAGCTCCACACCGAACACGCAGGCCGATTGAACATCAGTGGTCGCGGTGCGGGTGGACACGAGACGGCAACTGCCGTACTCGGAGACATCAGCCGGTTGGGGTGAGTCTACAGCAAAACTCGAACGAGGCGACGCTACCGATCGATCGTGGTATGACCTGTCAAACCGCTGTACGCGAAGGGAACAGGCGGGCTATGCTTTCGAAATCGTTTTATGAGGCTCAGACGGTAGTAACCCCTACAGCGCTTTGCGCGTGAGATATCAATGGCAGACAAACCGCACCAAAACTTAGCGATCATCGGTCACGTCGACCACGGGAAAAGCACGCTCGTCGGTCGACTGCTGTTCGAGACGGGAAGCGTTCCTGAGCACGTGATCGAGCAGTATCGAGAAGAAGCAGAGGAGAAAGGCAAAGGCGGCTTCGAGTTCGCGTACGTGATGGACAACCTCGCCGAAGAGCGCGAGCGAGGTGTCACCATCGACATCGCCCACCAGGAGTTCGACACGGACGATTACTACTTCACGATCGTGGACACACCGGGCCACCGTGACTTCGTGAAGAACATGATCACGGGCGCGAGCCAAGCCGACAACGCCGTGCTCGTCGTCGCCGCTGACGACGGCGTCCAGCCACAAACCCAAGAACACGTTTTCCTCTCGCGCACCCTCGGTATCGGCGAACTCGTCATCGCTGTTAACAAAATGGATCTCGTCGACTACAGCGAGGACGATTACGAGCAGGTCAAAGAGGAAGTCACACAGCTCCTCAAACAGGTCCAGTTCAACGCGGACAACACCACGTTCATTCCGACCTCGGCGTTCGAGGGTGACAACGTGGCGGAGCTGTCGGACAACACGCCGTGGTACGACGGGCAGACGATTCTCGACGCACTCAACGATCTGCCGGAGGTCGAACCGCCGACGGACGCCCCGCTTCGGCTCCCGATCCAGGACGTGTACACGATCGACGGGATCGGAACAGTGCCGGTCGGCCGCGTCGAAACCGGCATCATCGAACCCGGCGAGAACGTCACGTTCCAGCCCAGCGATGCGGGCGGTGAGGTGAAAACCGTCGAGATGCACCACGAGGAAGTGCCCAAAGCCGAACCCGGCGACAACGTCGGGTTCAACGTCCGGGGCATCGGCAAAGACGACATCCGACGCGGCGACGTCTGTGGCCCGGCCGACGATCCTCCATCCGTCGCCGACACCTTCCAAGCACAGGTCGTCGTCATGCAACACCCCAGCGTGATCACTGCTGGGTACACACCGGTGTTCCACGCCCACACCGCACAGGTCGCGTGTACCATCGAATCGCTCGACACGAAACTCGATCCGGCCAGCGGCGAGGTCGAGGAAGAAAATCCCGACTTCATCAAAAGCGGAGACGCGGCCGTCGTCACGGTCCGTCCCCAGAAGCCGCTGTCGCTCGAACCGTCGTCGGAGATCCCCGAACTCGGGAGCTTCGCCATCCGCGACATGGGTCAGACCATCGCCGCTGGCAAGGTCCTGAGCGTCGAGGAGCGCTAACATAGATGCAGCAAGCACGCGTTCGGCTGGCGGGGACCAGCCCAAACGACCTCGACACCATCTGTGACGATGTCCGGGAGATCGCCGAGAAAACCGGCGTCAGTCTCTCGGGTCCGGTGCCACTTCCGACGAAAACGCTCGGTGTTCCGTGTCGAAAATCACCCGACGGTGAAGGCACGGCGACGTGGGAGCACTGGGAGATGCGTGTTCACAAACGGCTCATCGACATCGACGCCGACGAACGCGCGCTCCGACAGCTGATGCGGATCCAGGTTCCGAACGACGTCAGTATCGAGATCGTCCTCGAAGACTGAGTACGAACCGAAACGGGTCCACACCGGCATCTCACGCGCTCGGGCTTCGCGCGTGAACGGAAACGGTTAAAAGTGATCGGTGGCTTGGTCGTACTGTGGGCTCGTAGATCAGTGGCAGATCGCTTCCTTCGCAAGGAAGAGGCCCTGGGTTCAAATCCCAGCGAGTCCATGACGAACGAAGTGAGGTATTTTGGCGTTTTTTGTAATATAGTCTATCGACTATAGGCTCAATATAGATTGCTTGATCACCTCTATATTGAACCTTCGTTAGACCGTGTTTCGATTGATTACGAAAGAAAATAGTCGAGAGATAAGCCCAGTTGTAGGGAAAGAGTATATTGAAGCTACCGTAGAAGGCTACAATAAGCCACAGCAGAATCGGAAGTGTTGAAGTATACGATGAGAAGGTACAATACTGTAGACGGCCGAGGGCACTCCTACTGGCAGTAGATACGTACAATATATACACGGCGAATGAAACATGTCGTGATCCTGTGCTCAAACCTTCGGATAGAATCATGAGCTAATGAGCGCCTGCTCAAACGGAATGAGTGACCGTCTCGTCCAGTTCAAACCCCAGACAAACTGGGTGGACTCCGGTTTACCCCCATCAACAGGGATAGATTTTGATGTCGTCGATATGAACCTCCTTAGAGGTAGTCCAGATCGCCAATCGCCAGCCGCCACTGTGATCGGTACCGATATCGGCGCGTGGACAGCCAAAGGGAGCATAGATCCGCGTCCACGTGTCATCGACTGACCGGGAGGTGTCGAACGTCTTGCCGGCCAAATCGTCAGTCGTAAACGAGTCCACTCGCGTTCGGACGGTTGCCATTTGTCCTGTTGGTGCCTTCGCGTAGAAGTCAAGCATCCCAGCCGGAAATACCGGGGCGAGTGTGATGCGGCGCTCGGACAGTCCGTTTGTCCGTTCTCCACTGATTTTCGATCCCATCGCCCAGTAGTTGCTTCCCTTTTTTCCGCCGTCGGAACGGACGGCAGGGGCTGCGCCGTACGAACCCCACACACCGTTCTCCCACGTAGAAGCAAAGGAAGCGTCGGAGTCGTTGACGATGTTCCCATCAGGGAGATCCCACGGGATCAACAGGCCTCCTGTCGAAGTTGCTAAGTCAAGTGCTCCGGCGGCTCGCTTTTTCGCGGCGTGATCGAGAATCTCTTCCATCCGGTTCCAGTCCTCTATTTTATGTGTATGAAAGAAAAATCGGAGTCGATCGGTCGTTTTGGTGAGTCTGTCGATGATCTGTTTCGCTTCGGACGCAGTCATGTCGTCGTCTTCGATCTTGATCGACGCCGCACCGTGATGAGCGACGTTACCGACCGCACGCGGTCCATCCGAGGCTGGAGCGGCGTACCCGTGACCACTCGCTGCGAACGCCGTTCGAGTCATGTACGATTTCGCGCTGTCGATCTGACTAGTGTTGATCCCCGATCCCTTGCGCGGCATCATGTGCTGGATCGGAAACCCCATCTGCTCTAGCGCGCGCTTTTGATCGAGCAGAATTCGTTCCAAATCACCCAGATCATCAACATGCTCATCCAAGTGACCACCATCGGCCGTGTAGAGACCGACTTCACATCCGTGCATCATCATTTCGACCAGTTGAGAGCGTTCCAATCCAGTGCCGATCCGATCCGGTGTGGCTGCCATCATCCACGGAATCCCCCGGTCTTTCATTCGAGGGTACGTTTCAGTGTACTCTACCGGATAGCTCCCTTCCGAGTGAAACATCAAAACAGGCGTCGACTTGTTTACCGGATACGACGCGAGATGTTTCGGCATCTGCATGGGCCAGCTCGCCCAGCGAGCATCGGAGACACGTCCCGCAGCGAAATCATCGAGCGCGTGTCCGAACACTGAGCGCTCTTTGATGCGCTCGTGAATCGTGCGGATCGGTGCCAGCGGCTCGGCTTTCGTACCGAGCGGCAGCTTGTACCACTCGGTCTCCTCCGCTGGCCACTCGTAGGCCCCGGCGTCAGTGATCGCAAACGCTGGAGTTTCCTCGGGTGGAGTTGGTAGCTCATCTTTCGTCCGTTTACGAATGATCGTGTCATAGATCGCAGATGCGTTGTAACTCATCGTGAGTTTATCATCAGACGGTGGAGAAGAGTCATCACTAGTTAATTGATAGTACCCTCCAGCTGCTGCGACTGTCGCAAGGAGTCCCAAAAAATTTCGTTTGCTTATTTTTATGGATGGTGGAATCATAACTGCGATAAAACCGACGTGATAGAGCAATAAATAAATACTATATTGGCATAGAATATTGTAATCCACGACAATCAAGCACGGAAGGTATACCACAGATGTGACGTTCCTGCCGGGTGAACCGATCGCTGTAAGCGACGGATGATGTTAGACAGGCGGAATATCGAGTATTCCGATGGTCCACTGGTCGTCGAGTGACTCCTGATCGCGGACGCCGTCGACGGCACAGCGCCACCCCTTATCGGGCCCGCGCCACCACGGATCGAACGTGTGCATGCCGTTGTTCGCCCATCCGGTGCCGAACTCTTCGAGCACCGGCGATCCCGAAACTTCCTGATCCGTGTATGTAGACGGGGATAACTGGGTCACCTCACAACACCGGATCGCATCGCCGTAGTTGTCGACCAGATCTTGGAAATACAGGTACAGGCGACCGTCGTGGATGATCGGCCGCCCGCCCTGTCGGGCAGCATCGCGGCGGTCGGTGACGACGGGATTCCGCTCGTGGGGCGTCCAGCCTTCCCGTTCGAGGTCTCGAGAGTGATACACCATCACCTGCTCGTTACCCCGGTCGGTGAACAGCCACCACCGGCCGTCGTACCGAACGAACGTCGGATCGTGGGGATAGTAGTCCACGTCGATCGCGTTGCCGATGTGAGTCCACTCGGTCGGAAACCGATCGGCTTTGTACAACTCGACCTTCTGGCCCGTCGGCGGACACATGTAGTAGCTCCCGGCGTGTTTCCACACTAGCGGAAACGACGTGTGATACCGCTTTTCCAACACCACCTGATCGTACGTCCAATCCAGCCCATCGGAACTGGTGGCGTGGCCGATCGGCGCGTCCGGCTCCCGATCGCTGTTCAATATCTCGAAAAACATGTGCCACTCACCCTCCTCAACGAACAAAAACGGATCGGCAACGTACTCCACGTCGCCGTAATCCGTCACATCGTCCCCTGACAACACCGGCTGGGCGGCCGACGGCTGAACGTGGCTCCCCGTCGGGGGGGCCACATCGGCTGGCGCATGGGGCGACTCCGGAATCCTCGGACCCGTGTACGGGGACACTGCGTTGGCTGCGGTTTTAGTGCCGGAATCGGCTGTCTTTACCACGGACCCCGTCTGTGTCGAGGTTCCAAATCTATCGGTACTACCCGGTGTCGATCCGTCCGTTGAGGCGACTGTGTCGGTCGATGGCGTCGGAGTGGAGTCTGTCCCTGGCTGTTGACAGCCAGCACTGCCAGCGATGAGAGCGGTGCTACAGAGAAATCGTCGTCGAGTCCAATTCATTTTGATAATATATTATATAATAAAGTTATACTAATTGTCTTGATTGTTCGGGCAGTCAGTTTCGGGGGTATCGGCAGTTGACGATTGCTGCTGATCGTTGGCACGCTCCGTTTCGTCAGTGTCGTCGGCGTTGCTGTCGCCACCGTTTTGAGAAGTTCCGTCTGTTTCGTCAGCGTTCTCCCCGTCGGTTTCATCCGAGTCGTCACTAGCCCCGTCAGTGTTATCTCCACTGCCAGTGTCACTGTCGCTACTGGTGTCGTCGTCACCGCCGGTATCATCTTCACCAGTATCGCCATCACTGCCAGTGTCCTCTTCGCCGTCGGGATCGTCTTCGAGTTCGTCTGAGTCTGGCGGATATACGTACAGTTCGAGGGTCCTGTCAGCTCCGTCAATCGTGATCTCCTTATCGTTTGAGCTCCAGATTTCGTCTCGGTACTCGCTGGTCGCTGAAACGGTGTATGTGCCGTTTTCTAGTTCAAACGACGCTTGAACGTACGTCGGATCACCATCCACAGGAGCCGTCGTCTTCGTCTCACCGTTCACCGTGACGTCACCGCTAACGATGTCTGCATCGCTGGATTCGACGAGATAGACGGACAGACTGTGAGTTTCAGTGTCGGGATCGTCTTCGAGTTCGTCCGAACCTGGCGGGTACAAGACCAGCGAGACGGATTCGTCCGCTCCATCGATCGTCACCTCCTGATCGTTAGCACGCCACGTTTCGCCGTGGAAATCACTGCTCGCTGAAACGGTGTACGTGCCGTCCTCCAATTCGAACGTCGTCAAAACCTTGGCAGGATCACCATCCACGGGGGCCGTCGTCTTCGTCTCACCGTTCACCGTAACGTCACCGCTGACGATAGCCCCATCGTTGGAGGCGATCAACGCAGCAGTCAAGGTATGGGTTTCAGTGTCGGGATCGTCTTCGAGTTCGTCCGAGCCCGGCGGGTACAAGACCAGCGAGAGCGCTTCGTCTTCCCCGTCGATCGTGACCTCCTGATCCGGAGCGTACCACATCTCATCTCGGAGTTCGCTGCTCGCCGAAACGGTGTACGTGCCGTCCTCCAATTCGAACGTCGTCTGGATGGTGGCAGGATCACCATCCACAGGAGCCGTCGTCTTCGTCTCACCGTTCACCGTAACGTCACCGCTGACGATGTCCGCATCGTCGGAGTCAACCAACCCGACGGTCAGAGTGTGCGTCTCAGGGTCCCCGTCGGATGCATCATCCGTTTGGGCCAGCCCTGTTGCTGTCCCCCCAATTCCTATTGTAGAAACGACAAGACTGGCTTTGAGAATACTGCGCCGTGTGGTGCTTCGCTCGACGTCATCGACGTGATCCGATGTCATATACGACAATCATGAATTTCAGAACCGCCGGCATAAGCTTCGTGGCCAGTAATAATGATCCTGCTACTTCTAAAAGGTCATCAACCACAAAGCAGTTGTGGAACTATCATTCAGGGAGCACCCGAATCCGCCGGGGGCTTCACGTTCACGCCGAACACTGATCTGAATCAGCGCGCGCGAGCCACACGGGAAATTTTCCGAGAACGACGCTTAACGAACGCCCAATACTACCCGACCGAACATCTTATTTTTGGTCAAAATACAACCTTATACTCTATTTATTATGCAATAAATAAGACATTCAGTCGATTACTAAGAGTAAAAATTGATATTGTCAACTCAAAGCTTATGTATTGTCGTTCCATGCTGTTTTGACGTGAAACACGATACGAGTGAGAAGAGAATTGGAGAATGGATGGACAAATATCAACAAAACACGCTCGATCACACGAGGGTGAGTCGATGAACGAGCTGTTGTTGCAGATCGATCCGACGGCAGTGACCGAGGCGGTCAACTACACGTGGGTTCTGGTGGTGACGTTTCTCATTTTCTTCATGCACGCTGGCTTTGCGATGTTGGAGGCCGGGCAGGTGCGTTCGAAAAACGTCGCCAATCAGTTGACGAAGAACATGCTCACGTGGAGCATCGGCGTCATAGTGTTCTTTCTGGTGGGAGCGGGCATCAAGGCGTTCACCGCAGCACTGACTGGTGGTGAGACGTTCGGTGGTTTCTTCGCCGTGCTCTCGCCCGAAAGCACGATGGAGTGGGCTGATTGGCTGTTCGGTGCGGTGTTTGCGATGACCGCCGCGACGATCGTCAGCGGTGCGGTCGCGGGCCGTATGAAGCTGCGGGCATACGTCACGTACACGGTGTTGTTGGCGGCGGTGATCTATCCGGTCGTGACGGGACTCACGTGGGCTGGCGGTTGGCTCGACACCATCGGCTTCATTGACTTCGCGGGTGGCATGATCGTCCACGGAATGGGCGGTATCGCGGGACTCACCGCTGCGTGGATCGTTGGTCCTCGGATCGATCGGTTCAACGAGGACGGCACTGCAACCGTCATTCCCGGTCACTCGATCACGTTTGCGGTGTTAGGAACGTTGATCCTCTGTTTTGGTTGGTACGGATTCAACGTCGGTACGGCGGCGGCTCCGTTGACCGAAGGGGCTGCCAGCCTCGCTGACTTCGCGTACGTCGGTCGGGTGGCGCTCACGACGACGCTCGGAATGGCCACAGGAGCTATCGGCGCAAGTGCCGTCTCGCTCCTAAAAACGGAGAAGGTCGACACGTTGTACGTTGCAAACGGTATGTTGGCCGGATTGGTCGGCGTCACGAGCAATACACACCTGCTTACGTGGTACGGAGCACTGTTCGTCGGCGCTATCGCAGGGGCACAACTGCCGATCACGTTCGAGGCGATCGAAAAACGGCTAACCGTCGACGACGTGTGTGCGGTTTTTTCGGTCCATGGCAGCGCGGGCATCATCGGCACACTCCTTGTCGGAGTGCCGGTACTGACCGTTCCGGACGCTGGCGTGAGCTTTGCGAGCCAGCTGATCGGGGTGGCTCTCATCACCGGATGGACCGTGCTCACCACGTCGCTGATCTTCGGTGCGCTGAAAGCCATCGGACAGATCCGAGTCTCCCAAGCTCACGAACACGACGGACTCGACATCAGCGAACACGGTGTAGAAACGTATCCGGAGTTCGGACCGGAGGAAACGCCAGCAACTGACGGGGCTGGCGTCTCGGGTAGTGGCACGCTCCGAGCGGACGGCGGACGGTCAGACGAAAGTGGTATCAAATTGGTCATGGCGTACGTCCGTCCGGACAAACTCGCCGCGATCAAACGGGCGCTCGCAGACGTCGGTGCACCGTCGCTCACCGTGACGAACGTCTCGGGCCGTGGCTCACAGCCTGCGAGGAAGGGGCAGTGGCGCGGTGAAGAGTACACAGTGGATCTTCACCAGAAGGTGAAAATCGAGTGTGTCGTTGCCGATATCCCAGCCGACGCTGTCGCAGACGCGATCCGTGACGCCGCAAGAACAGGTGAGCCTGGCGATGGGAAGGTGTTCGTCGTCCCCGTCGAATCGGCTATCCAAGTACGGACCGGAAACACAGGGCACGACGCAGTCTGATCCGCTCAAAACAGCTCGAGACGCCACATCCAACCCGATTGTATGACGAACGACGCCGATACACAGAACAAACGCATCATAAACGCGCTCCAGCGCGATGGCCGCGCAGACGTGCTGGACATCGCAAAGCGAACAAACATTCCAGCAACCACCGTTCAAAAACGGCTCAAACGGCTCACTGAAAGCGAGATCATCACGGGATATGAGCCTCGAATCGATTACGATCGGCTCGGCTACGAACTGACCGTGGTCTTCAAGCTCGACATGAACGATCCGACTGGTGGGATCATACACGATCTCAGAAACGATTCGTACATCATCAGCCTCTATGAGGTCACTGGCGAGTTCGACGTGCTCGCGATCGGGACGTTCCCCGATACAGCGACGATGAACGAACGAGTACGGTCGATCTTGAGCAGCCCTGAGATCCGTGCTGGACGAACCAACATCGTCTCCAACACCGTTCTCGAAAACGAACCGATCGAACTCCAAAAAGCAGACACGACCCGAGGAAGCGATTAATCGTCGACGGTCGTCGGTTACTCGCCTTGATCGCGCTCTGTAAACGGATATCACGACCGTTTGGCGTCGTGGAGATACGGGCCAGTGTACGAGTCTCCTCGGGTTGTGCGAGATCGATGAACGTCTCGTGGCCGGTAGCATCGACCCACTGACGGAACGTCTGTTCCCCCATCCAGAGGGCTACAAACGCTGTTATGAGGTTCGGGATCAGTTCCGGAACCTCGTCGGCAGGCACGCGCTGATGGAGCCACTCGATGAACGATGGATCGGTGGCGGTATCGGCACCGATCCCGGCATCCATCGCTTCAGCCATTTCGCCGTCTTTCCGTGCCCGCACTCCGTGGAGACCGATGTCGGCCGTCATCGGTAACTCGGCGTTCCCTCGTAACCATCGCAACAGTCTGGCCATCCGGGCTTTAGTTTCGGTGAGTGCAAGCGGGCAGAGCTCCATTTTAGTACAGGCAACTCCTATCCGAACGAAAGAATTCGATTCCGGTTTGTGGATTTCGAGGAGATCCTCCGCACACACCGCCTCGATCCGATTTTCGGGTACATCCATGATGATGGGATTCTGGAGACGAGGGAGTCTGATTTCTCCGGATCCGTGCGTGTCTACCAACTCCGCGAGTGTGATCGTGTTTTCAGAACCCGCAGCCGCGGTTTACCCGCGTTGTAGGTGTACTCCGTCCGTAGATTCGCCCCCAGCGGTTACAGTTCGAACGCGACGCGTTCCTCAAGCGCCGACAGGATCGCCTCGGTACCCCACTCGTCGACGAAAAATCGCGCTCGGTTTTTGTTTCGATTCTGCCTGTTGCCCTTCTCGTGATACAGTTCGACGAACGCACGGACGATATCGTAGGCGTTCTCGGGTTCGACAAAGACGTCGAGTGATCTATCGCGCCGAGGCTCACGACCGCCTAGCCCGCCACCGACTCGGACGTTGAATCCCTTGATTTCAGTTCCATACCGTAGCTTCCACGCCGGTTCGAGAACGCCACCACAGTTGGTGAATAGAAGGAGGGAAAGTGGACATTCGTTCCCTCTAGTAGATGCTACTACCGTATAGGATTGTATAGCAGAATGCTGTAGCTGTTCATCTGAGCACACCCATTAACCAGAGTAATAATAAAAATAGTAATCCGTGGTTGCGGAGGTGATCGTCCGGGTTCAGTCCGGGTTGTGAGCAGTCTCGTCTTCGAGGTGGTGATCGGATGTGTTCGCCGGGGTGACCGAGACCACGCCGTCGATGTGTGCGCGTACGGCACGGGCTGGCTGGGCCACCCACGCGTTCACGAGGATGATCGGAAGCAGACAGACCGCGATGATCAGATAACCCGAGTGGATGTAACCGGCTGTGGCGGCAGTCGAGTAAACGAGCGGGAAGCTGATGCCGCCGAGCGTACCGACGCCGCCGACGATCCCCGCCGCCGCACCAGATCGGTGAGGGAACATGGCAGGCACCTGTGCGAAGATCGCTCCACTGGTAATTCCACAGCACATCCCCATGCAGAACACGATACCGACGGTAACCGGAAGTACTCCGGTACGACCGGCGACGGTGAACGCACACATCATCACGACCAGTGTACCTAAGCAGACGATCGTCCACTGCTCGCGGTATCGGTCCTGAAAAATCGGGAGGATGTTTCGCTCACGACGAACGAGGATGTCGCTGATCCAGCCACCCAACGGCCGCAGCGTGCCAGCACCCAGCGAAAACATCGCTGCGAACGTGCTCGCCCGAACGAGATCCGATCCGAATCCTTCCCGGAAGTAGGTCGGCAGCCAGCCGTTGAGCGAAAGTTCGATACCGAAGCTCGCCACGTATCCGAGCGCGAGCGCGATGATACCGTATCGAGTAGCGGTGTGGAGCCAGGATTTGAGAGTTGCACTCTCTCGTGCCTGAGCGGCGCGTGCCTGCGTTGCGGCGTCTTCACCTAATAGGGCGTAGGTGATAGCCATCAAGAAAGTCAGACAGCCGGTGTAAAAGAAGGCTGCGCGCCAGCCGGCCCCGAACAGCGGTCCGGACCAGTCGCTGAAGAATCGCGGCAGTACGAGCGCTCCAGCACCAGCCCCTGCGCTGCCCACCCCGGCGTAGATGCCTTCAGCAGTGCCAAGTTGCTCTTCGGGAAACCACTGTGAGACGTGTTGGATTCCGATGACGAACGCGATCCCTGCGGATCCGACGACGAGCCGAGCGACGAAAAACAGCTCGTACGTTTGAGCAAACGCACTCACGATCGAGGCTACACCCACGTAACCGAGGACCGTGGTGAACACCGTCGACGCGCCAAAGCGGTCGGTGAGCCATCCCGTGACGATGCGACCCGGCGGCGCGAGCCAGATAGCTGCACTGGCAAGCAGTCCGATCTCACCCAACGACAACCCGAACGCCTCGGCGATCGGTCCTGTGAAGGGAGAAAACGAAAACCACACGAGAAACGCGAGATTGAACGCGGCGGTCGCAAGCACCAGCGTCCGCCATTTCGTCATCGACACCAGGCTCATTCGTCAATCTCCCTCCGTTCGGCAGCGCGAGCCGGTCGATCACGGATGATACACTCCGACAGACAGTAACTACGACCCTCTGTACCCCGGACAGACGTGATTTCGATCGACGTACTCATCCGTTTGATGGTATATCTGGCTGCTGTTGCTTTGTTACATTTCCAAACATCCGAGCAGTAATATTCGACACCGCCACTATTTTCTGGATTTTATCCATCGATTCTCACTACAACGCAGGTTATTAAAAGACTGTTTGTTAAAATATTGAATTTCTTTATGTAGGAGATCGACGAGTGGTGAATCCATGTCGCCAGCAGATCCAAATCTCTTAACGTATCGACCAGTTTTTTCACATAATGGGACTCATCCGTGTCGTGTGGGGGAGCGCACGCGCACCGACAGCGATGGCATCGTACGACGCGGCGCTCGCGGAGGCAAACGTTCACAACTACAACCTAGTTCAGGTGTCCTCAGTAATACCGCAAGACACATCGGTTGAAGCGGTAGGGGCCGCGCCGGATCTCGGACCTGCGGGCGAGCAACTGACCGTGGTAGAGGCACGAAAAACCGTCGTAGACGGACGGGCCGTTGCGGGACTTGGATGGGCGACTGAACTGTCGGGTCGCGGAATCTTCTATGAAACCAGCGGTACCGATCCCGAGGGCGTTCGGTCTGACCTCGATCGAGGACTCGATGCCGGACAGGAACTTCGAGACTGGCAGTTCACTGATAGGGGTCAGAAGATCGTGGCAG